>JAWVFH010000047.1:0-40619 GCA_033856255.1 Solirubrobacterales bacterium | reverse complement strand
CGGCACGACCACGTTCTCCTGGACCCCGTCGTCGAGCGCCGCCCAGCCCGACGGCCCGGGCCACCGCTGCCTGATCGTGCGCGCGTTCCCGGAGAGCGTGACGCCGCCGACGTCGCCGTTCGACGTGGCGAACGAACAGCACGAGGCGCAGCACAACATCGAGATCCTCGCCACGACCAAGCACATGAAGAAGGGCAATAAGAGCGGCGCGGGCACGCCGGGGGACCCACGCAGGCGCGACCCCGCGGACGGTCTGTGGTGGGAGAACCTGCTCACGCTCGCCGCCGGGGGCAAGCGCGGGAAGCATTTCGTGGTCTGGGCGTTCGACCCCGACCCGAGCCGCGAGGTGGTCGGCGGGCTGGAGAAGGGGCTCGAGGCCGCGAAGTCGCGCGGGTTCTCGAAGGAGCCGCCCAAGACGATCGAGCTCGCCGCCGCCGGGTCGAAGGTCGAGCAGGTCAGCCCGGGGAAGCTCCTGGGCGGGACGTTCGGCGAGGAGTCGGGCCTCGGCCAGGGTGTCTTCCGCGAGGACCTGCTGCTCGCCGCCGGATCGGTCGAGCTCGGCCCGCGGCCGACCCACCTGCTGCTCGGCTTCGACCACTCCAACATCGAAGAGGGCAGCGCGGTGGTCCTCCACGGCGCGCAGTTCGACGAGGGCGGCCGCCCCGAGGGCGGCATGACGATCGTCGCAGTCGCGCCGCGCTAGCGGCAGGGCCTTCAGTCGCGACTGAGGACCGATCGACGGACCAGGCCGTCGCGGAGCGATGGCGTCACGAATGGCGCACGGCTTTCGCCGGATGCAAGCTCAGCCGGGTACGTCCGCGAGCTTCGCCGCCAACCCGTCCGCCCCGTCGCCCGGCTCGACCCTGATCCGCTCGAGCTCGAACGGCGACTGGTCGGGCGAGGCGAGGCCCTCGTGCGTCGTCGTCGCCCCCAGGTAGCCGGCGTCCTTGACGGCAGCGACGACGTCGGCGTTGTAGTCGCCCGCCGGGTAGCAGAAGAAGTCGACCGCGACGCCGAAGGTGTCCTGCAGGTAGGCGCGCGAATCGGCGATCTCATAGCCGAGGTCGACGCCGTCCTCGGTCAGGTCGACGTGGCTGAAGGCGTGGTCGTCGAGCTCCCAGCCCTCGTTGATCAGCTCCCCCACCTGCTCGTTCGTGAGATCGCCGGATTCCAGGTGTGAGATCGCAAGGTTCAGCACCCCCGGCCAGCCCAGCTTCTCGAGCATCGGCCGGGCGCCGACGTATTGGCTCTCGAGGCCGTCATCGAACGAAATGACGACCGGGTGCTTGGCGATCGGGTTCCCCTCGTTCCAGGCCGCGAAGACCTGGGCCAGGGTGACGCCGTTGTAGCCGTGGTCGCGCAGCCACTTCATCTGCGCCTCGAACTCGCCCTCCGGGACGAACAGTCCGGGCAGCGCCGCACCGGGCGGCGCCGGCGAGATGGCGTGGTACATGAGGATCGGGACCGGCTTGTGGAAGTTCTCGACCGTGGGGACGTCGGCGGGGATCGGGGCCGCCGAGGCGCTCGCGGAGACCGAGCGCTCGCCGGCGGTCGTCGGCTCGGCTTGTCCGGCGCCGATCGCGATCCCGAGGACGAACGAGAGCCCGGCGGCGCCCACCAGCAGGTTGCGCCGCCTGCGGGCCGCCCGGCGGCGGCGCTCCGCATCGCGTCGCCGCCGGCGCCGCTCCAGGATCGCCTCGTCCATGGGCCGCGATCATGACGCGACGGCCGCCCGCGGTGATGAACTGTCAGCTCACGCGGTAGCGAAGGTGCGTGACGCCGGGCGCCTCGACCACCTGGATCTGCTCGAGCTTCGGCCTCGCGTCGCCGAGGTTGTCGAACGGGCGCTCGCCGCTGCCGAGGAAGATCGGCACCACGGCGATCAGGATCTCGTCGAGCAGCCCCGCGGCCAGGTACTGCTGGACCGCATTGGCGCCGCCCCCCAGCGAGACGTCCTGGTCTCCGGCCGCGTCGCGGGCCTGCTCGAGCGCGGACTCGATCCCGTCGGTGACGAAGTGGAAGGTCGTCCCGCCCTGCATCTCCAGCGGTTCGCGCGGGTGGTTCGTGAGCACGAACACCGGGTGGTGGTACGGCGGCTCCTCGCCCCAGAAGCCGTCCCACGGCGGATCCTCGGGCCACGGGCCCGGACCGCCGCCGAACATGTTGCGCCCCATCACCGTCGCGCCGACGTTCTCCAGCCAGCCGGCGACGATCGGGCTGCTGGCGTTGACCTCGCCGCCCTCGTCCCCGCCCATCTCGCGGAAGATCCGGAGTGGGAACAGCCACTCGTTGAGCTGCATCCCGCCGACCCCGAACGGGTTCTCGGCGCTCTGCCCGGGGGCGGCGACGAAGCCGTCGAGCGACATGTTCATGTTCAACCTGAGCTTGCTCATCTGTCCCTTCCTTCTCGACCTCGGGCGGGAATATACTTAAGTAGATGATTAAGCAACGGCCGCCCCTCGATCGCGTCTTTCACGCGCTCGCCGACCCGAGCCGCAGGTCGATCGTCGAGCGGCTCTCGCAGGGCTCGGCGACGGTGAGCGATCTCGCCGAGCCGCTGCCGATCTCGCTCCCGGCCGTGCTCCAGCACCTGCAGGTGCTGGAGGAGAGCGGCCTGGTGCGCTCCGACAAGGTCGGGCGGGTCCGGACCTGCACGATCGAGGTCGAGGCGCTGGGCCCGGCCGAGCGCTGGATCGAGCAGCGGCGGGCCGGATGGGAGCGGCGCCTGGACCGCCTGGGCGATTACCTTGCGGGGCGCGATGGCTGAGCGCTCGATCGAACACGCCTCGTTCACGATCGAGCGCCGCTACGAGGCCTCGCCGGCCAAGGTGTTCGCGGCCTGGGCCGACCCGGCCGCCAAGGTCCGCTGGTTCAAGGGCCCGGACGAATGGGAGGCGGCGACCCACGAGCTCGACTTCCGCGCCGGCGGAGTGGAGACCAACGTCGGCGGCCCGCCGGGCGGCCCGGTGATCACCTACAGGGCGATCTACTGGGACATCGTCGCGAACGAGCGCATCGTCTACACGTACGAGATGCTCAGCGACGAGAGGCGGATGTCGGTGTCGCTGGCGACGGTCGAGCTGAGGCCCGACGGTGAAGGCACCCGGCTGACCGTGACCGAGCACGGCGCCTTCTTCGACGGTGTCGATGACCCGACCCTGCGCGAGCAGGGCACCGGCTCGCTGCTGGACGCGCTCGCGCTGGCGCTCGCGGGCAGAGATACTTAGCCGCGGATGCGCGGATCGATCGTCGCCCTACTCGCCGGCACCGGCGCCCTCGCGCTTAGCGCGAGCGCCTCCGCGCTGCCGATCATCGACACCGGCACCCCCTCGCTGCCCGCCCACAGCGGCGCGGCGGCGAAGGCGCACAAGATCAAGGACCCGACGATCGCGCCCCAGAACCCGTACATGACCTCGAACCCGAACTCGAACATCCACAACGACACGTGGATGACCGACGCCTATCAGCGCAAGGGCCCGCTCGGCAACAACCTGCAGACCAGCTCCGGCAGCTTCCCGCCGTCGCTGTGCGGGTCGATCACCTTCGACTCGCAGGGCCGGATCCTCAGCATCTGCCCGTCGTCGGTGGCGCCGCCGACGGCGCGGCTGATCGACCCGAGCACGCTCGCGCAGATCTCCTCCTACGTGCTGCCGACGGCCCCCAACGCGCCCGGGACCAAGGAGTACCAGAACTTCACCGGGGGCGGCTATTTCTTCGTCGACAACAAGGACCGGATCACGGTGGCGACGAAGACCGACCACATCTTCGTCCTCAGCGAGGGCCCGGACGGCAACACGCTGACGCTCGAGTCCGACTACGACCTCACCCCGGTGCTCGACGAGGACACCGAGCGGATCAGCTCGGCGCTGCCGGACTTCAACGGCCTGATCTGGTTCGTCTCCAAGAACAACGGCAAGGTCGGGACCCTGAACACGAAGACCGGCGCGATGAAGGTGAAGACGATGAACGAGGAGATCGAGAACTCGTTCGCGGTCGGGGAGGACGGCGTCTACATCGTCTCCGACAAGCGCATGTACCGGTTCAAGGCGACAGGCAGCGGGATGCCGAAGGTCGTCTGGCAGAAGGGCTATCCGAACTCCGGGATCGTCAAGCCGAGCCAGGTCGACGCCGGCTCGGGGACGACGCCGACGCTGATGGACAACGGCCTGGTCTCGATCACCGACAACGCCGACCCGATGGACGTGGTCGTCTACCGGACGGCGAAGAAGCTGAAGAAGGGCGAGAAGCGAGTCGTCTGCAAGGAGCCGATCTTCGGCGTCGGGGCGAGCGCGACCGAGAACTCGATCATCACCGCCGGGCGCTCGCTGCTGGTCGAAAACAACTACGGCTACCAGGACCCCTTCGGGCCCACCGCGGGAGCCGTGACCGAGCCGGGCTTCGTCCGCGTCGACGTGAGGAAGGACCTCTCGGGCTGCAAGACGGCATGGACGAACCGCGAGGTGCGCTCGCCGACCGTGGTGCCGAAGCTGTCGACCAAGACGGGCCTGATCTACACCTACCAGCGCCCACCCGACGACGCCGCCCAGGGCTACTACTGGACGGCGATCGACTGGCGCAACGGCAAGACGGTCTGGACCCAATACGCGGGCTCGGGGCTGTCCTTCAACAACAACTACGCCGGGCTCGCGCTCGGCCCCGACGGCACCGCGTATTTGGGCGTGATCGGCGGGATCATTGCCCTGCGCGACGGCTCGTAGGGGAGTAGGGTCGTGCGGCCATCGACATTGAGCGTCAGAGACCGCTGATCCGGAATCACGCACGGCCTTCGGTTCTGGCAGTGGGTCTGATTGCGGTCGCGGCGGCGGCGTCGATCTGGGCCGCCCCTCTCGCCGACGCGAAACCGCCGAAGCACAAGCCGAAGCCGAAGCCGGACCTCGTGGTCAAGGACCTCGAGTTCCAGGATCTGAGCCCGAACAGCGACAAGCGCTTCCCAACCGCCCTCCTCACAAACGACGGGAAGGCGCGGTTCGGATACACCGTCACGGTCAAGAACATCGGCAAGGCAAAGGCGCCCAAGAGTCGCGCGCAGCTATTCATCGACGACGCGAAAGCCTCCGCCCCGACAGCCGCGGCGCTCGACCCGGGAGACGGGGCCTCCGGCGGGGAGAACCTCCTGCAAGCGTTCCCGTCACCCGGGCCGTTCCAGCTATTCATCTGCGCGGACAGCAACGACGCGATCAAGGAATCCAACGAGGACAACAACTGCAGCAAGCACGTCCACTTCGCGGTGGTTCCGCTGCGCTGGAACGTGGCCCAGATGTCCACCTCGCTTCACAGTCCTGGCGGCGGCCCCAACTTCGACAATGCCAGCACCGGCGGGATGAAGTTCGAGTACCTGGGCACCGAGGCCAGCAACGGCGGTTTTCCCGCGTACACCTGGCAGGCGACAGGCGGCACCATCGAACATGCAACCGGCACGGACAACGGCTGCCCCGTAAGCGGCACTGGTAGCACTCTGCATACGCCGTGGGGCCTGACGCTCCCTCCGAATATCGGGGTGCTGGAGATCACCACCGACCTGTTGCACTACGACGCGTACGTCGCCGACGAGATCACCACCTACACGGTGACCAGGACCTGTCCGCCACCCGAAGGGACGAGCAGCTCTGACCTACCGTTGGAAGCCCTCGGAACCGGGACCGACGGGGCCGGAATTCTGGATCAAGCGATGCCGTCCAACGCGACGACTCTGGCCGGCACGTGGGGAAATTCCATGTACGGGGGCCTGTGGCAGTTCATAGCCGACGTGCCGCCGAAGCAATAGCTCGATGACGCCCTAGCGTTCGCGCCCAGCGACGGCGCCTGAGCCGGCGCTCGGACAACGGCCTCGTCTCGATCACCGACAACGCCGACCCGATGGACGTGGTCGTCTACCGGACGGCGAAGAAGCTGAAGAAGGGCGAGAAGCGGGTCGTCTGCAAGGAGCCGATCTTCGGCGTCGGGGCGAGCGCGACCGAGAACTCGATCATCACCGCTGGGCGATCGCTGCTGGTCGAAAACAACTACGGCTACCAGGACCCCTTCGGGCCTACCGGGGGGGCCGTGACCGAGCCGGGCTTCGTCCGCATCGACGGAGCCAATACGCGGGCTCGGGCCTCTCCTTCAACAACAACTGCGCCGGGCTCGCGCTCGGCCCCGAGGCACCGCGTATTTGGGCGTGATCGGCGGGATCATCGCCCTGCGCGACGGCTAAAGCGCCGCCCGAGCAGCGTTAGCCGAGGCGCCGAGGCGGCGCCTGGCCAGGCGTGGCGGGACCGCTTGGCGAACGACTCTGCGCGCTCCGGCCCTCCAGCTTGTCGGCGCTTATCCCGATGGAAGTGTTGAGATGCGACACGCCATCAACAAAGCGCGCGTCGCCGCTGAGCTGACGTTGCCGTGGAAATCCAGCGGGTCGTCGCGAATCAAAGGGGCCAGCGGCAGGCGCTCGCGCCGGGTGATCGTGCTCACGAGCGCCCTGGTCCTCGTGGCGATTGGCGCCTTTGCCTACGGCCTCGCGGCGAACGCCCGCGCCGGCCTCGAAAGCGAGGTTCTGACGAGCTCCGTCCAGGGGGCCGATCTGATCGGCTCCCTCGGAGGCAGGCTTCCGAATCTGACTCCAGGTCGCATGAGACATGGCTTCAGCCCGGCACAAATCCGCGCGACCGACCGCGCGCTTGCCAACGCAAGAAGCGAGGGCGCGCTGACAGCCCTTCACCTGATCAACGCCAATGGCCGGATCATCTACGCGGACGAGCACTCGCTGATCGGCACGAGGCCGCCCATTGAGCCCGATATTCACACAGCCCTGATCGGCCAAGATGTCGCCGCCAAGCAGACCGGCACGGTCGATCCACTCGATCGGGCCCACGGGCCGACCCTCGATGCCTACGTGCCACTACTGCGGGGCACCAAGGTCTACGGCGTGCTCGAGCTCACCCAGCCGCTCGCCCCGCTTACCGCGCGAATCAACACGACCGAGCTCCGCTACTACTTGGCGATCGGCGGCGGCGGCCTGCTCGTTTGGCTTCTCCTCCTGCCATTGGTGGTTCGCTTTGCCCGCCTGGCCGAAAAGAACTTCGAGCCTGGTCGGCGACGGCGACTGATCGAGCTTCGAGTTGCGATCCAGCAGCGCCAGCTGGAGGTCCACTACCAGCCGATCGTCGAGACCAAGACTGGGTGCCTCAGGGGCGCAGAGGCTCTCGTGCGCTGGCGCCGGGGCACGGAACTGGTCCCTCCCGCGGACTTCCTGCCGCTGGCAGAGAGCAGCGGATTGATCGAGCCGCTGACCAGGTTCGTCCTCGACCGGGCGACGGCCCAGGCTGCGGTCTGGCTCGCCGAGGGTCGGGAGTTGCCGGTCTCGGTGAACCTCTCGGCCTGGAGCCTGACCGAGCCCAGCCTCGCGGAAGACATCCATGCCGCTCTCGTCCGGCACGCCCTGCCGCCCCGCTTGCTGGTCGTGGAGATCACCGAGACGATGGTGATCGAGGATGAGGATCACGCGACGGCCTCGCTCGACGCGATCGCGAAGCTGGGAGTGCAGGTGTCACTCGACGACTTCGGGACCGGCTACTCGTCGATGACGAGGGTGAGCCGGCTGCCGATCACCGAGCTCAAGGTGGACCGGTCGTTCATCTCCAATCTGACGCTCGAGCGACGTCCACTGGTGCGCGCGATGATCGAGCTCGCCCACACCCTGGGCCTGCGCGTCGTCGGTGAGGGAGTCGAAGACCACCAGACGCTCGACGTCCTGCGCCAGATGGGCTGCGATCTCGTGCAGGGGTACTACTACTCCCGTCCCCTGGCGGCGGCCGAGTTCGACCGCTGGCGAGAGGTCCCGTCGCTCGATTCCGAGGAGGTTCCGGAATTGCTCGCCGAGGCCAATCTCGACGGCTATTTCACGAAGTTGACCTGCGCCTGGGAGCGGTGCCTTGGCTTCAGCCGCGACGAGCTGATGGCGCAGCCCTACCTCGATTTCGTGCACCCCGACGACCTGGAATCCACCTCGATCAGCGCCGCGGCGCTGAGCAACGAACCCTCCGAGGTCGTGAACTTTGAAACCCGCTTCCGAGCGCAGGATGGCTCGTGGCATCCGCTCGTCTGGTGCGTCCGCTCGGACGGCCGAACCCTCTACGGGATCGCACGGGAGATCGGTTCGCCGCCGAAACTACCGTCAGTGACGAATGGCACGGCGACGCCCCTGAAGCCAGCCAGCAACGCCGCGCTCGTCTAACTCGCGGGCGTGAGCCCGATGCCCTGGCCGACGACCTGGATGTTGAACAGGCAGTTGGTGGCATTCGGGGCGCCCTGGTTCTCGACCCAGACGTCGAGCGTCATCGTGCCGCCGGGCCCGCGCGCGAGGTAGGTGACGTGGTCGGCCGTGTTGTCGGCGGGCGCGCCTGAGGTCGCCGCCGTGCTCGCGTTGCTGTTCAGGGGCGCGTTGAGCAGGGGGTCCGGCAAGCCGGTGTCGGTGTAGACGCGCAGGTTGGCGGTCGAGATGTTCTTCAGCGAGACCGAGGGCACGCCGCCGGCGTCGCAGGCCATGTCGAGCTCGGCGAAGTCGACGAACGGGATGTAGGAGCTGGTCGAGGTCGCGGTGATCATCGAGACGCTCTCGTCGGCCAGGGGGAAACGAGTGTCCGAGTCGGTCTTCGTATAGAGGTTGGTCGAGTCGAGGTCGTCGAGGGAGTCGGCGGAGAGCCCCGAGCCGGCGCCGTCGACGGTCTTCAGCTTGTCGAGTAATCCCTGGGCGGGGAGGTCGAGGGTCGCTTCCTGGATGTCGGCGCCGGTCAGGCTGTGGTCCTTGACCTCCGCGCTGCGCACTGCCCCCTGCTTGATCTGCTTGGCCTTGACGCTGTCCTTGGCCAGGCCGGCCGCGTAGGCGGCCCCGCCGAGGGCGATGAAGAGCGCCACATATCCGACCGCGTTCGAGCGCAGATGCCCGCTGATCCCGCCGTTCACGCCGTTCACGCCGCGACTATACGACCCGTCAGCCAACGCCAGGGTGACTGCGCCGGCTACTCGCCGCGGGTGCGGGCAATGCTCTCGCGCTGGCGCTCGGCCGCCGCGCGCTGCGCGTCGCGGACCGTGATCTCACTGTCGCCGCGGGCGCGGCGGTAGGCGTTCTGGCCCTCGACCATTTCGCCGACCTCGCGCTCCTCGATCTCAGCCTGCGTCGCCCACCGCTGCTGGCGGTCGGAGTCGGTGATCTCCAGCGCCCGGGCGGGGTGCCAGGCGCCGATCGCGAGGAAGACGAGCACCAGGAGAACGATCCCGGCGATGACGATAAGCGTGAAAACATCCATGTCTCTCCACTACCCGCTGCGCCGCACCCCACCCCTCTGACCACCATCGCCCTCAGCCACCCCTTCGAGCGCCGGCCGCGGCGGCACCGCCGGCCGGCGCTGATCTGCGTGACGATCGCGGCGGTCCTGCCGGTCGCCGGCGGGTTCGTCGTCAAGCCGCTGCACGAGGACGAGACCGGCGACGGGATCGTCCAGTTCGAGCTCGCCGGCTCGGTCGATCGCGCCGACGAGATCCTCGCCACCTGGCGCACCGAGGGGGTGATCGACGACGCGAAGGCGATCCAGACCTTCGACCTCGTCTACCCGGCGATCTACGCCGCCGCGCTCGCCGGCCTCTGCGTCGCCGCCGCCGGCGCCTGGCGACGGCGGGGGAATCCGGGGCCCGCGCGGGTCGGGATCGCGATGGCCTGGGCCGCCTTCGCCGCCGCGGGCTACGACTACATCGAGAACCTCGGGCTCGGGATCTCGCTCTGGGGGCACCCGGCGTCGCCGTGGCCGCAGCTCGCCTTCCTCGCCGCGATCGCCAAGTTCGCCTGCATCTACGGCTCGCTGCTCTACGCGCTCTCCGGCATCGTCGCCTGGTTGCTCAACAGGCGTGGAAGTCCGCCTGCGAGCGAACCACCTCGAACGCCGAGCCCGGGATCTCCTTCAGCTGGTTGAGGCTGTCGTCGTCCCAGCGCGGGTCCGAGCTGCCCTGGAAGTACCAGTTGGAGCCGTTGTCGGCGTTGAAGAAGCCGTACTGCTGCTTCATCGCCTCGGCGATCACCCGTGCCTGGCCGGTGATGCCGGAGATGTCGTAGCCGGACTTGAGCCGGAAGCGCATCCCCATCGGCGGCGCGTCGGCTGACTGGCTCGAGCCGGCGCAGTGGGAGGCGGGGTGGATCCAGCCGTCGCGGGTGGTGTCGAAGGTGACCCGGATCGCGTGGTCGACGTGGCCGGCGGCGACCTCGTCGTAGCGAACCAGCCCGGGGAAGATCGGCAGCCCGGCGGCATCGGCGGAGGTGTAGCCGTCGGGGCGCAGGCCGGCGCTGGTCAGGTCCCAGATCACGCCGACGGTGGCGTCCCAGCGGTGCTGGGACTTGCGCGGGAAGCCGCGGCCGAGCTCGTAGAGCAGGCAGCGCGCCTTGTCGTAGACGATCACGTGGCGGTCGCCGTCCGAGCTCGATCCGCCCTCGATCGGGGCGTTGAGCGGGATCCGGTACTTGCCGTGGTCGGACTCGTCGCCGTAGGCGGTGAAGTGGACCTTGACCCGCTTCGCCCCCTTGCCGACGACCTTGTAGGGGATCCCGTACTGGCGCGGCGAGCCGAAGTCCGGGTGCAGCATGTCGCCGCCGTTGGAGTTGATCGAGTCGATGATCTGATCGGAGCGGGGGTCGACCGGGGCGTTTGAGATGTCCTGGTTCCAGGCGCGCTGGTCGTCGAGCGAGGCCGCGTCGGCGGGGACGTCGTTGGCGGGCCGGGGAAAGACTCCGCAGTCGGACCCCAGCGAGCCGGGCTTGACCGAGGCGCCCGAGGTCGCGATCGCCGCCGCGCAGGCGAGCGCGGCGAGGGCGAGCAGGATCAGCTTGCGCAGGTGCATCAGAACCCGAGCGTACCGCCGATAATCCGGCGCCCGTGACGTTGCAGCCGGATATCCGAGGGCACGCGCTCACCCGGCGCCGGCTGCTCGCCACGGCTGCCGGCACGGCGCTGGCGAGCGCGTATCGCGGCCCGCTGGCGGCGCTCGCCGCGGCGGGGTCGACGCAGGAGTACGACGACGGCAACACGGACATTCCCGTCCAGGTTCGGGGCGATCCCGAGCGGGTGCTGATCGTCGGCGCCGGCTGGGCCGGCCTGACGGCGGCGAACGCGCTTCGCAACGCCGGCGTCGACTGCCTCGTGCTGGAGGGGCGCGACCGAATCGGCGGACGGGCGCGGACCGTCGACGTCGGCGGCTCGCCGGTCGACCTCGGCTGCTCGTGGATCCACGAGCCGGTCGGCAATCCGATGACGACCTTCGCCGACCAGGTCGGAATCAGCCAGCTGAACGCCGACATCGAGGCCGACGCGGCGCGGTTTCGGTTCTTCGACGGGCTCACGAACGCGGAGGTGCCGACCGCCGACGCGCTCCAGACGTTTGCCCAGCTGCTCGACTTCGAGCAGCAGGAGCCCGACCTCAGCGGCCGGCTCGGCCCCGACGCCTCGGCGCGCGACGGCGCCGAGCTCTACCTCGACGACCAGGGGCTGAGCGGCGACGCCCGGCGACGAGCCGAGTTCCTGCTCCGCGTCGTCCTCCAGCAGACCGACGCGATCGACTGGCGCAAGCTCTCCTTCCCCTACACCGCCAACTACGACCCCGTCTACACCGGCGTCGGCGAGGGCAACTTCCCGAAGGGGGGCTACATCGGCCTGGTCAAGGCGATGGCCGGGGACACCGACGTGCGCCTGGGCCAGTGGGTGCGGCGGATCGAGCGCCGCTCGGACGGCGTCGCGGTGATCGCCCACGACCGCAGGACGGGCCGCCGGCGCACCTACCGGGGCTCGCACGCGATCGTGACCCTGCCGCTGGGCGTGCTCCAGCACGGCGACGTCGAGTTCGCCCCCGGTCTGCCGGCGTCGAAGCGGCGAGCGATCCGGGCGCCGTGGGCGGGCCAGTTCGAGAAGGTGGCGTTGACCTTCGCCGAGCCGTTTTGGGAGGACGACCTGAAGACGCACATGCTCTACCTCTCCGAGCGCGTCTCGATGGAGTTCCCGCTGTGGATCGACCTGCAGCGGATCGCCGGCCTGCCGACCCTGGTCGCCTTCTCCTCCGCACACTTCGCCCGCGACACCTACCGGCTGCCCGCCCACCGGATCCTCGCCGAGGCGCTGGCCGTGCTCGAGCGGATGCTCGGGCGGACGCTGCCGCCGCCGGTCGCCTCGAAGCTGACCAACTGGCAGCGCGACCCGTTCACCCGCGGCGCTTACACCTCGATCCCGGTCGGCGCGACGCTCGACGCCTGCGACGAGCTGGCCCGGCCCGTCGGCCGGGTCCTGTTCGCCGGGGAAGCGAGTAGCCGGGCGCGGATCGGCTACGCCGACGGGGCGCTGTCGACCGGCGTGCGCGAGGCGAAGCGGCTGCTGCAGGCGGCCTCCGTGCAGCTCAGCGCCGGCTGAGGCGGCCCGGCTCAGCGCGAGGCGTCGATCACCCGCGAGGCGGCGAGGAAGAGCTCGCGCCCCTCCTCGGTCTCGGGCGAGCAGGCGACGCTGCGCCCGCCGGGACCGTGGACGCGGGCGAAGGGACGGCGGGTGAGCCGGCGGCGGCGCAGGTAGGCCGAGGCCTCGTCGGCGTAGCCGGAGACCCTGTCGAGCAGGATGCGGTGCGGCTTCGGCGGCATCAGGCCGGGACGCGGGCGAGGTCACGAAGCACGGCGCGGATGTCGAACAGCATCAGGCCGGCGAGCGTGAAGCGCTCGGCGGCCGCGACGACGGCAAAGCCGCGGTGGCGAACGGCGAAAGCCTCGCCGTCCTCGGTGCCGACGTGAGCGTGGGAGACCGGCCGGCCGGCGGCGACGTCGGCGGCCTCGAGCAGCGCCCCGCCGGCCTCGGCCCAACCCTCGATCGGGCCGCTGGCGGCGAGCGCCCGGCCCTCGGAATCGAGGATCACGCAGCCGCGCAGGTCGGCCGACATCGATGCCAGCCGGGCGACGGCGACCTCGGCGTCGGCCGCGCTCGGGGCGGCATTAGGGCGGCTATCCGGCACTTTGACGACAATACCGAGCGTGTCCCTGGAGCGAGCCTCGTGGCTGACGGTCGTCGCGGTCTGCGCGATCGCCGCGATCCTGCTCGCGATCAGCGGCTACAGCGGCTACGCGATCGTCTCCGGCGCGGTGGGCGCCTCGGCGGCGATCAACCTCTTCTGAGCGCCGCCTACCCGGCGCGGTACGGCCCCTTCGCCGCCTCCTCCGGCGGCCGGTATGACTCCTCGGGCTCGGTGTGGATGAGCACCTCGGAGTGCGGGATCTCGGCCTCGATCGCCTGACGCACGGCGTGGGCGACCTCGTGGGCGTGTTCGAGCGAGGTCCCGCTGTGGAACTGGAGGTGGAGGTCGATGTAGCGGCGAGCGCCGGCGCCGCGGGCTCGGAGCTTGTGGTACCCGGCGATCTCGGGCGTCCGGGCCCGCTCGGCGGCGATCGCCGCCTCGACGCGGTCGAGCTCGGGCGCCGGCAGCGACTCGTCGACCAGGACCCGGCCGGAGCGGGTGATGATCCGCACGCCGGCGACGACGATCGCTCCGGCGACCGCGAGCGCCGCGATCGCGTCGAAGGCGGGCTCGCCGGTGATCTGGACCAGGAGCAGGCCGACCAGCACCCCAAGCGAGGTGAGGACGTCGGTGCGCAGATGGGCCGCGTCGCCCTCGAGCGCCGGCGACTCGAGCTCACGCGCGCGCCGGTACAAAAACGTGGAGACGCCGAGGTTGGCGCCCGCCGAGACGGCGATCACCGCGATCCCGACCCCGAGGTCCTGGATCTCGGCGCCGACCATCAGCCGCCGGGTGGCCTCGAAGATGATGATCCCGGCGCCGACCAGGATCAGCATCCCCTCGATCGTCGCTGCCAGGTTCTCGACCTTCTCGTGGCCGTAGGGGTGCTCGCGGTCGGCGGGCTCGTCGGCGGCGCGGACGCTGAAGAAGGCGACCACCGAGGCGAGCAGGTCGATCGCCGAGTGCACCGCCTCGGTGATGATCGCGATCGATCCGGTGATCGCCCCGGCGACGAGCTTGAGCACGATCAGGATCGCGTTCGAGGTGATCGAGAGGCCGGCGGCGGCGCTCTTGGTCTGCAGCATCGCCGCCCCTATTCCCGCGCCGAGAGCGCCGCCGCGAGCGCCCGCGCGGCGCGGCCGCGGTGGCTGATCGCGTGCTTCTCGTCGGGGTCGAGCTCGGCCATCGTGCGCTCGTCGCCGGGGCCGGTGTCGAGCGGGACGAACGCGGGGTCGTAGCCGAAGCCGCCGCTGCCGCGGGGCTCGGTGATCAGCGTGCCCTCGCAGCGGCCCTCGAACAGGCTCTCCTCGCCGGCGGCGTTGATGTGGGCGATCACGCAGACGTAGGCGGCCGAGCGATCCTCGTGGCGGGCGACCTGGCTGATCAGCAGGTCGAGGTTCTGCTCGTCGGTGGCGTCGGGGCCGGCGAAGCGCGCCGAATGGACCCCGGGGTTGCCGCCGAGCGCGGTGACCGAGATCCCGGAGTCGTCGGCGATCGTCGGCTCGCCGGTCGCCTCGTGGCTGGCGCGAGCCTTGATCAGGGCGTTGTCGGCGTAGGTGGTCCCGGTCTCGGGCGGCATCACGACACCCGGCGGGAGCGGGACGAGCTCGAGGTCGGTGAGGATCTCGGCCAGCTCGCGCAGCTTGTGCTCGTTGCGAGTCGCGACGACCAGCCGCGGCAGCCCGGGTGCGTCCGCCATCAGCCCGGCAGCGGGCCGCCGCAGGCCTCGGCCTGGGCCTCGCGCAGCTTCGCGATCGACGGCTCGGCGAGCTCGAGCAGCTCGTTGAGCGAGGCCCTCGAGACCGGCGTCCGCTCCGCGGTCGCCTGCACCTCGACCAGCCCCCCGTCGCCGGTCATCACGATGTTGGCATCGACCTCGGCGGTCGAGTCCTCGGAGTAGTCGAGGTCGCAGAGCAGCTCGCCGCCGACCACCCCGCAGGAGATCGCGGCCACCGAGCCGCTCAGCGGGTCGCGCTCCAGATCCCCCGCCTCCAGCAGCGACTGGGTCGCCAGGCGCAGGGCGATGTAGCCGCCCGTGATCGAGGCGCAGCGGGTGCCGCCGTCGGCCTGGAGCACGTCGCAGTCGACGTAGACCGAGCGGTCCGGCAGCGCGGTCAGGTCGACGACGCCGCGCAGCGCCCGCCCGATCAGCCGCTGGATCTCGGTCCCGCGCCCGTCGGGACGACCCTTCTTGGAGTCGCGCTCCTTGCGCTCCCCGGTCGAGGCCGGCAACATCGCGTACTCGGCGGTCACCCAGCCGCGGCCCTTGCCCTCGAGCCAGCGCGGCACCTTGGCCGAGACCGAGGCGGTGCAGATCACCCGCGTCTCGCCCTGCTCGTACAGGCAGGAGCCGGTGGCCGTGCGCACGAACCCGGGCTCGATCGAGACCGGGCGGTGCTCTGCGTTGGTGCGGTCGTAGCTGCGGGCCACGGCGCGAGTCTGCCAGAAGGCGCCCGCGGCGCGATCCGACCGGCTAGAAGCGCTTGCCGACCGCGAGCAGGTACTCCTGCTCGAACCGGGCCGGTCCGTCCCCGCTCAGGTTCCACTCGTCACAGAACTCGTCCACCGACCGGTCGAACTCCTCGGCCTTGCCGTCCTTCTCGGCGTTGGCTCGGGCGGCGATCGTCGGTCCGTAGTACGACTTGAAATGCGCGCCGTAATCGTGAGCCTGCTCGAAGGCGGTGATCTCGAGCATCTGGCGCTCGCGCCTGCCCCACTCGACCCGGTCGCCGAACAGCTCGGCCAGGTGATCCTCGCTCCCCCACAGGGGGGCCGGCTGGGCGCCCGGCGGCGGCGGAGGCGCGAACGGCTTCATGGTCCGGAACAGGGCGCCGATCATGCCCTCCGGCGTCCAGCTCAGGAGCCCGATCGTCCCGCCAGGCCGGCAGACCCGGACGAGCTCGTCGGCGACCTCCTGGTGGTGGGGCGCGAACATCGCCCCGATCGAGGACATCACGACGTCGTACGACTCGTCGTCGAAGGGCAGGTTCTCCGCGTCGGCCACGGCCCACTCGAGCTCGACCCCCGCGGCCTCGGCGCGGGCGCGACCGGCGTCGAGCAGTTCCGGGGTGAGGTCGCTCGCGGTCACCTCCGCCCCGGTCTGCGCAGCGGGGATCGAAGCGTTCCCCGTCCCGGCGGCGACGTCGAGCACCCGCATCCCCGAGCCGATCCCGTTCGCCTCGACGAGCGTCGGCCCGAGCGGCAACAGGAACGTCTCCACCATCTGCGGGTAGTCGCCCGACGCCCACATCTTCGCGTGGCGCCCCTTGAGCTCCTGGTCCTCCGCCGTCGACGTCATTGCCAACCTCCTGTCGGATCTTCCAGAGACTCCACGGTAGCGCTCAGGAGCCCGCTCGGCGAGGTCCCCGCTAGCGGAATGTGATCGCGTTCACGGCCTGCTTGATCTTGTCGATGATCACCTCGGCGATCTCGGTCCCCGAGGTGCCGTTGAAGCCCTTCATCGCCGCCACCATGCCGACCATCAGCAGGCTGACGAGGAGGATCAGACCGACATACTCGACCGTGCCCTGGCCGGGCTCGGAGGCGAGGCGCGAGACGAGGCCGCGGACGCGCAGGTGGGTTGAGACGAACAGGTGCTGCATGGTTCTCCTTCCGTCGATTCCAACGGAGGGGATCGTGTTCGCTCAGATGTGACCGATCCAGACCGAGGTGGGGCGATTTCGCCCCGCCGCGGTCACGAGCGGCCGATTCAGCCGGTATTGGTACCCGATCGCGACCCGGCCCGCGAGCGCCTCGCCGGGGCCGGCCGAGCGGTGGGGATGAGGCGGATGCGAGCCCGGATCTGACATAGAGTCCGCCGCCATGGCCAAACGCCGTTTCGGGATCTTCAGGAGAGGCGAGGGGAAGGGGACGGACGGAGGCGAGACCGGCGCCGACGTCCCCGAGCCCGACGCTTCCGGCGACCAGCCGAACGCGGACCAGGGGACCGAGGAATGGACGCCCCCCAGCGCGGCCGGCGACGCGCAGGCCGGCGACGGTGAGGCCGGCACCGTGAGCGCGGAGCAAAGCGAGGAGCCCGCCGCCGAGTCGGAGGCGGGCGAGCCCGGCCAGGGCCGCGCGGCGGAGGACTTCACGCCGCCGGCGCCGCTGCGCGGCGGCCCGGCGGCGGCGCCCGACGACGATGACGCCGCCGAGCGGATCCGGATCGCCGCCCAGGCCGCCGCCCGGGAGGCCGAGGAGCGGGCGATGGACGAGATCCTGGCGCTCGAGGAGGACCTCGAGCGGGCCAAGGACGAGGCGGCCGGGGAGCTGCAGGTGATCGAGGGCCGGCTCGGTGAGACCGAGCGGCGCGCGAGCGAGGCGCAGCGCCACGCCGAGGAGACCGAGCGCCGCGCCCTGGAGGCCGAGGAGCGCGCCGCGGAGGCCGAGCGGCGGATCGCCGAGGCCGAGCGGGCCGAGCGCGAGAAGGTCGCCGCCGTCGAGAGCGGTGACGAGTCGCGCTCTCCCGCGGCGCAGGCGGCGCGAGCCGAGGCCGAGGACCAAGGCCGCGCGGCGGCGGCGGGCTGGCTTCGCAAGCAGCTGAACGCGGTCCGCGAAGAGGCGGATCAGCGGCTGGCGCAGGCGGTCGCCGAGGCCCGCGCCGAGACCGAGGAGCGGGTCCGCGAGCAGCTCGCCGGGTCCGTGACGGCGGAGCCGGGGACCGACGCCGAGACGGCGGCGCCGAGCCCGGCCCGCGACGGCGAGACCGCCGTGCATGAGGCCCTGGCGGCGGTGCAGTCCGCCGAGGCGCGGGCGACGGAGACGAAGCGCGCCCAGGCCGAGGCCGAGCGGCGCGCCCGCGAGGACACCGAGCGCCAGGTCGAGGCGCGCACCGCGGACCTGACGCGCGAGCTGCAGACGCTGCACGCGGAGGTCGCCGAACGCGTGCGCGAGGCGGCCGACGCGGCGCGCGCGGAGGCCGAGGAGCGGGCTGCGGCGGAGGCCGAGCGGCGCGCGCAGGAGGCGACCGAGGACGCCCGGCGCGAGCTCGAGGAGCGGGCGCTGCAGTCAGCGGAGACCACCCGGCGCGAGCTCGAGGAGCGGGCGGCCGCCGAGGAGAGACAGCGCGCGGAGGCCGGGGCGGCGCGGATCCGCGCCGAGGCCGAGGAGCGGACGCGCCTCGAGGTCGATGCGGCGCGGCGGGCGGTGCGGGAATCGCTGGCGGCGGAGATGAGCGCCCGCGAGCAGGCGCTCGCCCAGGAGCGCGAGGAGAAGACGCGGATCATCGAGAGCTCCGACGAGCGCCTGCGTCAGATCGAGGAGCGCGCGCTGGCGGCCGCCGAGCGGGTCGCGACCGCCGAGCGGGAGCTGGCCAGCGAGGCGAAGCGGTTGCAGGAGAACGCCGAGCGGCGGATCGCCGCCGAGACAGAGCGCGTCCAGCGGGAGGCGGCCGAGCAGGCCGCCGGCCGTGTGAGCGAAAAGGAAGCCGAGCTGGAGCGCGCCGTGGCCGCTGCCGAGCACGCGAGGTCCGAGGCGGAGCGGATCGGCCGCGAGGCCGTCGAGCGCGCCCGGGCGGAGGCCGAGCGCAGGCGCAAGGAGTCGGAGCAAAAGCTCGAGGAGGCGCTCGGCAAGGCCGAGCGCAAGCCGGCCGAGCGCGTGGCGGAGCTGGAGGCTGCCCTGGCCGCCGAGCGGACCGAGAAGGCGAAGGCCCTGACCGAGGCCGAGCGCGCCCTGCAGGAGGCGACCGAACGCGCCCGGGCCGCCGAGGAGATCGCGGCTCGCTCCTCGGTCGAGCTGCGCACCTCGGCCTCCAACTGGTTGCGGACCCAGACGGAGGCGCTGCGCAAGGAGGGCGAACGCCGCGCCCAGGGAGGCGTGCGCGAGGCGGTCGAGGCCGCGGAATCGGCGGCCTCCGAGGGGCTCGAGGCGCGGCTGGCCGAGCAGGCCGAGCGACTGGGCAAGGAGGCGGACTCACGCGTCCAGCGCGAGGTCGCCGACGTGCGCCGGACCGCCGAGCAGGAGGCGAAGGAGGCGCTCGGCGCGCGCGAGGAGGAGCTGTCCCACCAGATGGCCGCGATCGAGGCCGAGCTGGCCGCCAGCCGCCGCCTGCTCGAGGAGGCGAACGAGCGCACCGCCGCCGCCGACCGGCGGGCGGCCGAGGCCGATGAGCAGATCCGGCGCGACGCCGACCGCGAGCGCGAGGAGCGCTATCGCGAGATCGAAGGCAAGGTGGGCGAGGTTGGCGACCGGGCCGACGCGGTGGCAGAGCGCGCGCATGCGGTCGAGCCCGAGGAGTCCGAGCAACCGGAGGAGTCCGAGGAACCGGAGGAGTCCGAGCAGCAGAAGCGGTCGCGGATCTCGAGCCTGCGCGCCCCCGGCATCCTGCGGCGCCGCGACGCCGAGGGAACGGTCAGCCTCAACAGCGCCGGCTACGACGAGCTGCTGGCGCTCGGGATGTCGGTCACCCAGGCCAAGCGGGTGATTCGCTACCGCGACGACCACGACGGGTTCAGCTCCGTCGATGAGCTGGACAACCTCCCCGGCTTCCCGCGCGACTTCATCGACACGATCAAGGACCGGCTGAGTCCCTAGAGCGACCACCTGTCGCGGAGGCGCGAGAGGTGGGGCTCGGCGGCCTCGGGCGCGGCACCGCGAGCGGTGAAGTCCCCCCCGAGCGCGCCCGCCGTCGCCAGGACCGAGCTCGCGAGCGCGGGCGGCGAGTAGCCGCCCTCGAGGCAGACCAGCACGGGCACGTCGAGCTCGGCGGCGACGTCGCGGATCGCCGCGGTCATCTCGCCGTAGGCCTGGGTCTCGACGGTGCAGGAGGCGAGCGGATCGTCGCGATGGGCGTCGTAGCCGGCGGAGATCGCGATCAACCCCGGCTCGTAGGCGCGGGCGATCGGGACCACGACGTGCTCGACCAGGGCCGCGAACTGCTCGCTGCCCGCCCCGGCGGGGACCGGGAGGTTGACCGTGTAGCCCTCGCCGTCGCCGACCCCGGCGTAGTCGGCCGCCCCGGTGCCCGGATAGAGGGGCCACTGGTGGATCGAGGCGTACAGCACCCGCGGATCGGCGGCGAAGATCGCCTCGGTGCCGTTGCCGTGATGGACGTCCCAGTCGAGCACGAGCACGCGCTCCGCCCCGCAGGCCTCGATCGCGTGGGCAGCGGCGACGGCGACGTTGTTGAAGAGGCAGAAGCCCATCGCCCGGTCGCGCTCGGCGTGGTGGCCGGGCGGGCGCAGGGCGCAGATCGCGGCCCGCTCGCCGTCGGCCAGCAGTTGCTCCGCCGCGGCGGCGGCCCCGCCGGCCGCGTGCAGCGCCGCTTCGAAGGAATCGGGCCCGGCGACGGTGTCGACGTCGATCATCCCGCCCCCGCCGGCGCAGAAGGCCTCGATCGCCTCCACGTGTGCCGGCTCGTGCACGCGCAGCAGCTGCTCGCGGGTCGCCGCCGGCGCCTGCACGCGGTCCAGGCCCGGCCAGCCGGCGCCCTCGAGCTCCGACTCGATCGCGACCAGGCGGCCGGCGTTCTCGGGATGGCCGCCGGTCTCGTGGCGATGGGAGGAGGGATGGGAGTAGTAGAGAGCCAAGCCGCCCGGATACGGTAACCGGCCCGTGGCGAGTCCCCCCAACCCAGAGGTCGTGGTCGTCGGCGGCGGTGCGGCGGGGCTGCACGTGGCGCTCGAGGCCGCCGCAAGCGGCGCCCGCTGCACGCTCGTCTCGCGCAAGCCCCTGGCCGAGAGCTCGAGCTTCTGGGCCCAGGGCGGGCTGGCGGCGGCGCTGGCCGCCGACGACACGCCCGAGCGCCACGCTGCCGACACGCTCGCGGCCGGACGGGGCCTCTGCCGGACCAGCGCCGTCGAGGTGCTGACCCGCGAGGCGCCGGCGGCGGTCGAGCAGCTGATGGCCCGCGGGGTCCGCTTCGACACCACGCCGGACGGCGGGCTGGCGCTGGGGCTCGAGGGCGGCCACTCGGCGCGCCGGATCGTCCACGCCGGCGGCAGCGAGACCGGCCGCGCGATCACCTCGCGGCTCGCCGAGCTGGTCGCCGCCGAGGAGCGGATCGAGGTCCTCGAGGGCGTCTCAGCAGTTGCCCTTTGGAGCGACGGAGAGCGCTGCGGCGGCGTGATTACCGACGCCGGCGAGATCGCCGGCCCGGCCACCGTGCTGACGACCGGCGGCGGCGCGGCGCTGTGGTCGCGGACGACGAACCCGCGGGGCGCGATCGGCGCCGGCTCGGTGCTCGCCCACGCCGCCGGCGCCGAGCTCGCGGACCTCGAGCTCTGCCAGTTCCACCCCACCGCGCTGGCGCTGCCGGGCAACCCGCACGACGGCGCTTTGGTAACCGAGGCGGTGCGCGGGGAGGGCGCCACGCTGCTCGACTCCTCCGGGCAGCGGTTCACCGACGAGCTGGCGCCCCGCGACCAGGTAACGGCGGCGATCCTGGACCGGATCGAGGCCGATCGCTCGGCCCACGTGCTGCTCGACCTGCGCGGACTCGACCCCGAGCGGTTCCCGAACGTATTCGCCGTCTGCCGGGAAGCCGGCCTGCGGCCGGAGTCCGAGCCGGTGCCGGTCGCTCCTGCGGCCCACTACCTGATCGGGGGCGTCGCGACCGACCTCGACGGCCGCACGACCCTGGCCGGGCTGTTCGCGGTCGGCGAGTGCGCCTGCAGCGGCCTGCACGGCGCCAATCGGCTGGCTTCGAACTCGCTCAGCGAGTGCTTCGTCTTCGGCACCCGAGCAGCGCGCGCGGCGCTCGTCGAGCCGGATGGCGCGAGCGCGCCGGCTCCGTCCTGGCGGTTCTCGCCGCCCGAGGATCGAACCCGCGATGCGGTCTGGCGCCACGCCGGGCCGCAGCGAGACGCGGCAGGGCTCGAGCCGCTGCTCGCGGATCGGTATCCGCTGGCGCGGATGATCGGCGCGAGCGCCCTGGCGCGGCCGGAATCGCGCGGCGCGCACCGGCGCACGGACTTCCCGCTCCCCGATCCCGCGCTCGACGGGATCCATCTCGTGGTCGAGCCCGGTGGCGATATGCGCTCCGACCGCTGGGTCTGATCGCCTCCTCCGATCGGAGGAGGTAATAGCTCCATCGGTTGGTTAATACTTCCTTAACCAATCGCTCTTGCATTTTGCCGATCGGTTGACATACTCCCCCTCCCCCAGGGATGGAGCACGGAAGTCCCAGGGGTTCCACGGAATGGACAACACGGGGTAAGGAGAGAGATCAGATGTATCGCTTCAGCCGTTCGATCTACCGAGAGATCGCCTCAGCTGTCGTGGAGGACGACCGCGATCCGACCGCATGCCGGAACAAGCAGGCCGTCCTCGATGCGTGTGAGGACACGATCAAGCGCCTCACCTACGACCGCCGCTACTTCGCCCGCCCGGCTCGCAGCCTGTTCAACGAGGTCCGCATGCACTTCGGGCTCGCCGACCAGCTGCGCGTCTGGATGGTGATCGATCGCAACATCAAGCTCGCGCAGGACTTCCTCGAGCGGATGCCTCAGGGCGCCGGACTCGACGGGATCCCGCGCCAGTGCCGCGCCCACACTCGCAAGGGCACGCCGTGCCAGCGCGAGCCGCTGCCGGCGCGCGATTACTGCCCTTCGCACAAGCACCTGGAGGAGACCTTCGACGGGCCGGAGCTCCCGATCGAGGCCTTCGAGCTGGAAGGGGTCGGCGCAGCGGCCTAGACGCCACAGCGACGTGGGGAGCGGCCGCGGGGGCGCGGCCGCCATGGGGACGAGGCCCCGGCTCTGAGATCAGCGCCGGGGCCTCATTTTTTTTGCCCCTCTTTGATTGCGGACGAGAGACGCGCAGTGCGGCCCAGATACGGGCAGCCAGTCCCGACGACCTCATCGGCTGCCTGGCGCAAAGGGAGTTCGCCGGGGCCGTGTTTCAGGGCTTGTCGGGGCAAAGGCCCAATCCCGGCCGATCATTTCCTGATCGGCCGGCCCGCGTCCACCAATATCGTCACCGCCGACTGCCCGTCGAGTGGCGGATAACTGGGCGCTAGGCGGAGTTAGGCGCCACTCGAGCGACCAGGCCGATAGCTTCGACCCGTGCTCCTGGGAGTCGACGTCGGCGGGACCTTCACCGACGCCGTGCTGTTCGACGGCAGCTCGCTGTACACGGCGAAGGCGCCGACCACGCCCGCCGACCAGTCGCTGGGCGTGCTGGAGGCGATCGACGCTGCGCTCGAACGCGCCGGCGGCCGCCCGGACGAGGTCGAGGGCTTCGCCCACGGGATGACGGTCGGCACCAACGCCCTGCTCACCGAGCGCGGGGCGCGCACGGCGCTGATCGCCACCGGCGGCTTCACCGACCTGCTCGACGTCGCGCGCCAGGACCGTCCCCACCTCTACCGCCTCTGCGCGCCCAAGGCCTCGCCCCTGGTCGCCGACGAAGATCGGATCGCGGTCGCCGAGCGGGTCGGTCCCGAGGGCGTGATCGAGCCGCTGCAAACGGGCGAGCTGGAGCGGATCCTCGCCGAGTGCCGGCGGATCGGCGCCCGGTCGATCGCCGTCTGCCTGCTCTTCTCCTACCTCGAGCCGGCTCACGAGCGCGCGATCGCCGAGCGGCTGCGAGCCGAGCTGCCGGACGTCCACGTCTCCGCCTCGCACGAAGTGCTGGCGCAGTTTCGCGAGTACGAGCGCTGCTCGACCACGGTGATCGACGCCTACCTCTCGCCGCTGCTGGGCCGCTACCTCGAGCGGCTCGGCGAGGCGGCGGCGGGCCGCGGGCTGCCCGAGCCGACGGTGATGATGTCGTCGGGCGGCGTCGCCCCCGCCGCCGAGGCGGCGCGCGCCGGCGCCTGGAGCGTGCTCTCGGGTCCCGCCGGCGGCGCCGTCGGAGCGGGGCTGCTGGCGCGGCTGTCGGGCGACGGCAACGCGCTCGGCTTCGACATGGGCGGGACTTCCTGCGACGTCTGCGTGGTCGAGGGCGGGCGTGTGCGCAAGACCGACGCCCGCAAGATCGCCGGCCGGGTGATCCAGCTGCCGATGGTCGACGTGCACACGGTCGGCGCCGGCGGCGGCTCGATCGGCTGGCGCGACGGCGGCGGGGCGCTGCGCGTCGGGCCGCGCTCCGCGGGAGCCGAGCCCGGACCGGCCTGCTACGGGCGCGGCGGCAGCGAGCCGACGGTCACCGACGCCAACCTCCTGCTCGGCTACCTGAGCTCGAGCTCGCTACTGGCGGGAGGGGTCGAGCTCGACGCCGAGGCCGCCCAGCGCGCGATCGCCGCGCTGGCCTCCGAGCTCGGGCTCGAGCCCCTGGAGACCGCCGAGGGGATCGTGCGGATCGCCAACCAGGAGATGATCCGCGCCCTGCGGGTGGTCACCGTCGAGCGCGGCGTCGATCCGCGTGACTTCGCGCTGATGCCGTTCGGCGGCGCCGGGCCGATGCACGCCGCAGCAATTGCCGAGGAGCTCGGGATCGCGGGGATTCTCTGCCCGCGGGCCAGCGGCGTGCTCTCGGCGCTCGGCCTGATCGCCTCCGAGCGCCGCCGCGACACCGCCCGCACCGTGATGCTGGGCGCCGACGAGCTGACCGCCGAGCGGATCGCCGCCGAGGTCGCGGCGCTGCGCGAGCCGCTCGCCGCGGGCCTCGCCGAGGTCCGCACGGAGGTGCTCTACGAGCTGCGCTACCGCGGCCAGGCATTCGAGCTCGGGGTCGAGGCGGGCGAGGCCCCGAGCCCCGACGAGCTCGCCGAGCGGTTCGCCGCCGAGCACGAGCGCCGCTACGGCTACCGCGACGCGGTCGCGCCGGTGGAGCTGGTCAACATCCGCCTTGCCGTGGTCGAGCCCGGGCCGCAGCCGCGCCCGACCGCGGCGCGCCCCGGCGAGCTCCAGCGCGCCGGGCGCCGCGCGCGTTTCGGCGGTCGCTGGCTCGAGGCCGAGGTGTTGAGCGGCGAGCCGCCGGCCGGGACGACCGCCGCCGGCCCCTGCGTGTTCGAGCTTCCGGAGGCGACCCTGGTCCTGCCGCCCGGTTGGCGCGCCGAGGTCGACGACGCCGGGACGATCGTCGCCGAGGTGGGGGCATGAGCCTCGACCCGATCTCGCTCCAGGTCCTGGTCGGTGCGCTGCGGGCCGCCTGCGACGAGATGGGCGCGGTGCTGATCCGGTCGGCCCACTCTCCCAACATCACCGAGCGACACGACTGCTCGACCGCGCTGTTCACCGCCGCCGGCGAGCTGGTGATGCAGGCCGAGCACATCCCGGTCCACCTCGGCTCGATGCCCGACGCGGTCGCCGCCGTGCTCGAGCTCGAGCAGGAGCCCGACGCGCTGTGGATCCTCAACGACCCCTACCGCGGCGGGACCCACCTGCCCGACGTGACGCTGATCTCGCCCCTGTTCGCCGGCAGCACGCTGCTCGGCTTCGCCGCCAGCCGGGCCCACCACGCCGACATCGGCGGGCCGACGCCGGGCGGGATGCCCGCGGACTCGACCACGCTCGACCAGGAGGGCGTCGTGATCGAGCCCACCCGGGCCGACGACGAGACGCTGCGCGGGCTCGCCGAGCGGATGCGAAAGCCGGAGGAGCGGCTCGCCGACCTTCGCGCCCAGCGGGCGGCGAACCTGACCGGGGCGAGGCGCGTCGCCGAGCTGGTCGAGCGCCACGGTGCCGACGGGCTGACGGCGGCGATGGACGAGATCCTCGACTACTCGGAACGGCGGGCGCGGGCGGCGATCGCCGCGCTCCCGGAGGGCAGCTTCGAGGCCGCCGACGTGCTCGAGGGCGGACCCCGCGACCCGGGCGACCTCGAGCTGCGGGTGCGCCTGACGATCGCCGGCGACTCGCTGGAGCTCGACTTCTCGGGCAGCTGCGAGCAGGTGGAGGGCAACCTCAACTGCCCGCTCTCGGTGACCAGGTCGGCGGCCTTCTTCGCCGTCCGCGTGCTCACCGACCCCGACGGGCCGCCCTCGGCGGGAGCGCACCGGCCGGTGCGCGTGGTCGCGCCGCCCGGATCGCTGCTCAACGCCCGCCCGCCGGCGGCGGTCGCCGCCGGCAACGTCGAGACCTCGAGCCGGGTCGCCGACCTCGTCCTGGCCGCCTTCGGCGGCGCGATCCCGGTTCCCGCGCAGGGCCAGGGCACGATGAACAACCTCACGCTGGCGGGACTCGAGGGGTCAGACCCCACGTGGACCTATTACGAGACGATCGGCGGCGGCCAGGGAGCGTGCCCGGACGCCCGCGGGCCGAGCGCGATCCACGTGGCGATGTCGAACACGCTCAACACCCCCGTGGAGGCGCTGGAGACCGAGTACCCGATCCGGGTCCGGGAGCTGGGCCTGCGGCGCGGCTCGGGCGGCGAGGGCGCGCGGCCCGGCGGGGACGGGATCGTGCGCGAGATCGAGGCACTGGCGCCGATGCGCTTCACGCTGCTCACCGAGCGCCGCCGTCACCCCCCGCGCGGCCGCGACGGCGGGGCCGACGGCCAGCCGGGTCGCAACCTGCTGAACGGCGCCGAACTGCCCGCAAAGTGCGCCGGCGAGCTCAATCCGGGCGACCGGCTGCGGCTCGAGACGCCCGGCGGGGGTGCCCAGGGGAGCGCTTAGAGCGCGAATTCCATGCAACAGAGATCACAAATTTGGCATTCCTGGTCGCCTAGCCTAGAATGACGTCTCTCAACCGGGCCTGGATGCCCCGTCGGGGCGATGTACAGGCCCGACTCAAGTTCTCAACACCCCCAAGCCACACAATGCCGATTGCCTTTAAAGAGTGGGCCGTGACGGTCCGCGCCCTGTCCGAGGGCGAGCAGCTCGTGACCCTGCGCAAGGGTGGTATCCGCGAGGAGGACAAGAACTTCGAGCTCGAGCACGAGCAGTTCTTCCTCTATCCGACCTTCGACCACCAGCGCAACGACCTGGTCCGCGAATCGCACCATCCCGAGCTCCGGCGGGCTCTCGAGGAGGGCGTCTGGCCTGATGAGGAGCCGCCGCCGCGCGCGCTGCTCCAGGACGGCGGCATCCCGCAGCCCGACCGGGTGCGGATCCGCGCCTGGGCCGAGGTTTCCGACCACTTCGAGACCGACGACCCGCGGATCGTCGACGCGCTCTCGCCGTACCACGTCTGGACTCAGGACTACGCGACCAAGCGCCTGCGCTGGAAGCGCACGCATCCGCTGCACGTGCTGCTGCTGAGGGTGCATCGGATCCCGCGCCCGGTCACGGTCCGCGTTCGCGACGAGTACCACGGCTGCCGCTCCTGGGTCGAGATCGATCGCGACCTGCCCTTCGAGGGCACGCCGGTGATGGCGGACGAAGAGTTCGACCGCGCCGCGGCCGCGATCCGCGAAATCTGCCAGGCCGAGCCGGCCCTCGCCTGACCCACACACCGGCAGCGGCGCCATAGTCTCGCTCTCCTTCGATCGGCGCGTCTCCAGGGCGCGGCGAGCCTTGGTGCTCGGAATCGGCGGCGGCGGCGATGTCGCGGGGGCGCTCACGGTCGGCCGGCGCTGCGAGCAGCTCGGGACCCCGTTCGTGCTCGGTGGCGTCGCCTGGGAGCGGCTGCCCGTGGACCCGAAGCCGGGCCCCCGCTCGACGAGCGAGATCCGCCATGGCGACCCGCTCGGCAAGCACGCCGTGCTCGCCGGCCCGGAGACCGCGACCGCGGACGGGGTGCTGTTCTCCGAGTCGCACCTGGCGGACCACCTGCACAGCCCGACGGTGCTGATCGACATCACCGACGGCGCCGCCGGCGCCGCCGAGGGGATTGGCGCCGCCGCCGGGCTGCTGGGTTGCGACCTCGTCGTCTACCTCGACGTCGGCGGCGACGCGATCGCCTCCGGCGAGGAGCCGGGGCTCCGCAGCCCGCTCTGCGACGCGATCATGCTGGCCGCAGGCCTGCGGCTCGGCAATCGCCTCGACGGCGTCGCCGCCGTGATCGGCGCCGGCTGCGATGGGGAGCTCACCGTCGACGAGGTGCTCGAGCGAATCGCAGCGCTGGCCGCGGCCGAAGCCTGGATCGGGACCTCGAGCGTGAGCCGGATCGAGGCCGACGAGCTCGAGCGGGCGGCGAGGGCCTGCGGCACCGAGGCGAGCATGCAGATCGTCCACTGCGCCCGCGGCGAGGTGGGCGAGGCTGAGATCCGCGGCGGGCGCCGGCGGGTGCCGCTGGGGCCGACCGGCGCGCTGGCCTTCTACTTCGACCTCGAGGCCGCCGCGGCCGAGCTGCCCCTGGTGGCGGCGGTCCGGGACACCGACGGGCTCGAGCTCGCCCGCGCCGCGCTCGAGCAGCTCGGAATCTCGACCGAGCTCGACTACGAGCGCAATCAAGTGGCCGGGTCACCGCCCGCCTAGCCTCCCCGGGGAACCGGCGCACCGTCGCTGTGCGGTGATTACAGTCGCCGCCGGCGGTGAGAGGGGCGAAGCGCACAGGTCTCGGTGTGGCGATCGCGATCGCGATCGCCGTCGCGCTGCCCGGCGCCGCTTTGGCGGCCGGCCCGGCACCCGGCGCCTACGGGGACAACGACTCCGGCGGCTTCCTCAACATCCTGCCCCCCGGCCAGGGCCAGAGCGTCAACGCGGCCGAGATCGCCGGCTTCCTGAGCACCGGCGCCCGGCCCCCGCACGACTCCGACCAGCTGCAGATGTACGAGGACCTCGTCTACGCGACGCCGGGCCTGAAGAAGTCGCAGCTGACCGACTACTACAAGGACGCGACCTTCGGCGTCAGGCCCGAGAACGTCGAGCGCACGTACAGCCCCCGCGACGACGTCACGATCGTCCGTGACCAGTTCGGCGTCCCGCGCATCTACGGCGCGACGCGGGCCGGGGCGATGTTCGGCGCCGGCTACGTCGCCGCCGAGGACCGGATGTTCTTCATCGACGCCCTCCGCCACGCCGGGCGCGCGCAGCTCGCCCAGTTCGCCGGCGGCTCACCGGGCAACGTGGCGATGGACCAGAGCGTCTTCGCGGACACCCCCTATCGCGATGACTCGGAGCTCCAGGTCCAGTTCGACCTCGCCGACGAGGCGTACGGCAAGGCCGGGACCCAGGTCGCCCAGGACGTGACCAACTACGTCGCCGGGATCAACCACCGGATCGCCGAGATCCGCTCCAACCCGCTGTTGATGCCGGGCGAGTACCCGCTGCTCGGCCACCCGGCCGGTCCCGACGACTGGAGCGTCACCGACGTGATCTCGATCGCCTCGCTGGTGGCCGGCATCTTCGGCAAGGGCGGCGGCAAGGAGGTCACCGCGGCGCTCGCCCTCGAGGCCGCCCAGAAGCGGTTCGGCAAGCGCGCCGGGCGGGCGGCGTTCATGGACTTCCGCCGCGCCAACGACCCGGAGGCGCCGACGACCGTCCACGACGGCACCCGCTTCCCCTACATGCCGAAACGCAAGGGCCAGAAGGCGGCCATGCCGGACCAGGGCAGCTTCGTGCCCGCCGACGTGGTCGCCTCGTCCTCGGCGCGCCCCGAGGCCGACTCCGCCGGCAGCGAGAGCCCGCTCCCCGACATCGGCGACCTGCTGGGCAACCTGAGCTCGATGCAGGGCGCCTCGAACGCGCTGCTGGTGTCCAAGCGCGAGTCGAAGGGCGGCGCCCCGGTCGCGGTGATCGGCCCGCAGGTCTCCTATTACACGCCGCAGATCCTGATGGAGGAGGAGCTCCACGCACCCGGCGGACCGACCGGGCCCCCGCTGGACGCGCGCGGGACCGCGTTCCCGGGCACCAACCTCTACGTCCAGCTCGGCCACGGGCGCGACTACGCCTGGTCGGCGACCTCCTCGGGCCAGGACATCACCGACACCTTCGCGGTCAAGCTCTGCAACGCGGACGGATCGAAGCCGACGCTCGAATCGACGAGCTACGTGTTCCACGGCAAGTGCCTGCCGATCGACGCGCTCGAGCGCACCGACGCCTGGACCCAGTCGGTCGGCGACACGACCCCGTCCGGGTCGCAGACGCTGCGGGCCGAGCGCACCGCGCTCGGGATCGTGATCGGGCGGGCGAAGGTCAACGGCAAGCCCGTCGCCTTCACCAAGCTCCGCGCCACCTACTACCACGAGGTCGACTCGGCGCTCGGCTTCGCCGACTTCAACAACCCGCGCAAGATGAGGACCCCGGAGGCGTTCCAGAAGGCCGCCTGCAAGATCCAGTACACGTTCAACTGGTTCTACATCAACCACCAGCACATCGCCTACTTCAACTCCGGGATCAACCCGGTGCGGTCGCGCAAGGCCGATCCCGACCTGCCGACGCCCGGCAAGTACGAGTGGAAGGGCTTCGTGCCGCCCTCGCAGGCGCTGCTCACGGGCCAGCCGGTCAACCAGGGCAACGTCGACCCGCGGACCAACATGTCGAAGCAGGAGCCCTGCTCGGCGCACCCGCAGGTGATCGACCAGGACTACCTGACGAGCTGGAACAACAAGCAGGCGCCTGGCTTCCGGGCGCCCGACGACGACTTCTCACGCGGGCCGGTCTTCCGCTCCTCGATGCTCGACGACCGGGTCAAGCCGCGGATCGCCGGGAAACGGAAGATGAGCCGCCAGAAGCTCGTCGACGCGATGGAGGACGCCGGCACCGTCGACCTTCGCGGCGACGTCGCCCTCCCCTACGCCCTGCAGCTGATCGGCAACGCCGGCGGCCCCCAGGTGCAGGCGGCGGCGAAGAAGCTGCGGGCCTGGATGAACACCGGCTCGCACCGCCGCGACAAGAACGCCGACGGCGTCTACGACCAGGCCGAGGCGGTCAGGATCATGGACGCGTGGTGGCCGCGGCTGGTCAGCGCCGAGTTCAAGCCCGAGATCGGCGACAAGATGTTCGACGCGATGGAGCGGATGCTCAGCCTCCACGACGCGCCCGGGCCGATCGGCTCGTCCTTCATCTCCGGCTGGTACGGCTACGTCAACAAGGACCTGCGCACGATCCTCGGCGATCCCGTACGGGGCAAGTTCTCCCGCGTCTACTGCGGCGGCGGCTCGGTCGCCAAGTGCCGCGCGGCGCTGGTCCGATCGCTCTCCAACGCGCTCGGGCACGACTCCGACGCCGAGCTCTACCCGGACGGCGCCTGCGAGGGCGGCGACGCCCAGTGGTGCCACGACGCCGTCCGCCACACGGCCACCGGCGCAATCACCCAGCCACCGATCCACTGGATCAACCGGCCGACCTTCCAGCAGGTCGTTCAGATCAAGTAGGGGCGCAATCGCGGTGAACGTCCCGGAACCCCCCGTATAGGGCGTACTCCGGGACGTTCAGCGGGCTAGGCCACCGGCGAGGCCAGGCCGGTGGCCTCGAGGCGGCCGCGGAGGACGGTGCGCTCGGTCACCGACCAGGCGGCGGCCTCCGGGCCGCAGGCACGTGAGAGGGCGGCGTCGGAGGCGAGCGCGTGCTCTTTGCGCTGCTTGGCGAGCTCGCAGAGGCGGGCCGCCTCGTTGACCGGATCGCCGATCACCGTGTACTCGAAGCGGTGCTCGGCCCCGACGTTGCCTGCGACGGCGGGTCCGGCCGAGACGCCGATTCCGAAGCCGACCTCGGGGACCTCCCGCTCGAGGCGCGCGGCGAGCCGCCGCGCCGCCCGCAGCGCGTCGCCGGCGGGATCGTCGCTCGCCGCCGGGGCGCCGAAGACGCAGAGCGCCGCGTCGCCCTCGAACTTGTTGACCAGGCCGCCCTCCGCCTCGACGGCGTCGACGACGACCCGGAAGAAGCGGTTCAGCAGCCTCACCACCTCGGTCGGCGGCATCGCCAGCGCCATCGAGGTCGAGCCGGTGAGGTCGACGAAGACGGCGCCGATCTCCCGTTCCTCGCCGCCGAGGCGGGCGCCCTCCGCAAGCGCGGCGCGGGCGACGTCGTGACCGACCTGGCGGCCGAAGAGGTCGCGGATGCGCTCGCGCTCGCGCAGCCCCTCGGCCATCCGGTTGAACCCCGCCTGCAGCATCCCGACCTCGCTGCTGTCGTCGATCGCAACCACGGTCTCGAAATCGCCCGCTGCGACCCGGTCGAGCGCGGCGCGAACCGAGATCACCGGATCGGCGATCGCCCGCGCCGCGATCGTCGTCGCAAGCAGTCCGACGATCATCGCCACGGCGCCGAGGAAGACGCAGGCGCCGGCGACATACTGCGTCCCGACGCCCGAGTTGGTGACTCCGACGAGCCCGACGACGAGGACGCCGAGGATCGGCACCCCGGTGCCGAGGCTCCAGGCGATCAGCAGACGAGCGCGGACGCCGGGGGTCACCGGCTCGGCCGGGAGGCGCGCCGCGAGCGCGAGCGCCGTGACCGGGCGCAGGGCACGCTCGAAGAAGAGGTAGGCGAGCGCACAGGTCGTCTCGCCGCCGAGCCAGACCGTCGCGGTGACGACGAGGAAGAACCCGATCCCGTAGGTGAGGTTGACGAGGCATACGGCGAGCCCGCCGACCGCCCAGCTGATCGCCAGCCGCTTCGTCCAGGTGGCCGCGAGCCGCAGGGTGAGCCGATGCTCGGCGTCGGTCGGCTGACGGCGTTCGACGATCCAGGCGAAGGCGCGCGCGCGATCGCGGGCGGTGAGGCGATTGAGCGCGACCCCTGCGATCGCCAGCACAACGACGATCAGCGGCGCGTTGAGCAGCCCGATCTCGTTGCGCTGCGACGGATCCAGGAAGATCGGGATCAGGAAGCCGACCGAGACGAAGGTCACCAGCGCGCCGACCCCGTTGACGATCCAGCCGATCCAGAAGACGCTGTGGGCGATCGCGCCCAGCTGCTGCTCGGTCGAGCTCGCAGCCCCCTCGATTCGGGCCCGCATGCCAGGAGTATCCCTGCACGCAAGCGATCCGTGCGCCGGTAAGGCGCGCCGGCTCACGCCGGTGCGGGGACCGGTTCCGGAACGGCCGCGCGGCGGCCGAGCGCGACGCGGGAGCCCTGACCGGGCCGGATGGTGATGTTGCGCCGCCGGGCGAGCTCGGGAGTGTCGCGAGTGGCACGCAGCTCGTAGGCCCTCAGGACGGCCGGCAGCACGATCTTCATCTCCAGGAGGGCGAAGCTGGCGCCCAGGCAGCGCCGGCGCCCGCCGCCGAACGGGATCCAGGTGTAGGTGCCGGGCGGTTCGTCGAGGAAGCGTTCGGGGCGGAAGGCGTAGGGATCCGGATAGAGGTCCGGGTCGTGGTGCATCAGGTAGGCGTTCGGGACCAGGCAGGCGCCGGGCTCGTAGTTCCAACCGCCGACCTCGATCGGCTGCACGATGAAGCGCGGCGCGTTGTTCGGCAGCACCGGCCGGCGGCGCAGCGTCTCCTGGATCGTCGCGGTCACGTAGTCGTCGCCGTTGCCGGTGTCGACCTCGTCCACGAGCCGGCGCAGGACGGCGGGCTCGCGCACGAGGCGCTCGAAGCCCCACGCGAGCGTGGTCGCGGTCGTCTCGTGACCGGCCACCAGCAGCGTCATCAGCTCATCGCGAATCTCCTGGCCGGACATGGGCGAGCCGTCCTCGTGGCGCGCCTCGAGCAGCATCGAGAGGATGTCATCGCGGTCCGCACGCTCGCCGCGGCGCTCGTCGATCAGCTCGAACAGGAGCTCGTCGACCTGGTCGCGGGTGGCGAAGAAGTCCCTGAGCGGCCCGAACCTCCTGAAGAACGCCTCCGAGCGCTCGCTCGCGGGCGGCCCGAACAGGGTTAGCGGATGGTCGCCGAAGGCGAGCAGCTTCGAGAGGCGCTCGCGCATGGCGTCGAGGCGCTCGCCCGGGTCGAGGCCGAAAACGGCACGCAGGATGATCTCGAGCGTCAGGCCCTGCATCAGGGGATGGAGCTGGAGCTCGGTCCGGCCCGCCCAGCTCTCGACCTCGCGCCCGGTCACCTCGGCGACCAGGCCGGTGAGCGCCTCCATCCTCTCGCCGTGGAAGGCGGGGAGCATCAGCTTGCGCTGGCTCATGTGGGCGTCGCCGTCCAGCAGGAGGATCGAGTTGTCGCCGACGATCGGCTGCAGGACGCGCGCTCCCTCGCCCGGGTGAAGGACGTCGGGCGGGGCCTTGTAGATCTGCTTGACCTGGTCCGGCTCGGTGATGAAGACGAACGGCGGGCTGAACGGGAAGCGCAGCGTGAACCGCTTGCCGTACTCGGCTCGCAGCTTCTCCAGGTAGGCGAGCGGGCGGGTCCAGAAGCCGACGCCCTGGATCAGGGACGGATAGGAGGGCCCCGGAGGCAGGCTCGCTCTCATCTACGCCAGCCTCCCTCGCCGGGCGCCGCAGGTCTGTGAGATCGCGCACATAGTCAGCCAGCGGTACGGAACAGCAGCCCGATGTGCTTCGGGTTCTCGGCCGCCCCGGCGACGTGGATCGGGGCGACCAGGGCGTACTCGCGAACCAGCTCCAGGCCGTCGTCGAGCGCCGCCTCGACCAGCTCGCCGCGGTGGAAGACCCAGCCCAGGTACTCGGTCTCGTAGCCGTAACCCTGCGCACGCTGGAGGGCGACGTAGCCGGGATGGGTCTCGACCACCGGCAGCTTGGTCAGGAAGAGGTGCGAGCTCGCCGCCTGCGCCAGCCGCCCGAGCAACTGCCGCCACCCGGGCTCGTACTGCAGCGAGTTGCTGGCCAGAACGAGGTCGTAGGTCCGCTCCAGGCAGTCGTCGGTCTCGTGAAAGGTCACCTCGGGCGCCAGCTCGCGGCCGACCGCGCAGACCGCGGGCAGCTCGCGGCAGTGCCAGTCGAGCTCGACCTCGCCCAGGCGCTTCGCCAGCTCGTGATAGTGGCCGAGCGCCCCGCCCCAGTCGAGCACCGAGATCCGCGCCTTGCCGCTCGCGGCGCGGTCGAGCGCGTGGGCGAACGAGTAGACGATGTTGTGGGCGATCGGGTCGTCGCGGCCGACCGTCACCCCGGTCGGGGTCTCGTGGGAGACGCCCAGCGGACCGGGCCCGTCGATCGCGCGCAGGAACTGCGGCCACTTGGCCCGGTAGGCGGCGGCGACCGCCTCGATGTCCCAGCCGCCCTCGATCTCGGTCTCGAAGCCGGCCGCCGCGAGCTCCCACTCGGGCGCGGGTCCCCCGCTCGCGATCTCGCCGTCCTCCTCGCCGGCGTCGGGCTCGCCCGGGTCCCAGTAGCGCGAGGGCCAGTACTCGACCAGCTCCTCGTCGAGGTAGGCGCAGCGGACGCCCGCCTGCAGCATGCGGCGGGCGAGCGACCAGTCGTAGGGCTCCTCGAAGATCCAGTCGGAGAGCTCGAGGTCGAAGATCGTCGCCAGCCCGGCGTGGTAGATGCAGGCCTGGAGGTTGAACTCGCCGAAGCGCGGCGGGAAGGAGCCGATCGTGTCGACGGCGCCCCCGGGCCGGTGCTGGCGGATCGCGCCGTAGGCGAGCTCGGCGCGCTGCGAGCGGGCGAACTCGACCAGGCGCTCGACGTGGTCGGGGGTGAACGCGTCGTCGTCGTCGAGCGGCGCGATCCACCCCCCGGTCGCCAGCGCCACGGCGTCGTTGAAGGGCGGGCCGCCGGCGACGTACCAGCGCCGCTTCGGGTCGTCGGGGTAGGGCCCGCGCAGGGGGCGGTTGAAGTAGCGGATCCGGTCGTCCGCGAACGACTCCACCGCGGCCTCCGTCTCGGGCGGGGCCTCGTCGCCGACCACGATCACCTCGATCCGCTCGTGGGTCTGGGCGAGCGCCGAGGGCAGGGCGCGCTCGCGCAGCATCTCGTGGTTGCGGTAGGTGGGGATGACGATCGAGACCAGCGGGTCGTCGTCGGTGAAGGCGCGCTCGTACTCGGGCCGGCGGCGAAGCTCGCGCAGGCGCTCGCGCTGCCATGGCTCGCGATCGCCGATCGGCCGCAGCGCCTCGAGCGCCCGCTGCTGCTCGGCCTCGATCCCGTCCAGCCGCTCGCCGATCTGCGCGCGATGCTCCGCCAGCTCCTGGCGGGTGGCGGTCGTGTGACCGTGCAGAAGCTCGATGTCGTCCGAGATCTTGCGGAGCCGCGCCCGCACCGCCGCCACCGGCGACCTGAACCTGCTCTGAGACGACATCCGGCGCCATGATCGCACCTGACCCGCTCGCTAACCTCGCCGAGCCTTGGCCTGGGTCGAAACCGAGTCGCTGAGCTTCACGGCTCGCCACGAGACCGACGACGATGCCTGCGCGCAGCGCACCCTCGACCGTCTGGAGGACCTGCGGCTGCGGCTCGAGGACCGCTTCGACGACGCTCCCGGCGGGATCACGGTGATCATCCACCCTTCGCCGGGGTGGCTCGCCGCCGCGCACCCGTTCCTGCCCAGCGCCCGGCTCGCCGCCGCACCGGCCGGGCGCCGTTACCTGGCCGGCTGGGCGATGGCCTCGGAGCTGCACATCCTCAACGACGAGTACACGGATCGCCGCGCTGCCGGCGACGACTCGCTGGCCGCCCTGCGAGGCACCGCCGAGCGCCTCTACGCGCAGATCGTGATCGCCGCCAACAACGACCGCCTGCCCCCGCCCTGGGGGCCGCGGCGGTTCGCCCGCTACGTGCGCTGGGCCTGGCTGATCGAGGGCGGTGCCCAGTACTTCACCGGCCAGACCTCGCTCTTCCGGGCGGCGGTCAACACGCGCATGCGGCAGGGCAACCCCCCGGCCTTTCCGCCCTCGGCGCGCGACGCGATCATCCTCGGGGGCACGGTCTTCGACCTGCTCGAGCGCGAGCGCGGGCGCGATGCCTGCGCGATCCTGGTCTCGCGGCTACGTCGCGAGGGCGCCGAGCGGGCGATCGAGCTCGCCTTCGACGAGCGCTTCCGCCACGTCGAGCGGGAGTGGCGCCGTTACCTGCGCGAGGATCTGCCGCGCTCCGGCACGCTCGACGAGCTCGGCGACGAGGATCCGTTCGTCTGAGCGAAGGGGGCGCTCAGGAGCGAAGGGGGCGCTCAGCGCTCCACGCAGGCGCGGATCGGCGCGTCGAAGAACAGCTTCCAGGGGTCGGGCGCCGAGTCGGCGCCCGGCAGGTCGAGCCGCACCCAGTCGCCGGCCGCGACCGTGCCGAGGGTGAAGATCGGCAAGTTGGGGACGAAGCGGCTGATCCGCAGCTCGACATCCGCGTCAAGCGCCTGTACGAACACGCCCTGCGCGGGCACCGGGCTGACACCGGGCGCGCCGGCAGGCGTGTCGCATGCCAGGCGGCGTTGATCCGGGGCGGCCACCGGCTCGAGCTTCAGATCCAGCGTGCGCGCCAGCACGACGTCGTAGGTCTGTCGCAGGATCAGCTCGCGGCCCCTGACCACGTCGAGCGAATCGGCGAGCGAGCCGATCCGGCGCACCGCGTCGAGGTAGATCGCCGCATCCATGACCAGGTACGGCGAGGCGCCGACCTGGCGGGCGACGCCGTCGTAGGCGGCGACGTAGCCGGGCTTGGCGTGCGGGCCGGCGACCTCGAGCATCGCGAACTCCCCGCGCGTGAGCTCGGCGTCCTTGGCGAGGTAGTCGCCGCCGTCCTCGAGCTTGGCGATGTTCCCGGGCAGCGCCAGGGCGACGATCAGGGCCAGGATCGCGATCGCGCCCGGCCCCGGGCGGCGGTCGCGCAGCAGGTCGGCGGCGACGAGGAGGACGAGCACCGCGCCGGCGAAGACATAGCGCGAGGAGTCCGCGCTGCGCTCCGCCAGCCCGATGAACGTCCAGTAGACGAGCAACGCGGTCAGCAGGGGCCAGAACGTCGGCGGCAGCGCGCCGCGCCGGAGGCGAAGGGCGAAGAGGGCGATCGCGCCGCCGGCGAGGACGGCGCCGAAGGCCGACAGGCCGACCACGGGCACGGGAGCGCCGTCGCCGGTCGCCAGGGTGCCGGTCAGCGACGAGCCGACCGCCCGCAGCGAGTCGAACCAGGATCCGATCACGTCGGCCGCGTTCTCGAGGCCGACCGGCGTCAGCTCGAAGCGCCGCGCCCACAGATACCAGGCGATGTAGAGGACCCCAGGAACCGCGACGATCCACAGCCGCCGCCGGCGATCGCCCCGGATCAGGATCGAGACCGCGACCGCCGCCGCAATGGCCACCCCGAGCTCCACGAAGGCAATCGAGACGCAGAGCAGCAGGCATGCGATCGGGTCCGCCCGGCGTCCGCCCCGCTCGAGCACGAGCAGAGCGCCGAGCCCGGCCGCGAGCGCGCCGATCGTGTGCAGGTCGAACGGCCACAGCAGCACCTCCCAGGCGGCGCCGAGGAAGCAGAGCAGGATCGCCAGCAGGAGCGCGACCGGAGCGCCGAGCCTGGTCCGCGCGAGCTCGAAGAACAGCCCGATCGAGACCATCACCAAGAGCAGCTCGAGCACCCGGAAGGGGGTGTAGTCGGCGCCGAAGATCACGAACATCGCCTCGTAGATCAGCTTGCCCGCGGGCTGCAGATGGCCGTTGTGGGGGGCGAGCAGGTATTCGAGCGAGAACGAGCCGTAATGGACCGGCGGGAGGGCCACATCGGCCTGGCGCCCGAAGTAGTAGAGCTCGTCGCCGGAGAAGCTGAGGCCGTTGCCGGCGGCGAGGATGACGACCGCGGCGATCGCGATCGCGATCGCGAGCACCGGCCACGGATGCGCCCCGATCCGGGCGAGTATCGAGCGCATTCAGCTCACGAGCAGGGAGACGAGCCAGATCAGCAGGGCGCCGATCGCGAGCGCCACCAGCATGCCGGCGAGCAGGCGCAGCGGCCGCTCGTCGGACGACGGCGCCTCGCCCTCGAGCGGCTGCTCGTCCGTGCCGGCGAGCAGCGCCCGGGCGGCCTCTCCGGCGGCGCCCGGGACGAGGATGTCGCGCGGGCCCCCGGCGAGGAAGTCGGGGACGTCGAAGCCGCGCGTGCGACGCTCGAAGCTCGGGATGCCCTCCTCGAGCAGGATGCCCTGGATCATCTGCGCCTCGGCGAGATTGCGCGCGAAGCCGACCTTGACCGGCTCGCCGCCCGTGTACTCGGGCTTCACCTTGCGCGCCTTCTCGTGCGCCTCGGTGATCGGCTCCTGCTCGCCCCGGCCGACGTAGACGAGCGGCATCTCGCACTCGGGGCAAAAGCGCTCTGAGAGCGGGAACTTGCGCGCGCAGGTTGGGCAGGCCAGCGGCTCGACCCCGCCGGCGTCGGGCTCATTCGACAACGAGCGCCACCTCCTCGACCTCGTTGCCCTCGATCCGGAAGGCCCGGATCACCGGCTCGCCCGCGGCGAGCGAGCAGATCACCCAGAGCACGCCGGGCCACCAGCGGGCGAGGTTGACGTCGGTCTGCGACGGCCGCGCCTCGCTGTTCGGGTGCGAGTGGAAGATCGCGCCGATCTCGTCGCCGCGGGCCTCGATCTCGTTGGTGATCCGGATCTGGTCGGCGGAGTCGATCTGGAACCGCAGTGGGCTCTCGAACTCGTTGCGGGCGCGGAAATGGGCGGTGAAGCGGCTGTCGCGGGCCGCGATCATCCCGCAGCACTCGTTCGGTGCGTCGTCGCGGGCGTGGGCGATCAGTTCGTCGTGAAGCTGAGCGGGTAGCTGCATCGCGCCCGAGGCTACTCGGCCACCCCACCGGCGCGACCCGCCTCGAGAGTGCTACTTGACTGGCACAGTTGTTCGCGCTACTGTGTGGGCTAATGGCACAGTCGGAACTGGTCACCCCCTTCCGCGCCGACGCCGAGAGCGAGCTCCCGGTGGGCGTCCAGCTCGCCTGGCGGCTACAGGCCCTGATCGCCGCCGGCAGGCTCACGGCCGGTGACCGGATGCCGAGCGTCCGCACGATGGCGGAGTGGGCCGAGGTCAACGTCAACACCGTGCGCGCCGTCTACGCCCGCCTCGAGCAGGAGGGCCTGATCGAGACCCGCCATGGGCAGGGCAGCTACGTCGCCGCCGGCGCCGTGGGCTCGACCGAGGTTGAGCGGATCGCCGCCGAAGCGCTCGACGCCGCGCGCAACGCCGGCGTCGACCCGCGCGACGTCGCGATCACGGCGCTGGTCTCCGCGGCGCTGCCGGAGGCGCCAGACCTGCCGCTCCCCGCCGATGACGGCGCCGTGGAGCTCGACCTCAGCGAGCTCGCCGGCGAGCTCGAGCTCGACGACTCCTGGCTCGAGGTCGACGAGGGCGCCGCGCGGCGCGAGCTGCGGCGCCAGATCGGCCGCATCGAGGCCGAGCTGGCGAGCTACACCCGCGAGATCGAGCCCCCCTCCGCCCCGCCGCCGCTGAATCCGAACGAGCCCCGCGTGGCGGGCGTCGCCGAGCTGGCGCAGACCCGCGACGCGCTGCTCTCGCAGCTCGCGGAGGCGCGCGGATCGGCGATCCGGCGCGCCGGACGCGAGCGCCGGGCCCGCGAGATCCGCGACGCGATCGTCGAGGATCCGGCCGGCCACCGCTGGGAGGTCGTCTCGGCGGCGGAGACGGGCGAGGAGGGATGCACGACCTGGCGGGTCGGTCCCCGCATGGGCCCGCTCGGCGTGTTGATGAACTGGTGGCGGATCAAGGTCTCGGGCGGATGCCCTTTATCCCCGCCGCTTGCGGCGGCATCCCTCACCTGACCCGAACAGGAGCTTGCTCCTGGGAGGCCAGTGTCTGATGGTCAGATCAGTCGCTGACAGGGCATTCCTGCCCGCCAAGAGCCTGTTCGAGCAGGTCGGGAACATGATGATCCTGACCGGCAAAACGATCACGGCCACGGTCAGGCCCCCCTACCCCTACGGGGGCGAGTTCATCGGCCAGTTCCTCTTCGCGCTGCAGCTCTGCTGGTTTCCGATGATGATCTCCACCGTCGCCTTCGGCTTCGGCGCCCCGGGCCTGCAGGCCGCCAACTTCCTCAGCC
>JAWVFH010000046.1:0-149398 GCA_033856255.1 Solirubrobacterales bacterium | reverse complement strand
AGCCCTGGTGCTACCACATCAACCAGTTCGAGCAGCTGCGGCCGGTGATCCTCGACGTCGTCTCCTACGGCAAGGCGATGGGGCTCGACATGAGCTACGGCGACCACGAGGACGCCCCCGGCCAGCTGGAGCTCAACTTCCGCTTCGACCGCGCCCTGCGCACGGCCGACAACATCACCACCTACCGGCAGATCTGCACCGCGGTCGGCCGCGACCACGGCCTGCACGCTTCGTTCATGCCGAAGCCGTTCACGGGCGTCTCGGCCAACGGGCATCACCACCACTTCACCCTCGTCGACGAGGCCGGGAACAACGTCTTCCACGACCCGGAGGGGCCGGCCCAGCTGTCGGAGATCGGCCGCCGGTTCATGGGCGGGATCCTCGACCACTTCGGGGCCCTGGTCTGCGTCGGCTCGCCGACCGTCAACTCCTACAAGCGGATGTGGGACTTCGGCTTCTGGGCGCCCGTCTACAAGAACTACGGCTGGCAGAACCGCACCTGCACCGTGCGGGTGGCGAGCGGCGGGCGGTTCGAGTTCCGCGGGGTGGACTCCTCGTGCAACCCGTATCTGACCCAGGCCGCGCTGCTGACCGCCGGGCTCGACGGCATCCGCCGCGAGCTCGACCCGGGCCCGCCCCAGCAGCGCAACACCTACGACCTGCTCGCCGAGGGTGCGGAGTTCGAGCGGGTGCCAGACCATCTCGGCGCGGCCCTCGAGGCGCTGGAGGCCGACGAGGTGGTTCGCGGCGCGATGCCGGGCCGCCTGTACGACATCTTCATGCACTACAAGCGCGACGAGTGGGAGCGCTACCTCGCGGCGGTCACCGATTGGGAGCGCGAGGAGTACCTGGAGGTTCTGCCCTGAGGTGTGCGGGATCGCGGGGATCATCTACCGGAACGGCGGCGGGAACCGCGAGGTCGGGCGGGACATGACCCGGATGCTTCAGGCGATGAAGCACCGAGGACCCGACTCCACCGGCTTCGCGCTCTACCGCGGCGACGCCGACACCTACGTGATGCACGTGAAGCTGAGCGAGGCGGCCGACGATGGCGCCGAGCTCGCGCAGCGCGTGCAGCGCCAGCGCGACCAGGTCGAGGCGCGGATGCGCGCCGCGGGCGCCGAGATCGAGTCGGTAAAGGGCACCTCCCGGACGATGACCGTGATCTTCGGGTTCGATGGCGACCTGAAGCTGCTCGCCGACGCGGTCGAAGGCGTGCGTCACACGGAGGTCCTGTCGCTGGGTCGCTCGCTGGAGATCGTCAAGGACCTCGGGGACGCCGAGACCGTCTCCGCGCAGTACGACCTGGACGCCTATGCCGGCACCCACGCGATCGGTCACGCCCGCATGGCGACCGAGTCCGACGTCGACATCGCCAACGCCCACCCCTACTGGGCCTACCCGTTTCCCGATGTCGCCGTCGTCCACAACGGGCAGCTGACCAACTTCCACGAGTGGCGCCGGCGCCTGCAGCGCTCCGGCCACCGCTTCCAATCCGACTGCGACTCGGAGATCATCGCCGTCTATCTGGCCGAGCGGATGAGCGAGGGGCGCTCGCTCGAGCAGGCGATGCGCCAGAGCCTCACGGACCTCGATGGCGTCTTCACCTACATCTGCGTCACCGAGGACGCGCTCGGGGTCGCCAAGGACGAGCTCGGCGCCAAGCCCCTGGTCCTCTACGAGGACGACGAGCTGGTCGCGCTGGCGTCTGAGGAGATCGCGATCCGCCAGGTGCTCGACCGCGAGATCGAGACCCGCGACCCCTACGAGGGCGAGGTGCTCGTATGGACGAGGTGAGCGTCCACCCGCCGGCGATGGACGAGCGCGGGCTGGTCGAGCTCGACGACTCGGTCCCCAAGACCTCGAGGATCGAGGGCGAGCGCGCCGAGCTCGACGCCGCCGAGCTGACCACGCGCAAGATCAACTCCGAGCTGCGGTGGCTGATCTACGAGCAGGGTGTCCGGGAGGTGACCGTGCTCAACCCGAGCGCCCGGCACTCGCTCGGCGTCGCGATCCTCGCGCGTTGCCGGATCCGCTTCGAGGGCAGCCTCGGCTACTTCGGCTGCGGGCTGATCGACGGCCCGGAGGTCGAGATCACCGGGCGGGTCGGATGGTCGGTCGCCGAGAACATGATGTCGGGCGTGGTCGTGGTCGATCACAACGCCGGCTCGCTGGCCGGTGCGGCGCTGCGCGGCGGCGACCTGGTCGTCAAGGGCGACGTCGGCTCGCGCACCGGGATCGATCAGAAGGGCGGCACGATCATCGTGCTCGGCAACGCCGCCTCGATGACGGGCTTCATGATGCAGCGGGGCCGCCAGATCATCTGCGGCGACGTCGGGCCCGGGCTCGGCGACTCGATGTACGACGGCACGATCTACGTCGGCGGTCAGGTCGCGGCGCTCGGCATCGACTGCGTCGAGGCGGAATGGGACGACGCCGACACCGAGCTGGTGGAGCGCAAGTTCGCCAATCACGAGCTCGGCAGCCCGCCGCGGCTGCGCAAGTTCGTCTGCGGGAAGAAGCTCTACAACTACGACAACCTCGAGCCCAGCGAACGCAAGCTGGTGCTGTAGGAGGGGCGATGGCGAGCGAAACCCCCGACGAGCGCGAGTTGATCGGCAGCAGCCCGATCTTCACGCCGCGGGTGATCAACGACATCCACATGAAGGCCGAGCTCGGCCGCTACCGGATGCGCGGCTTCTCGATGTTCAAGAAGATCCCGCACTGGGACGAGCTGACCTTCCTTCCGGGCACCCTGACCCGGTTCGTGATCGAGGGCTACCGCGAGCGGTGCGACACGAAGACGGTGCTCGGCGCCCGCTTCGCCAGCAAGCCGCTGGAGCTCGACATCCCGATCTACATCACCGGGATGAGCTTCGGTGCGCTCTCGATCGAGGCCAAGATGGCGCTCGCCAAGGGCGCCTCGATGGCGGGCACGGCGACCTGCTCGGGCGAGGGCGGAATGATCCCGCCCGAGCGCGACCTCTCGACCAAGTGGTACTACCAGGTGATCCAGAGCCGCTACGGCTTCAACCCTCACCACATGATGCTGGCCGACGGGATCGAGTTCTTCATCGGGCAGGGCTGCAAGGTGGGCCTCGGGGGGCACCTGATGGGCCAGAAGGTGACCGAGCAGGTGGCCGAGATGCGCTCGCTGCCGGCCGGCATCGATCAGCGCTCCCCGGCCCGCCACCCCGACTGGCTCGGTCCCGACGACCTCTCGCTGAAGGTCCAGGAGACTCGCGAGGCGACCAACTACGAGGTGCCGATCCAGCTCAAGCTCGGCGCCGCGCGCGTATACGACGACGTCCGCATGGCGGCCAAGTGCGGCCCAGACGTCATCTACCTGGACGGGGCCGAGGGCGGCACCGGGGCGGGCCCCCACGTCGCCGCCGAGGAGACCGGGATCCCGCTGATCGCGGCGATCCCCGAGGCCCGCCGCGCGCTCGAGGACGTCGGCCTCGCCGACGAGGTCGACCTCGTCGTCGCGGGTGGGATCCGCAACGGCGGCGACGTCGCCAAGTGCCTTGCGCTGGGCGCCGACGCGATCGCGATCGGCCACTCGGCGCTGATGGCGCTGAACTGCAACAAGGAGATCCCCGGGGTCACCGACTACGAGGGGACCGTCGGCGTACCGGCCGGCCAGTGCTACCACTGCCACACCGGTCGCTGCCCGGTGGGGATCACGACCCAGGACGCCGAACTGCGCAAGCGCCTCAACGTCGACGAGGCGGCTCAGCGGGTCTTCAACTTCCTGCACACGCTGACGCTCGAGGTTCAGATGCTCGCCCGGGCCTGTGGCAAGACCAGCGTCCACAACCTCGAGCCGGAGGACCTCGCGGCGCTCACGGTCGAGGCCTCGGCGATGGCCCGGGTGCCGCTGGCGGGCACCGACTACATCCCGGGCGCGACGGAGGAGCGCGCGCTCGGCGAGATCCGCACATTGCTCGACCAATACCTCGAGAACCCGGTCGACTACCTGCCGGCGACGGCGCGGACCGGGGCGGAGGATCCGGAGTGACCGGGGCAGGCGACGTCCGCGAGCCGGAGAAGGTCACCTCAATCGACGCCGAGTACCTCTCGGGAGAGCGCTTCCCCTATCAGGAGGACATCTCGCTGATCGAGGACATCGACCTCGAGGCGGCGACCCCGGGCAAGGACCTGAACTGGCTCGAGGACGTCGAGCTGCTGGTCGAGGAGGGCACGCCCGCCGTGTTCGACCGCTACTCGAACTCGTTCCTGCGGATCTACTTCCCGATTCCCGAGGGCCGTGAGGACGAGATCGCCCGCAAGGTGCTGATCGCCCACCTGACGGCTGGCAACTCCTACGGGATCCGTCTCAAGCGGGCGCACGCCAAGTTCCTCCAGCCCGAGCTCGGCCCCTGGGTCGAGGGCTCGGCGACCGTCGGCGAGCACTGGGAGCCACCCGTGCTCGAGGGCTGGGAGCCGCCGGAGCACTGAGTGCTGGCAACGGTGCCCGACTCGGCTCGCCACCTCGTGATCGGCGCGGGCGTCCACGGCCTCTCCACCGCCTGGCATCTGGCCGCGGCCGGCGAGGAGGTGCAGGTCGTCGACAAGACGGGGGTCGGCGCCGGCGCCTCGGGGATCGCCTGCGGGGTGATCCGCAACAACTACTTCCAGCCCGCGATGCAGGAGCTGATGGCCGCCTGCGTTGAGATCTGGGAGTCCGACCCGGAGACGCTGGCCTACCACGGCAGCGGTTACATCGCGCTCGGGCCCCCGTCCCAGGAGCCCGACCTGGCCGAGGTGTTCGAGCGCCAGCAGCGGATCGGATATCCCTCGGAGCTCTACACCGGAGAGGACGCGGTGCGGGCGCACATGCGCGACCTCTACGGCGATTGGCGGGCCGAGGGCCTGAGCGTCTGCCTGCACGAGCATCGGGGCGGCTTCGCCTTCAACAGGGAGTCGATGCTGGGCCTGGCCTCGAAGGCCCGCGCCGCGGGCGCGCAGATTGCCGAGGGGGTGGAGGTGACCGGGTTCGAGTACGACGGCTCGGGCGCGGTGATCCGCGTCGAGACGAGCGCCGGTCCGATCGAGGTCGAGCAGGTCGTGGTTGCCGTGGGCCCGTGGATCCCTCATCTGTGGGAGATGCTCGGGCTCGACGACCGGATCGACGTTCGCCGGCCCGACGGCCGTGTTGAGCCCGACCTGGCGCTGTGGACCTACTGGTACCTGCAGGAGGGGGAGGTGATGATGCCGCCGTCGACCTTCGACACAGCCGACGGCGGCGAGGGGCCGGTGCTGCACGTCGACTCCGACCGCCCGCTCACCGACGACGATGGCCGGCTGGTCACCGAGGAGCCCTGGGGCATCTACGTGAAGCCGGATCGCGAGTCGGTCCAGGGCGGAGCCCAGCCGCTGCCGATCGGCCCCGAGCTGGTCGTCGATCCCTATCCGACAGGGACCGTCGAGGCCGGCTTCCCCGACCTGTGGTGCGCGGCGCTCTCGACGTGCATGGAGCGCTTCGAGGACTGCCGGGCGCTCTACCACCAGACGCGCTCGGGCGGCGCCGGCGCCTTCACCGCCGACAACTTCCCGATCTTCGACCACATGCGCCCGAACGTCTACGTCGCCGCCGACTCAAACCACGGCTACAAGATGATCGCCGTCGGCCGCGAGATCGCCCGGGTGCTCCAGGGCGAGCACTCCTCGCTGCTGCACCCGTTCCGCTTCGAGCGCTTCGCGACCGGCGATCTTCACCCCGTCTCCCACAGCCCGTATCCGTGGAGCTAGGACGAAGGCCAGCCAACGCTTAAGTCGGGTGATGCTGGGCGTTCCACCCGCATGGGAATGCAGCATTGCCTACTTCGGATGCGGCTTCAGTTGCTGGTCAAGGGGGCCGATGAGAACTAGGCAGGCGGCCTGACCGGGCCGCGCAAACGAGAGGGACGACGTCTGATGTTTCCAGCGGTGCGCGATTGGGAGGATTCCCGCTTCGTCGCGATCGCTGCGGCGGTGATGTTCGTTGCGATCACAACGCTGCGTTTCTTGGTCGACGACCCGAACGAGCCCTACACGGTCCTGTATGTCCTTCCAATCGGCCTGATCGCCAATCAGTTTGGAGTCACGGCCGGGCTCGTCTCGTGCGGCGTGGCGCTGGCGTCATTCGGCGGGTGGACTGCGATTGAGCAAGTCCAAAGCACCGCAAGCGACTGGTTCATCAGATCCGTCGTATTCGTCGGCATCGGCGTGGGACTCGGGTCACTTCACCGCATGCGGGCTCGCGAGGAACAGCAGAACTCCCGCTGGTTTTCGATGTCAAACCAGATGCTCAGCGAAGCCAGCTTCGACGGCTACTTCACGCGCGTGAACGACGCCTGGGAAGAATGCCTCGGTTACACGCACGAAGAGATGCTCAGCCGCCCGTATTTCGATCTCGTTCACCCCGACGATCAACAGCCCACGCTCGACGTCGCCGGCGCCCTCGCCAAAAAGGACTTCAGCGTCGTTTCGTTCAGAAATCGCTACCGCGCAAAGGATGGCTCCTGGCACTGGCTTTCGTGGAGCGCGCGCTCTGACTCAGAACGGATTTATGCGGCCGCAAGGGACATAACGGAGTTCCAAGCCTCAGAGGCAGAACGGGAGCGGTTGTTGGCGAAAATCGATCGGTTGGCCCATACCGACGAGCTGACGGGCCTGCCGAACCGTCGCGCCTGGGACGAAGAGATCACTCGGGAGCTCTCGCGCAGCAAGCGGCTCGGCTTCGACGTCTCGGTGGCGATGGTCGACCTCGATCGCTTCAAAGACTTCAACGACTTACGCGGACATCCGGCTGGCGATCGATTGCTTCGCGACGCGGCTGAGCGATGGCGACAGGCGCTACGCGTCACGGATTTCCTTGCTCGGACCGGCGGCGAGGAGTTCGCAGCGCTTCTCCCCGGGTGTCGACTCGGTCAGGCCTCTGCTGTCATCGGGCGACTGAGAGCAGCGACTCCGGACGACCAGACCTGCTCAGTAGGCCTCGCACACTGGGACGGTGAGGAAAGTGCAGCGTCGGTTCTCTCGCGAGCAGATGTCGCGCTTTATGAGGCCAAGCGCGGCGGTCGCGATCGCACTGAGCTCGCGGCGGCCTGAGATCAGAACCTGTTCAGCCGCTGCGCATGGCCCGGCTGTAGGCAAGGGTGCGCGGGAGTACGAGGCGGGCTAAGCGATCGACGCGAAGCTCTCGCTGTGCGAGAGAAACGCGTCAACCGTCCGCTTTCGACCGCTTAGCGGAGAGGGTCTCCTCGGATAGACGCTCGCGCTGCGACAAGGTCTGGCCGGACTATCTACGCCGCGGAGGAAGCGACCGCGAGCTCGGCGCGCTCGGCTGCGGCCCGGGCCTTGGCGATGCGGGGGTCGTCTCGGTCTCCAAGGTTGGCAGCGACCAACTCCTCGCCGGCCCGGGCGGCGGCCGCCGCCAGCCTCCCGGCGACGACCGCGTCGGCGCTGAACGCCCAGCTGCCGGCCGCCGCGATCTCGGACGCCGCCTCGGCGAGCTCGGCGGCCCATTCGGCGATCGCCAGCGGTGGATCGCTGGCGAGAGCCAGCGCCCGGGCGCGTTGCGGCGGGTCCTTCGCGGCACGGACCGCGGCATAGGCGCCGAGATCCTCGTCGGCCGCGGCGATCAGCAGCTCGCGCAGCTCGCGGGCGCGCGCGCCGTGGGCACGCATACGGGCCTGGAGCTGATCGCCGGCGCCGCGCTCGGCGGCGAGCCGATCGGCGGCCAGCTCGGCGCTCAACTCCGCCAGCGCCGCGGCCGCCGCGCAGGTGAGGGCCGATGCGACGCCCGCGGCGGGCGGCTGAACCCGCGCGGCGATCGCGCCCAGTGCGGCTCGCACCGGCTGGTCGGCGAACTCGGTCACGCGCGCAAACTAACCGGTGAGCCTCAGAACAGGCCGACCGTTCGCCCCTCGGCGTCGATGTCGACCTCGAAGGCGGCGGCGGTCTTACCGAGCCCGGGCATCTGCTGGATGTCGCCGCAGAGCGGCACCAGCCAGCCGGCGCCCGTATAGGCGCGCAGGTCGCGGACCGGGAGCTGGAACCCGGCCGGGGCGCCCAGCAACGTGGGATCGGCCGAAAGCGAGAGCGGCGTCTTCGCCATGCAGACCGGGAGCTCGGCGAGCCCCTGGTCGGTGAACTGCTTGATCTTCTGCTCCGCCTCGATGTAATAGACGACCTCGGAGGCGCCGTAGACCCGCTCGGCGATCGTCTCGATCTTGTCCTTGATCGTGGTCTCGTTCTCGTACAGGAACCGGAACTCGCGCGGCTGTTCGCAAGCCGCGACCACCGCCTCGGCCAGCTCGGCGACTCCCTTGCCGCCCTGTGCGAAGCCGTCGCTGACGGCGGCGGCGAACGCGCCCGCCTCGCGTGCGAGGCGACTGACGAGCTCGACCTCGTCGTCTGAGTCCTCGGGGCGGCGGTTGACCGCGACCACGGCGGGGAGGCCGAACTCACCCACGATCGCGAGGTGGCGGACCAGGTTCGCGATCCCGGACTCGAGATCGCCGTCGCCGTGGTGCTTGAGCGCCCGCACGGTGGCCACGAGGACGACCGCGTCCGGCGCGATGCCACCGTTTCGGCACACGATGTCGATGAACTTCTCCATCCCCATGTCGGAGCCGAAGCCCGACTCGGTGATCACGTAATCGCCCAGCTTCAGCCCCAGCAGGTCGGCGATCAGCGACGAGTTGCCGTGGGCGATGTTCGCGAACGGCCCGGCGTGCATCAGGCAGGGCTGGCCCTCGAGGGTCTGGATCAGGTTCGGCTTGATCGCGTCCTTGAGCAGGACGGTCATCGCTCCGGCGGCGCCGAGGTCCTCGGCCGTCACGGGGTCGCCGGCGCGGGTATAGGCGGCGGTGATCCGGCCCATCCGCCGGCGCAGGTCCTGGAGGTCGCGGGCGACGGCCAGGATCGCCATCACCTCCGAGGCGGCGGTGATGTCGAAGCCGCTCTCGCGCGGGTAGCCGTTGGCCTTCCCGCCGAGGCCGACGACGACCTGTCGCAGCGCCCGGTCGTTCATGTCGACGGCTCGTTTCCAGGTCACCCGCAGGGCGTCGATGTGGTGCGGGTTGTCGTGCAGGATCGAGGCGTCGAGGATCGCCGCGAGCAGGTTGTTGGCGGCGCCGATCGCGTGGATGTCGCCGGTGAAATGGAGGTTGAGGTCCTCCATCGGTACGACCTGGGCGAACCCGCCGCCGGCGGCGCCGCCCTTCATCCCGAACACCGGACCGACCGACGGTTCCCTGAGACAGAGGACCGGGTTGCGGCCGATGTAGCCCATGCCCTCGGTGAGGGCCACCGAGGTCGTCGTCTTGCCCTCTCCGGCCTTCGTCGGCGTCATTCCCGCGACGCAGACCAGCTTGCCGTCCGGCCGATCGGCGAGTCGATCGAGGGCCGCAAGGGAGATCTTGCCCTTGTAGCGGCCATAGGGCTCGATCTCGTCGGGCTCGAGGCCGAGCTCAGAGCCGATCTCCTCGATCGGTCGAAGCTCCGCGTCCTGGGCAATCTCGAGGCTGTTCTTCATCTGTCGACTTTCCCTCCGTGCTCGTTCAATGTGAGACCGCGGCCGCTCCGAGCTCGGAGACAAGGCGGTCGCGGTAGAAGCGCTCGAGCGTGAAGGGCTCGATCAGCCCCGGTGTCTTTCCGGTCGCGATCAGCTCGGCCAGCGTCGTGCCGACGATCGGCGCAGCCTTGAAGCCATACGTGCCCCAGCCGGCGCTGAGCAGGAAGCCCTCGACCTCGGTGACGCCGAGGATCGGGCTGAAGTCGGGGCTGATGTCGCACAGGCCGGCCCAGCTGCGCAGGATCCGCGCCCGCTCCAGCTGTGGAAACAGCTCGAGCGTGTGGCGCGACGACTCCTGGATGAAGTTCAGCGTGCCCTGCTGCCGGTACGTCGTCCAGGGCTCGATCTCGGCCCCGACCAGGAACTCGCCGCGATCGGTCTGGGAGATGTAGACGTGCATCTGCGAGCTCACGATCACCACATCGAGCAGCGGCTTGAGCGGCTCCGTGACGAAGGCCTGCAGGATGTGGGTGGTGATCGGCAGGTCGAAGCCGGCCATCGCGGCGATCGTCGAGCTCCAGCCCGCGGTCGCGCTGATCACGTGGCCGGCCCCGATCGTCCGGCCGTCGGCAACCGTGACCCCGGTCGCCCGGCCGTTCGACCGCGAGATCCCGGTGACCTCGGTATACGGATGGATCTCGGCGCCCGCGGCGTCGGCGGCGCGCGCGAAGCCCCAGACCACGGCGTCGTGGCGGATGATCCCGCCCGGGGGGTGGTACAGCGCGCCCATGACCGGATACACGGCGTCGGTTTCGACTGACATCGCCGGGGCGAGGCGCTTGACCTCATCGGGGCCGATCACGCGCGAGTCGATGTCGCAGAGCCGGTTGACCTCCGCTCGCTCGGTCATCACGAACATCGCCCGGTCGGTGTGGGCGAGGGTCAGGTGGCCCTGCTGGGAGAAGAGCAGGTTGAAGTCGAGCTCCGCCGACAGCCGTTCATAGAGCTTGACCGAGGCGTCGTAGAAGCGAGCGCCCTCCGGGGTCTTGTAGTTGGAGCGCAGGATCGTCGTGTTGCGCCCCGCCGCGCCGGAGCCGATGTAGTTCTGCTCGAGCACGCAGACGTCGGTGATCCCGTGGTTTTTCGCGAGGTAGTACGCGGTCGAGAGGCCGTGGGAGCCGCCGCCGATGATCACGACGTCGTAGCTGTCCCGCAGCTCGCCGCGCGGCCGCCACATCCGGCGCTTGCGGAACACGTCACGCACGGCCGACCGCCTCCGTTCCGACCACACGGCCGCCCAGCGCTTCGGCCGCGTCCTTGAACACCGTCCAGACGTAGTTCGCGTAGCCGGCGCCGAACAGGTGGAGGAAGCGGTCGCCGTGCTCGCGCAGGATCATGCCTGGAACCCGCGCCACCGAGACGGGCGCAAAGGCCGCCTCCTCGAACCGTTGCGGGCGCAGGTCGAGCGCCGTCGCCCGGGCGAAGGTCTCACGCGCGAGCGGCCCGACGACCGCGTTCGAGGACAGGGCTGTGGTCAGCTCGACGACGGACACGAACCCCGGCCGCCGATCCCCGGCCGCCTCGAGGGACTCCCGCAGGGCGGCGGTGGACTCCGGCAGGGTGACGGCGATCACCCGGCCGGCGGTGATCGGACACCACCACGTTCCGTCGGCATCGGCGGCTCGGCCGGGGGCGAGCCGGGCGCCGCCCGCGAGCTCGGCGACGATCGCGGCGACGTCGCCGGGGTTGCCCTGGAGCTCGAGCTTGCCGAGGAAGGAGAGGTCGGCAACGCCGACGGTGCGCCGGCAGGCGTCGGACTCCGCCCCGTCGGCGCCGTAGCCGGCCACGGCCCGCCACCCGGCCCGGGTCGCGAACTGCGCCCCGGCGCGGCGGTGGACCCACTCGATCGGGCTGCGGGCGACCGGGACCTCGCCGGCGAGGCTGCTGGTGGCGTCGGCGGCAAGGAACTCGAAACTCATCCGCGCAGCCGTTCCTGGTCGGGGTCGTAAAAGGGCGCCGTCTGCACGGTGGCGGTCAGGCGCCGCCCGTCGTCGGCGAGCGTGATCGAGCTGCCGTCCTCGGCCAGGTCGGCGGGCACCCACGCCATGCCGATCGTTCGCTGAAGCAGCGGCGAGAAGCGCGACGACGTGACCCGGCCGACCGGCTTGTCGCCGGCCAGCACCGCGGCCCCCTCGGCCGGCACCGCGCCGTCGGGCACGGTGAATCCCACCAGCATGTTCTCGTTGCCGCGCTCGCTGACCGCCTCCAGCGCCCAGCGGCCGATGAAGTCCTCCTCCTTGTCGAACTTGACGATCCAGGGCATCGCCGCTTCGAGCGGGTTCGACTCCGCGTCGGTGTCCTGGCCGACGAGGATGTGGAGCTTCTGCAGTCTCAGTACCCGCTGGGGCTCGAGGCCGAAGGGCCGGATCCCGTGCGGGTCGCCGGCGGCCATGGTCTCGTCCCACAGGGGCTCGGCGAGCGCCGCCGGGCAGTGCAGCTCGTAGCCGAGCTCGCCGACGAAGCCGATCCGCAGCAGCAGGCAGGGAACCCCGGCAACCTGGGCCCGCTTGCCGTCCAGGTAGGCGAACGACTCGTTCGAGCAGTCCAGGTCGGTGAGCCCGCTCAGGATCTCGCGCGCCTTCGGGCCGGCGAGGTTGAAGGCCGACAGGCCCTGGCTGACGTCGGTGAGGTGCACCTCCATGTCCCACTCGGCCAGCCACCACGCGAACCAGCTCTCGACGGCGTCGGCGCCGCTCGAGGTGGTGGTCACGTAGAAGGAGTCGTCGTCGAGGCGGCAGATCGTCCCGTCGTCGGTGATCCGCCCGGCGTCGTCGCCCAGGACCCCGTAGCGGATCCGGCCTGGCTTCAGATTGTCGAAGCGGTTCGGGTAGAGGCGGTTGAGGAACGCGCCCGCGTCGGGGCCGCCGACGATCAGCTTGCCGAGCGTCGAGACGTCGATCAGCCCGGCGCCCTGGTGGACCGCCATCGTCTCGCCCTCCGGATCGCCGTAGTCGTAGGGCCGGCGCCAGTCACCGGCCCACATGACGTTGCCGCCGAGCTCCTGGTGGCGCCCGTGGACCGCGGAGCGCTTCGCGGGCTCGAACGGGCGCCCCGCCAGCGCGCCCATCGGGACCGCCGACCACGGCGGCCTCGCGGTCGTCATGCCGACGTCGGCGACGTCGGTGCCGGTGTCGGCCGCCGTCTGCCGGATCGCCGCGAGCTGGCACATGCGGCCCTGGCACGGGCCCATCGTCACCGTCGTGTAGCGCTTGAGCAGCTCGAGCGAGTCGAAACCCTCGTCGATCGCGTAGGTGATGTCCTTGGTGGTGACGTCCTCGCACAGGCAGGCGAAACACTTCTCCTTGCGCCCGCGGTCGGTCCCGGCGGGGGCCGGGACGACCTCGATGGAGGGCTCGCGGCCGTCGGCCAGGGCCAGTCGTTCGGAGTCGAGTCGTGACCGGTCGGCCGCCTCCCCGAGCTCGAGCGAGAGCGCCGCCTCCGCCCCGGCGACCGCGCCCGAGAGCTCGGCCTGGCCGCCGGACGCGTGGCCTGTCACGGCTCCGGCGGCGTAGATCCCGGCCGGCATGGCCTCCGGGACGTAGGCGCCGGCCGACGCGTCCCAGCGCGCCTTGCCGCCGGCCTGCAGCAGCAGCGAGGTCGCGGGAACCGTGCCGCCCGAGACGGCGACCAGGTCGCAGTTGAGGTCGTGCTCGGTGTCGGCGAGCGCGCGGCCGTCCCCGTCGAGCTCCGCGACGACCGCACCGATCACGCGCCGGCGCCCGGCGGCGCGGACCACGGCGCTGCCCCGCCGCAGCGGGATGCGTGCCCGCTCGATCCGCGCAACCAGATCCCGACTGGCGCCGCTGGGGCGCGAGTCGGCGACGGCGACGATCTCGACGCCGGCCTCGTAGAGCGCGAGGGCGGATTCCAGGCCTCGGTCGGCCGGCGTCGCGTCGTCGGCCGACTTGCCCGGTCGGACCCCGTAGAGCGAGGCGAGCCGCTGCGCGCCTGAGCACAGCATCACCCCGGGCAGATCGTTGCCCTCGAACATCAGCGGCTGCTCGATCGAGCCGGTGGCCGCGATGTGGCGATCGGCCCGGATCTGATGCAGCGTGCTCTGCGTCCACACAGGGACGATTCCGTCGAAGTAGCCGAGCGCCGCGGCCGGAGCCAGCACCTCGACCCCGGCGGCGCGGACGAGCCGGGCCAGCTCGTCAACTCGTTCGAGGCTATCGCCCAGGAGCGCGGTCCCGCCGAGCTCCGGACCGTCGTCGGCGAGCACCACGTCGGCCCCCAGCTCGGCGGCGCGCAGCGCGGCGCTCATCCCGGCCACGCCGCCGCCGATCACGAGCACGTCCGCATGGCGCCGCCGGTACTCGGTGCGCCAGTCGCGCTCCTTCTGCCGGCGCGCGAGCCGGCCCAGGCCGGCGGCGTTGCGGAGCACCTTCTCGTAGAGCGGCCACAGGCGGCGCGGCCTGATGAAGGTCTTGTAGTAGAAGCCCGGCGGCGTCAGCCGGGTGCCGAAGATGTCGGTTGCCCGCATGACGTCGAAGCGCAGGGACGGCTGGGCGTTCATGTGCTGAACCTTCATCCCCTCGCGCACCGGCTCCGTGCAGGCGCGGACGCCCGGCCAGCCGTCCACGTCGACGAGGCAGTTGGGGCATTGGCCGGCGCAGCAGAACAGGCCGCGCGGGCGGTGGTACTTGAAGCTGCGCGACAGCACGTCTTGCCCGGACGCGTGCAGCGCCGACCCGATCGTGTCGCCCGCGAACGCCTCGATCCGCTTGCCGTCAAAGGTGAAGGAGACGGTCCGTCCGCGGTCGATCCGCTCGCCGCGGCTGGAGGGTAGGCGGCTCATTCTCCGGGGAGCCCCACCCACCGCACCTCGTTGGTGGTCGTGTCGCGCTCGGCGAGGAACCACGCCCGGCACCCCGAGCGGTGATACCACCATTCCCGCTGCATGCCGGCGACGTTGCGGCGGAAGTAGTTGTACGCGTTCAGCTCGCGCTCGGACGGCTTCGCGGTCGGCCGCGGGACGACCTCACCGCCGTACGCGAAGTCGGTGACCTCGCGTACGCCACAGTTTGGACAGGTGAGCTGGAACGACATCTGCTGAAGGCCGCACCTTGGGCCTCCGGGCACACACTAGACAAATTGGTACAAAGACGCAAGACTATCGGTGATGACGCTCGCATACCGCTGTCTCGATGCCGGCTGCGACGTCGAGATCCAGGCGGCCGACGAGCGGACACTGATCGAGGCCGTGCAAGCGCATGTGGCCGAGGCGCACGACAGCTTCGAGCTCGAGGACGTGATCGTTGACATGGCGACGGAGGTCGATGGACGGTGAGCGACCTGGACCCGGATGTCGTGGCCCGCTTCCACTTCACGCGCGAGATGGTCGAAGGGCCGATCTACCGCAAGTACAAGTTCGCGATCAACCGGGTGTGGAACGTGGACGACCTGGACTTCACGAACGACGTCGCTGACTGGCAGCGCATCGATAGTGACCGGCGCCGCGGTCTGCTCGGCGTCACGATCCGCTTCCTGGCCGGCGAGCAGGCGGTCACCGACCAGCTGGTCCCGATGATCGCGGCTTCGCACGCGCTCGGCCGCTTCGACTGGGTCACTTACCTCGCGACGTTCCTCATGGAGGAGGCAAAGCACGCCGAGTTCTTCATGCGGTGGCACGACGAGGTGGTCGGCGTGCTCGAGCCCGAGGAGGTGGCGCGGCACTTCCTGGTCCGTGGCAAGACGGTGGACCCGAGCGGCCGGTTCGAGGTCCGCGACGTGCTTCACGAGGCGCTGCCGGAGTACGGCGACGACCTGCTGCGCGCCGCGATCGATGGTGACCGCGAGGAGATCGAGCGCGCGTTCGTCCGCTTCTCGGCGGCCTACAACGGCTTCGTGGAGGGCGTGCTGACCATGCCCTCCTACGAGATCGTGATCGACACGACCAACCTGTGGGACGCCTTTCCCGGCCTGCGACAGGGGTTCAAGCAGATCCTCATGGACGAGGGCCGCCACATCACGTTCGGGACCCAGGCCTGCCGGATCCTGATCGAGGCGCACCCCGAGTACGAGGCGCTCGTGCACGAGGTCTTCGACCGCTACCGCGGCAACCTGGTCGGCCTGGTCGAGTACCAGAAGGCGGTTCCGGGGCTCGAGGTCGACAAATACCAGCGGCAGAAGGTGCGCCACTACCGCAACCGTTGCCGCGAGATGGGCATCACCGCCGACGCGGAGCTGATCGAGCAGATCCTCGATCCCGAAATCGACTTCGTGGTCGGGGTCGAGGCGGGGTAGCTGTGTGAACGCGCCACATATGACCTTCGCAAATCCTGGCGTGCGCTTCCATTGCCCGGGGCGCGCATATGTGGGATACCTCCAGGTATGAGCGGCTCTCAACGCCCGACGGCCGACGACGTCCGTCGCACGGTCGCCGAGGAGGGGATCGAGTTCCTGTTCGCGCAGTTCGTGGACATGCACGCGAAGCCAAGCGCGAAGCTGATTCCTTCCCAGCAGCTCGAGGGACTGCTCGCCGACGGCGCCGGCTTTGCCGGCTTCGCGGCGGGAGACATCGGTCAGACTCCCGACAACCCCGACCTGATCGCGATGCCGGACGTCGGCAGCTTCACGCGGCTGCCGTGGAAGCCCGAGATCGCCTGGTTCGCCTGCGACGCGACCGTGGAGGGCGAGGAGTGGCCGTACTGCCCGCGGACGATCCTGCGCCACCAGCTCGAGCGCGCGCGGGACGCGGGCTTCGAGTTGAAGATCGGCTGCGAGCTGGAGTACTTCCTGGTCCGTCAGACCGAGGATGGCGGGATCGAGATCGCCGACCCGCTCGACACGCTCGAGCAGCCCTGTTACGACATCCGCGCGCTCACCCGCTCATTCGACTTCGTCGCCGACGTCGTCCGCCACGTGAACTCGCTCGGCTGGAACCTCTACGCGACCGACCACGAGGACGCCAACGGGCAGTTCGAGCAGAACTGGGACTTCGCCGACGCGCTCACGACCTGCGACCGGGCGGTGTTCTACCGCTACATGGTGGAGGCGCTGGCGCAGGAGCGCGGACTGATTGCCACCTTCATGCCGAAGCCGTTCGCCCACCTGACCGGCAACGGGTGCCACTTCCACATGAGCCTGTGGGACGGGGAGGCGAACCTGTTCGAGCGCGATGCAGCCGACGACCCTCGGGGCCTCGGCCTGAGCGAAGTTGCCTACCAGTTCATCGCCGGGCTGAAGGCGCACGCGAAGGCCTACATCGCGTTGACCGCCCCAACCGTTTCCTCCTACAAGCGGCTGGTGATCGGCGCTCCGACCAGCGGCGCCACCTGGGCCCCGGCGTACGTCACCTACGGCTGGAACAACCGGACGATGATGCTGCGGATCCCCGAGGCGGGCCGGATCGAGGACCGGACGGTCGACGGCTCCTGCAATCCGTACCTCGCTGCGACGGCGATCCTGGCCGCCGGCCTCGACGGGATCGAGCGCGGGCTCGATCCGGGCGACCCGACGACCGCGAACATGTACGAGACCAGCGAGGCCGACCGGCGCGAGATGGGCATCGAGACGCTGCCCGAGAACCTGCTCGACGCGACCCGCGAGCTCGAGGGCGACGAGGTCCTGCGCAAGGCCCTGGGCTCGGTGGGCGAGGAGGACTACGTCGACTACTTCGTCCGTTGCAAGCGCCGCGAGTGGAGGATGGCGCACGAGCAGGTCACACAGTGGGAACTCGACCGCTACCTGCAGCTGTTTTGAGATCAGGGGAATGAGCTCATGTGCGGGATCGCCGGACTGTTCAGCAAATCAACCGACGTCGAGGAGCGGCTTGGCGCGCACCTGAGCGCGATGCTGTCGCAGCTCGCCGATCGCGGGCCCGACAGCGCCGGCGTCGCCCTGTACCGGGATCCGGCCCCGCCCGGATCGTGCAAGGTCTCCGTGTTCTCGCCGGACCCCGGCGAGCCCTGGTCGGCGCTCGCCGGCGAGCTGGCCGAGGAGTTCGGCGGCGAGGCCGGGCCCGAGGTGCGGGCCTCGCACGCGCTCTTCGTCGTCGCCGGCGAGCCGGCCGATGCGCAGCGCTGGTTCGCCGAGCGCCGACCTGACCTGCGCGTGATGAGCATCGGTGAGCGGATCGAGATCTACAAGGAGGCGGTCGATCCGCGCGAGTTCGTCGAGCGCTTCGAGCTCGGCGACGTCGCGGCCACACATGCGCTCGGGCACACGCGGATGGCGACCGAGAGCGCCGTGACCACCGAGCACTCGCATCCGTTCTCCACCGGCCTCGACCTCTGCCTCGTGCACAACGGCTCCCTCTCCAACCACAACCGCCTGCGCATGGAACTGCGCAGGCGCGGGATCGAGTTCCAGACCGACAACGACACAGAGGTCGCGGCCGGCTACCTCACCTGGCGGCTCAAGGAGGGAGACGACCTCGAGCAGGCGCTCCGCGCCTGCCTCGTGGACCTGGATGGCTTCTACACCTTCGCCGTCGGCACGATCGACGGCTTCGCCGTGCTGCGCGACCCGATCGCCTGCAAGCCGGCGGTGCTCGCGGAGACCGACGGCTGGGTGGCGATGGCGTCCGAGTACCGCGCGATCTCGGTGCTCCCGGGCGCCGAGGACGCCGAGGTCTGGGAGCCCGAGCCCGGGCGCGTGTACTCCTGGGAGCGGGCGAAGGTCGCGTGAACGTGGCAGCGGCCGTGGAGTCCGTCGACCTCGCGAACGCCACAGTGCGCGAGCTGAACCAGCGGCTGCACGACCTCGATCCGTCCGACACGTCGCACTGGCGGATCACCAACCCGGGCGGCGCGCATTCCGTGGCGGTCGGACTCGACGCGCCGATCGAGGTTGAGATCGCCGGGCACGTGGGCTACTACTGCGCCGGCATGAACAAGCGGGCGACCGTGCGGGTCGAGGGCAACGCGGGCGTCGGCGTCGCGGAGAACATCATGTCGGGCACCGTCGTCGTGGAGGGCGACGCGAGCCAATCCGCGGCGGCCACGGGTCGCGGGGGGCTCGTGGTGATCCACGGCAGCGCGTCCGCGCGCTGCGGGATCTCGATGAAGGGCGTCGAGATCGTGGTCTTCGGCTCGGTCGGCCATGTCGCCGGGTTCATGGCGCAGCGGGGCGTGCTCGTGGTGTGCGGCGATGCCGGCGACGGGCTCGGCGACTCGATCTACGAGGCCCACGTGTACGTGCGCGGGGACGTCGTGGGCCTCGGCGCCGACTGCGTCGAGAAGGAGATGCGCGACGAGCACCGCGAGGAGCTGGGGCGGCTGCTCGAGCAGGCGGAGGCCGGCTACGACGTCGGCGAGTTCCGGCGCTACGGCTCCGCTCGCAGGCTCTACAACTTCGACGTCGACCACGCGGGGGAGTACTGATGTCGCCACCGCGGCCGGGCCTGCGCGAGTCGGCGCTGTTCGACCGCAACACGATTCACGAGATCCACCGCATGGCGCGGGAGGGGATCTACGACATCCGCGGGTTCGGCGCCAAGCGCCGAGTGCCGCACTTCGACGACCTGCTGTTCCTCGGCGCGAGCGTGTCGCGCTATCCGCTCGAGGGCTATCGCGAGCGCTGCGCGACCGACGTCACGCTGGGGACCCGGTTCGCGAGCGAGCCGATCCACCTCGAGATCCCGATCACGATCGCGGGCATGAGCTTCGGGGCGCTCTCGGCGCCGGCGAAGGAGGCGCTTGGCCGGGGCGCGAGCGCGATGGGCACCAGCACGACCACCGGGGACGGCGGGATGCTCCCCGAAGAGCGCGAGCACTCCAGCAAGCTCGTCTACCAGATCCTTCCGTCGCGCTACGGGATGAATCCCGACGACCTGCGGCGCGCCGACGCGGTGGAGGTCGTGGTCGGCCAGGGCGCGAAGCCAGGCGGCGGCGGAATGCTGCTCGGCCAGAAGATCTCCGACCGCGTGGCCGAGATGCGCGACCTGCCGATGGGCATCGACCAGCGCAGCGCGTGCCGCCACCCGGACTGGACGGGACCCGACGACCTCGAGATCAAGATCGGCGAGCTGCGCGAGATCACGGATTGGAAGAAACCGGTGTACGTGAAGATCGGCGCGACGCGGACCTACTTCGACGTCGCCCTCGCGGTCAAGGCGGGCGCCGACGTGATCGTGCTCGACGGGATGGAGGGCGGCACGGCGGCGAGCCAGGAGGTGTTCATCGAGCACGTGGGCATCCCGATCATCGCGGCGATCCCCGAGGCCGTCCGGTCGCTGCAGGAGCTCGACATGCACCGCAAGGTCCAGCTGATCGTCTCCGGCGGCATCCGCTCGGGCGCCGACGTCGCCAAGGCGCTGGCGCTCGGCGCCGACGCCGTCTCGATCGGCGTCGCCGCCGTGATCGCGCTCGGCGACAACTCCCCCGAGCACGAGGAGGGCTACGCGGAGATCGGCACCGCCGCCGGCTACTACGACGACTGGCACGAGGGTCGCGACCCGGCCGGGATCTCGACCCAGGATCCCGAGCTCGCAGGGCGGTTCGACCCCGAGTTGGGCGGGCGCCGGCTGGCCAACTACCTGCGGGCGATGGTGCTCGAGGCCCAGACGCTCGCGCGGGCATGCGGCAAGTCGCACGTCCACAACCTCGAGCCGGAGGACATGGTGGCGCTGACGCTGGAGGCGGCGGCGATGTCAAAGGTGCCCCTGGCGGGGACGGCCTGGATTCCGGGCCAAGACCAGCAGTAGCCTGAGGAGACCTTGTCGAAGAACCTGGTCGAGCTCGTGCGCCGCCATCACGGCGAGTCCGCGCCGACCGCGCTCGAGGTGCTGAAGGAGGCGCTCGAGCGCAACGGAGAGATCACCGACTCCGATCGCCGCGAGGCCGCCAGGCGATCCGGGCTGCCAGAGGCCACCGTTTACGGCGTCTCGACCTTCTACGACGACCTGCTCCAGCAGCGCGGCGTGCGCCACGTCCGCGTGTGCACCGGGAGCGCGTGCTTCGCGGCCACCGGCGATGCGCACGTCGACCGGATCCGCGAGGGGCTCGGGCTCGACCTCGGAGAGCGCACCGAGGACGGATCGGTATCGCTCGCCGAGACCGTCTGCCTGGGCTTCTGCCATTCCTCTCCGGCGGTCCGCGACGGCGACGTGATCGACGCCGGCCCCGGCGTCGTCGAGCGGGTCCTCGCCGGCGAGTGCACGCAGGCCGCGGAGCCCGAGTGGCAGTCCCTGTTCGACGAGCCGGTGCTAACCGTCCCGGGGGACTGGTCCGGCTTGCGGCGGGCGCTCGAGGAGCTGACGCCCGAGCAGCTGCTCGAGGAGGTCAAGGAGGCTGACGTTCGCGGGCGGGGGGGCGCCGGGTTCCCGGCCGGCCGGAAGTGGGAGTTCACGCGAGCGGCCGAGGGCGACGAGAAGTTCATCGTCGCCAACGGCGACGAGGGCGACCCGGGCTCGTACATCGACAAGTACCTGATGGAACGCAGCCCGGCGCTCCTGCTGGAAGGCATGGCGCTGGCCGGGTACGCCGTCGGAGCCGAGCACGGGTTCGTGCTCACCCGCTCCGAGTACCCCCTGTCGAAGCCCGTGCTCGAGGAGGCGGCACGCCGGGCTCGCGAGGAGGGCTGGCTCGGCACCGGGATCGCCGGGACCCGCTTCGACTTCGACGTGACCGTGATCGAGGGAGCGGGGTCCTACGTGGTCGGCGAGGAGACGGCGCTCCTCGCCTGCCTCCAGGGCCTGCGTGGCACCGTCTCCGCCCGGCCCCCGTTCCCGGCCCAGCGCGGGCTCCACGGCCGGCCGACGGTCGTCAACAACGTCGAGACGCTGTGCAACGTGCCGTTCATCGCACGGGCGGGCGCGGGCGCCTACCGCGGGCTCAGCCCCGGTGCCACCCCGGGCACGAAGCTCGTCTGCTTCAACGAGCGCTTTACCCGCCCGGGTGTCTACGAGGTGCCCTTCGGGATGCCGGTCGCCGACCTGTGCGAGGACCTCGCCGGCGGGCTCCGGGACGGACGGACGATCAAGGCGCTGCAGATCGGAGGCCCGCTCGGCGGGATCCTGCCGGCCGCTCGCATGGAGGTCCCGTTCGACTTCGGGCCGCTGGCGGACGAGGGCTGCATGCTCGGGCATGGGGGGATCCTGGCCTTCGACGACCGAACCGACATGCGCGACGTCGCCCGTCACCTTCTGCATTTCGGCGCCCACGAGAGCTGCGGCAAGTGCTTCCCGTGCCGGATCGGGCTCGCGCGCGCACACGACATGTTCGTGGCGGATCAACCGGTCGATCGCGCGCGGCTCGAGGACCTCCTGGAGGCCCTTGAGGTCGGTAGCCTCTGTGCACACGGAGGAGGCATGCCAGCGCCCATCCGCAGTCTGCTCAAGCACTTTCCCCACGAGCTGGGGCTCGCATGAGCCCTCAGGTGACCGTCGACGGGGTCGTGGTCGACGTCCCGGCGGGCGCGACGGTGCTGGAGGCCACCCAGGCCGCGGGAAAGTGGGTGCCGACGCTCTGCTACGACGAGCGCCAGGACCCGTTCGGCGCCTGCAGGGTCTGCCTCGTCGGGTCCTCGCAGGCGAGCGCGGGCGAGGACGCCCGGGCGGTGATTCCGGCATGCACCACCCCCTGCACCGACGATATGGCGATCCACACCGAGGACCCGCGGGCCCGGCGCGTTGCCACGGCTGTCGTCGAGCTGGTCCTCTCCGAGCTGCCGACGCCTCCGCCGGGCGAAAGCGAGCTTGCCCAGGTCGCCGCGCGGCTCGGGATCGGCGAGCCCCGATGGCCCGGCGAGGCTCACCCGGCCCGCCCGCCGGACGATCACCACCCGTACCTGATTTTCCGGCACGACCTCTGCATCTCCTGCGGCCGCTGCGTCCGGGCATGCGACGAGGTCCAGGGGACCTTCGCGTTGACCGCGACCGGCCGCGGCTTCGAGGCGAACGTCGCGGCCGGGCTCGACCAGGGGTTCCGCGATTCGGCATGTGTTTCTTGCGGAGCCTGCGCCGACACATGTCCCACCGAGGCGATCAGCGAGCACACGCTGATCGCGCTCATCGAGGGAGGATGAGATGAAGGAGCGCTACGACTCAGAGGTGACAACGACGTGTGGGTATTGCGGGGTCGGCTGCCGCCTCGAGGCGCACGTTGCCGACGGCAAGGTCGTCTCGATCAGCCCCGCGCTCGACGGGCCCGCCAACGAGGGACACACCTGCCTCAAGGGCCGCTTCGCTCACCAGTTCTCGAAGCGGCGCGACCGCCTGAAGACGCCGCTGATCCGCGAGGCGGACGGCAGCCTTCGCCCGGCGAGCTGGGACGAGGCGGTGGGGCTGATCGCGTCGGAGCTGGGGAGGATCAAGGCCGAGCACGGGCCGAACGCGATCGCGGGCCTCGCCTCTTCGCGAGCCACCAACGAGGACTGTTACGCGATGCAGCGCCTGATGCGCGGCGCGATCGGGACCAACAACATCGACAACTGCTCACGCGTCTGTCATTCGCCCACGTCGTTCGCGATGCGCAAGTCCCTCGGGCTGTCGGGGGCGACGGGCTCCTTCAGCGACTTCGACCACGCCGACGCGACGATCATCATCGGCGCGAACCCGACCGAGGGCCATCCGGTGGTCGGCGCGCGGATCAAGCAGGCGATCCTGCGGGGCATGCGGCTGGTGACGATCGACCCGCGGCGGATCGAGCTCGCCGAGTACGGGGAGCTGCACCTCGCGCCGCGCCCCGGGACGAACGCGGCCGTGATGCTCGGGCTGGCCCACGTGATCGAGCGCGACGGCTTCTGCGATCACGCGTTCATCGAGGCGCGCACGGAGGGGTTCGACGAGGTCCGCGAGCTGCTGGCCTCGTATCCGCCCGCGGTCGTCGAGGAGATCAGCGGGGTGCCCGCGGCGGACCTCGAGGCGGCGGCGCACATCTACGGGGAGGCCGACAACGCGTGCTTCTCGTGGGGGCTCGGCGTCACCGAGCACAAGTACGGCTCGGAGGTCGTGCGCCTGATCTGCAACGTGGCGCTGATGACCGGCAAGATCGGCCGCCTCGGCTCGGCGCTGCTGCCGCTGCGGGGTCAGAACAACGTTCAGGGCTCCTCCGACATGGGCGCCCTGCCGGACACCTACACGGCCTATCGCTCGGTTGGCGACGAGGACGTCGCGCGCAGCTTCGAGGAGGCCTACGGGGTCTCGATCCCGCGCGAGCCGGGCTACAAGGTCCCGGAGATGTTCGACGCTGCGGTCGCGGGCGACCTGAAGGCGATGTACATCTTCGGCGAGGACGTCGCCCAGACGGACCCCGACACGGCGCACGTCGTGAGGGCGCTAGGGGCGCTCGAGTTCCTGGTCTGCCAGGACATCTTCGAGACCGAGACCACGAACTACGCCGACGTCATCCTGCCGGCGTCGTCCTTCCTGGAGAAGCGGGGCACGTTCACCAACGCCGAGCGGCGGCTCCAGCTCGTCGAGCCGGCGATCGATCCGCCCGGCGAGGCGAAGACGGACTTCGAGATCATCGCCGAGGTGTCACGGGCGCTGGGCCACGAGACCGGCTGGAACGACCCCGAGGACGCGATGCGCGAGATCGCGGCGCTCACGCCGCATTTCGCCGGCGTGACCTACGAGCGCATCGGCCGCAAGGGCCTGCAGTGGCCGATCAAGGCCGACGGCACCGACGCGCAGACCTTGTATGAGCGGGAGTTCGACCTGCCCGGAGGTAAGGCGCAATTCGCCGCCCTTCCGTTCCAGGTGCCGGGCGACCAGGTCGACGACGACTTCCCGATGATGCTCGTCACGGGCCGGAGGCTCGAGCACTACAACGCTGGGACGATGACGCGGCGGACGGGCAACATCGAGCTCGCCGACCGCGATCACCTGGAGATCCACCCGGACGACGCCAAGCGCCTGTGGATCTCGGACGGTGATCGCGTCTCGCTGCGCAGCCGGATGGGCCGGGTCGAGATCACGGCGCAGGTGACCGAGAAGATCAAGCAGGGCAACGTCTTCGCGACCTTCCACTTCCCGGAGACCAAGACCAACCTGCTCGTCGGCTCGTCGAGCGACGTCAACACCTCCTGCCCGGAGTACAAGGTGATCGCCGTCGACGTCCGCCCGCTCTCCGAGGAGCCGTCGATGGCTCCGGCGCTGAGCGGGTCCGGCGCCCCGTGAGGTGACCGGCGCGCAGGACCCGGCGACCACGCGCATGGTCGCGAGCGTCGTCCGCGACGGCGAGCGCGACGAGTTGGCCGTCGAGGAGCCGCTCGAGATCCGTGTCGACGGAGCGGCGCTCTCGGTCACGATGCGCACGCCCGGCAACGACGAGGAGCTCGCGATCGGGTTCCTGATCGGAGAGGGGCTGATCCGGGGTCCGGCGCGCGCCGGCCTGACGGAAGACCTCGCGGCGAACGTCATCGACGTCGACGGCCCGCTGCTGCGGGATCCGGGCGAGCGGCGCTTCTACACCAGCTCGTCGTGCGGGGTCTGCGGCAAGGGGGCGCTGGAAGAGGTCGCGGTGCATGCGCCCCGGGTGGAGGGCGGCCCTACGGTCGCCCGATCGCTGCTCGCGGCCCTGCCCGACCGTCTGCGCCAGCCCACCTTCGAGCGGACCGGCGGTCTGCACGCCACCGGCCTCTTCGACTCCGCCGGGAAGCTCCTGATCGTGCGCGAGGACGTTGGCCGCCACAACGCCCTGGACAAGGTCGTCGGCCGCGCGGCGCTCGACGGGCTGCTCCCGCTGAACGACCACATCCTCTGCGTCAGCGGCCGGCTGTCGTTCGAGCTCGTCCAGAAGGCCGCCCTGGCCGGCGCCCCGATCATGGTCGCCGTGGGGGCGCCGTCCTCGCTGGCGGTCGAGCTGGCGACCGACCGCAACATCACGCTCATCGGCTTCGCCCGCGGCGGCACCGCGAACGTCTACACGGTGAAGGACCGGGTCACGGGATAGATGCGGATCGGGACCTTTGCAACCGGGGCGGGGCCGGCATTCGTCGGCGAGGTCAAGGGCGATGCGGTGCACGTCCACCAGGCGCCCGACATGGTCGCCTGGCTTGCCGGGGTCGGGCACGATCGCACTGGCGACTCGCACGCCATCGCCGAGCTGCGCGTACTCGCGCCGGTCCCCGTGCCGCCGAGCGTGCGCGACTTCTACGCCTTCGAGGGCCACGTCGCCGCCGGTGCGCGGCTGCGCGGCAAGGAGATCGCACCGCACTGGTACGAGGCACCGGCCTTCTACTTCTCCAACCCGGCGGCGATCCTCGGCCCCGGCGAGGCGCTGCGGCGTCCGGCCGCCACCCAGCTGCTCGACTTCGAGCTCGAGATCGCCGCCGTGATCGGAGCCGACGCCGGTGGCGAGGCCGAGATCGCCGGCTTCACGCTGATGAACGACTGGTCGGCCCGCGACGTGCAGGCGGGCGAGGTGACCGTCGGGCTCGGCCCGGCGAAGGCGAAGGACTTCGGGACCAGCCTCGGGCCATGGATCGTGACCCCGGACGAGCTGCCCTACGACGACGGCAGGCTGCGGATCGAGGCGCGTGTGCTCGTCAACGGGGTGCAGGTCACCTTCACCGGCGCCGCCGACCAGCACTTCGGCTGGCCCGAGATAGTCGCCCACGCCGCTCGCGACACGCGCCTGCGCCCGGGCGACGTGCTCGGCTCGGGCACGCTCACCGGCGGCTGCCTGCTCGAGCTCGGACCGGTGGCCGGCGGGGAGGGGGCCGAGCCGCGCTGGATCGAGCCGGGCGACGTGGTGGCGCTCGAAGCCGACGGGCTCGGTCGCCTCGAAACCCCCGTGACCTAGCGGGGCTGCCGGTAGGTGAGGATCAAGCGCTGGACAGCCGGCTCGCGGCCGACTAGGGTCGGGGCACAGGGAATCTCGTGAGATAGGAGGCGGGTGTGTCGTATCCGTGCCCGGGCCGGGTTCGCAGCTTGATCGGAGTCGTGGCGATGGTTGCGGCGGTCCTGCCGGCGACCGCCGAGGCGCGCCGCAACGTCTATGTGACGGGTAATACCTCCAGCACCATCGCCGCCTTCGACGTCGCAGCGGGCGGCGCGCTGAGCCCGGTCACGGGATCCCCTTTCGCCACCGGACTCAATCCCCGGGGGGTCTCGCTGACGCCGGACGGCGCACACGCGTACGTGGCCAACGAAACCGCGGACAGCGTCACGACCTTCAGCGTCGGGGCCAACGGCGCGCTCACGCCGGTCGGCGCGGCGAGCCCGGTCGGGGACATGCCGCGCGCAGTCGCACCGAGCCCCGACGGCACCCACCTGTACGTCAGCAACGCCGGCGCGGGCGCCGGAGGCAACAGCGTCTCCGCGTTCAACATCGGCGCCGGCGGCGCCCTCACCCCGGTCGCCGGCTCGCCGTTCGCCGCTGGAACCGAGCCGCAGGGGATCGCGCTGACGCCCGACGGCAAGTTCCTCTACGTCGCCAACCGCGGCGCGGGCACGCTCTCCGCCTTCGCGGTCGCCGCGAGCGGCGCCCTGACGCCGCTCGTGCCCCCGACCGCGGCGGTCGGGACGCAGCCGCGCGGTGTCTCGGTGACTCCCGACGGGCACCACCTGTACGTGGCCAACTCGGCTTCGGACACGGTCTCGGCGTTCGACGTGGCCGCGAGCGGGGCGTTGACACCGATCGGGGCTCCCTCCTCGACCGGGACGACCCCCGATGACGTCACGATCACCCCGAACGGCGCCTTCCTCTACACGGCCAATGAAAACAACGACAACGTCTCTTCGTTCACGATCGCTGCCGGTGGCAACCTGACGCCGCTGGCGACGGTGCCGACCGGACCGGGTCCCGCCACGGGAGGGGTCACGCCCGACGGCCGCCACCTCTACCTGGCGGACTTCGGCAACGACACGATCACCGGGTTCGACATCGGTTCGGGTGGCGGCCTGACGGCGATCCCCGGGACGCCGTTTGCCTCGACGGTCAACACCAACGGCTTCCTCTCTCTCGCGATCACCCCGGACCAGGGGCCGACGGCGGCCTTCACGGCGACCGCGGCGCCCGCCGGGCGGGCGACGACGTTCAACGGCGCGGGCTCCAGCGACGCGGACGGCGCGGTCGCCCGCTTCGACTGGTCGTTCGGGGACGGCCAGAGCCTTGCGGACGGCGGGCCGACGCCCTCGCACACCTACTCGAGCGCGGGCACCTATACGGCGACGCTCACGGTGATCGACGACGAGGGCTGCGCGGCGACCCAGGTGTTCACCGGCCACATCGTGCTCTGCAACGGCAGCGCCCGGGCGGTCAGCCAGCAACAGGTCGTGGTGGTCGATGCCAAGCCTCCGAAGCTGACCCTCTCGGGGAAGAAGAGCCAGAAGGCGGACGCGGCCGTCGAGGTGACCGTGAGCTGCGACGAACGATGCGACGTGGTCGCGAAGGGCAAGCTGACGGTGGCGCTGTCGGCCTCCAAGTCGGCCCAGTCGGCCAAGTTTAAGCTCAAGAAGGCGAAGGCCAGCGTCAACAAAGGTAATCGTAAGACCCTCCACCTGAAGCTCCCGAAGCCGGCGAAGGCGGCGTTCGAGAACGGGACCGCGAGCAGCGGCAACGCGAAGCTCAAGGTCCCCGCGACCGACGCGGCCGGTAACAAGGCGGCGAAGAGCCGCACGGTGAAACTGAAGCCGAAGCGCTGAGCCGCCGCGCGACGCCGCGTTAGCCGGCGCGCTCGTAGACCAGGATCGCGGAGCCGACGCCGACTGCCCGCTCGACACCGCCTCGATGGACGTCCGATCGGCCGAGGGTCTACTCGGCCGGCTCGCGGTCGAGCATCGGCCGGTCGAACAGGGTCGATAGCACGACCTGGGTCTGCGTCCGGATCACGCCCGGCGTGTCGCGGACCCGCTCCAAAGCCCGCTCGAGGTGCTGGGTGTCGACGGCGCGCAGGTGCAGGATCGCGCTCGGGGCTCCGGCGATCGTGTAGGCGGCCTCGACCTCGGGATACTCGCCGACCGCGTCGCGGACCTCGTCGCCCGACATCCTTCCCTCGCAGAAGAGCTCGACGAAGGCGTGCGTGTTCCAGCCGATCGCCGCCGGATCGACGTTCGCCGAGTAGCCGCGGATGATCCCGTCGCGCTCGAGCCGGTCGACGCGGCGCTTGACGGCCGGCGCCGAGAGCGCGACCCGGCCGCCGATGTCCTGGAACGACCGCCTGGCGTTCTCCCTGAGTAGCGCAATGATCTGGTGGTCGATTTGATCCATACAAGCGTGCGAGAGCGGGGTAGACGCAACGAACCGCCCTTGTGGGCCCATCGAATACGGAGAATCATAAGGGGAGGGCCGGATCAAACGTCGAGGAGAGGAACCCGATGCCCCCCGAGACCGTTAGCCAGCCGCGCCCGCAGGCGCCCCCGGACCAAATGCCGCTGCTCGGCATCGACCACGTCGAGCTCTACGTCGGTAACGCGACCCAGGCGGCGTACTGGTTCACCAACGCGCTCGGTTTTCGCGAGGTCGCCTACGCCGGGCTCGAGACGGGGGTCCGCGACCGCGCCTCGCACGTGCTCGAGCAGGGCCGGGTCCGGATCGTGCTCACCGCGCCGATGCTCGGGACCAGCGAGATCGCCCGCCACGTCGGTGCCCACGGCGACGGGGTCAAGGTGATCGCGCTCTCGGTCCCGGATGCTGGCCACGCTTACCGCTATGCGGTCCAGCATGGGGCCCTCGGGGTGCGCGAGCCCTGGGAGGAAACTGACGAGGGGGGTTCGGTGCGGATGGCGACGGTTGCCACCTACGGCGAGACCGTCCACACCTTCGTCGAGCGCAACGGGTACGCGGGGGCGTTTCTGCCCGGCTTCGCCGCCACCGAGTCGGGTGGCGGCGACATCGGGTTGTTCGCCGGCATCGACCACGTGGTCGGCAACGTCGAGCTCGGCCGCCTCGACGAGTGGGTCGGCTATTACGAGCGCGTCTTCGGGATGACCGAGATGATCCACTTCTCAGACGAGGACATCGGCACCGAGTACTCGGCGCTGATGTCGAAGGTGATGGCCGACGGCAAGGGCCGGGTCAAGTTCCCGATCAACGAGCCGGCCGAGGGAAAGCGCAGGTCGCAGATCGAGGAGTACCTCGAGTACTACGGCGGCCCCGGCGCCCAGCACATCGCCCTGGCGACGACCGACATCGTCGCCACCGTGAAGGAGCTGAAGCGGCGTGGCGTGCGCTTCCTCGACACGCCGGCCAGCTACTACCAGGAGCTGCCGGCACGGATCGGCGAGATCGACGAGGACCTCGCCGACCTGCGCGAGCTCGGCATCCTCGCCGACCGCGACGACGAGGGCTACCTGCTGCAGATCTTCACGCAGACGATCGGCGACCGGCCGACCGTGTTCCTGGAGGTGATCGAGCGCCACGGCGCCCGCGGTTTCGGGGAGGGCAACTTCAAGGCCCTGTTCGAGGCGATCGAGCGCGAGCAGGAGAAGCGGGGGAACCTGTGAGATACCACAGCCTCGGCCGGGTCCCGGCCAAGCGCCATACCCAGTTCCGCGCGGATAACAACGGCGGCCGGCTGCTGGTCGAGGAGGTGATGGGCTACGAGGGCTTCTCGGGCAACGAGTCGATCCTCTACCACCTCGAGTCGCCATGCCGGATCGCCGACGCGGGCGAGTTCACGCCGATCGAGCACACCGAATGGGTGCCCGACGCCCACGTCCACCGCCACCTGTCGACCGGGTCCGTGGAGCCGGGCGGCGACCCCGTCGGCGGTCGCCGTTGCCTGATGTGGAACTCCGATCTCGAGGTTTCCCTCTGCCGGCCGACGGAGGAGACCGAGGTCTTCTTCCGCAACGGCGAGGGCGACGAGGTCTTCTTCGTCTGCGAGGGCTCCGGGACGCTGGAGACCGTGTTCGGGAGCGTCGCCTTCCGCGAGCACGACTACGTCGTCGTGCCCCGCGGCACCACCTACCGCTTCGCCCTCGACGACGGGCCGCAGACGTGGCTCTGCCTGCACACGCCGGGCGAGATCGAGACCCCGAACCGATACCGCAACCGCTACGGCCAGCTGCTCGAGTCGGCGCCGTACTCGCAGCGCGACTTCCATCCGCCGGCCGAGCTCGAAACGCACCGCGAGCGCGACGAGTTCGAGCTGGTCCTGCGCGTCCGCGGGGGTCATCAGCGCTACCTGCTCGACTACCACCCCTTTGACGTCGTCGGCTGGGACGGATACGTCTATCCCTACACCTTCAACGTCGCCGACTTCGAGCCCCGGACCGGGCGCCTGCACCTGCCGCCGCCGGTCCACCAGACCTTCCAGGGCCCGAACTTCGTGATCTGCTCGTTCTGCCCGCGCGAGCTCGACTACGACCCGCAGGCCGTGCCGATCCCGTACCACCACTCGAACCTGCAGTCCGAGGAGGTCATCTACTACGTCTCAGGCGAGTTCGGCAGCCGCAGGGGGATCGAGGAGGGCTCGATCACCGTCCATCCATCGGGGCTACCGCACGGCCCCCAGCCCGGCCTGGTCGAGAAATCACTCGGCATGCGCCGGACCGAGGAGCTGGCGGTGATGTGGGACACGTTCAAGCCCCTGCGGCTGACCGCGCTCGCCGCCGAGCTCGACCAGCCCGAGTACGCCTACTCATGGCGCGACGAACCTCAAGAGGGTCAGTCCCCAGTTAGCGAACCGACGACGACCGGCTGACCGGCATGTTCGAGGAAGCGCAGCTCTACTCCCCGGTCACCAAGGGCGACGACGGGTCGGTCACGGTCCACCTCGCCGACGACCATCCCGGCAAGACCGATCCCGACTACCAGCGGCGACGCAACCAGATCGCCTCGGCGGCGCTCGAGTGGGGGCGGGGGATGGCGATCCCGCAGATCGAATACAACGAGGCCGAGCAGGAGGTCTGGCGGACGGTGCAGCGCGAGCTGGCGCCGAAGCACGCCCGCTACGCCTGTACCCCGTTCCTGGAGGCGAAGACCGCCCTCGCCCTGCCGGCGGAGCGGATCCCTCAGCTCGACGAGGTCACCGAGCGGTTGCGGCCGCTGACCGGCTACGAGTACGTTCCCGCCGCCGGGATCGTTCCCGTGAAGGAGTTCTACGGCTGCCTCGCCGACCGCGAGTTCCACTCGACGCAGTACGTCCGCCACCCCTCGGCGCCGCTCTACACCCCCGAGCCGGATCTGATCCACGAGGTGATCGGCCACGGCAACCTGCTCGCCGACCCCCAGTTCGCCGAGCTCAACCGGCTCGCCGGGGAGGCGGCGAGGCGCGCGCACACCGACGAGGGCGTCCAGTACGTCGCCGACGTCTTCTGGTTCACGATCGAGTTCGGCGTCGTCTGGGAGCAGGGCGAGCTGCGCGCGTACGGCGCCGGGATCCTCTCCTCCTACGGCGAGATCGAGGAGTTCCGCGAGATGGAGATCCTTCCCCTCGACTTCCACCGGATGGGGACGATGGACTACGACATCACCCACTACCAGTCGACGCTCTTCGCGGCCAATTCGATCGACCACCTCGTCGACGCCGTCGGCGGCTTCTTCGCCGGCTTCGACGACGAGACGCCCGAGCGCCTCGCGCGCGCCGCCTTGGCGGCTTGAGCGATCTCGTCACAAATAGACGGATATCCGGGTTGTCCGGGTGGATCCCCTGGCGTAACTTCGGCGTCCGGACGCAGGATGCGCGAATAAGCAGATCGTCAGAGCCAAGGAGGGCGAATGACATTTCCAGGTTCCCAACGAGTACGCCTCGGTCTGGTCAGCGGCCTGACGGCCGTCGCCGCGACGCTGGCCCTGTCGGCCTTCGGTAGCGCCGCGAAGCCGGCCAACAACCCGCCCGGAGCCAACGGCACGGTGAAGATCGACGGAGTTCCGTTCGACACCGCGCCCGACAACCAGCCCCACGTCGGCTGCGTCTTCCAGGTCGACTTCTACGGCTTCGACCAGGGCCCGTACGACGCCAGCGTCAACTTCACGATGCAGCCGCCGAGCGGCCGGCGCTCCGTGCTCGATGACACCGTCTTCGTCGGCGAAGATCCGGCGGGCGGCGGCACCGACCTCGACGCCGAGGCAACGTACGACCTCAACATGCTGGTCTACGCCTCCGAGCGTCACCCGCAGCAGGGGTTCCACGTCACCCTGACCGTGCTCGCGCCCGGCGCCGGCGGCAAGGTCGCCAAGAAGTCGAAGACCTTCTGGCTGACCGACTGCGTCGATCCCTAGGCGGTCCCGCGTCAGCTGAAGGCCTCCGCGCCCGCCGCGCGGAGGCCTTCGGCATGCGCGCACATCGCGGCGGGTCGTCCGACCGTATCCTCGGAGGGGTGGAGCCGCTTCGCGACGCGCACGGCCGGCCGATCACCGACCTCCGGGTCTCGGTCACCGACCGCTGCAATTTCCGCTGCCGCTACTGCATGCCCGCCGAGGGGATGAAGTGGCTCGACCGCTCCGACCTGCTCAGCTTCGAGGAGATCGAGCGCCTCGTCCGCGTGCTCGCCGGCCTGGGGATCACCGACGTGCGGCTGACCGGTGGCGAGCCGCTGGCCAGGCGCGACTTCCCGGCGCTGGTCGCGATGCTGCGCGGGATCGAGGGCATCCGCGATCTGGCGGTGACCACCAACGGCTACCTGCTCGAGCGCGATGCCGCCGCCCTGGTGGAGGCCGGGATCGATCGGGTGAACGTCTCGATCGACTCGCTCGCCCGCGACCGCTTCCACGAGATCACCCGCCGCGACGCCCTGCCGCAGGTGCTGCGCGGGCTCCAGGCGATCGCCGCCTTCGACCGCGTGCGCCCGATCAAGGTCAACGCGGTGGCGATGCGCGACTTCACCGAGCACGAGGCGCTGGCCTTCGCCGGGCTCGCCCGCTCGACCGACTACCAGGTCCGCTTCATCGAGTTCATGCCGCTCGACGGCGACCGCGCCTGGAGCCCCGATCAGGTGCTGACCGGGGACGAGGTCCGGGCGCTGATCGACGCCGTCTACCCGCTCGAGGCGCTGCCGCGCGAGCCACACGCCACCGCGCGGGTGTACCGCTTCGCCGACGGCGAGGGTGAGATCGGCTTCATCAACCCGGTCTCCGAGCCCTTCTGCGCAGACTGCAACCGGATCCGCATGACCGCCGAGGGCGAGCTGCGCACCTGCCTGTTCTCGATCCGCGAGACCGACCTGCGCGAGCCGCTGCGCGCCGGCGCCGACGACGCCGAGCTCGAGCGGATCGTCCGCGACGCGGTCTGGCGCAAGGAGCTCAAGCACCACGTCAACGAGCCCGGGTTCGTGGCGCCGCCGCGGACGATGAGCGCCATCGGCGGGTGAGTCCCTAGCCGGGTGCGCCCGTGCTGATCGGGGTGCCGCGGAAGCAGCTCACCGTGTACGGGAACTCGCGGGTCGCCTCGTAGTGGTAGGTGCGCACCGTCTCGCCGTCGAGCTTCACCTTGCTGGTCGTCCCGTGGCAGGCGTCGAGGTCGGCGTCGGTGTACCGGTTGCCGTCCGCGTCGCGGCCGTTGTAGATCGGGAAGCCGTCGAGGGCGAAGCCGACCAGCTTCGACTTGTGCGACTGCGACTGCGTGAGACAGCTCGGGAGCGAGTGGTAGTGATAGATCCCGCTCTGCTGCGGGTGCCCGTTGCACGCGTCCTGGACCTCCCAGGCGACCGCGTCGCGGTTGCCGGCGTCGAGGCCGTCGAAGATCACGACGCCGTTGCGGGCGATCCCGACCGTCCCGCCGATGCAGTTGAATCCGGTCTTCTGCGGGTCGGCGGGCAGCGAGTAGCTGATCGACTGCGCCTTGATCGTGTTCGGGTTGCGGTCGTACTGGTAGGCGTCGTCGCTGGAGGCGATCGGGAAGGTCCCGGTCGTGCCGCCGACCGGGAGGTCCGTCGAGGTGATCGTCCGGATCTCGCCCGAGACCTTCGAGCTGTAGCTCGCCTGCGGCCAGCTGACCGTGCCGTCGACGGTCGCCTTCGCGGTCAGGTCGAACGTGCCGTCGCCGTTGAACCACGGGCCCTGGCTGGAGGCGCCACCGCCGTTGCCGCCGGCGCCGCAGCGATAGACGTAGCCGCGCTGCGGCCCCGTCGTCGTCACCTTGCCGTCGCCGACCGGCAGCGCGTGGACGCTGACCTTCTCAGACGCTCCGACCGCGATCGCGGTCGCGAATGTAAATCCGCAGAGCACGGCGGTCGCGGCGAACGTCGCCATCCATGGCTTCGCCGAGGACTTCATCTATTGATCAACCCGCCGTGAGCTTGACCATCACGGAGGTCGCCTTGACCATGGCCGTCGCCTCGACGCCCTCGGCGAGGCCGAGCTCCTCGACGGCGTCGCGCGTGATCACCGCTGTGACCACGTGAGGGCCCGCTTCGATCTCGACCAGGGCGACGACGCCGTCGACCTCGACCCGTCGCACGATCCCCGGGAACTGATTACGTGTTGACAGCTGATCTGGCATGGACCAAGCCTAAGCACTGTCGACGACATAGAGGAGCCGAGCATGAACGCACGCGAGTGGATCGACGCCTTCGCCGCTGAGCTCGGCGCCGACCCGCCAACCGACGCCGAGCTCAAGCAGGTGCTCGACCTGGCCGCCGTCGCGGCGCACGCCTCGGAGCGGATCGCCGCCCCGGTCGCCTGCTGGCTCGGCGGCAGCGTGGGCGCATCGCTCGACGAGCTGCAGGCGGCGGCCGAGCGGGTGGGCGGTTCCTCCGCCGCCGGCGACTCGACCTGAGACAATCGGCGTCGGCCATGGCCACCGAAGAGAAGGTCACCTACTGCCGGGTCTGCGAGCCGCTCTGCGGGATGGTCGCGACCGTCACCGACGGTGAGCTGACCAAGGTCCGGCCCGATCCCGACCATCCGCTCTCCGCCGGCTTCGCCTGCCCTAAGGGGATCGCGATGACCGAGGTCCAAAACGACCCCGATCGCGTCCTGTACCCGCTGCGGCGCCAGGCCGACGGCAGCTTCGAGCGGGTCAGCTGGGAGTCGGCGCTGGACGAGATCGGCGAGCGCCTTGGGGCGATCCGCGACCGCCGCGGCGGCAGCTCGATCGGCTGGTACATGGGCAACCCGGGCGCCTTCTCCTACTCGCACCCGCTCTGGGTCAAGGGCTTCCTCGACGCGGTCGGCTCGCCGCACTCCTACACCGCCTCCTCCCAGGACGTCTCCAACCGCTTCGCCGCCAGCGCCTTCCTCTACGGCTCGCCGTTCATCGTCCCGATCCCCGACCTGGCGCGCACGGACTTCCTGCTCGTGGTCGGCGCCAACCCGCTGGTCTCGCACGGCAGCGTCCTGAGCGCGCCGCGGGTCAAGGACCAGCTGCACGCGATCGTCGAGCGCGGCGGCCGCGTCGTCGTCGTCGACCCGCGCCGCTCGGAGACCGCCCGCGCCTTCGAGCACGTCGCGATCGACCCCGACGGCGACGCCTCGATGCTGCTCTCGATGCTCGAGGCGATCTTCGCCGAGGGGCTCGAGGACCGGGCCGCTATCGCGCAGCAGTCGAGCGGGATCGAGACGCTGCGGCGGCTGGTCGCCGATTACCCGCCGGAGGCGACCGAGGCGCGCAGCGGCGTCGACGCGCGCACGGTGCGAAAGCTGGCCCGCGACCTCGCCGCCGCCGAGCGCGCCGCCGTCTACGGGCGCACCGGCTCCTGCCTGGGTCGCAACGGAACCCTGGTCGCATTCCTACTCGACGCGCTCAACCTGGTCACCGGCAACCTCGACCGCGAGGGCGGGGCGATGTTCGGCGATCCCCCGATCGACTTCAGCCGGATCGCTGACATGGCGGGTCTCGGCACCTACTCGAAGGTGCGCTCGCGGGTCGGCGACCTGCCGGAGGTGCTTGGCTCGCTGCCGGCGTCGGTGATGGCGAAGGAGATGACGACCCCGGGCAAAGGTCAGATCCGGGCGATGTTCTTCTCCGCAGGCAACCCGGTGCTCTCGGTCCCCAACGGCGACGAGCTCGAGGCGGCGATCGGGGAGCTCGAGCTCTCGGTCTCGATCGACCTCTACGTCTCCGACACCGCCCGCCATTGCGACTTCGTGCTTCCGGCGACGACGATGTACGAGCGTGAGGACTTCCCGCTGCCGTTCCTGGCCCTGTTCTCAACCCCGTTCATCCAGATGACCGAGGCGGTGGTCGAGCCTCGCGGCGAGGCGCGCCAGGAATGGGAGGTGATCGACGAGATCGCCGCCCGGATCGGCGTCGTCCCCTCCAGCGTGCTCGCCGCCCGCCTGCTGGGCAGGATCGGGATCAAGTTCTCGCCCCGCCGCCTGGTCGACCTGCTGCTGCGAATCGGCCCCAAGGGCGACCTCTTCGGCCTCCGCCGGGGCGGCCTCAATCTCGAGAAGCTGGCCGCCAGCCCGCACGGGATCGTGCTCGCCGAGAACCTGGCGCCGGACGTGGTCGGCAAGCAGATCCGCCACCGCTCGAAGCGGGTCCGGCTCGACCCGCCCGAGATCCTCGAGGACGCCGATCGGCTGGCGTCGCGCGACGGAGACGACCCGGACTTCCCCCTGCGGCTGATCGGCCTTCGCGAGCTGCGCTCGCACAACTCCTGGATGCACAACGCGCCGTTGCTGATGCGCGGCGGTCGCACGCATTCCGCGCGCGTCCACCCCGACGATGCCCAGAGGGTGGGGATCGCCGACGGCGAGCGCTGCCGGATCATCTCGCCGCACGGCTCGATCGAGATCGCCGCGACGGTCACCGACGAGGTCAAGCCCGGCACGATCGCGGTCCCGCATGGATGGGGGCACAGCGGTGGCTGGACCGTCGCCAACGCGGCCGGCGGCGTCAACGTCAACAAGCTCGCCTCCTCCGATCCCGAGGATCTCGAGCGGCTCGCCGGGATGGCGCACCTGAACGGGATCCCCGTCCGGCTGGAGGCCGTCGGTCTAGCCGAGGACCGCGCGCAGCCGGTCGAGTACGCGCAGAGCGCCTAGGTTGCGCTGGTTGCGGCCGTAGCGCAGCCCGTGCCGGGTGAAGTCGATCGGCCTGCAGCCGAGCGGGGGCTCGCAGTTGCCGTAGAGGTTCGGGTGCACGCCGTCCTCGCCGATCCCGCGGCCGACCATCCGCGGGTCCTCGAGCGAGCGCCAGTAGTTCCAGGAGGAGCTCAGAGAGCCGCGGCCGGGCCCGGGCGCCGGGTCATCGGCAGCGTGAAGCGGCCTGTGTGGCCGAGCATCTTCTCGGCCTCGGCGAGGTCCTCGGGCGTGTTGACGTTGAAGAAGATCCGCGCCGGGTCGCCGAATCGCGCCACCCGCTCCTCGGGGATCACATAGGGGTCGAGGGCGGCGACCGCCTCGCGCATCGGGGCGCCCGCCTCCAGCGACTCGCGCAGAGTTTCGGAGACCTCGGGCGAGTAGCGGCCGAGCAGCGGCTCGAGCCGCCCGCCGACCTCGCAGACGGCCACCGGCTCCTCGAGCTGGGCGAGCCAGCCGAGCAGCTTCGACGGCACGAGCGGCATGTCGCAGGCGATCGCGACCACGCCGCGCCCGGCGCTGGCGCCGAGCACGGCCAGCACCCCGGTCAGCGGGTGGCGGGGCTCCGAGGGCTCGCTGAGCACGCGGCAGTCGAGCTTCGGCAGCGGCGAGTCCGGCTTCGCGACGACGATCGGGTCGAGGCCGGCCGAGCCGACGGCGGCGACCACGCGCGAGACCAGCGGCCGGCTGGCGAGCTCGACCATGGCCTTCGGGGAACCCATGCGGGTGCTCTCCCCTCCAGCTAGGACTGCGCCGACGGTCACAGGGCGTTTCACATACCCAGTCTCTCACTGGATTAGCCTCCGGCCGGACAAATGGCAGACCAGCCGCTCGAGATCGAGGAAGCGCGCCGGCTCGTGCTCGAGCGCGCCACGGCGCTCGAGAGCGAGCGGATCGGCGTCCGCTGGGCGCTTGGACGCGTCCTCGCCGAGGACGTGACCAGCTCCGACGCGGTGCCGGGATTCGACAACTCGGCGATGGACGGCTACGCGGTCCGCGCCGCCGACACCGCCGGCGCCGACCCCGAGCGGCCGGTCCGGCTCACCGTCGCCGGCGAGTCGCGCGCCGGGCATCCGGCGGCCCGGCCGCTGGCAGCGGGAGAGGCGATCGCGATCTCGACCGGGGCAATGGTCCCCGAGGGCGCCGACGCCGTGGTCCGGGTCGAGGACACCGGCGGCGGCGCCGAGGCGGTCGAGGTTCGGGTCCAGGTCGAGCGCGGCCGCGACATCCGCCGCGCCGGGGAGGACATCGAGGCCGGCGACACCGTTCTGCGCGCCGGCGCCGAGATCGGGCCCGCCGAGGTCGGGGTCCTGGCCTCGGTCGGCAGGTCCGAGGTCGCCTGTTCGGTGCGGCCGCGGGCGACCGTGCTGACGACCGGCGACGAGCTCCAGGAGCCGGGCGAGCCGCTGCGGCCGGGCGCGATCCGCAACTCCAACGCCCACTCGGTGGCGGCGCTGGTCGAGCGGGCCGGGGCCGAGCTGCTCGGCGCCGAGATCGTCGCCGACGACCTCGAGACCACCGAGCGAGCGCTTGCGGAGGCCCTCGAGAGCGACATCGTCGTGATCTGTGGCGGCGTCTCGGTCGGCGAGCACGACCACGTCCGCCCGGCGGCCGAGCGGCTCGGGGTCGAGCAGGTCTTCTGGCGGATCGCCCTGCGGCCCGGGGCGCCGACGTATTTCGGCGTCGCCCCCTCTGGAGCGCTCGTCTTCGGCCTCCCCGGCAATCCGGTCTCGGCGATGGTCACCTTCCTGCTCTTCGCCCGGCCGGCGATCCGCAAGATGCTCGGCGCCTCCGTCGAGCGGCAACGCGCGACCGCGACGCTTGCCACCGAGCACCCGGCGCTCGCGAAACGGACGCAGTTGGTCCGCTGCCGGCTCGAGCTGGGCGATCGGGGCTGGCTCGCCACGCCGACCGGTCCTCAGGGCTCGCACGTCCTCACCTCGATGCTCGACGCGGACGCGCTCGCGATCCTGCCCCCGGCCGCGCAGCCGTATCCGGCCGGGACACGGGTCGAGATCGAGCTCCTGCCCTAGCGAAGCGATAGCGTGGGCACGGATGACCGCACCGCCGAAGCCGATCACCGGTCACTGTCTCTGCGGCGCCGTCACCTACACCGCCGATGCCGAGCCGGTGATCCAGGCCGCATGCCATTGCACCGACTGCCAGCGCCAGACCGGGAATCCGTTCTCGGTCATCGTGGCGGTACCCGCCGGGGCCTTCGAAGTCGAGGGGGAGACGCTCGCCACGTTCGCGACGACCGGCGAGGACCACGGCGGGAAGACCGAGCGGAGCTTCTGCTCGGCCTGCGGCTCGCCGATGTTCAGCGTCGCCGCGGTCGCGCCGGGGCTGATCTTCATCAAGGCCGGCTCGCTGGACGACGCGTCGTGGCTCGAGCCGTCCGTCGAGGCATGGACGAGCTCGGCTCAGCCCTGGACGCCGCGCTTCGAGCAGGCGGCCCAGCTCGAACGCGGACCGCAGTAGCGCACGCCCTACGATGGCCTCGATGGAGGTCGAGCTTCGACTGTTCGCGATCTTCCGCGAGCGCGCCGGGCGCGATCGGCTGGTGCTCGAGCTGCCGGAGGGCGCGACGGTCGCCGACGCGCTGGAGGCCGCGGCGCGCGAGCCCGGGCTCGGCGAGCTGCTGCCGAAGATGCCGGCCCGGGTCGCCGTCAACCGCGAGTACGTGGGCGAGGAGGCGGTGATCGCCGACGGCGACGAGCTGGCGCTGATCCCGCCGGTCAGCGGCGGCGCAACGGCGCCGGCGACGGTCCGGGTGACCGACGAGCCCCTGTCGATCATCAACCTCGCCAACTCCGTCGGCCGGCCGGGCGCCGGCGCGGTGGTCGTCTTCTGCGGAGTCACCCGCGACGTCGAGCGGCTCGAGTACGAGGCCTACGGCGAGATGGCCGAGCAGCGCATCGCCGCGATCCTCGAAGCGGTCACGGCCGAGCACGGGCTCGAGGCGGCCGCGGCCGAGCACCGCGTCGGCTCGGTGCCGCTCGGCGAGCCGAGCGTGGTGGTCGCCGTTTCGGCCGCCCACCGCGAGGAGGCGTTCGCCGGCGCCCGCGCCGCGATCGACCGGATCAAGGCCGAGGCGCCGATCTGGAAGCGCGAGGTCGAGGGCGGGGAGGGGGAGTGGGTCGAGGGCACGCCCCCACCGGTTGGCGAGGCACCGAAGCTCACGCATCTCGACGACGCGGGCAGCGCCCGGATGGTGGACGTTGGCGACAAGGAGGAGACGCAGCGGCGTGCACGGGCCGAGGCGACGCTGCGGATGTCGCCGGAGACCGCGGCGGCGCTGGCGCGCGGCGACGCCCCCAAGGGCGACGTCCTCGGCACCGCCCGGATCGCCGGGATCGGGGCCGCGAAGCGCACCGGCGAGCTGATCCCGCTCGCCCACCCGCTGGCGCTCGACTTCATCGACGTCGAGGGCACGGTCGACGTCGAGGCCGGCCTGGTGCGGCTGGCGGCGACCGCCGGGATCACCGCCCGCACCGGAGTGGAGATGGAGGCGATGACGGCCTGCGCGGTCGCGGCGCTGACCGTCTACGACATGGTCAAGGGGCTGGAGCGCGGGGTCTCGATCGAGGCGATCGAGCTGGTGGAAAAGAGCGGCGGTCGCAGCGGCGAGTGGAGGCGGGACTCGTGACCTTTCGCGCCGCGGTGATCACCGTCTCGACCTCGAAGGCCGCCGGCGAGGGCGAGGACATCAGCGGGCCGGCGCTTGCCGCGTACGCGGAGCGGCTCGGAGCCGAGGTGCTCGGGTCGGAGGTGATCGAGGACGACCGCGAGCTGATCGCCGAGCGTCTGCGCTACTGGTGCGACGAGGCCGTCTGCGCGCTGGTCCTGACCACCGGCGGGACGGGCTTCTCGTCCGACGACCTGACGCCGGAAGCCACCCGTGACGTGATCGAGCGCGAGGCGCCGGGCTTCGCCGAGGCGATGCGCGCCGCCTCGCGCGAGCACACCGAGATGTGGATGACCTCGCGCGGCGTCGCCGGGACCCGCGGCCGCACGCTGATCGTCAACTTCCCCGGCAACCCGCCGGCGATCGAGCAGGCGGGTGCGGCGCTCGAGCGGGCGATCCCGCACGCCCTCGGGCTACTCGCCGGCGATCAGCACGCGCACTAGACCTTCCACCGCAGCGGCAGCGCGTCGAGCCCGTAGACGCCGTGCACGGAGTCGTACTCCGGCTCGCCGGCGAGCTCGAGGCCGGGCATCCGCGGCGCCAGATAGGCGAGCGCCTCGACGAGCTCGGCCCGCGCCAGGTTGGCTCCGAGGCAGTAGTGGATCCCGGCGCCGAAGGTCAGCGCCCGCTTGCCGGCGCCCTCGCGCGTGATGTCGAACTCGGCGCCGCCGCCCGCCTCGTCGCGATTGGCGGCGTGGGCGCAGATGAAGATCAGCGTCTCGGCCGGGAAGACCACGCCGCGGTGCTCGAACTCCTCGAGCACGATCCGGGCCGTGAACGGGGTGACGGGGGAGACCCGGATCACCTCTGAGACGGCGTTCGCGGCCAGCTCCTGCTGACGGGCGAGCAGGTCCCACTGCTCGGGGTGAGCCGCGAACAGCCGCAGCGCGTGCGCGAGCTGCGATTGGGTCGTATCGACGCCGCCGACCAGCACGTTGAGGACCAGGTTGCGCAGCTCGTCGTCGTCGAGGCGGTCGTCGCCGTCACGGGCGGCGATCAGGGTCGAGAGCAGGTCGTCGCCCGGCGCCGCGCGCTTGTCGGCCACGAGGACGTCGAGGTAGGCGTAGAGCTCCTCGCAGGCGCGCTCGACCTCGTCGCGGTGCTCGGCCAGGGTCGGGCCGTCGAACTGCAGCTGGATCCAGCGCGACCACGCGGCGAGCCGCTCGGCGTCGGCGGTCGGCGCCCCGACCACGGTGGCGATCGTCATCGCCGGATATGGCCGGGTGAGCGCGGCGACCGCCTCGCACTCGCCGGCCCCGCCGATCGCCTCGAACAGCTCGGCGATGAACCCCCGCATCACCTCGCGCCACCGGTCGGCGGCCTTCGGGGTGAACGCGGGATTGACGAGGCTGCGCAGGCGCCGGTGGTCGTCGCCGTCGATGTGGAGGATGTTGCGGGCGACCTCCTCGCCCAGCGCTCCCTCCTTCATCTCGAACAGCTCGGCCAGCGCCTTGCCGGGGAAGGTCGCCTGCTTCGAGCGCAGGAAGTGCTCGCCGGACTCGCGGTCGAGGACGACGTAGCCGAGCTTCGCCCGCGCGATCCAGCTTTCCGCCGCGAGCTCCGCCATCCGCTCGTCGAACGCCGGCCCGCGCAGGCTCGGGTCGAGCTCGTCGAACTCGGGCAGCTCCAGCTCGGCGAGGGCGGCGACGCTCATCCCCGTATCTTGCCGCAGAGCGCCGCTACGCTCGGAAGATGACCGGCCCAGGGGATGACGGCACGCCGACGCTGTTCGAGTGGGCCGGGGGAGAGGAGCGGTTGCGGCGCCTGATCGACGCCTTCTACGACCGCGTCGAGCACGACGACCTGCTCTCGCCGTTCTTCCCCGGCGGGGTGCGCGAGGAGCACCGCGACCACGTCACCGCTTGGTGGTCGGAGGTGTTCGGCGGGCCGAGCCGCTACAGCGACGAGCTCGGCGGCTACGAGTCGATGCTCGCCCATCACCGCGACCTCGCGATCACGCCCGCGGCCCGCCACCGGTTCGCCTCCCTGTTCAGCCTCGCTGCCGACGACGCCGGGCTCCCCGACGACCCCGAGTTCCGCTCCGCGCTGGTCGCCTACCTCGAGTGGGGAACGCGGCTGGCGCTGCACAACTCCCAACCCGGTGCGCCGGCCGCCCCGCACGCCCCGGTCCCGCGCTGGGGCTGGGGCGAGGCGCCTCCCTACCAACCGTGAGCTGATGCGGACCGGCCGCTACTCGTTCCCCTACGTCACCTACGACCCGCCGTCGGACGTGCTCTACGCGCGGATCACCCAGGAGCGCGACGCCTCCCGCGAACGCACGGCGGAGGGCGACGTGTGGACCTACGACGCCGACGGCCACCCGACCGGCGTGATCGTGATGGAGCCGGGTCAGCGCTTCGCCCGCGACGGCGCCGTCTACGTCACCCTGCCGACCGGGGAACGGGAGCGCCTGCAGGGCGTCGAGGCCGCGATGCGTACGGGCTGAGCAGAAGCCCCTGTTACTTGACTCCCTTCAGGCAGGTGAGGTTCGACGTGATCGTGAACGGGGTGCGATCGGCGAGCCTGTCGGGGTCGATTCCGATCAGCACGTGGTACTCGCCCGGGCTCTTGACGTAGTTCCCCTGGACGAAGACGTCGAGCCGGCTGGGGACGACGCCCCCGTCGATCACCTTCGAGCAGCCGGTCAGCTTGACGTCGATGTCGGGACCGACCCCGCCGGCCGCCTGATCGGCCGGGTTGATGGTCACCGGCGTGCCGCCCTGCAGGTAGACGACCCGCGGCTTCTTCGTCGTCGAGCCGAGCCCGCCCCTCTGGCGCGCGGCGGTCCGCTGGGCGTGGCCGAGATCGACGGTCACGGTCGCGTACGCCGGTCGCGGCGAGTTCCCCCGGTCGCCGGATGCAACGGCGAGCGCCGTGGCGCCGATCGCCAGCACGGCGACGAGTCCGATCATCCACTTCCTGCTCATTTGCACATCCCTCCTGTCGGTTCCTGGCTCAGTCTATGAATGCAACACACCTACTCACGGATACGCTCGCCGGGTCGTTTCAAGACCGTAAGCAGTGAGCGCCACAACGACAAATCCGCCGTTTCAGCAGTTCCTCGACGCGCACCGGCGCCCGGTGCTCGCCTTCCTGCGGGCGATGGTCGGCCACGACGAGGCCGAGGACTGTTTTCAGGAGACGTTCATCGCGGCCATGCGCGGCTACGAGCGCATGGACGGCGCCCACCCGCGCGCCTGGGTGATGACGATCGCCCGTCGCAAGGCGATCGACCACCATCGCGCCCGCGCCCGCCGCCCGGAGCCGCGCGAGCATCTCCCCGAGCAGCCGTCGCCGGCCGACAACGGCCGCCTCGGAGACCTCGACGGAGCCGTCTGGCGCGGCGTTGCCGAGCTCGGCGACGGCCAGCGCGCGGCGGTCGCCCTTCGCTATGCGGCCGATCTCGGCTACCGCGAGATCGGCGCCGCTCTCGAGTGCTCGGAGGAGGCGGCGCGCAAGCGGGTCTCGGATGGCCTGCGGGCGCTGCGCGAGAACATCGATCGAGAGGAGGCGAGGCGATGAGCCGAGTCGACGCAAAGACAATCGCCGAGGCGCTCGGAGGGGGGCTGGATGACGACGCCGACGGGATGGTGGAGCGGCTTGCCGCCCGCGCCGATCGCGAGGGTCTGGTCGACGTCGCCTACGCCAGCTTCGACTCCCCCCTGGGGACCGGCTACGTGGCGGCGACCGAGCGCGGGATCCTCTCGCTCTCGCTGCCCACCTTCGGCGCCGAGTCGTTCCTCGAGCACCTGACCGAGGTCTCGCCGCGGGTGCTCGAGCTGCCCGGGCGCCTCGACGAAGCCCGGCGCGAGCTCGACCAGTACTTCGAGGGCCGGCGGCACGACTTCGACCTCGATCTGGACTGGCGGCTGGTGCGCTCGAAGTTCGCCAGCCGCGTCCTGCACGAGACCGCGCGAGTGCCCTACGGGGTCACGACCAGCTACGGCGAGGTCGCCGCCCGAGCCGGCAACCCGCGGGCCTTCCGCGCCGCCGGGACGGCGCTCGGCCACAACCCGATGCCGATCGTCGTCCCCTGCCACCGGGTCCTGCGGGCCGGGGGAGTGCTCGGCAGCTACGGCGGCGGCCCCGAGATGAAGGCGTTCCTGCTCAGGCTCGAGGGCGCCCTGGAATAGCGGGGCGTTTACGTGGCTGGGTAGGGCGTCCCGCCGGTCAGATGGCGAGTTGTAGGCGGTATGCGACTACAAATCGCCATTCCCGCCCGGATCGACCCCGTTATTTCTCGTTGTGCCAACTTGACAAACCGCCGTCTGCCAACTAGGCTGCACATGTGCATGTCGATCCGAACAGTCCCCGGGCCCAGCTGACCAAGCGCCAGCAGGAGGTCCTGGACCGTCTCGAGCGCGGGATGCCTGTGCAGCAGATCGCTCGCGACATCGGCGTGCACCGCAACGCCGTCTATCAGCACATCGAGCGCCTCAGGAGGCAGGGGGCGCTCGCCGAGTCGTACACGCCGAGCGGCCAGCCGCCGCGCCGGGTGGACGCCGGGCCGGTCGCCCTCGCTCAGACCACGGCGCCGCGGGAGAGCGCCCTCGGGCACCTGCGCGAGCTGGCACGGTCCGGCGCCGCCCCCGGCGCGCCGGAATACGCGCAGGCAATCGAGGGAGCGATCGCGTCCGGAGACGCGGTCGGCCTCGCCTACGAGCTCGGGCGCCTGGACGCGAGCGGCGAGTCCGGGCTGCCGATCGATCTGGTCGAGTCGGCTCTGCGCCGGCTCTCGGTCCTCGCGTCTGATTCTGGTTCAGAGGCCGAGTAGGACATAATCACGCCCGCAACTTCAAACGAGAGGTCTGGAACTCAATGGTCGTAGCCATCATCGTCATCGCCGTCCTGCTGCTGATCGGGCTGACCTACATCCTGATCCGCAACTCGATCATCGGGTCGCGAAACAGGGTCGACGAGTCCTGGTCCGGAATCGACGTCCAGCTCAAGCGACGGCACGACCTGATCCCCAACCTGGTCGAGGCGGTCAAGGGTTACGCGACGCACGAGCGTGAGACGTTCGAGAAGGTGACCCAGGCACGGGCCGCAGCGATGCAGGCACAGGGGCCGGCTCAGGCGAGCGCCGCGGAGGGCATGCTGAGCCAGGCGCTCGGCGGTCTGCGGGTCGTCGCCGAGCAGTACCCGACGCTGCGCGCGACCGAGAACTTCCAGCAGCTGATGCGCAACCTCTCCGAGCTCGAGGACGAGATCCAGGCCTCGCGCCGGATCTACAACTCCAACGTCCAGGCCTACAACACGAAGATCCAGATCTTCCCGAACTCGGTGATCGCCAACTCCGGCGGCTTCACCGCGCGCGAGTTCTTCGAGATCGAGGATCCGGGCGACCGCGAGGCCCCGACGGTGTCGTTCAGCGATGGGGCGGCACCGGCCCCGGCGGCCGCGCCCGCCGCGGCCCCGGCCGCGCCCGCCGCGCCGCCGGCCGACCCGGCTCCGCCCGCGCCGCCCGCACCGCCCGCGCAGTAGGGGGCCCGCAGCCGGCCCGCGGCCCCGGGCCGGCGATGCAGGAAATCGTCGGCGCGCAGGAGGCGGGCGCCCGAGGCTGAAAACCCCGGCGTGATCGTCGATTGCGCCCACTACCGGGACGGCGTGCGCCAGCACGAGGGCCAGCTGCCGCTCGACGTCGCCGCCAACTGCGTGGTCGGCGACGGCGACTTCGTCTGGCTCGGCCTGTTCGAGCCCACGGTCGACGAGCTGCGCGACGTCGGCGAGCGCTTCGACCTGCACGAGCTGGCGCTCGAGGACGCCTACGGTGCGCATCAGCGGCCGAAGCTCGAGGACTACGCGGACTCCTACTTCGTCGTCCTGCGCCCCGCGCGCTACGACGACGCCAAGGAGGAGGTCGAGTTCGGCGAGATCATGCTCTTCCTCTCGAGCACGTACGTGATCGCCGTTCGCCACGGTGCCGCCAGCGAGCTGAAGGGCGTCCGCAAGCACCTGGAGGACCACCCGGAGCTGCTGGAGTTCGGGCCCGCCGCGGCGGTCTGGGCGATCGTCGACAAGGTCGTCGACGACTACCAGCCGGTGGTCGAGGGGATCGACAACGACATCACCGAGGTCGAGACGGAGATCTTCAGCGACGGCACCGACTCGACCCAGCGGATCTACTTCCTGAAGCGCGAGGTGATCGAGTTCCACCACGCGACGGCCCCGCTGCTGGCGCCGCTGGAGGCGCTGGAGCGCGGTGCGTTCCCGAACATGGACGAGCAGCTGCGCCGCTATTTCCGCGACGTCGCCGACCACGCGCGCCGCGTCGACGAGCAGGTCACCGCCCAGCGGGAGCTGTTGACCTCGATCCTGGAGGCCAACCTGGCCTTGCTCGGCGTGCGTCAGAACGAGGTCGTCCGCGCGATCTCGGCCTACGCGGCGATCATCGCCGTGCCCACGTTCCTCGCCTCGATCTGGGGCATGAACTTCACCCACATGCCGGAGCTCGACGAGCCCTGGGGCTACTGGGTCGCGCTGGCGATGATGGCGTTCGCCGTCGCCTTCCTCTACACCTTCTTCAAGCGGATTCGCTGGCTGTAGCTTTTCCTGCGTGGACGCGCTGATCGACGTCGCGGCGCCGCTGCTGCTGATCGCCGTCGCGGTCGCCTATGCGCGCCGGGTGCGGACCCTCGCTGTCCGCGACCGGCCGGTCGACCTCTGGCGCCAGGTCTCGTTTGGGGCCGGGATGTTCGTCCTCCTGGTCTCCGACCTGCCGCCGCTGGCGCCGGTCGCCGAGGAGGTCGTCGTCGCGCACATGGTCCAGCATCTGCTGGTCGGCGATCTGGCCGGATTGCTGATCGCGCTCGGCCTCACCGGGCCGATCCTGCAGCCGCTGCTGGCCCGGCGACCGTTCGGCTGGCTGCGGGCGTTCGGCAATCCGCTGATCGCGCTTCCCGTCTGGGCGCTCAACCTCTACGTCTGGCACCTCTCGTTCCTCTACGACGGGGTCCTGGACAGCTCGCTGCTGCACTTCGCGCAGCACGCCTGCTTCTTCAGCTTCGGGCTGGCGATGTGGCTGCCGCTGGTCGGACCGCTGCCGAAACCGACCTGGTTCGGCGACGGGGCGATGCTGATCTACGTGATCGTCGTCCGGCTGCTCGAGGCGGTGCTCGCCAACGTCCTGATCTGGTCCGGGTCGGTGCTCTATCCCGACTACGCGCCGGGCGAGGCCAAGCACGGGATCGGCGCGCTCTCCGACCAGGGGGCCGCCGGCAACGTGATGATGATCTGGACCGGCTTCGTCACCCTGGGGCTCTTCACCTGGCTCTTCTTCCGGGCCGCCAACCGCAGCAACGAGAAGCAGGCGCTGCTCGACCTCGCCGACGCGCACGGGTTCGACCTCGATCCGGGCCGAGCAGCGCGCGCGGTCGCCGCCGGGCAGGGCGAACGGCTGCGAGAGCGGATCCTCGGCAGCGGCACGTGACCGACCACAGGCTTCTCTACGCCCTCGTCTTCGTCGTCGGAACGGCCAGCCTCGGCGCCGAGATCGCCGCGGCGCGGCTGATGGCGCCGTTCTTCGGCGCCTCGACGATCGTCTGGGCGAACACGATCGGCGTCGTCCTCGTGGCGCTTTCGGTCGGCTACTGGCTCGGCGGTCGTCTCGCCGACCGCCGACCGGAGCTGCGCAGCCTCTGTCTCGTCGTCCTCGGCGCCGCGGTGCTGCTGGCGATCGTGCCGCTGATCGCGCGCCCGTTCTTCGACCTCTCGGTCGACGCCCTCGACAACCTCGAGGCCGGCGCCTTCGTCGGCTCGCTGGCCGCGGTCCTCTGCCTGATCGCGATCCCGGTCGTCCTGCTCGGCAGCTGCGCACCCTGGGCCCTACGGCTCGCGGTCGAAGACGTCGAGCACGCCGGACGGGTCTCCGGGCGCCTGTACGCGATCTCGACCGCCGGCTCGCTGACCGGGACGATGCTCGCCGCGCTGGTGCTGATCCCGTTCGCCGGCACCCAGCGCACCTTCCTCGTCTTCGCCTTCGCCCTGGCGCTGGTCGCGAGCGCCGGCCTAGGCTGGCGCTTTGCCGTTGTCCCGGCCTTGCTCGCGGTGGCGATCGCGCTGCCGGCGGCGAGCGTCAAGGCGACCGCCGACGGCCGGGTCCTCTACGAGGACGAGTCCCGGCTGCAGTACATCCGCGTGGTCGAGCAGGACGACGGAGACCGGGTCCTGGAGCTCAACGAGGGCCAGGCCGTGCACTCGATCCTGCCGGCGCGGGGGTATCTGACCGCCGACTACTGGGACGACTACCTCGTGTTGCCGTTCGCGGCCCGCGAGCGGCCCCCGCAGCGGATCGCGATCCTGGGCAACGCGGCGGGCACGATCGCGCGCGAGTACGGGCACTTCTGGCCGCGGACGAAGGTCGACGGGGTCGAGATCGACCCCGAGGTGACCGCGGCCGGCTACAGGTACTTCGACATGGGCTCGAACCCGAACCTGACCGTCGCCGACGCCGACGCGCGCCCCTGGCTGCGCAGCTCCGACGGTGGCTACGACATGATCGTCGTCGACGCCTACCGCCAGCCGTACATTCCGTTCTACCTGGCGACGAAGGAGTTCTTCGAGCTCGTCCGCGACCGGCTCGCTCCCGGCGGCGTGGTGGTCGTCAACGTCGGCCACGCGGAGCACAGCGACGATTTCGAGCGCGTCATGGGGCGGACGATGGCGGCCGTGTTCCCCGCCGTCCTGCGCGATCCCGCCGATCAGACCAACACCCTGCTCGTCGGCGGCGAGGCCCCGGCCTCGCCGGCGCGGCTGGCCGCCGCGGCCCGCGCCCGGCTGCACGGCAACCTGAGAGAGCTCGGCTTGATCGCCGCCGCCCGGCTGGCGCCGCGGCTGCCCGGGGGCAGCGTCTACACCGACGACCGCGCCCCGGTCGAGTGGCTGACCGACCGCACGATCCTCGGCTACGCCGAGAGCCACTGATCCGAGGCGTCAGCGCGATGGCAGGGTGAAGGTCCGCTTGGCGACCGCCCCGGTGGCGCGGTGTCGGTCCAGTCGCCGTCGCCGGGCTGGCTGAGCAGGTCAAGGTCCGCCGGCCGGCGCGTCGCGGCGAGGCGCCCGCCACCCGCGCGGTCGCCGCTCCCTCGCTGGTGGCCACGGCGCGCGACTGAGCGATCGGCTCAGCGCTCGCCGGCCTCGGCCCGGCGTCCCCGAAACCAGCGCCACCAGTAGACGCCGAGGTCGCCGAAGAAGGCGGCGAAGCGACCGATCGGGCCGGTCAGCACCCAGGCGGCGAAGCGCTGCGCCGGGCTCAAACCGCGGAGCCTGCGCGCCGGGCGAGGTCGCGCTCGGGGTCGACTCCCCAGCGCCGGCCGGCGGCGACCAGCTCGTCGGTGATCGCCCAGCGGTCCGGCCGCTGCGCGCCCTCGTGGTCGGGGCTGGCGCCCTTCAGCGCCATACAGCCGGTGTTGTCGCCGAGCGCGCGGATCCGCTCGACCTGGACCGCGGTCAGGGCCTGGGCCGGGAGCCCGGCCAGCTCGGCGCGCTTGTCCTCGATCGGCCGCGCACCCGGGCCGGACTCCTGAATCAGGGTCGGCGCGACGCACTCGACCGCCTCGTGGGCCAGGTTCCACTGACAGGCGAGCTGGATCGGGGTCAGCCCGGCCTCGGCGGCGATCGGGCGCATCAGCTCGAGCCGCTCGTGGCCCGCCTCGACCCATCCCTCGGGCCGGAAGCCCCGGTGGTCGAATTCGGCGAACTCGTGGCCGGGGAGGACGTCGTCCCAGAACAGGCCGCCGTAGTCGACCACCCGCGTGATCACCCGCACGTCGCGCTCGGCGGCGGCGGCGAGGCAGAGCTCGCCGGGCCAGGGCTCGAGCGGGTTGAGGATCACCATCGCCCAGTCGATCCGGTCGCCGTAGCGCTCGAAGCAGTCGAGCAGGTCGAGGGTGAAGCCGTTCGCCGGCCCCGGGGCGACCCCGATCGCGGAAGTCAGGCCGGCGTCCCGAAGGGCCGACATCCCGTCCCACGCGGCCTCCGAGGTGAAGCCGACCCGGTCGGGGTTGTGGAGCAGCAGCAGGTCGAAGGAGTCGGCGCCCGTGCGCGCCAGGCTCGCCTCGGTCGCCCGGCGCAGATAGGAGGCGTACTCGCCGGGCCCGCGCAGGCTCGGGTCGGTGAAGCGCGGGAAGCCGCGCGGGCCATCGCGCTCGCCGTCGACGAAGTCGTGGCCGACAGCGCCGACCAGCGAATACGAGTCGCGGGCGATGCCCTCGAGTGCGCGGCCGAGCAGGGCGTCGGCGTCGCCGGCGCCGTAGACGTCGGCGGTGATCACGGTGTCGATGCCGTCGCCCGGGCGCAGCAGCGCCAGCAGCCGCTCGTCGTCGATCGGTTCGCCGAAGTGCATGAAGCGCCCGCCGCTCCAGGTGCCGATCGCGGTTCTGCCTGGCTCCACGGGCTGAAGCGTAGTGGGGGCTAAGCTGCCAACCCGATGAGAACCGAAGTCACCGAGCTGCCCGAATCGCGGGTCAAGATCGAGGTCGCGGTCGAGCCCGAGCTGCTCGCCAAGCGAGTCGACCGGGCCGCCGCCACGCTCGCCGGCGAGATGAAGATGCCCGGCTTTCGCAAGGGCAAGGTGCCGGCGCAGCTCGTGATCCAGCGGATCGGCCGCGAGGCGGTGATCGAGCAGGCGCTGCGAGACGGGTTGCCGGAGTGGTATGAGCGGGCGCTGCTCGACTCCGGCGTCGCCTCGGTCGGCGACCCGAAGCTCGACGTCGGCGAGATCCCGGCCGAGGGCGAGGAGCTGCGGTTCACGATCGAGGTCGGCGTGCGCCCGAAGGCCGAGCTCGGCGAGTGGCGGGGGCTCGAGGTCGGCAAGGCGGAGATCGAGGTGCCGGAGGAGGCCATCGAGGCCGAGCTCGACCGTCTCCGCGAGGGCTTCGCCAGTCTCTCACCGGTCGAGCGCCCGGCCGCGGCCGGCGACGCCGTGGTGATCGACTTCGCCGGGACGATCGACGGCGAGCCGTTCGAGGGCTCGGAGGGACACGACTTCGTGATCGAGCTCGGCAGCGAGAGCCTGCTGGCGGAGTTCGATGCCGCGCTCACCGGCGCCTCCGCGGGCGACGAGCGCACGGTCGAAGTCACGTTCCCCGACGACCACCAGCCCGAGCAGCTGGCGGGCAAGACGGCGACCTTCGCCGTCACCGTCAAGGAGGTTCGCGAGAAGGACCTGCCGGAGCTCGACGACGAGTTCGCCTCCGAGGCGTCGGAGTTCGAGACGATCGAAGAGCTGCGAACGGAGATCCGCTCGCGCCTCGGGGAGGGCCTCGAGCAGCGCGCCGAGGCAGAGTTCCGCGAGGCCGCCGTCGATGCCGTCGCCGCGAACGCCAAGCTGGAGATCCCGCATGAGCTCGTCCACGCCCGCGCGCACGAGCTCTGGGAGCGGATCGAGCGTCAGCTCGCCTCGCGGGGGATCGACCCGCAGGCGTACGCGCAGATGCAGGGCAAGGACCGCCACGACCTGATCGACGACGCCGAGGAGGACGCCGAGCGCGCTCTGCGCCGCGAGGCCGTCCTCGCCGCGGTCGCCGAGGCGGAGGGGATCGAGCCCAGCGACGAGGACCTGATCGAGGCGATCGGCCCCGGCGAGGGCAAGAACTCGCCCGGGAAGCTGCTCGAGCGCCTGCGCGAGTCCGGCCGCGACCACCTGCTGCGCGACGAGGTGCGGATGCGCAAGGCCGCCGACGCGATCGCCGAGTCGGCGAAGCCGATCCCGATGGAGCGAGCCGCCGCCCGCGAGCAGATCTGGACCCCGGAGAAGGATTCGCCCAAGGCCGAGGATGCCGCCGATCCGGAGGGCAAGCCTGGCGAGCTCTGGATCCCGGGCTCCTGACCTAGGAGGCCGTTCGCTCGATCGCGAAGCCGGCCTTGGCGAGCATCTCGGGCAGCTCGCGGATCGTCACCCTGTCCTTCTCCTTGTCGGCCTCCGACAGCTGCTCGTACGGCACCAGGCAGTCGTGCAGCTTGGCCGCATTGTCGCGCTCCGCGGCATACGACCAGCCGCTACGGATGCGCTCGGCCATCCAGCGCTCGTGCTCGGCCTCGGCCAGCTCCTCCAGCCGGTCGCCGACGTGCTGCTCGAAGATGCGCGTCGAACGCTCGACATCGGGCAGAGCCGCCGGCACGACCATGCAGCCGACCGCCGTGAGCTTGCGCGGGATGTCGGCGGCGAAGTCGCGGTTTGAGGACTTCGCGTCGTCCTCGAGCGCGGCCCACGGCTTCACGTACGGAAGCTCGGTTTCTCCCGTGGCCAGCTGTGAGCGCTCGTAGCTGTCGTGCATCGCCCTGGCCAGCGTTTCCCGCAGGCCGTCGACGAGGAAGCGGGGGCTGAGCACCAGCTCGAGGATCCCGAACAGCCTGATCGCTCCGGTGCCGCCATCGGCGCCGGCGATCAGGGCAGCTCCGAGCCGCCTGTCGTTGATCGCCAGCACGATCTTGCGGCCGGCGGGATTGGTCGCTGCCAGGGTGAGGGCGACAGCGGCGCCGCGGGCCTCGTCGCCGAGCGCGACGTAGGCCGCCCCGGCGTCGTGATTGCGGGCCGATTCGCGCACGGCCGGCGAGGCGAGGTCGATCTCCCACGGATCGAGGTCCGCGATCGAGTCGATCGCCGGGTAGCGCTCGCGCAACCGCTCGCACTCGGCCTCGGCTCCGGCCGCGGCGAGCGTGATCACGATCCGCGCCCGTTCGTCGGCGCGCGAGTTTCGCCACAGCCTGGCGGCATTCACGATCAGGACCTCGGCGATCGCCTGGTCGGCGACGATCAGCACCCGGGGACCGCGGTGTCCGGCGGCGGCCTCGGCGCTGAACGGGGGGTCGCGGTCGAGCACCAGGCGGCCGGCGGTCTCGTAGAGGTTGAAGAACTCGACCTCGAGGTCGGGGCCGTCACCGTGGGAAACCGTGTGCGCCCGCAGCGCCTGCCAGAGGGCCCGATCCTCGATGTGGGCGATCACCTTGAGCGGACGATCGGCGCGGTCGGTCGTGATCGCCGCCGCGGCGGCGACGACGTCGGCGGCGACGCCGTCGCTTCCGGGCGCGACGATCAGATAGCTGGCGCGGTGTACGCACGCGGTCCGCAGCAGGTCGGGATCCGCGGCGTCGCCGACGAGAACGCTGATCCCGCGCTCTCTGCACCCCGCGATCGAGGGCTGGGTCGCGTCGCGGTCGATCGCGATCACCCGCTCGCCGAGATCGTTGAGGCTGGCCGCGAGCTTGAAGCCGACGTCGCCGAGGCCGACGATGACGGTGTGGTTGCGGCGGAAGAGGCGAAAGCCGATCAGTCGCAGCTGCTCGCGAGAGAGGACCAGGAGGCCGCGGATCGCGGCGACACCGACGAGAAGCGGCCCGAGCACGCGGGCGATGTTGAGGACCAGCGGGTCGCCGCTCTGCAGCGAGCCGCCGAAGGCGTAGAGCTGGAACGACTTGAACAACGCCTCCCACCAGTCGTCGCCGAGCTTGCCGTAGCCGATCGTGCCGAAGACGATCACGGTCAGCCCCAGCAGGACGATGATCGGCGCCCGGAGCTGACGCCAGACGGGCCGCACGTTCGCCCTCCAGAAGCGCCGCAGCGCCCAGGACGTGCTGCGCTCACCGGCGAACGGGCTCGACTCGGGCGACTCCTCCTGCACGCCGGCGAGCCTACACTCGCCCCGCCCCCGCAACTGGCACAATGCCGCGTCCATGCGGTCCGCCCTGGCATCGGTCCTCGCGCTCGTCGCCGCGCTCGCCCTCGGCGGGCTCGCCGGCTGCGGCGACGACAGCAGCAGCAGCAGCGCCGGCACCGAGGTAACCGTCAACGAGCCCACCGCGGTCGCCGTCGACGCGGCGGACCCCGCCGCGACGAAGACGCCCCAGGGGGCCGAGGTACTGGATCAGTTCGCGGAGCTGCGCGCCGCGCAGGGTGAGCCGAGCGTGCCTGCGATCCGCGGCTCGGCCGGGCTGTCGACGACCGACTGGATCCACACCGTCGACGGCGACGTCGCCACCTACTGGCAGAAGCAGTTCAACGGCTCCGGCTACAAGTACTCGCCGGCCAAGGAGCTGATCTTCGACAGCAAGCTGAAGTCCGCCTGCGGGGTCAAGGCGAGCGTGCGGACGGGCCCGTTCTACTGCACGGCCGATGAGTCGATCTACTTCCCGCTCACGTTCTTCCAGAAGTACCCCGAGAAGTTCGGGGATGCGGCAACAGCGGTCGTCGTCGCGCACGAGAACGCGCACCGTGTCCAGGACCTGCTCGGCCTCTTCGGCGCCCCGGGGATCGTCTCGGCCCAGCTCGAGCTGCAGGCCGACTGCCTGGCCGGAGTCTGGGCGAAGACGGTCTACACCCGCGGCCTGCTCGAGGAGGGCGACATCGGCGAGATCCTCGGCCTCGTCGACATCAGCGGTGACTCACCCGAGACGCCGATCAAGGCGCCCGGCGCCCACGGCAGCTCCGCGCTGCGCCAGGACTTCTTCGCCCAGGGCTACGACGGCGGCAAGCCCGGTTCCTGCCCGGTGCCGAAGAAGAACCAGCTGAACCAGAACGCCTGAGCGCTGGCCTACGTCGCGAGCACGTCGCGGACGCTCTCGCGACGGCGCTCGACCTCGGCCTCGGGATCCTCGAGCCCCGACAGCCGCCGCTTCGTGAACGCCAGCTCGGCGAGCGTTCGGCAGAGCGAGCTGGTGCGGCGGGCGCCCTCGAAGTCGCCCGAGCGCACCTGGGCGAGCTCGCGCCGCGTGCGGGCGGTGAAGCTGGCGGCCGTCGTCGCGTCCTCGGCCGAGACCAGGCCGGCCGCGGCCTCGGCCTCGAGCTCCTCGCGGATCACCCGCCGCTGGTGGTGCAGCCACAGCGCGATCGCTGCGAAGAAGAGGACGACGTACGCCCACGAGATCCACTTCAGGGCCTCGGTCGCCGAGGCCGCCGAGGCGTCCATGCGATCGGCGAGGTCGACCGGGACGCCGATCGCGAGGTACTCGTACGTGGTCTGGAAGCCGTACTTGATCGAGAGCAGGATCGTCTCCAGGCCGTTGTTGATCGCGTGCATCAGCATCGCGGCGGAGAGGGCGAGGAGGGGCCAGCCGATCCGCCCGAGCCAGGTTCGCGACCAGGTGGCGGCGCCGAGCCCGGCGCCGAAGGTCGCCGTCCAGATCGCGTGGCGGAGCATCGCCGGGCCGAAGAAGTCGCGGCGGTCGACGAAGACCGAGAGCGCGTCGGCGACGCCCCCCAGCCGCGCCTCGCGGAAGAAGTAGTAGAGGTCCTCGGTGAAGGCGAAGCCGATCCCGACCGCGGCCCCGTAGACGATCCCGTCGGTGACGCCGTCGAACTCGAAGTAGCCGAAGCGGCGCCCGACCCAGCGCGAGGCGACGAAGGCGATCACCAGCGCCAGGCCCTTGGCCAGCTCCTCGACCACCGGCGCCGAGATCGCCGGGCCGAAGACCGCGTCGATATCGCGGGGGAGCTGGCCCTCGAGGGCCGTGTTGCCCAGCGAGGCGAGGATCGCGGCGACGATCGAGCCCCAGAGGAACATCAGCGCGCAGATCGCGATCGGCTCGCGCTCGTAGAGGTCGAGGAAGCGGACGATCAGAAGCGCGAAGACCGCCTGCACGAGGGCGTAGGCGAGGATCAGGTCGTCGGCGCCGAACGGGTCCATTCGCGGAGCAGGCTCTCAGATTGCGCCGGACCGAGGCAGGGCGTGCGGGCGCGATCCTCACGCAATGATCGGGCGCTCAGCGCTGGAGCATCGTGATCTTGGCGTCGAAGGTGGCGCTGCCCGCGCCGCCCGGATCGCCGGGGCCGCCGGTTTGCGTGCGCCAGTTGAACGTCGCCACCGGCGGGTCCACCGAGAGGTCGACGGTGCCGAGCATCTCGGAGGTGATGAATCCCGAGTAGGAGTCCTGCACCTGGCCGCCGATGTCGAAGCCGACGATCTCCTTCTCCTTGCGCCAGCCGCCGCTGAGCGGGAACAGGTCACGACGGACGTCAACGGTGTCGAAGAACGCGCGTCCGTCGCCGTAGAACGCCCACACGCCCTGCTGGATCCGGTCCCTCGCCCCCTGTTCCCACGATGGATCGCCGGCCGTCTGGCGGAAGGCCAGGATCTCCCCCGCACCCATCGTCACCGTGATCACGCCGGATGGCGGCTCGTCGAAGAAGGCGGTCGCGGGCAGATCGTCGCCGCCCTTGAAGCTCAGCCGCGGCTCTGAGTCGGCGACCACGCCCGGCTCGTCTCCGACCGGCTTACCCGGGTCGATGACGCCGACCTGGTCGACCGCGGCCCCATCGGCGGTCACCGTGACCGTCGCCGTGGTCTCGCCCGAGCCGCAGGCAGCGAGCAGCAGAGCAGCGAACGCGAACAGCGCAGCGAGCGCCGGGGATCGAACATTCATCGGAGAACCTCCATGCCTTCGGGTCGACGCAGAGGAGCCCCGCCGCGCAGCCGCGATCCTAACCCGCGCCGAGCGGCGCGGTCAAGCTCTTGCCTGAGACGCGTGAGCGCTTCTATACACTCACGCGCCATGAGCCCCCTGGTACCGATGGTGGTCGAGCAGACGTCTCGCGGCGAGCGCGCCTTCGACATCTACTCCCGCCTTCTCAACGAGCGGATCATCTTCCTCGGCACCCCGGTGACCGAGGACATCGCGAATCTGATCGTCGCCCAGCTGATCCACCTCGAGTCGGAGGATCCCGACAAGGACATCTCGATCTACATCAACTCGCCGGGCGGCTCGGTCTATGCGGGGCTCGCGATCTACGACACGATGCAATACATCAAGCCCGACGTGCAGACGATCTGCGTCGGCGTCGCGATGAGCATGGGCGCGCTGCTGCTCGCCGGCGGTGCCGAGGGCAAGCGGATGGCGACCCCGAACTCGAAGATCCTCATCCACCAGGTCTCCGCCGGCTTCCAGGGCCAGGCGACCGACATCGAGATCCACGCCAAGGAGATCATCGACGTCCGGCGCCGCCTCGACGAGATCATCGCCAAGCACACGAAGCAGCCGTTCGAGAAGGTCACCAACGACACCGATCGCGACTACTTCATGTCCGCCGAAGAGGCGGTCGAGTACCACATCGTCGACCGCGTGATCGAGAACCACTAGCGGCGCGCGATAGCCGTCGCGGGGCGGCGTCATCGGTCGCTCGTGTGCGGAGCACACGTCGCTCCCTGCTTCCTAGCCCCGCTCGGCTCTCGCGCGCCGCGCGCGGGCTCACCCCCGTTCGCTGATCGAGCCGAACACGTCCCTGGCCTCGCTGCTCCCCGTCCACCAGGCGTCGGGGCCGTAGACGAGGCCGACGAAGAGCGAGCCGTCGAGCTGACGGCTGACGCCGATGCGGACCTGGCCACCGTCGTATGTGTAGCTGCGAACGGCCTCGTCGTCGGTGCCGATGAAGGCGACGGGGACGGGGTGGCTCGCCGTAGCGCTTGCGGGCAGCAGGCCGCTGAACGCCTTGACAATCGGCGCTACGGCGTAGCGGGCGCGCCGGGACTCGGGAACGATGCTGCCCAGACCCTCGCTGTCGGCGAGGCGGATGACGTAGACGCCGCGCGATCCGTCGTCGTTGGTGAACCCGTTGACCAGCCCCGGCAGCGCCTTGGACGAGGGCTGCCAGCCGCCAGGCCGGCAGATCCGGTAGCCGATCACTCGATCGACGGCCGGTTCGAGCGAGGCGGTCCGCGATCTGAACTTGTCGGTGTCGACCAGCTTGCCCTCGACGTAGAGCTCGGCCCTGTACGCGGCCGCCGGCAGGCAGACGGGCAGCGGTGCGTCGCGCAGGTAGTAGCTGGCCGCAAACCAGAATCTGCGGCCGTAGTCCCAGATCAAGGACCCCTGCCCGACCCCGGGGGCGCCCGATGCGAACGGCATCGCGAACCAGCCGAGTTGCGGGTCGCGGCGATACCACTCGATCCAGGTTCGCTCGTGATGCGGACGCAGGTCGGCGAAATCGACCGCGGCCTCGAGGCCACCCGCCCAGACGTACGCGTCGAGGCTGTCGACGTCGCGGTCGGCTGACGTGAGCCCACCGTCCGGTGTCGGAACCCTCGCCTGAAGCACGGTCTTGACGAGCAGCTCCTTGAGCCCCGCGGCCGACTCGCGAAGCTCGGGATAGTGGTCGGAAAGGACCTCGAGCTCGGTCATCGCGTCCGCCACCTGACTCGGATCGCGAGCCGCGATCTCGGCGGCGGCGCGCTGCATCAACGTCAGCGCCACGTCCTCCTCGCCGAGCGCGAGGTGGGCGATCGCAAGCCCATAGACCGGATTGTCCGGGTTGAGCTCCGCATCCTTCTCGCCGAGCTCGACCGCCTGCCTCAGGATTGCGGGATCGCGCTCTTGGAGGCCGAGCAGCAGATAGGAGACCCCGAGTTGGTTGACGATGCTGCCGTTGGTCAGCCCGAGATCCTGCGCCCGCTCGAGGTCGGCGATCGTGCCGCGCAGCGCATCGGGCGAGCTCAGGTCGACCCTCGCGCTCTCCTTCGCCTGGGGCGAGGCGGCGGCGAAACGGGCTTGGGCGCGATAGCGATAGGCGAGCGCGAACTTCGGCCGCAGGTCGATCGCCTCGTTGTAGAGGCTCAGCGCGGTGTCGTAGTCCTGGATCCCGGTCGCGACCTGGGCCTCCGCGTACGCGGCCGCGGCTCGGTCGTCGGGTCGCGCGGGAGGTGCGACGGCGGCCTTGGCTCCCCAGATCAGCCCCGCGGCCGCCAGCAGGACCCCCGTGGTCGCGAACAGGGGACGGTTGGGCCGACCGTGGGGTGAAAGCGAGAATCCGAACAGGTAGATCGCGACGGCGAAGATGGCGATGATCGCGACGTAGACGGCGACCTGTCCACCGCGCTCGTTCGCGTACTCCGTAGCCGCGTCGCTGAGCGCGAGCTTGGTCGCGGCGCCCTCGCCGTTGTCGAGCAGGAAGCGGGCGGGAAACGCCGGGTCCTTGTCGGGCCCCTCGATGCTCTGGGAGGTGATCGGGGCGACGCCGCTGATCGCGGACCGGCTGATCACGAGGGCCCTGCTCAATGCCGCCTTGGCGAGAAACCGCGATCGCTTCTCGTCGAACCGAAGCTCACGGGCCGGCACGTTCGAGAAGCGGCGCAGTTCGACGTCCAGCGCCGCGTCGCGAAGGTGGAGCTGTTGGCGCAGGAAGTACTCGAGTTGGAGATTGGCCTGTTCGCTGGCGCGGTCGCCCTCGGCGAATGCAGCCGCTGACAGCTCTTGCGCGTCGGTCCCGCTGGCGCCGGCGTCCTTGCTCGCCTCGCTTTGCAGGTAGCCCGCGACGGCCGCCGCGAGCGTGGCCAGCACGGCGCAGAACGCGACCCGCCTGGCGCGCGGATCCGAGGCGGTTCGCGCTGACGAGTCCTGGTCGCGCGCGGTCATCCCTCAGGCCACCGCGTACTGGATCAGGGCGACGACGATCGCCAGCCCGCCGATCACCGCCATTCGCCTGCCGAGCCGGCGCGCTGTCAGCGTCGCGACGGTGAGGAAGAACAGCGCCACCGCCAGCAGCGCAGCGGCACGCACGTAGCCGACCGCCCGTTCGTGTTCGCGCCCGGCGGACTCACGTGCCTGCTCGGGCCGCAGCTCGGCCAGCGCCTGGTCCTGTGCCTCGTAATAGCTCTGGACATAGTCGGGGTCGTAGCTCAGCGCGCCGTTGGCGTCCGTCTGGAACCTGGCGTTGAACAGGCTCGCGATGGCCTCGTAACGGCGCTGCTCGCGCAGGTGCTCGACCTGCAGCCCGACCGAGTCGGGATTCGACTGCAGCTCTCTCCGGACTTCGGCGTCCGCGTACCGGCTGTCTTCGATTTCCGCCAGCACGCGCATCTGGTTGCTGACGGTGGCGCGGATCTGGTTCCGCGAGACCTCCTCGTAGTTCGACTCGCGCAGAGCACGCTGGTCGAGCCCGTCCGCTGATCCCGAGACTCGACTTGCCTGATAGGAGACCAGGGCCCCGGCGATCGAGACGGCGACGATCAATCGGGCGATCCAGGTCGCGAACGAGTCGGCGACCTCCGCCTGGGTGGCGTCGCCCGTGCCCCAGAAGGCGGTCACCCCGTCCCGGATCGCCCGCACGGCGGATACTGCCTGCCGTGCTCGGGACCCGAGCCATGTTCCCACGGCGCGAGCCTATTCGCCGGGCCGCAGGCGTGTCAACGCCGCCGACCCGTCGCCCATGGCTCCGTCACGTAGGGTCCGCGCCATCGGCGCGAACCCTGATCTCATCATCCGCGGACCCGACGGGATCACCGGCGAGTGGCTCGACGGTGTGCTCGGCCGTTCCGGGCTCGAGCTGGGTTCAGTCGAGCGGATCGGCACCGGCCAGATGAGCCGGAACTACCGCGTCTCGTTCGGCGCCGACGGAGCCGACGAGACCGTCGTCGTCAAGCTCGCATCCGACAACGAGAACAGCCGAGGGACCGGCGTCGGCATGGGGGCGTACCTGCGCGAGGTCGCGTTCTACGAGAACCTCGCCGCGAGGCTCGGCGACTCCGTGCCGGACTGTCATTTCGCGGCCTACGACGAGGGCGAGGGCTGGTTCACGCTCGTGCTCGCCGACATTGCCGGCGCCACCCAGGGCGACCAGATCGACGGGTGCACGCCGGCGCAGGCGGAGGTCGCCCTCGACGCGCTGGCACGGATCCATGCCCCGGTGATGAACGACCTCGCGCTGAGCGCCGCGGAGTGGCTCAACCAGCCGAACCCGCTCAACCAGAACCTGTTGCTGCAGCTCTGGCCGGTGTTCCGGGCGCGCTACGGGGAGCTCGTCAGCGACGAGCACGCCGAGGCGATCGACGCGTTCCTCCCGAGCCTCGACGGGTGGTACGGGGACCAGCGCCCGCCGCTCGGCATCGTCCACTTCGACTACCGCCTCGACAACCTCCTGTTCGCCGACGGCACCTGTACGGCGGTCGATTGGCAGACGGTGGGGTGGGGGCCCTCGATGATCGACGTCGCCTACTTCCTCGGCACGGGACTCGAGACGGACGACCGGCGCGCGCGCGAGGAGGAGCTCGTGCGCGGCTACCACCGGCGGCTGCTCGACCAGGGCGTGCAGGGCTTCGACTGGGAGCAGTGCTGGGACGGTTACCGCCGCGGCTGCTTCTGGGGGATCGTCATCAACGTCGCCGCCGCGATCGTCGTCGAGCAGACCGAGCGCGGCGATGCGATGTTCACGACCGTCTTTCGCCGCCTGGCGCAGCAGATCATCGACCTCGACGCGCTCGAGCTGCTGCCGGAGGCGAACACCGAGCGCCCGGCGCCGCTGCGACCCGAGCCGGCCGACGAGGGCCTGCATCCACCCGGTCCGGAGGATCTCTGGAACGAGAGCTACTACTTCGACGGCGTCGCCGACGATCAGTCGCTTGGCGTCTACGCCCGCATCGGCCGCCTGCCGAATCGCGACGAGTGCCTGTATTCGGCGTGCATCTGCGGGCCCGGGCGTTCGACGATCATGCTCGTCGACTCCTCGGCGCCGCTGCCCGAGCCCGACGACCGGGCACAGGTGATCGCGATCGACGGGCTGCGCGCCGAGCAGCACCGCGAGAGCCCACTCGAGCGTTTCCGCGTCACCCTCGAGGGGACGGGGGAGGCCTTCGCCGATCCGTCGGCGGTCCTGCGAGGCGAGTCGGGCGAGCCCGTCGACATCGGCTTCGACCTGGTGTTCGAGACCGACGGGACGCCGTTCGCCTGGCGGCAGGCGACCCGCTACGAGATCCCCTGCCGCGTCAGCGGCACCGTCCGCGTCGGCGACGAGGAGATCGAGTTCGAGGGCCCGGGGCAGCGCGACCACTCATGGGGCTCACGCGACTGGTGGGCAAGCGACTGGATGTGGAGCGGCCTGCATCTCGACGACGGCACCCACACCCACGCGGTTGGGGTGCCGCAGTTGCCGGGCTTCGGCGTCGGCTACGTGCAGAAGGACGGCGAGGTTTCGGAGATCGCGAGCGTCACCGCGACCGAGGAGGTCGCCGACAACGGGCTGATCACCTCGGCGACGATCGCTTCCGGCCCGGACGAACTCGAGCTCGCCGTCGAGCCGCTTGCCTTCGGCCCGATCCTCCTGATCGCCCCGGACGGGCGCGTCTCGCACTTCCCCAGGGCGATGTGCCGGATCCGGGCTGCCGACGGCCGCGCCGGGGTCGGCTGGGTCGAGTGGAACCGCAATCAGCGCGACGATTAGGCCGCCGATTGTGCAATCCCGCCTTCGCTCTACGCTAGCCCCGTGGCGCTTCTCCAGACCCGAACGGCAGCTGGGCTCGCCGCATCCACCCTCGCGGCGCTGATCGTGCTCGCCGCTTGCGCCGGCTGTGCCGGCGCTGCGACGACGGACGTCCGCCCGGGACCGGGTGCCCTGGCAGGCGCCGTGGCGGCGGCGTCGCCCGGCGACAAGCTGGTCGTCCACCCGGGCACGTACGCCGAATCGATCACGGTCGACAAGCCGCTCAAGATCATCGGCCTCCGCGATCGTCCGCGGCCGGTCATCAACGGGGCATGCGCGGCGCGGGTCACGATCCTGGTCACCTCCGGCCGCGTGTCGCTGCGCCGGCTGAAGGTGATCGGCGCCGACGAGAGCGGGGGCCCCTACCCGTCGGAGGTCGACTTCAGCCAGCTCAGCCATGGCTCCGCGAGGGACCTGAAGCTGGTCGACACCTGCGAGGCCGAGTACGGGATCAACGTCTTCCACACCGGCGCGCTCACGGTCCGCGACAACGAGGCGGTCGGTTTCGACGACGCAGGGATCTACGTCGGTGGGATCGAGGACACCGGCGGCGGCGCGATCAACGTGACGGGCAACTCCGCGCACGGCAACAACCGCGGGGTGATCATCGAGGACTCCGGCGGGTTCGCCTCGATCAGCGTCCGCGACAACGTCACCGACCGCAACACGGTGGCCGGGGAGGGCAACCGCAGCGGGATCTTCATCCGCAACAGCAGCGGTGTCCTGATCGAGGGCAATCGCGCCCGCCACAACGCCGACTTCGGGGTCCAGATCGATTCCGATTCGCACGACAACCGCCTGTTCGACAACCTCTTCGCCCACAACCGGGCCGCCGACGTGGTCGACGAGGGGACCGGCAACTGCGGCGCCGACAACGTCCCCGACCTGTTCAGGGCCTGCGGCTAGAGCGCGGCGCCGCCTGCAAGCGCGCGGTCGCTTGCAGGGGGATCAGGCGCGGGCGCGTAACAACATCGGGTCGAGCCGAGGGCGACGGTGTCGTAACCTGACCGTGGCGCCCCGGGACGTAGAACGCCGAAGGGAGAAACAGCGCCGTGGCACGCCCGACCGACTCAAATGAGCAGCTGCTCTGCAGCTTCTGCGGTAAATCGCAGCGCCAGGTCAAGAAGCTGATCGCCGGTCCCGGCGTCTACATCTGCGACGAGTGCATCGATCTCTGTAACGAGATCATCGACGAGGAGCTGACCGCGCCGCCCTCGTTCGAGCTCGAGAGCCTGCCGAAGCCGGTCGAGATCTACGACGTCCTGCAGGAGTACGTGGTCGGCCAGGAGACCGCGAAGCGGACGCTCTCGGTCGCCGTCTACAACCACTACAAGCGCGTGCAGATGATGCAGAGCACCACCGAGGGTGAGATCGAGCTGCAGAAGTCGAACATCATGCTGCTCGGCCCGACCGGCTGCGGCAAGACGCTGCTCGCCCAGACGCTGGCGCGGATCCTGAACGTCCCCTTCGCGATCGCCGACGCGACCGCGCTCACCGAGGCCGGCTACGTCGGCGAGGACGTCGAGAACATCCTTCTGAAGCTGATCCAGGCCGCCGACTTCGACGTCAAGAAGGCGGAGACGGGGATCATCTACATCGACGAGATCGACAAGATCGCCCGCAAGGCCGACAACCCGTCGATCACCCGCGACGTCTCCGGCGAGGGCGTCCAGCAGGCGCTGCTGAAGATCCTCGAGGGGACGACCGCGTCGGTTCCCCCGCAGGGTGGGCGCAAGCATCCCCACCAGGAGTTCCTGACGATCGACACGACCAACGTCCTGTTCATCTGCGGCGGCTCCTTCGCCCAGCTCGACCACGTGATCGAGCGCCGCATCGGCCGTCACGGCGTCGGCTTCGGCGCCGACCTGATCTCGAAGTCCGACAAGGACACCGGCGAGCTGTTCGAGCAGGTGCTGCCGGAGGACCTGATCGAATACGGCCTGATCCCGGAGTTCATCGGCCGCCTGCCGGTGGTCGCGGCGATTCACCAGCTCAGCCGCGACGACCTGATCACGATCCTCACGGAGCCGAAGAACGCGCTCACCAAGCAGTTCCAGCGCTTTTTCGAGTTCGACGACATCGAGCTCGCCTTCCAGGAGGACTCCCTGGGCGCGATCGCCGACAAGGCGCTCGAGCGCGAGACCGGCGCTCGCGGGCTGCGCTCGATCCTCGAGGAGACGCTGATGGACGTGCAGTTCGAGCTCCCCTCGCGCCGCGACGTCTCCAAGTGCGTGGTCACCAGGGAGACCATCGAGCAGGGCCTGCGCCCGACCCTGGTCACCCAGGCGGTGCCGGACGAGCCCGCCGAGGAGCTCGAGGACCTGCACGAGGAATCCGCCTAGCCGCCGCGCGGCCGTAACATCGCCGCTTCGATGGACGCGGCGCGCAGAGAGAGGCTCGAGGCGACGACCCGCTGGGATCCAGCCGCGGTGGAAAGCCGGATCTTCGCCGCCTGGGAGGCGAGCGGCGCCTTCGACCCGGAGCCCGAGGGCACGCCGGAGGAGAACTTCACGATCGCGATCCCGCCTCCGAACGTGACCGGGGCGCTCCACATGGGCCACGCGCTCAACGGCACGGTCCAGGACGCGCTGATCCGGCTACGGCGGATGCAGGGCCGCAACGCGCTCTGGATCCTCGGCACCGACCACGCCGGGATCGCCACCCAGGCGGTGGTCGAGAAGGAGCTGCGCGCGCAGGGCATCGACCGCCAGGAGCTCGGTCGCGAGGCGTTCGTCGAGCGGGTCTGGGAGTGGCGGCAGCGCTACGGGGGCGAGATCATCGAGCAGTACAAGCGCCTCGGCGCCTCCTGCGACTACGAGCGCGAGCGCTTCACCCTCGACGAGGGCTACGTGCGAGCGGTGTACCGCGTCTTCGTCGCTCTCTACCGCGACGGCCTGATCTATCGCGACAACTACATGGTCAACTGGGATCCGGGCTCGCGCTCGGCGATCTCCGACCTCGAGGTCGTCAATCGCGAGGTCGAGGACGTGCTCTACGAGATCGACTACGCGGTCGAGGGCTCCGACGAGGTCTTGACGATAGCCACGGTGCGTCCGGAGACGATGCTGGCGGACACCGCTGTGGCGGTCCACCCCGACGACGAGCGCTACCGGCGCCTCGTCGGCGGCCACGCGATCCTCCCCCTGGTCGGGCGCCGGCTGCCGATCATCGCCGACGAGCACGTCGACCCCGAGTTCGGGACCGGTGCGCTGAAGATCACCCCCGGCCACGACCCGGCCGACTTCGAGATCGGCCGCGCCCACGGCCTCGAGGAGATCTCCGCGATCGGCGAGGACGGGCGGATGACGGCGGCCGCCGGGGAGGAGCTCGAGGGAAAGACAGCGGCCGAGGCCAACGAGGCCGTGGTCGCGGCGTTGCGGGCGCAGGGCAGCCTGCGCGACGAGCAGCCCTACGCCCATTCGGTCCCCTTCTCGGAGCGCTCGGGCGAGCGGATCGAGCCGCTGATCTCCCTGCAGTGGTTCTGCCGCATGGACGACCTTGCGGCGCCCGCGATCGAGGTGGTCGAGCGCGACGAGGTGCGGATCGTGCCCGAGAACTACAAGCGCGTCTACCTCAACTGGATGCGCGAGATCCGGCCCTGGTGCATCTCGCGCCAGCTCTGGTGGGGTCACCAGATCCCCGTCTGGTACGGCCCGGACGGCGAGGAGATCGTCGCCGAGTCGGCCGAGCTGGCCGCCGAGGCGGCCGCCGAGCGGGGCCTCGACCCCGGCTCACTGGTCCAGGAGACCGACGTCCTCGACACCTGGTTCAGCTCCGCGCTGTGGCCGTTCGCGACCCTGGGATGGCCCGACGAAACGGCCCATTTACGGGCTTTTTACCCGACCAGCTTCCTGACGACCGCGCGCGAGATCATCTTCCTCTGGGTCGCGCGGATGGTGATGATGGGGCTCAGGTTCCCGGGCGCCATCCCCTTCCGCGACGTCTACGTGCACCCGGTCGTCCAGGCCCCCGACGGGCGGCGGATGTCGAAGTCGCTGGGAACCGGGGTCGACCCGCTCGACGAGATCAAGGTCAACGGCGCCGATGCGCTGCGCTTCGGGATGCTGGCGATCTCATCGACCCAGGACGTCCGCTACTCGCCGGAGCGGATCCAGCAGGGGCGCGACCTGGCCAACAAGATGTGGAACGCCTCGCGGCTGATCCTCCTGAACACAGACGCACAGCCGGAGCCGCGCCCGGCGACCATTGAAGACCGCTGGATCCTCTCGCGGCTGCAATCGACGATCACGTCGGTCACGGCGAGCATCGACGAGTACGACTTCGCGCACGCCGTCCTCGACTTCTATTCGTTCTTCTGGGCGGAGCTCTGCGACTGGTACCTGGAGATCGTCAAGCCGCGGCTCTACGACGGCGACGAGGATGCGGCCGCCAACCTCCTCCACGTTCTCGAACGGGTCCTGGCACTGATGCATCCGGTGATGCCGTTCGTGACCGAGGAGATCTGGGGCTATCTGCCCGATCGGGACGGGCTCCTGATCACCAGCGCTTTCCCGGAGCCGGATGCTGGGCTGATCGACGAGGGGGCCGCTTCAGCGGTCCAGGCCGGAATCGGGACCGTCGGCCTGATCCGCCGCTGGCGCGACCTGGTCGGTGTGCCAGCCGGGGCGGTGCTGGATGCCCGGCTCGCCGCCGATGAGCCCGAGTTCGTGGCCCGACTCGCGCGGCTGGCTCCGGCCGGCGGCGACGCCGAGGCGGTGGCCACGATCGAGCGGGTCGAGATCCTGGCGTCGGATGAGGTGGACCCGACCGAGGTCGAACGCCGGATCCAGGCTGAGCGCGAGCGCCTGCAGGGCGAGGTCGACCGCCTGGAGCGCAAGCTGGGCAACGAGGGGTTCGTCGCCAAGGCGCCTCCCGAGGTGGTCGCGAACGAGCGGGAGAAGCTCGACGACTACCGCGCGGAGCTCGGCCGGCTGGGGTAGCGCGCTGCCCTGGACCGCCGAACAGGGGGAGGCCTATCTGGGCTCGCTGACGCCGCTCGGGATCCGCTTCGGCCTCGAGCGGATTCAGCGGCTCGTCTCCGTGCTCGGGATGCCGCAGCATCGCTTCGCCTCGATCCACGTCGTCGGCACGAACGGCAAGTCGTCGGTGACCGAGATCACGGCGGCGCTGCTGGAGGCGCACGGGACCAGCGCCGGCGCCTACCTCTCGCCTCACGACGAGCGCTGGCGGCAGCGGGTCCGGATCGGGGGCGCCGAGATCGATCCGGAGGCCTTCGGCGCCGCGGTAGAGCGGGTGGCGCAGGCGGTGGAGGTGGTCGACCGGGCGCTCGACGAGGGCGAGGCGGTGACCCAGTTCGAGGCCGACACGGCGACCGCCTTCGTGGCCCTCGCCGCGGCGCGGGTCGAGGTGGGTGTGATCGAGGCCGGGCTCGGCGGGCGCCTCGACGCGACCAACGTGATCCCCTCGAGGGTGACCGTGCTGACCTCCGTCGGGCTCGAGCACACCGAGTACCTCGGCGATACGGAGGTCGAGATCGCGACGGAGAAACTGGCCGTGCTGCGCGATCACACGACGCTCGTGATCGGCCCGCTGGCGCCCGAGGTCGAGGAACTGGCCCGGAGCGTCGCGGGGGAGCGCCACGCCGAGGTGGTTTCGGTGCGCGACCTCTCGGCCGCCGTCGAGCTCCCCGTCGACGCTCCATACCTGCGCCGCAACTTCGCCGTCGCGCTCGCGGCGGCCCAGGCGGTGCTCGGGTCGCTCGACGTCGAGCGGGTGATGGCCGTCGCGGCCGGGCTCGAGCTGCACGGCCGGATGGAGGTGGTCGAGGGCGACCCGGTGGTCGTGCTCGACGCGGCGCACAACCCGGCCGGCGCCGCGGCGCTCGCCGAGGCGCTGCCGGAGGTGGCGGGGGGTCGGCCGGTGGTCGCCTGTCTGGCGTTGCTGGCGGACAAGGACGCGGCGGGGGTGGTCGGGGCGCTGGCGCCGTTCGTCGCGGGGGTGGTGGCGACGGAGATCCCGGCGGAGAGGCTGGCGGAGGCCGGGCGGCCTGGAGCCCGGGCGTTGGCGGCCTCTCGATTGGCTGAGCTGGCGCGCGAGGCGGGGATCGGCCGGGTGGAGGAGGTGGGGGAGCCCGCGGAGGCGGTGCGCCGGGCGCGCTCCGTGGCGCAAGCGCAGGGCGGCCTGGCGTTGGTCGCCGGCTCCCACTACCTGCTCCGGTACGCACTCAGCGGTGCTTGAGGCGCTGGCGGAACTCCTTCACGTCGCGCTTGAGCCAGTCGGTGTGGTCGTTGGTCCAGCCCTCGAGGTCCTTGAAGTAGGGGTCGTCGTTGGCCATCGCGTGGCCGATCACCTCGCCGGTCGGAATCCCGTAGCGGGCCTGCAGCCAGCGAACCAGCCGTAGCGCCGCCCCGATCTGGTGGTCGCGGCCGAGGATCTGCTGGTCGGCCCAATGCGACCCGCGGCCGGTCGACTGGACCATCTCGATCCCGATAGCGACTTGGTTGAGGCCGATCGTGTGCCGGCAGCGGACGCTCGGCGGGACGAGCTGGTCGATCGTCCCGCTCTGCTCGATCACGTACTGCGAGCAGACGCCGGGCTTCTCGCCCAGGTCGGGGGCGTTGGAGTCGAACGTGCTCCAGACAGCGGAGTAGCTGTCGGTGGCCGTGAAGTGGAGGACGATCACCTTCGGGTCGCGCAGGCGCCAGTCGCGATCGCCGTAGTGGCGGCGCGAGTAGTGGGCCATCTCGGCCTTTCGGTCGTCTCCGTAGGAGATCGGATCGGCTCTGATCGGCGGCTTGCGGGCGCCCGCTTTGTGGTCCGTGGCGGGACCTGCCAGGGCGCCGGCAGCGTAGATAGTGGTGATGGTCGCGACCGCCCAAATCAGCGCCCACGCACGCAGCCGGACCTGTTTCCGACTACCTTCTCCTTGGATTGGATAGAGGCGCACGTTCAGAGCTTCTCCACATGATGGGGCTGGTCGCGGCTGTGGTCGCGATCGTGATCCTGGTCTTCTTCGGCCTGGGATACCTGTTCGGAAGGCTCTTCCTCTAAACCCGCGCCGACTAGACTGCCCAACCTTCACATGACCGTAGCTCTTTTCGGCATCACAAACGATGGCGTCAACCTGGCGCTCAACCTGTTGATCCTGTTCCTGGTCGTGCTCTGGCTGGCCCTCGTCGCCTGGACCTACTTCGACGCGCGCCGGCGGATCGCGGACCCGGTCCTGATCGCCTGCGCGACCGCCGCCTCGCTGTTCCCCTACGTGGGCACGATCGTCTACTCGATCCTCCGCCCGCCGGAGTTCCTCGCGGACAAGCGCGAGCGCGAGCTCGAGGTCCGCGCCTCCGAGCTGCGCGTGCGCCAGCTCGAGGAGGCGTCGTGCCCGAACTGCGAGCACCCGGTCGAGCGCAGCTTCCTGCGCTGCCCCAACTGCCGCGCCCGGATCAAGGACCCGTGCGAGTCGTGCGGTAAGCCGATCGACCCGCGGTGGTCGATCTGCCCCTACTGCGAGACGCCGCAGCGCCGCGCCGCGCCGCCCGAGCGCCGCCCGGCGCCGAAGCGGCGCGGGAAGACCGCCGACGTGAGCTCCGAGCCGCCGCCGAAGGCCCGCCGGACGAGCTCGCGGCAGAGCCCGCCGAGCCGCTCGGGGTCCAGCTCCCGCTCCGGGTCGTCCCCGAAGCCGAGCCCCGACGGCGAGCCGCAGCGCAAGCAGTCGACCAGCCGCTCGAGCGGCTCGTCGCGCGGCGGCCAGGCCCGACCCTCTCGCGCGCCCGAGCAGACCGGTGAGTAAGACCCTGATCCTGATCAAGCCCGACGCCTTCGAGCGCGGGCTGACCGGCGAGATCCTGGCGCGCTTCGAGCGCAAGGGCCTGCGGATCACGCGGATGCGGCTGCTGACCGCCGACGAGGAGATCGCCAACGAGCACTACGCCGAGCACGCCGAGAAGCCGTTTTTCGGCGAGCTGGTCTCGTTCATCACCGGCGGCCCGCTGGTCGCCGTGGTGCTCGAGGGCCACGAGGCCGTGACGGCGGCCCGTCAGCTGATCGGCGCCACCAACCCGCTCGAGGCCGAGACGGGCTCGATGCGCGGCGATTTCGGGCTCGAGGTCACCTTCAACCTGGTCCACGGCTCCGACTCCGATGAGTCCGCCGAGCGCGAGATCGGGATCTGGTTCTAGCTTGCGTCTGATCCTCGCCTCCGCGTCACCGCGGCGGCGAGAGATCCTCGAACGGCTGGGGGTCGAGTTCGAGGCGGTGGTCGGCGAGGTCGAGGAGCTCAGCGAGGGCGAGCCCGAGGCGGTGGTGCTCGAGAACGCGCGCCGCAAGGCCCGCGCGGGGCGCGAGCTGGGCGGGGCGCGAGAGGGCGCGGCTGTGCTCGGGGTCGACACGGACGTCGCGATCGGCGGCCGCCTGCTGGGAAAGGCCGCCGACGAGCTCGCAGCGCGCGAGCGGCTGGAGGCGCTCTCGGGGCGCACGCACGAGGTGCTGAGCGGCGTCGTCGTCCTCGACGGATCGGCCGAGCGCTCCGCCATCGCCCGCACCGAGGTCGACTTCAAGCGCCTCGATCGAGCGACGGTCGACCTCTACCTCGCCTCCGGCGAATGGCGCGACCGCGCCGGCGCATACGCGATCCAGGGTCTCGGCTCGATCCTGATCACCGCCATCCGGGGCGACTTCTCCAACGTCGTCGGGCTGCCGGTACCGACCGTGCTGGAGCTGATCCCATGGCTCCTGGACGGCTGACGCCGTCAGCCGACCACGATCTTGCCCTTGAAGCCGTGGACCGTGCACTGGTACTTGTACGTCCCGGCCTGCTTGAACTTCAGCTTGTAGCTGCCGCTGGCACTCGTGTCCGAGGCTTCGCCGAGCTTCTTGAAGGTGACGTTGTGTGGGGCGTTGGAGTCCCAGGCCCAGTGGACGGTCGAGCCCGTGCCGACGTGCAGCGTGTCCGGCTTGAAGGCGTAGCTCGCGTCGTTCTTGCCGGTGATCGTGACCGCCTCCTTGTCGCTCGCGGCGGCGGGCGCGACGGCCGCGCACGCGATCGCGACCACTAGCGCTGCGGCGGTCCTCGGACGTCGTCTGGCCATTGGGCTCCTCCTCCTCGGGGTCTCTCCAATTTGGATCTACGAGGGCCGGGCCGAGATGGTTCGGCGCGATCTCGCTGCAAGCGGGCGAACTCTTCCGAAAACTCTAAGGCGAACATTTAGCCTTAGGGTTTTTCAAAGCCCTCGATTGCGGCTTGAGGGCTGCAATTCATGGTCTACACTCGGGCTCGGGCCGCGGCCGCTTTCGGCTGCCGGGCCGACCTCGTGATGGGCATTTTCGGCAACCTCACCGGCTTTGGCGGCCGCGACATGGCGGTGGATTTGGGCACCGCCAACACGCTCGTCTACGTGCGTGGGCGGGGGATCGTGCTCTCCGAGCCCTCGGTCGTCGCCGTCGACTCGGTCACCGGCGAGGTCCATGCGGTCGGCGTCGACGCGAAGCGGATGCTCGGCCGCACGCCGGGCAACATCACCGCGATCCGGCCGCTCAAGGACGGCGTGATCGCCGACTTCGACGTCACCGAGGAGATGCTGCGCCACTTCATCCAGCGCGTGCACCAGAACCGGTTCGCACACCCCCGCGTCGTCGTCTGTGTTCCATCCGGTGTGACCGGGGTCGAGAAGCGGGCGGTCGAGGAGGCCTGCCTCTCGGCGGGCGCCCGCCAGGCGTACCTGATCGAGGAGCCGATGGCGGCGGCGATCGGCGCCGGGCTGCCGGTCGCGGACCCGACCGGCTCGATGATCCTCGACATCGGCGGCGGCACCAGCGAGGTCGCCGTGATCTCGCTCGGCGGGATCGTCGTCTCGGAGTCGATCCGGGTCGGCGGGGATGAGATGGACGACGCGATCGTCGCCCACTGCAAGCAGCAGCACAAGCTCCTGATCGGCCAGCAGACCGCCGAGGAGGTGAAGCTCGAGATCGGCTCCGCCTCGCCGCTCGCCGACCAGCTCACCACCCAGATCCGCGGCCGTGACCTGGTCACCGGGCTGCCGAGCACGATCGAGCTCACCTCGACCGAGGTCCGCGAGGCGCTCGAGGAGCCGGTGAGCCAGATCGTCGCCGCGGTCAAGGACACCCTCGACCGCACGCCGCCCGAGCTGGCGGGCGACATCATGGACCGCGGGATCACGCTCGCCGGCGGCGGCGCGCTGCTGCAGGGGATGGACGTGCGCATGCGCGACGAGTGCCAGATGCCATGCCAGCTGACCGAGTCGCCGCTCACCTGCGTCGCCGTCGGCTCGGGCCGCTCGCTGGAGGAGTTCGAGGTGATCCACCGGATGAACCGGACGACCGGCCGGCGCCGGGTCGGGGCGGTCGCCTAGCCATGTACCGCAAGCAGGTACGCCGACGCCGGGCCGTGCTGGTCGCCCTGATCGTGCTCTCGCTCGTGCTGGTCTCGACCCACTTTTCCGAGGCCCAGAGCGGGCCGCTGCACACGATCCAGCGCGGGGTCGCGACGATCTTCGCTCCGCTCGGCGAGGTCGCCTCGCGGGCGCTGAAGCCGGTCCGCGACCTGATCAACTGGTTCGACGAGACCTTCGACGCGCGAGGCCAGAACTCCGACCTGAAGGCCGAGGTCGCAAAGCTGCGGGCCGAGGTGGTCGCCTCCGAGTCCGCGGTGGGCGACAACGAGCAATTCCGCAAGCTGCTCGGGATCGCCCATGACAACCCGGGCCTGGGCGAGTACGACCTCGTCTCCGCGCGGGTGATCGAACGCTCGCCGACGGTCTGGTTCTCCGACGTCAACATCGACGAGGGGTCGAGCTCGGGGATCGAGCGCAACGACGCGGTGATCAACGGCGACGGGCTGGTCGGCCGGATCTCCGACGTCACCTCCGGCACCGCGCAGGTGCAGCTGATCACCGATCACGACAACGCGGTCTCGGCGGAGGTCTTGCCGTCCGGGCCGACGGGGATCGTCGAGCCCGAGGTCGGCGACCCGGAGGACCTGCTGCTGGACTTCATCGACAGCGACGAGACGATCCAGGAGAACCAGACCCTGGCGACCGCCGGGTGGTCGAACGGAGTGATCTCGTCCGCCTATCCGCCCGGGATCCCGATCGGCCGCGTGACCTCGACCGAGGTCGGCGACCAGCAGCGCTTCCAGCGCATCCACGTGCAGCCGTTCGCGGATCTGCGCCAGCTTGAGTGGTTGCAGGTGCTGACCGGCGGCCCGGCTCGCCCGGGGGTGCCGGGATGATCGTCACCCCCCGGATCGCCGTCCGCATCGCGCTGATCGTGATCGTCGCCGTGATCCTCCAGGTCTCGTTCTTCTCCTATCTCTCGATCCTCGGGGCCACCCCGTACGTCGTCCCGGTCGTCGTCGTCTCGCTCGGGCTGCTCGGAGGCGGCGTCGTCGGCGCGGTCTGCGGTTTCTTCGCCGGCCTGCTGATCGACTCGCTGTTGCTGCAGACGCTCGGCGTCTCCTCGCTGGTCCTGCTATCGATCGGCTACCTCGCCGGCCGCTATCGCGAGGGGTTCGAGATCCGCAACGGGATCGTGCCGGCGCTGCTCGCCGGCGGCTTCACGCTGCTCGGCGCCGCCGGCTTCGCCGCGATCGAGCTGATGCTCGGCGTGGACGCCCCGGTCAGCCTGCTCGTCGTCCGCGAGATCTTCGTCCAGGCGCTGCTCGCCGTCCTGCTCGCCTTCGCCGTCTACCCGCTCGTGCGCCGGGCGCTGGGGACGGCCCTGGTCGACTACAAGCCCTCGCATCGGCTGCTGAGCGCGGGGCGGCTCGGCCGCCGGCGCGCCCGGCGCCGCAGCGTCGAGCACTCGGCCCCGCGCCGCGGCGGCCGCCGGGCTCCGATCCACGGCGGCGCCTGAATGGCGGTCGGCGACCGATGATGGGCTCCGACTGGCGAGGGCCGCCGATGCCGGCTCAGTTCGCGCTCCGAGTGGCGATCCTCGGCGGCGTCGGCCTGGTCGCCTTCGCGATCATCTTCTTCCGCCTCTGGTACCTGGAGGTCCTGTCGGGCGACCAGTACCGCGCCGAGGCGCAGAACAACCAGGTGCGCGAGTTCACGGTCCAGGCGCCGCGCGGCGACATCGTCGACCGCCGCGGTCAGACGCTCGTCGACAACCGCACGGCGCTCGAGCTGCAGGTGAAGACGACCGACCTGCCCCAGCGGCCGGCGGTCCGGGCGCGCCTCTTCCGTCGCGTCGGCGAGGTGGCGAACCTGCGCCCGGCTCAGATCCGCCACAAGATCCGCGCCGAGGCGAAGGAGTGCGCGGCCTGTCCGGTGACCCTGCGCCGCGACGTCGCCTACGACACCGTCTACTACGTGCGCGAGAACCAGCGCCACTTCCCCGGGGTCTCGGTCCAGCGCGTATACGTGCGCCACTACCCGCAGGGCACGCTCGCCGCGCACCTGCTCGGCTACGCCGGCGAGGTCGACACGACGCAGCTCGAGGACCCGCGCTACGAGGCCCTGCAGCCCGGCGACCAGGTCGGCAGGTCCGGCGTCGAGCAGGCCTACGACAGCCTCCTGCGGGGGACCAACGGCGTGAGCCGCGTCCAGGTCGACGCCGCCGGCCAGCCGACCGGCGGTCGCCTTTCCGAGCGCCAGCCGGAGGCCGGCAACAACCTCGTGCTGACGATCGACGACGCGGTGGAGAGCGCCGGCGAGAGCGCGATCGCATCGACCGGGCTCCCGGGGGGCTTCGTCGCCATGAACATCCACGACGGCCAGCTCTACGGGCTCGGCTCCAGTCCCAGCTACGACCCCTCCACCTTCGCCAAGCCGCGGGTCCCCCAGGCCACCTACAACGCGCTCACCAACCCGGCCCTCGGCAACCCGCTCTTCGACCGGGCGACGAACGGCTTCTATCCGACCGGCTCGACCTTCAAGCCGATCACGGCGCTGGCGGCGCTCGACTCCGGCAAGCTGACCCTGAGCGAGATCATCAACGATCCCGGCGAGGTCACGATCGGCGATCAGGTGTTCGAGAACGCCGGCCACGCGGTCAACGGCGCGATCGACCTGCGCGACGCGCTCAAGGTGAGCTCCGACGTCTTCTTCTACACGCTCGGCGCTCGGATGAACGTCAACACCGGTGATGGCGGCCCGCTGCAGCAGTGGGCCCGGGCGCTCGGGATCGGCCAGCCGACCGGCCTCGACGTCGGCTATGAGGGCTCCGGCAGGCTGCCGACCCCGCAGCAGCGCAACCGCAACTTCGAGGAGAACACGGCGCCCGACTCGCCCTGCGGCAAGGAGGTATGCCTCGACAAGGGCGAGGTCACCGACCGCACCTGGTCGGTCGGCGACAACGTCAACCTCGCCGTCGGCCAGGGCGACCTGCAGGCCGACCCGCTGCAGATGGCGGTCGCCTACGCGGCGATCGCCAACGGCGGCGACATCGTGCGTCCGCACGTCGGCAAGAGCGTCCAGGATCCGGAGGGGCGGACGATCCAGGAGATCGACCCGGCGATCCGCGACCACGTCGACATCGACCCGGCCGCCCAGCGAACGATCCTCGACGGCCTGCACGGCGCCGCGATGGAGCCCGGCGGCACCTCCTACAAGGTCTTCGGCGGCTACCCGGTCGACATCGCCGGCAAGACGGGAACGGCCGAGACCGGCATCAACATCGATCAGTCCTGGTACATCGCCCTGGCGCCCTACGACAATCCCAAGTACGTCGTCGCGGTGACGGTCGAGCGCGGTGGCTTCGGCGTCGACACGGCGGCGCCGGCCGCCCGCCTGATCCTCGACCAGCTGCTCGGCGTCAACGAGGCCAAGGTCGAGACCGTCGGCTCGGGCGGGGGGGTGGTCGAGTGATGGAGGCCTACCGGCGCCCGCACCCCGCCCCCTTCGACCGGCCCCGCGCGACGCTCATCGAGCGCTCCGGCTTTGGCCGCCTCGACCCGCTGCTCGTCGTCGCCGGGCTGCTGCTGATCGGCTTCAGCATCTACACGCTCGGCGTCGCCACCAGCCACGACGTGCCCGGCAATCCCTACTACTACGTCGTCCGCCAGTCGATCTATGCGGTGGTCGGGATCGCGCTGATGTTCGCCGTCGCCAGGGTCGACTACTCGCGCTTCCGCGAGCTGCGGGTCGGGATCTACACGGGGATGATCGGCCTGATCGTGCTGGTGCTGCTGCTCGGCACCGCCACCCGCGGCTCGCGCCGCTGGATCGAGCTCCCCTTCTTCACCTTCCAGCCGTCCGAGCTGGGCAAGGTGCTCCTCGTGATCACCCTCTCGGCGTTCGTGATCGACCGCTCGCGGCGGATCTCAGATCGCCAGCGCACGCTGCGGATCCTCGCCCTGGGGCTGGTCCCGGCGGCGCTCGTCTTCATCCAGCCGGACCTGGGGACGGCGCTCGTCTACTGCGTGATCACGCTCGCGGTCCTGTTCGTCGCCGGGACCCGCTGGACGCACTTCGCGGCCCTCGGCGGCGCCGCCGTGGCGCTGGTCGTCGGCGTGCTCGTGATCGCTCCCGCGCTCGGTACCCCTATCCTGGCTGACTACCAGCAGGAACGCCTGACCGCCTTCCTGCATCCCAGTGACGACCCCGCCGACTCCAGCTATCAGATCAATCAGGCTCTGATCGCCGTAGGCTCGGGGGGTAAGACAGGACGCGGCGATGACGCAACCCAGACCAACAACGGCTTCCTTCCGGAGCGCCATACGGACTTCATCTTCGCCGTCGTCGGCGAGCGCTTCGGCTTCGTCGGCGCCGCGTTCCTACTTTCTCTATACGCCCTGCTGATTTGGCGGGCGCTGCGCATAATGACTCTCTCGAAGAACCTCTACGGCAGCATGATCGCCGGCGCAATCGCCGCGATGCTGATGTTCCAGGTCTTTGTCAACGTCGGCATGAATCTGGGAATCATGCCGATCACCGGCATCCCATTGCCGCTGATGAGCTCCGGAGGCTCGTCCGTGATCGTCACCTTCTTGGCGCTCGGATTACTCCAGAGCATCTACGTCCAGTCGCAGCTCTCCACCTCAAAGCGGGGCTCAACTCCGTTTTGAGGTGATCTAACTGAAGAAGAAGATTCTCGTCTCCGTCGATGCCGGAGAGACCCGCGTAGCGGTTCTCGAGGGCAAGGGCTCCGCCCGTCAGGGCGGCCGCGGCGACGACACGAACCGCAACGCCGGGATGACCGTCGGTGAGCTGTACGTCGAGAGGCGCAGCTCGCGATCGATCGTCGGCAACATCTACAAGGGCGTGGTCGACAACGTGCTCCCGGGCATGGAGGCGGCCTTCGTCGACATCGGGCTGGAGCGAAACGGCTTCCTGCACGTCGACGAGATCGTCACGCCCGACGGCAAGAAGGCCCCGCGCCGTGGCCACGGCCACGGGCGCCGGATCGACGAGCTGATCAAGCCCAAGCAGGAGGTCCTCGTCCAGGTGGTCAAGGACCCGCTGAAGTCGAAGGGGGCCCGCCTCTCGATGCAGATCTCGATCGCCGGGCGTTACCTCGTCTACATGCCGAGCGGCGCCGGCGTCGGCGCCTCGAGGCGGCTGCCCGACGCCGAGCGCGACCGCCAGCGCAAGCTGCTGCAGAAAATGCACACGGGCGACGGCGGCGTGATCGTGCGGACCGCCGCGCAGGGCGCCCGCAAGGGCGACTTCGAGCGCGACCTCGACTACCTGCACCGCCTTCACGAAGTGATGGTCAAGCGCGCCGAGGAGGTCAAGGCACCGGCGCTCGCGTTCCAGGAGGCCGACCTCTCGATCCGGGTCCTCCGCGACGTCCTGACCAAGGAGTTCGACGGCGCGGTCATCGACGACCCCAAGCAGCACCAGCGGGTGACCAGCTTCTTCCAGCGCACGGCGCCGGAGCTGGTCGAGTTCGTCGAGCTCTACGAGGGCACCGAGCCGCTGCTCGAGCGCGAGGGCGCCGCCGAGGCCTTCGACCAGGTGCTGACCAGGCGCGCCGACCTGGCCTCGGGCGGTTATCTGATGATCGACTACGCCGAGGCGCTGACCGTGATCGACGTCAACACCGGCTCCTTCACGGGCCGCGGCAAGGGCCGGCTCGAGGACACCATCACGAAGGTCAACGTCGAGGCCGCCGACGAGGTAGTGCGCCAGATGCGCCTGCGCGATATCGGCGGGATCATCGTCATCGACTTCATCGACATGGCGAAGGCGAAGAACCGCGACCAGGTGCTGAAGACGCTGAAGAAGGCGCTCGACGCCGACAAGACGAAGTCGTACGTGATGGAGGTCTCGCCGCTGGGCCTGGTCGAGATGACCCGCCAGAACGTCACCGACGGCGTCCGCGAGATCCTCACCCACACCTGCCCGACCTGCGACGGCGAGGGCGTCGTGCGCTCCGCCGAGACGATGGCGATCGAGGTGATCCGCAAGCTGCGCCAGCTGGCCGCCGACACTCCGGAGCCGGAGGCGTTCCTGATCCGGGTCAACCCCAACGTGGCCGCCGAGCTGGTCTCGGAGGGCAGCGGCCTGGTCGAGCTCGAAGCGCAGACCGGCAAGCACTTCCACTTCGAGGGCGGCGAGGCGCTGGCGATCGAGACCTACGAGGTTTCCGACAGCGGCACCCGCGCCGAGATCGAGGAGCGGGCGCTGCCGTTCCGGGTCGGCGAGGAGGTGCTGGTGACGATCGAGGAGCCGCACATGTACAACGCCGACGATGCGATCGCCCGCGTCGACTCCTACATCGTCAGCGTCAGCGGCGGCGGGCACCACGTCGGCGAGCGGCGCATGGTCGCGATCGAGAGCGTCGCCCGGTCGGCCGCCACCGCCGCGCTGCTGGACGAGAACGGCGAGAAAATCGAGAAGGTAGAATCGGCACCCTCCTCGACCAGGCGCCGTGGCCGCCGTGGCGGCCGGCGCCGAAGCCGGGCGGCCAGCGGCGGCTCGGGCGACGAGGGCTGAACCACCATGGCTGACACCTACGCGATCATCGAGAGCGGCGGCAAGCAATACCGCGCCGAGAAGGGCACGACCCTGGTCGTCGACCGGCTGAAGGCCGACGAGGGGGCGACGGTGAACCTGCGGGCGGTGATGTTCCGCGGCGACAAGGACGTGCTGCTGGGCGGAGCCGAGCTCGAGAAGGTGAAGGTCGAGGCGACGGTGACGGGCCACGAGCGCGGCGTGAAGATCCGCGTCTTCAAGTACAAGGCGAAGAAGGGCTACCGCAAGCGCCAGGGCCACCGCTCCGAGCTGACCAGGCTCGAGGTGACCGACGTGAAGCTGCTGACGCGCAAGCCGGCGGCGGCGAAGCCCGCGACCGAAGCCAAGGACGAGGCAGCTACGGCTGAGGAGGCGAAGGCTCCGGCCGCCGCCAAGAAGCCCGCAGCGCCGAAGAAGCCCGCGACGCCGAAGAAGCCCGCGGCCAAGCCGGCGGCGGCGAAAAAGCCGGCCGCCAAGAAGCCCGCTGCCAAGAAGCCGGCTGCCAAGAAGCCGGCGGCTCGCAAGCCGGCGGCGAAGAAGACCGAGACCGAGACCGAGCAGGAGGGTTAGGCGAGATGGCGCACAAGAAGGGGCTCGGATCGAGCCGCAACGGCCGCGATTCGAACCCGAAGATGCTCGGCGTGAAGATCTTCTCCGGCCAGCAGGTGAGCGGCGGCGAGATCCTTGTCCGCCAGCGCGGCACCCGCTTCCGCCCCGGCGACGGCGCCGGGCTCGGCCGCGACCACACGATCTTCGCCACCCGCGCCGGCGTGGTCGAGTTCTCCTCCGCCCGCAAGGGCCGCGTCGTCTCGGTCAACCCGGACGACTGATGGCTGTCGACTTGTAGTCGCATAGCGACTACTTCTCGACAGGCGATCTAGTCCTCAGGCGTCGGCGGATTTCTGCGGCCACCCACTTCGGCCGATCACCTAGCTCGTCGCCCGTGACGCGCAGCACCACGAAGCCGCGTCTCTCCAGATATCGGTCGCGTTCGAGGTCTTCGTGGTGTGCGAGCAGTCCGCGGTGAAAGCGCCGGCTGTCGGTTTCGACGGCCAGTCGCCCGGCTGGCCAGAGGAAGTCGACCCTGTAGCGGCCGACGCGAACGTTGACCTCGGGCTTGGGCAGGCGATGACGCCGGCAGAACGCGAGGAAGTCCAGCTCCAGACCGCTGGTCGCGCGATCGGGGACGAGGGCGCCGGCGTCGATCGGCAGGTTCTGGATCTCGGCTTCGCGGATGGCGCGCCGGAGGAGGCCGGGACCGACAATGGCCTTGATGTCGGCGAGCGTCCGCTGAGGTCGGGTGACGGGGATGCCGTCCCGCGCCGTGGTTACTGCCCGGGAGAGCGTCGATGAACGGTGGATGACGATCCCGTTGCGCTGCCTCCCGTTGTGGGTCGGCACGGTCACGTGTGGGTCGGCGTCCGTCGGCCTCAGAAGGCTCCAGAGTCCAGCGGCGCTGAGATGGCTGAGCGCTGCGCCGTCACCGAGCGCGAGCGTCGCGGCCTTCCATCGCCCGTGGTGGCTTAACCCGTCGTGGCCCACCGCATAGACGCCGCGGTGGATTCGGAACAGGCGCCCGGCCGCCACGCGCCGCTGGATCGCCGATTGGCTCAGGCCGGCCGCCAGCAGCTGCTGATAGCTGACGACACCGTGCTGCCGCGCAGAGATCCGAGCCACGATCGCATCGCGTCTGTCGAGTTGTAGTCGCATACCGACAACAAGTCGACATGCGCTGCGGATGCCCCCGGACGCGTCGAATAGGGTCGGACCGTGGCGGGGCCGCGAACTGACGACGCCGAGCTCGTTGAGGCGCTGCGGAATGGTGACGAGGCCGCTTTCGCGGGGCTGGTCGACGAGCTGACGCCGGGGCTGATGCGGCTGGCGCTCGCTCACGTGCCCAGCCGGGCGGTGGCGGAGGAGGTCGTCCAGGACACCTGGGTCGGGGTGATCAAGGGGATCGACCGCTTCGAGGGGCGGTCGTCGCTACGGACCTGGATCTTCCAGATCCTGCTCAACACCGCCCGCACCCGAGGCAAGCGCGAGAAGCGGACGCTGCCGTTCTCCTCCTTCCGCCGTCGCGCCGAGGAGGGCCGTGACGGGCCGGTGATCGACGCCGACCGCTTTCAGGGGCGCGACGGCGTGCGCCCCGGCTGGTGGGCCCGGCCGCCGCAGGAGTGGGACGGGGTCGAGGCCCGAATCGAAAACGACGAGGTTCGCGACCTGCTGCTGCGGGCGATCGCGGAGCTCCCGCCGCGCCAGCGCGACGTGATCGTGCTCCGCGATCTGCAGGGCTACTCGTCCGAGGAGGCGCGCAACGTCCTCGGCCTTACCGAGACCAACCAACGAGTGCTCCTTCACCGAGCCAGGTCGAAGGTCCGCTCGGCGCTCGAGTCGTACTTCGACCCGGTGGAATCGTGAATTGCAAGCAACTGATTGAGCTGGTGACCGACTACCTCGAGGGGCGGCTTGCAGGGGGGGACCTGGAGCGGTTCGAGGCCCATCTCAGTGAATGCCCGCCGTGCGGGATCTACCTCGAGCAGATGCGGCTCACGCTGCGGGCGCTGGGCCGGATTCCAGCGGAGACGATCTCGGCCGAGGCACGCGACGAGTTGCTGCACGCGTTCGCGGAGTGGCACGCGGCCGGCGGGCCCTCCTGACGAACTACTTCAGCTGCAGGCTGCTGAACAACCCGGCGTGGTCTGAGTCGTAGAGCCCGTTCACCGGCTCCAACCCGGTGACAGCCGAGCTCATGAGCTTGACGTCGCGCTTCGATTCGTTGGTCATGATGTGGTCGACCTTGTGGTCGAAGTCGCTCGGTGGGCCGGTGAAAACGCTCGAGACGCAGCAGCCGAGCGGGTCGCTCGTCGAGCGCTCGGTGAACCCGCCGGCGAGCAGGGTCTGGTAGGCCTGCTCGTCGCCCGGCTTCACCGGAGGAACGTTGGAGTTGAAGTCGCCGAGCAGGATCGTCTTCTTTGGGCTCGCGGGACCGTCGAGCAGCTCCTGTGCCTGCTGGGCGCGGATGCTCGGATGCACCGTTTCGTCGTCGAAGGCCTCCAGGTGTGAGTCGACGAAGCGGAACTTCCGCGTCACCTTGTCCTTGCCCTTGCCGCTCTGAACCTTGACGTCCCCGGCGACCCAGCCGCGGACAACCGGGATCTGGATCCCGGCAATCGTTGGCACATAGAGGTGCGAGAAGTGGCCCATCTGCGGCTTCGAGAACTTCGCCTTCACCTTCGAGTCGTCGTTGATCAGGATCGCGTCACGCATGGTCAGGCGACCGTTCATCTCCGCGTCGTCGAGGCTGTTCGGGCCCTCGTCGTTGGTCGCCGGGTCGCTGTTGAAGGTGCCGGGGGGAGCGTCGTTGTCGACGTCGTTGTAGTCGGCGGGTGCCTCGAAGTCGAACTCGTCCTGGCTGACGGCGACCGAGTAGTTCATCCCCCGCGCATGGAGCTCGTCGAGCAGGTTCTGGATGAAGTCGTAGGTGACGGTCGTTGCGCCGAACGGCTGGCCGGTGATCGCGGGCGGCAGCTCGAGCGGTCCCGTCCGCCACAACGCCGCCTCCTGCAGGCCGACCAGGTCAGGCTTCTTGGCGGCGATCTCGGCCGCGAGGCCCTTGGCGCGCACCGGGAAGTTGGTCTGGTCAACCTCCCGCAGGATCGCGCCGTTGGCCTCGATGAACGATTCGAAGCCGGTCGAGCGAAGGGCCGGGCCGAGGTCGGCCCCGAGCAGCAGGTTCCGGGTCATCACCTTCACGGTTACGCCCTTGTCCTTTTGCTTTGCCTCGGCGGCGGGCACCACGGCGAGCCCCGTGAGCGCGAACAGGCCCGCGATCAGGGCGATCGCGAACGCGTGACGGCGCAACGGCACGCCCGTTTCGATCCTGTCTCTCAAGCTGGTTTCCTTTCCAGATCCGAGGAGCTCCTGCCGGGGCCCCTGGGTTGGCGGCGAGCTTACCGCGCCGCTCCTTGTCCTCCCCTCAACACCTCTACCGTTCGTTTGATGCTTCACGACCAGGCGAAGATCCACGTCGAGGGCGGGGCCGGGGGCGACGGGGTCATCTCCTTCCGCCGCGAGGCGCACGTGCCCAGGGGCGGTCCCGACGGCGGCGACGGCGGCCGGGGCGGCGACGTCGTGCTCGTCTGCGACGCCTCGCGGCGGGACCTGGCGACGCTGCGCTATTCGCCCCAACAGCGGGCCGGGCGCGGCGGCCATGGCGAGGGCGGCCGGCGGCATGGATCCCGCGGCGCCGACGCGGTCGTCTCGGTGCCGCCCGGCACCCAGGTCGAGGGCCTGGAGGGCCGGCGCTACGACCTCGTCGAGCCCGGCCAGCGGGCGATCGTCGCCGCCGGCGGCGCCGGCGGGCACGGCAACAAGCGCTTCACCAGCTCGACGCGCCAGGCGCCGCGCTTTGCCGAGCGCGGGCTGGAGGGCGAGTCCGGCTGGATCGAGCTGCGGCTGAAGCTGCTCGCCGACGCCGGCCTGGTCGGGCTTCCGAACGCCGGCAAGTCGTCGCTGCTATCCCGCCTCACGAGGGCGGCGCCGAAGGTCGCCGACTATCCGTTCACGACCCTCGAGCCGGTCCTGGGGACGATCGACGACGGGGAGCGCCAGCTCGTGCTCGCCGACATCCCGGGCCTGATCGAGGGCGCCGCGGCGGGCGCCGGGCTCGGTCACGAGTTCCTCGCCCACGTCGAGCGTTGCCGGTTGCTCGTCCATCTGGTCGCGCTCGGCGGCGAGGCCGGGGCCGGCGAGCCCGACCCGGTGGCCGCGTACGAGACCGTGCGCGCGGAGCTCGCCGCGCACGGCGCCGGGCTCGAGCGCCTGCCCGAGCTCGTCCTGCTCTCGAAGCGCGACCTGGTCACCGACGATGTGGCCGAGAGGGAGGTGGCCGCCTGGGGCGAACGGCTCGGCGACCGGGTGCACGGCGTGCTCGCCGTCTCCTCGGCCACGGGCGCCGGGCTCGAGGCGCTCACGCGGGCGCTGTTCACCGCCGTTCCGCCCGACGAGCCCGCCACCGACCCCGCTGCCGGCCCGCCCGGACCCGATCATGCCTTCGAGGCCGAGCACATCGTCTACGCGCCGGCCGGCGACGGCGGCTTCGAGGTCGTGCGCGAGCACGAGGCCTTCCGCGTCCTCGGCCGCGGGGTCGAGATCCTGGTCGCCCGCCACGACCTCTCCAACGTCGAGGCGCTCTCCTACCTCGAGCAGCGCCTGCGCGAGATCGGCGTGATCGCGGCGCTCGAGCGCGCCGGCTTCGAGCCCGGCGACGAGGTCCGGATCGGCGACGAGGAATTCGAGCTCAGCTAGCCCTTCCTACACTGCGGCCCATGACCGTCGTCGTCAAGCTCGGTTCCTCGATCGTCGCCGACGAGCTCGGCGAGATCCGCGCCGGCGTGCTCGACAGCGTCTGCGCCCAGGTCGCCGAGCTCCATCACGAGGGGGAGGACGTGGCGATGGTGACCTCGGGGGCGATCGCGCTGGGGTGGCGGCTGATGGAGCTCCCGGAGCGCCCGCGGACCGTCGACGAGCTGCAGGCGGCCTCGGCGGTCGGCCAGGGGACGCTGTTTCGCGCGTATGAGTCGCGACTCGCCGAGCGCGAGGTGCACGCTGCCCAGGTGCTGCTCACCTCCTTCGACCTCTCGGTCCGCATGCACTACCTCAACGCCCGCCAGGCGCTGCGGCGGCTCTTGCAGTGGCGTGCGGTCCCGGTCGTGAACGAGAACGACACCACGGCGACCGACGAGATCACGTTCGGCGACAACGACTTCCTCTCCGCGCAGCTGGCGCTGCTGCTCGGCGCCCGTCTGCTCGTCCTGCTCACGGACACCGACGGCCTGCACACCGCCGACCCGGCGAGCGACCCCTCGGCGCGGCGCGTCGCCCTCGTCGACGACTTCGGCGAGCTCGACGCCTACGAGATCGGCGACCGGGCCTCGCTCTACGGCTCCGGCGGCATGCGCAGCAAGGTCTCGGCGGCCGGGATGGCGAGCGCCGCCGGGATCGGCGCGGCGATCTGCGACGGGACGGCGCCGGGCACCCTGTTGGCCGCCGCGAGCGGCGCGGACGTCGGCACCCGGTTCGTCGCCCACCCGGAGCGCACGCCCTCGTTCAAGCTCTGGCTCCGCCACGCGAAGCCGGCCCGCGGCCGGGTCGTCGTCGACGCCGGGGCGGCGCGGGTGCTGCGAGATCGCGGCTCCAGCCTGCTGCCGGTCGGGATCGTCGCGGTCGAGGGCGAGTTCGCCGCCGGCGACGCGGTCGACGTCGTCTGCGACGGCTCGGCCGTCGGCAAGGGGATCGTCAACTACTCCTCGGCCGAGCTGGCGCGGATCAAGGGGCTGAAGTCAGCCGACGTCGCCGAGCTGCTGCCGAACGCCTCCGAGGAGGCCGTGCACCGGGACCGGTTCGTGCTCGCCTGAGCCGGCGGTGAAGTGGCGCACCCCGGCGGGCGCGCGGTTACCCTGCGGTCAGGGTGTGGGGACGTTGGGGAGCGCTTGGGGTGGCGGCCGCCGTCTGCGGTGCCGTCGCCTTGCCCGCCAGCGCCGCGGCAACGGTGCGCGCCGGGGCCGCGGTCGCCGACGCGAGCTGGCACGTCGGCGCCTCGGCCGGTCAGTACGCCTCCGACGGGACCTTCGGCGTCGACCCCGACAACGGGACCTACGACCCGACCACGCACTCGATCCGGCGCGCCAACTCGTACGGGATCCAGTCGCGGCTCGAGGTCCGGGCACTGGTGATCGAAGGCCCGTCCGGCAACCGGATCGCGATCGCGAAGACGGACCAGTACATCCCCCAGGACCTGCTGTACCGCCGCGCCGCCCAGCTGCTGGAGAGCGAGGGCGATTGCGGGATCACGGCGCAGACGCTGACGATGACCGCGACCCACGATCACTCCTCGCCGATGTACTCGTCGACGTCGTGGGGCGTGTGGGCGTTCCAGGACGTCTTCGACGTGCGCTTCTACAACTACCTCTCGCGCCAGATCTTCACCGCCGTCGAACGCGCCTGCGACCGGCTGGTCCCGGTCCGGGTCGGCGCCGCGGTCGGCCAGTTCGACAAGACCCATCGCCACTCCTTCGGCCCGGCGATCGGCGACGACGGCACCCCGGCCGGCTACCCGTTCTCGAACACCGACCACGCCCTCAGCATCGTCCGCTTCGACGACATCTCCGACCCCGAGCATCCGAAGCCGGTCGCCAACCTCGTCAACTGGAGCGGTCACCCGGAGATGCTCGAGGGCAACGACCTGATCGCCGCCGACTACATCGGCCCGGCCCAGCGGATGCTCGACCGCGCGACCGGCGCGGTCACCGTCTGGACCCAGGGCGCCGTCGGCACGGCCGAGCCCGAGCGCTCCAGCTACCACTCCGTCCACGAGCGGCTCGAGTTCTCGCACAAGGACTACGCCCAGGCCGAGTACGCCGCCCACCTGCTCACCGGCAAGTTGCTCGACGTCTGGCACGGGATCGGCGCCGACGACCCGCCCGACCGCGACCGCTACATCCCGTTCATGAGCGACTTCCCGGTCCAGATGACCGACCATTGGTACCCGGGGCCGTTCTCGCACCCCTACCCGGGGGTCTCCAACTGCCGCGCCGACCGCACGCTTGCGGGCGAGTACCTGCTGCCGGTGATCGGGCTGCCGGACTGCAGCACGCCGATGGAGGGCCTGCGCAGCCTCGCCGACCTGCTCGGGCTGCCCGACCCGCCGGTACCCGACCCGCCGCCGATCGATCCGGGCCTCAGCACCGACGACTTCGAGGCGCTCGGGATCCCGGTTCCCGAGAACTACGGAGCTCCCGGCTACAGCGGGCTCGAGGAGGACATCGACGTCCACCTGCAGGGGATCCGGCTCGGCGAGCTCTACCTGCCGATCTGCGCCTGCGAGCAGTGGTACGACCAGAGCAAGAACATCGAGACGCGCACCGACAGGATCGCCGGCGACGAGTACCTCGGCTACGACTGGGGCGCGCGGTGCACCGCGACCGGCGACGGGACGTACGCCGCTGACGGCAGCGGGACCGGCACCTGGACCTGCCCGAACCCGAACGACACCTCGCAGCCGCTGCCGCCCATCAGCGACCTGCACTACGAGCGGATGCGGGCGCAGGTCAACAACCCGGCGAACGGCTGGAACGACCTCTCCAACGTGCATTGGGCCGAGTCCGAGCCGGCCAACCCGCAGCTGATCAAGGGGAACTACACCCACGACGACGACGCCACGTCCGCGGCGCTCGGCTACGACCTGACGATCCCGATCTCGATGGCCAACGACTACAACGGCTACATCGCCACCTACCGCGAGTACCAGCGCGGCGACCACTACCGGAAGGCGCTCACCGGGTGGGGCCCGCACTCGAGCGACTACCTGGCGACGCGGCTCGCCTACATCGGCCGTCAGATGCACGACCCGAACGTCGCGCTGCCGGCCGACATGCAAACGGAGGCGCTGCTTGCGCCGAAGACCACCGCCGAGCTGGCTCTCAACGACGCCCGCGCGGAGGCGCTGGGGACCGCCGGCCAGGCCGCCGTCGACGCCTACGAGGCGGCGCTCCCCGACGACGCGCCGGCGGCGGTCGTCGCGCAGCCGGCGGACGTCGAGCGGTTTGACGCCGCCCTGTTCACCTGGAACGGGGGCTCGAACTTCACCGACAACCCGGTGGTCACGGTCGAGCGCGAGACGGCTCCCGGCGTCTGGACCACCTACGCCGATCAGTCGGGCGAGCTGCCGGTGACGCTCGAGTTCCCCCACGGCGAGGACGTCGCCAGCTATCTCAGCGGCGACCAAGCCTGGCATTGGACGGCGCACTTCGAGGCGTTCGTGGCTCCGTTCGACACCGGCTCGGGGTCGCGGGCGACACCGGCCGGCAACTACCGCTTCGTCGTCCACGGGATCCACCGTTCCGGGGGGGCGCCGGTTCCCTACGACCTGACCTCGGACGCCTTCGAGGTCCGGCCGTGGAGCGGGATCACGATCGACGACATGCGCCTGAACGACGACCGATCGATCAGCTTCCGGGTCGGGCCGCGCTCCACCTACACGGTCGGCGGCCCGGACTCCGACGTCGACGTCAACGGAGGCGGGCCGACGCTGGAGGCCGAGGTCGGCCCGATCGACTACCCGGACAGCTACGACTCGCCGACCAGGTTCATCGACTCGCGCCGCACCGCTTACCGCGATCCGGGGGCGCCGGGCGACCAGACGAAGCTGGAGTGGTTCTGCTTCGACTGCTCGTTCCGGCCCTGGCTCGACGCGGGCGACGCAGCTCAGGCGTTCGTGACCATCCGCAGGGCCGGCAGCGGCGCGCTGGTCGATCGCGTGCCGGCGAGCCGCGACGGCGACCGCTGGCTCACCGCGCGAGGCCTGCGTCCCAACGAGGTCGCGGCGGTCGAGCCGGGCGACGTCACCGATGCCTTCGGCGACTACAACGGCGCGGCCTCGGCGCAGCTGTCCGGCGGGGCCGGCCCGCCCGAAGATCCGCCCGCCGACCCACCGACGGTTCCGCCCGCCGACCCACCGGCGGTGCCGCCGGCCGAGCCCGAGCCACCTGCGCCCGCGGACGGGGACGGGACAACCTCCGCCGGCGGCGACGAGGGCGGCGACGCGACCGGCGGCGATTCCGCGCCGCCGACCGCCGCCTGCGCGCACCTGGTCCGCGGCAGCGCCAAGGGCGAGGTCCTGCGCGGGACCGCGCTCGGCGACCGGATCGAGGGCCGCGGCGGCGCCGACGAGCTGCGCGGCGGCGGCGGCGACGACTGCCTCGACGGTGGCGGTGGGCGCGACGTGATCCGCTGCGGCGCCGGCGACGACGTCGCCACGGTCAGCCGCCGGGACACCGTCCACGGCTGCGAGCGCGTGTACGCGAGCTCGGGCTGACGCTCGCCCGGCGCACCCCACCGACTACGCTCCGGTCGAGCAGGTGAGGATCAAGGGACTGAAATTCGCCGGGCTCGTGATCGCGATCGTCCTCGGCTCGCTGGCCGGCCCGGGATCGCCGGTCGCCGGGGCTCGGATCGTCGCCAGGTCGGCGGGCTCCGCCGCGGCGACGGCCCACTACTGGACGCCGCGACGCATGGCGCGGGCTCGTTCCCTCGACGTCGTCCGGGGCGGATCGGGGCGGACGCTGGAACGCGCCCCGCAGCCACCGCCGTTCGAGAGCCTGCAGGTCCCCGACCCGACGACCCCACCGTTGACGACGCACGGGAAGGTGTTCGGCTTCCTGCCCGGCTTCGGCGGCTTCGAGTGCTCCGGGACGGTGGTCGACACCGCCACCAGAGCGGTCGTGATGACGGCCGGCCACTGCGTCTATGAGCCGCGCACGAAGGTCGCCGCCCGCCGGCTCGCCTTCGTGCCGTCGTACGACCGCCAGGCCCGCCCGTTCGGCAAGTGGACGGTGAGCAAGGCCCGCACGACGCAGGCCTGGATCCGCGACGAGAACTACGACTTCGACTACGCGACGCTGACCATGCGGCCGCTCAACGGCGCGCTGATCGAGGACGTGGTCGGGGGCCGCCCGCTGGCCACTGACACGCCCCGCGAGCAGACCTACAACGCCTACGGCTACCCGGCGAACTTCGGCAACGCCCAGGTGATGTGGAGCTGCCGTGGGCCGTACGCCGGCGACGATCCGCGCCCGATCCCCGGCGGCCCACCCCCGATCGGGATGGCCTGCGACATGACCGAGGGGGCGAGCGGCGGCGGCTGGATCGACGACCTCGGCCGGCTCGTCTCCGTAACCAGCTTCGGCTACGGGGCGCGCAAGGGCTTCCTCTACGGGCCGTATCTGACCGCCAAGGCCGCGCGGCTCGTCGCCCGCTCCTGAGCGGACCGGCGCCGGGTTCGCCGGTACGGGCGCCGTTACCCTTTGCGCATGGCAATCGCGACCCGCAGCGTCACCGAAGCGTGCGAGAGCGCCAAGCGCGCCGCGCACGTGCTTGCGAGCGCCGATACGGAGACCAAGAACCGTGCCCTGGAGCGGCTCGCCGAGTTGCTCGGCGAGCGCGCCGGCGAGGTCCTGGAGGCGAACGCCGCCGATCTCGCGGACGAGCGCTCCGCCGGCCTCACAGAAGCGCTTCGTGACCGTCTTTCACTCTCCGACGAGCGGATCGCCGCGATGGCCGAGGGGGTGCGTGAGATCGCCGCCCTGCCCGACCCGGTCGGCGAGCAGCTCGAGCGGCGGACGATCCAGGACGGGCTCGACCTGCGCAAGGTGCGGGTGCCGCTCGGCGTCGTCGCAGTGATCTACGAGGCCCGCCCGAACGTGACCGTCGATTGCGCCGCCCTCTGTTTGAAGAGCGGCAACGCGATCGTCCTCCGCGGCTCGAGCTACGCCGAGCGCTCGAACGCCGCCCTCGCCGGGCTGGCGCGCGAGGCGGTCGTCGAGGCGGGGCTCCCCGAGGGCTCGGTCGAGCTGCTCGCCGGAGACCGCGCCGAGATCGAGCAGCTGGCGACAGCCGAGGGGTTGGTCGAGGTGGTGATCCCGCGCGGCGGGGAGGGCCTGAAGCAGGCGCTGAAGGAGGTTGCCACCGTGCCCGTGCTCTACGCCGCCGGTGGCAACTGCCACGTCTACGTGCACGCCGAGGCCGACCTGGAGATGGCCGGGAGGATCGCCTACAACGCCAAGGTCGATCGGCCGGGCGTCTGCAACGCCGCCGAGACGCTGCTCGTCGACGCCGCGGTCGCCGGCGAATTCCTGCCCGCGGCGCTCGCCGGCCTGGCCGATGCCGGGGTCGAGCTGGTCGGCGACGATCGCGCCCGCGCGGCCGCCGGTGACACGGCCGTCGGCGAGGCGACCGACGCCGACTGGGACACCGAGTACCACGGGATGAAGATGGCGGTCGGGGTCGTCGACTCGCTGGACGCCGCGATCGAGCACGTCAACCGCCATGGCACCGGCCACAGCGAGGCGATCGTCAGCGGCTCGGCGGAGGCGGCGCGGCGGTTCACCGACGGCGTCGACGCGGCGGTCGTCTTCGTCAACGCGTCGACCCGTTACACCGACGGGTACGTGTTCGGGATGGGGGCGGAGATCGGCAACTCGACCCAGAAGCTGCACGCCCGCGGCCCGATCGGCCTGCGCGAGCTGACGACCACCAAGTACATCGTCCAGGGCAACGGACAGGTCCGGGGGTAGTCGTCGTCAACCGGTCCTACGGCGTGCTCGGAGGGGCGTTCAACCCGCCGCACATCGGTCACCTGGTGCTGGCGCACGAGGCGGCCTTCCAGCTCGATCTGGAGCGGGTGATCCTCGTTCCGACCGGGGAGGCGCCTCACAAGCGGATCGAACCCGAGCCGGGTCCTGCGGTGAGGCTCGAGATGGCGCGCCGGGCAGCCGCCGGCGACGAGCTTCTCGAGGTCTCCGACCTCGAGATCCGCGAGGACGGACCGTCCTACACCTTTCGTACGCTGGAGCGGTTGAGTGAGCAGCGACCCGGCGACCGCATCTTCTTTCTGATGGGAGCCGACGTTGCCTCGCAGCTCGAGTCCTGGAAGCGGCCCGAGCGGGTGCTCGAGCTGGCGTCGCTGGGGATCGCCGGGCGGCCGGGTACGACGCTCGACGAGGCCGAGGCGGCGCTCGAGCGGCTCGGCGCCCCCGAGCGGGCGGAGACGATCCGGATGCCCGAGATCGCGATCTCCTCGACACGGATTCGGCGGCGGGTCGCGCAGCGGCGCCCGGTGAGGTATCTGGTCCCGGACCCCGTGATCGAGCTGATCGAGTCCGCGGGGCTGTACCGCGAGGCGGTGCGAGCATGAGCGGCGGCGCCGGGCGCGAGGCGGCGGTGGCCGAGCGGCGCGCCGGGGCCCCGGCCGCCTCGGCCGAGCTGGCCCGCCGGATCGCCGCGATCGTCGACGACAAGAAGGGCGAGAGGATCGTCGCCCTCGACGTGCGCGAGCTCGTCTCCTACACCGACTTCCTGGTCATCGCGACGGCGCGCAACGAACGCCAGGCGAAGGCGATCGCCGACGAGGTGCGGCTGCAGCTCAAGCGCGGTTCCGACCGGCTCCCGGCCCGCGCCGAGGGCGAGACGGAGGCGCGCTGGGTGCTGCTCGACTACCTCGACTGCGTCCTCCATGTGCAGGTGCCGGAGATGCGCGACCGCTACCGCCTGGAGCGGCTCTGGGGCGAGGCGCCGCGGCTCGAGCTGTCGCTGGAGGGCGCCGAGTAGCGCGGAGTCGCCTGTCCGTCCGACGCCGTACCTACCGTCCCGGGTGGTGAAAGCGTTCAAGAGGTCCCTGTTCGGTTACCGGCCGAGCGATGTGGACAAGGCGCTGGCAGCGCGCGACGCGGCACTTGCCGAGGGGGCGTCGTCTCTCGCCTGGCACGCCGGCGAGCTGGAGCGGCGGCGGGCGCGGATCGCCCAGCTCGACCTGGTCTGCGACGAGCTCTGCGATCAGGTCGTCGACCGCGACCGCGAGATCGCGGCGATGCAGGCTGAGCTGAAGCGGGCGCGCCGCGAGATGGAGCGCTTCGAGGCGATCGGCAGTCAGGCGCGCGGGCAGGCGACCCGGATCCGCCTGCAGGCGCTGCGCGAGGCGGCCGAGCTTTCGTCGCGGCTGGCGGAGAGCTCGCAGGCCTCGGCCTCGTCACGCGGCCGGCTCCTGGACTCGATCCGGGCGGCGATCGAGCGCATGGGCGGCGAGGAGCCGGCGCCGCTGGAGGCAAACGGCAATGGCCACCCGCGCGACGCCGCCGACGCGATCTTCGAGGGCCTGGTCGAGGTCGAGGTCGGGCCCCTGGCGGACTTCTCGCAGCTGGTCGGCTTCGAGGACGCGGCCGGGGCGATCGGCGCCACCTCGGAGATCTCGGTGCGGCGGTTCGCGAGCGGGCGGGCGACGCTGGAGATGCGGCTCGCCGAGCCGGTCGACCTGCTCAGCGAGCTCGAGCAGCGGTCGCCGTTCGAGTTCCGGGTGCGCGACCGCCGCTTCGACCGCTTGGTCCTCGACGTCGAGTAGCGCGATCGGCGCCCCCCCGCGGGGGCCGGGGCTAGGATCGGTCGATGGCTTGGGGACGGGTCTTGCTCGTCGGTGGTGTGTGCGCGGCCGCGCTCGCGGCCGGGATCGCGGCGAGCGCGCCGGCGGACGTGCCCGGCGTGCCCTGGACGGACTACCTGCCGGCGCTGCCGAGCCCGTCGCAGACGCATCCGAACCGGGTCGGCCACTGCCCGCGGGCGACGATGAAGTGCGTCCGGACGGAGATCAGGCGGATGAAGGCGCTGCAGGAGAAGCTCGGCTGCGACCACCGGGCGGTGTTCGACACGACCTACCTGGAGCTGACGCGCACCGCCCGCGACGCGATGAAGGCGAACCCGCACCTGCTCCAGTGGCCGAGGTGGTTCTTCCGCGAGGACGCGCTGTTCGCCAGCGTCTACTTCCGCACCGTGCGCCAGTGGGAGCGCGGCGATCAGGTGCCGCCGGCGTGGCGGATCGCCTTCGAGACCGCGCAGAGCGGCGAGGTGACGGGAGCGCAGGACATGCTGCTGGGGATCAACGCGCACGTCCAGAACGACATGCCGTTCGTGCTCGCGGCGCTCGGCCTGCGCGACCGCCACGGCCGGGCGCGCAAGCCCGACCACGACCTCTTCAACCAGGTCCTCGCCGCCGGCTACGACAGGGTGGTCGCAGCGGTGGGGGACCGCTACGACTCGTCGATGGCGATCACCAATCCGCCCGGGGTGCCGGCCGACGACGTCGCCGGGCTCGAGATGGTGCGCCAGTGGCGCGAGAACGTGTGGCGCAACGCGGAGAAGCTGGTCAACGCGAAGACCGACGCCGAGCGGGCCGACGTCGCCGCCCAGATCCAGGACTACGCGGCCGAGTGGGCGCGCGGGATCGCCTCGACGCCGACCCCCGGCTATCGCGCGACCCGCGACGCCTACTGCGCCCAGCAGCTCGGCGGCTGACCGCTCGGTTCCGTCCGGTTCGGCTGCGAACATACGTTCGTGTCCGATCACGACCCGAACCTGAAGGGCAACGTCGCCGAGCTGAAGATCGCGGCCGAGGCCGCGCGGCTCGGGATCCCGGTTCTGCGGCCAATGACCGAGCACGAGCGCTACGACCTGGTGTTCGAGCTCGACGGCGAGCTGAAGCGGGTTCAGTGCAAGTCGGCCCCGCGGAAGGGCGACGTCGTGGCGGTCCGTTTCGTGACTAATCGACGCGGACCCAACGGTTTCATCAGCACGAAATACACCGCTGAGGAGATCGATGCGATTGCAGCGTACTGCCCGGAACTCGACGAGTGCTTCTACATTCCGATGTCCAGGATCGACGGTTCGGTGGCCATGAATCTGCGGCTCGCGCCCCCCCGAAACGGACAGCGGGCGGCGCTAAACTTCGCCGCCGATTACCGCCTCGGGGCTATAGCTCAGTTGGGAGAGCGTCCGGCTGGCAGCCGGGAGGTCGTGGGTTCGAGCCCCACTAGCTCCACTCTCGCCTCACCCGTAACAGTAGGCGCACACGAGTACCGGAACCACTTCGGCTGGTACATGGAACGCGCCGCGGCCGGCGAGAGCTTCCTGATCACCCGGCGCGGCAAGCCCTACGCTCGGCTCTCACCGCCGCACGACCAGCTCGACCTGCCGCCACCCGCACCGGCCGAGGTCGTCCCGATCACCGAAGCCAAGGAGCGCCGCGCATGACCGTCCCCGCCCGCCTCTCCGCCGCCACCGTCGGCGCCCGCGACATCCCCGCCCTGCGCGCCTTCTACCAGCGCCTCGGCTGGACCACCACCTCCAAGGCCGACGACTTCGCCGCCTTCCCGCTCGGCGGCGCCGTCTTCTGCATCTACGACCTCGGCCACCTCGCCGCCGAGGCCGGCGACGCGCCCGTCCCCGAGCCGGTTCCGTTCAAGGGCTTCACCCTGGCGATCAACGTCGACGAGCGCCCCCAGGTCGATTCCGCGCTCGCCGTCGCGCGCGAGGCCGGCGCCACCGTCCTCGCCCAGCCGGTCGATCGCGACTGGGGCGGCTGCTCCGCCTACTTCGCCGATCCGGAGGGCAACGCGTGGGAGATCGCCTGGCTCCCCGGCGCCGAGTTCGACGATCGTGGCGCCCTGATCTGGCCCTTCTGAGCATCGTCGCCGGGAGGAACCGGCGCACGGCGTGGAGGGCCCGACTACCCTGGCGCTTCGCAGTTCGCTGACCGGGCTTGAGAGAGGACCGGGGAATGACGTACGGGGGAGAGGACCGATGAGTCGATCGACGTCCACGCGTGGCCTGGCCGCTGCGATCGCGCTTGCCGGCGCCCTGGCCCTCGCGCCGGCCGCCCAGGCAGCGATCCCGAGCATCCCGGACGGGGCCAACGGCCAGATCGCCTGCGCCGACCAGGCCGCCCCGAACGCCGGTGAGCGTCACTGCTCCGGCATCTTCACCACCTTCGACGGCGCCCCGATCGACGTCAACGTCGGCTTCCCGCCCGCGCCGGCGAGCGGCCCCGACGGCAACTTCCCGATCGTCGGCGTCTTCCACGGCTGGGGCGGCTCGAAGCTCGGCCTCGACGACGACCTCCAGGAGTGGCTCGACGCCGGCTACGCCGTCTTCAGCATGAGCGACCGTGGCTGGGGCAACTCCTGCGGCGGCACCGACCCCAAGCGCCTGCAGCCGGTCTGCACGAACGGCTACAACCACCTGATGGACACCCGCTATGAGGTGCGCGATGCCCAGGAGGTCTGGGAGGCGCTCGCCGACGCCGGCCTGATCAACCCGCAGGCGATCGCCGCGACCGGCGGCTCCTACGGCGGTGGAATCTCGATGGCGCTCGGCGCCCTTCGCAACCGCCAGATGCAGCCCGACGGCACCCTCGTCCCCTGGGTCAGCGCCGGCGGCAAGGCCATGCAGATCGCGGCCGTCCAGCCGAACATCCCCTGGACCGACCTGGCGTACTCGCTCCAACCCAACGGCGCCACGCTCGACTACGTCGCCGATGCCCCCTACCTCGGCCCCGACGGCGACCGCGCGATCGGCGTCGAGAAGCTGTCCTTCAACGCCCTGCTCTACGCGGCCGGCCAGGCGCTCAGCAACTACTCGGCCACCGATCCGGATGCCCAGCTGCCCACCTGGTATGCGCTCGTCAACGCGGGTGAGCCATACGAGGCGCTGGGCCAGGCCGGCGACATCATCGACGAGCTCACGACCCACCACTCCTCGTACTACATCGACCACTCCGTGGCCCCGGCCCCGATGCTGATCACGAACGGCTGGACCGACGACCTCTTCCCGCCCGACGAGGCGATCCGCTTCTACAACCGCACCCGCACCGAGCATCCCGGAACGCCGATCTCCATGATCTTCAGCGACCACGGCCACATGCGGGGGCAGAACAAGTCGATCGACACCGACTTCCGCGACAGCCAGACCCACGCGTGGTTCGACTACTACGTCAAGCACACCGGCCCCGAGCCCTTCCAGGGCGTCCAGGCCCTGACCACGACGTGCCCCGGCAGCGCCCCCTCCGGCGGCGCCACCGGTCCCTTCGACGACCTCGCCACCGACGCGCCGTTCCGCGCCCCGACCTGGGCCGCCATGGCGCCGGGCGAGGTCCGGTTCGACTCCGCTGCCGCGCAGACGATCGTCCCCGGCGCCGGCTCACCGGCGGTCGGCCAGTCGTTCGATCCGATCGCCGGCGGCGGCGCCTGCGCGACCGCCAGCGGTACCGACCAGCCCGGCGTCGCCACCTACCGCCTCGATCCGGCCCCGGCCGCGGGCTACACGCTGATGGGCGCGCCGACGGTCGTCGCCTCGGTCGCGGCGACCACGCCAACGTCGCAGGTCGCCGCCCGCCTGCTCGACGTCGCCCCGAACGGCGACGAGACCCTCGTCGCCCGCAGCCTCTACCGCCCGACGGGCGAGCCCAAGCAGGTCTTCCAGCTGCACCCGAACGGCTGGCATTTCGACCAGGGCCACATTCCCAAGCTCGAGCTGCTCCCCGCCGACTCGCCCTATGGGCGCGCCTCCAACGGCCAGGGCCAGGTCACCGTCTCCGACCTCGAGCTTCGCCTGCCGGTCCTGGAGTCGCCCGGCACCGGGCCGGCCAAGTCGCCGGCGGCCAAGGTCCTGCCGCCGGGCTACGAGCTCGCGATCGACTACAGGCCGGGCGCGGGCGCGGGTGGGGGAGACGGCGGCGGCACGACCGGCGGCAACCCGCCGGGCTCGTGCGCCGCGACGCCGATCGCCGGCAGCGCCATGGACGACAAGCTCCGCGGCACCGTCGGGGATGACGTGATCCGCGGTGGCCGCGGCAACGACCGCCTCCGCGGTGGCCGCGGCGACGACTGCCTGTTCGCCAACCAGGGTCGCGACCATGCCGCCGGGGCGGCGGGCGACGACGTGATCCGCGGCGGGGCCGGCAACGACACGCTGAGCGGCGGCGCGGGCGCCGACACGATCAACTGCGGCCAGGGTCACCACGACGTCGCGCACGCGAGCTCGAAGGACACCGTCCGCGGCTGCGAACGCGTCCGCCACGGCTGAGCCGCGTTCCGGTCAACTAGGGTGGCGGCGATGAAGCAGCTCGCCGACGGCGTCTGGCAGCTCTCGGGCTTTCCCCCGAACGGGATCAACGTCTTCGTGATCGAGGACGTGCTGATCGACGCCTCGACCCGCCACGCCACCCGCCGCATCCTCCGCCAGGTCTCCGGGCACAAGCTCTCCGCCCACGCCATCACCCACGCCCATCCCGACCACCAGGGCGCCAGCCACAACGTCTGCGAGCGGCTCGGGATCCCGTTCTGGGTCGGCGAGGCCGACGCCGACGCCGCCGAGACACCCGATCTGATCGGCGAGCGTCAGCCCGACCACTTCATGGCCCAGCTGTTCTTCAAGACCTGCACCGGCCCCGGCCACCCGGTCGACCGCAAGCTCGCCGAGGGCGACCGGATCGGCGAGTTCGAGGTCCTCCACGTCCCCGGCCACTCGGCGGGCCACGTCGCCTTCTGGCGTCAGTCCGACGGCGTCCTCGTCGCCGGCGACGTCTTCAACAGCGCCAACGTGTTCACCGGGATCCCGGGCCTGCGGCTGCCGTATGACTTCTTCACCCCCGACCCGGCCGAGAACCGCCGCTCGGCCAAGCGCCTCGGCCACCTCGAGCCGAAACTGGTCCTGCTCGGCCACGGGCCTCCGTACCGCGACACGAAGAAGTTCGTCGACTTCTGCGCGGCGCTGCCTGACTAGACCTGCTCGGCCTCCGCCGCCTTCGCGGCGTCGCACTGCGCCCCGATCGACTCGAGCGTCTGGCGCACCTCGCACAGGTTCGCGCCGAAAGCGGGCAGGAAGTCCTCGGCGATCCCGCGCGCGTAGACCGGCCACATCAGCTCCAGCATCGCGCGGCCCTCGTCGGTGAGCTCGATGTAGAAGCTGCGCCGGTCCGTGTCGCACGCGGTGCGCCGGACGAGGCCGCGCTTCTCGATTCGGTCGATCAGCCGACTCAGGCCGCTGTTCGAAAGCAGGACCCGCTCCGCGAGCTCCACCTGGCGCAGGGCGCCGTCCGCGTCGAGCAGCGCGGCGAGCACGTCGTACCAACTCAGCGGGGGGAGGCCGGCCTCGTCGAGATCGGCGGTGATGCGCCTCAGCATCGTCGAATGAGCGCGCAGAAAGGCCTGCCATGCAGCGAGTTGATCCTCGGAAAGCCTCGTTGCCGTGCTCGTTTCCATGGCCTGATTGTACCGGAGGTAGTTGACATTGCAATCGTTTCCTGTATGATTGTTGTTAGTACAACAGTTGTAACGACATCTAAGGAGACTTCCATGACCACAGCGACAGACCAGCAGATCGTCCCGACCGGCACCTGGGCGATTGACAACACGCATTCCAGCGCCACCTACGAGGTCGAGCACGGCGGGCTCTCCGTGTTCCGCGGCGGCTTCGAGCCGATCGACGCGAGCCTCGTCTCGAACGAGGACGGCGTCGTGCTCGAGGGCCGAGTCGCGGTAGAGAGCGTCACGATCGACGACGAGAACCTGCGACCGCACCTGCTGTCGCCGGACTTCTTCGACGTCGAGCGCAACCCGGAGGTCACCTTCCGGTCGACCGAGATCAGCGGACCGGCCGACGACCTGACCGTCGCCGGTGAGCTCTCGATGGCGGGCGTCACGCTCCCCGTCGAGGCCAAGGGACGCCTCCGCGGACCGGTTTCGTTCGGTGAGGGCTTCGAGAAGCTCTCGCTCTCGCTCGAGGCGACCATCGACCGCACCGCGTTCGGCATGGTGTGGCAGATGGAGCTCCCGGGCGGCGAGCAGGCGCTCGCCAACGACATCCGCCTGATCGTCGAGCTCGAGCTCAACAAGGGCTGATCGCGATGCGGATCCTCGCCATACCGGGCAGCGTCCGCCGCGATTCCCACAACGCGCGCCTGCTCCGCCACGCGGCGGAGCGGGCGCCCGACGGGATCGAGATCGAGGTCTGGGACGGGCTCAAGTCGATCCCTCCCTACGACGAGGACGACGACACGGCGACGCCGCCGGGGCCCGTCGCCGAGCTGCGCCGGGCGATCGCCGAGGCCGACGGCGTCCTGCTCGCGACCCCGGAGTACAACTCCTCGATCCCCGGCGTGCTCAAGAACGCGATCGACTGGGCCTCGCGGCCGCGGGCGACCACGCCCCTGCAGGGCAAGCCGGCGGCGGTGATCGGCGCCACCACCGGCAGCTTCGGCGCCGTCTGGGCTCAGGCCGAGCTGCGCAAGGTCCTCGCCTCGACCGGCGCTCGCGTCGTCGACCTCGACCTGCCTCTGAGCAAGGCGCACGAGGCCTTCGACGACGGCGGCGCCCTGATCTCCGGCGATCACGACGACCGCATGCTCGAGGTGCTCGCGGCGCTGGCCACCGAGATCGCGACCGGCCGCGAGCTCGCGGTCGCCGCCTAGCTGCGAGCCACTCGCCGCGCCACGTCCAGCGCGGGCCGCGAGCGCTCCGGCAGCTGGCGACGCACCCGCCACCGCGCTCCCGAGAAACCGAGGTTGGCGACCTTGGCGAAGCCGAGCTCGTCCTCGCGCAGCGCCAGCAGCAGGTGGGCGACGCGGTCGCCCGCCGGCAGGCCGGCGTTCTCGCTCACGCGGACGCACCAGCAGTCGACCCGCCGTCCACGCGAGCGGACCAGGAACGCGCCCTGCTCTCCGACCAGCCAGGCGCCGAGCTCTCCGCGCTGCAGCGCCAGCCCGGTGTCGCGAAGCAGGTCGCGCTCGGCGTGGCCCACCAGATCCCCGAGCAACCCCAGCGCCACGCCCTCCGCGCCGGGATCGGCGCCCTCGCGGCGAGCGGCGCCGCGCTCGCTGCCCAGCGGTACGACCTGACGCGCTCCGCGCCGGGCCTGGATCCAGGGCACGAACCAGGCGTGGGCGAAGCAGATCGCCGCTACCGGGAGGGTGAGCGGCTCGATCGCGACCAGCAGCGCGCCGGGTAGCACGAAGATCGTGGCGATCCAGGCTGTCCACGCCGTCCACACGCGCCCGTCACGGCGCAGCGTGCGCTCGCTGGCGTCCTCGCGCCAGGAGAGCCGGGCGGCCTCCCCGAGCCCGCCGCCCGCCGCCTCGGCGAGCCCTGGGATCTGCCCGGTCGTCACCCGGCTAGCCGCCGGCGATCGGGCGCCGCAGGACCACCAGGTCGGCGTCCAGCGGCAGCTCGCGGACGACCTCGGCGGTGCCGTCGTCGTAGCTGACCGAGGCGACCATGCCGCGGTCGAGCTCGGCCCGGAAGGCCGCGATCGCCGCCTCGGATTTGCCGTCGCCGCCCGCCGGCCACTGCGCCAGCGTCGTGTGGCCGCTGCCGTCGAGTCTGATCAGCTTGCCCATCGCAACCTCCTCGTCGTCTTCAGCCCAGTCTAGGCCCGCACTCGTAAGATCGACGCCATGGAAGACCCCGTCCGCTACGAGCCACATGCGATCGAGCGTCGCTGGCAGAAGATCTGGGCCGACGAGCGCACCTGGGAGGTCCCGAACCCCGGTGAGCCCGGTTTCGACGACTCGAAGCCGAAGTGCTACGTGCTCGAGATGCTGCCCTACCCGTCCGGCGAGCCCCATGTCGGCCACCTGAAGAACTACTCGCTCGGCGACGCGATCGCCCACTTCCGCCGCCGCAACGGCTACCAGGTGATCCATCCGATGGGCTACGACGCCTTCGGCCTGCCAGCCGAGAACAACGCGATCAAGACGGGCGAACCGCCCGCGAAGGCGGTCGAGGCCTCCATCGCGTCCTACAGCAAGCAGTTTCGCGCCTGGGGCGTGTCGATCGACTGGTCGCGCGAAATCTCGAGCCACGACCCCGCGTACTACCGCTGGACCCAATGGATCTTCCTGCGCCTGTTCGAGCGCGGGCTCGCCTACCGGGCCGAAGCGCCGGTGCAGTGGTGCCCGGTCGACCAGACCGTGCTCGCCAACGAGCAGGTGATCGACGGCCACTGCGAGCGCTGCGGCTCCCTGGTCGAGTCGCGTCAGCTGGAGCAGTGGTTCTTCAAGATCACCGACTACGCCGATCGCCTGCTGGCCGACTTCGACCTACTCGAGTCGTGGCCCGAGCACGTGATCACGATGCAGCGCAACTGGATCGGCCGCTCGGAGGGGGCCGAGGTGACCTTCCGCTGCGAGGAACTGGGGATCGACTTCCCCGTCTTCACCACCCGCCCGGACACGCTCTTCGGTGCCACCTTCTTCGTCCTCGCGCCCGAGCACCCCGAGGTCGAGCGACTCGCCGCCGGGACCGGGCACGAGGAGGAGGTCCGCGCCTACGTCGACGCTGCGATCCGCGAGCCCGTCTCCGAACGCGGCGACGACGCGCGGGCGAAGACCGGCGTGCCGCTCGGGCGCACGGTCACCAATCCGGTCAACGGCGAGCAGATCCCGATCTTCGTCTCCGACTACGTGCTGATGGAGTACGGCACCGGCGCCCTGATGGCGGTCCCGGCGCACGACGGGCGAGACCATGCGTTCGCGCGCGCCTTCGGGCTCGAGATTCGCGAGGTGGTCTCCGGGGGCGAGGACATTCAGGTCGAGCCCTACATCGGCGATGGGCCGCTGGTCAACAGCGGTCACTTCGACGGCGAGGACAACCGCACCGCCTATCCGCAGATCGTCGGCCGGCTGGAATCGGAGGGAAAGGGCCGGCCGACCGTCAACTACCGCCTCCGCGACTGGCTGCTCTCCCGCCAGCGCTACTGGGGCTGCCCGATCCCGATCGTTTACTGCGAGAGCTGCGGGATGGTCGCCGTGCCCGACGACCGGCTGCCGGTCGAGCTGCCCGAGGTCGAGGACTACGCCCCGAAGGGCAAGAGCCCGCTGGCCGCGGCCGAGCAATGGGTGAACACCGAGTGCCCGTCCTGCGGCGGTCCGGCGCGCCGCGAGACCGACACCATGGACACCTTCGTCGACTCCTCCTGGTACTTCCTCCGCTACCTCGACCCTCGCAACACGGAAGCGCCGTTCGAACGCGAGCGCGCCGACTACTGGATGCCCGTCGACCAGTACATCGGCGGGGTCGAGCACGCGATCCTGCACCTGATGTACGCGCGCTTCTTCGTCAAGGCGATGGCCGACATGGGGATGCTCGAGGCCCAGGAGCCCTTTGCCAGCCTCTTCACCCAGGGGATGATCACCCGCGACGGGGCGAAGATGTCCTCGTCGAAGGGCAACACGGTGAGCGCGATCGAGGCCGTCGAGCGCTACGGCGCCGACACCGCGCGCGCCTATGTCTGCTTCCTCGGGCCGCCGGAACGGGGCGGTGACTGGGTCCCGGCCGGCGTCGAGGGCGTGCATCGCTTCCTGATCCGCCTCTGGCGTCTGTCGAACGAGGTTCGCGAGCAAACCGGGGCCGCGGATGGCGCCCTCGCCGAAGCGGGCCCCGCGAAGGATCTGCTGACGAAGGCGAACTGGGCGATCGACAAGGTCACCCATGACATCGAGCACGGCTTCCAGTTCCACACCGCGATCTCGGCGGTGATGGAGCTCGTCAACGACGCCTACCGGCTGAAGGACCGCCTGTACGGAGACGAGGGCGGGGAGGCGGCGCTGCGCTTCGCGACCGCGACCGCCGCGTCGCTGATCTTCCCCTTCGCCCCCCATCTGGGCAGCGAGGTGTACGACGCCCTGACCGGCGATCGGGTCTGGGAGCAGCCCTGGCCCCAGCCCGATGCGGCGCTGCTGGTCCGCGACCAAGTGACGATCGTCGTGCAGGTGAACGGCAAGCGCCGCGACCAGATCGTCGCCTCGGCGGACGCCTCGGAGGAGGAGTTGCTGGCGCTGGCACGGGCGAGCGAGAACGTCGCTCGCCACCTCGACGGGGCGGAGGTCGTGAAGGAGATCGTCGTTCCCGGCAAGCTCGTCAACCTGGTTGTGAAGTGATTGGCAACACTCGCCCGGCGTACGTCTGGTAGAAAGCTCGCGTGCTCGTCAGGCGCCTCTCCGACGCGGCCGTGACCGAGGTCCACGGGCTGCGCCCGCACATCCTCATGGACGCGGGCGAGCTCGGCTCGCGACACCTGTCCGTCAACTGGCTCGAGGTACCGTCCGGCGTCTCGGAGGAGCTCCGCTCCCACGAGGAGGCCGAGCAGGTCTACGTCGTCGTCAGCGGCACCGGGACGATGTCGGCGACCGGCGACACCCAGCGGCTTGCGGCCGGTGACCTGGTTCTGATCCCTCCCGCCACCGATCACGCGGTCGCCAACGACGGGGAGGAGACGCTCACCCTCGTCTCCGTGCAGTCGCCGGCGGTCTCGGCCGACGAGCTCTACAGCCGCCGGCTGGCGACCCAGGCGACCGGCTACGACGACGAGGACTTCGAGCAGTAGCGCCCGTTCCGTGGTCCGCCGCCAGGTGATCGTCCACGGCCGCGTCCAGGGCGTCTTCTTCCGCGACACGATCCGTCGCCAGGCCGTCGAGCGGGGCCTGGCCGGGAGCGCCGCCAACCGGCCCGACGGCACCGTGGAAGCCGTCTTCGAGGGCGCGGCCGAGGACGTCGACGCGCTGGTCGAGCTCTGCCGCCAGGGGCCGCCGCGAGCGGAGGTCGAGCGGGTCGAGCTGTTCGAGCAGGAGCCGGAGGGCATCGAGGGCTTTCGGATTCGGTAGCGGTCTCGCAACCCTGCGCGTCCCATCCGTGAGCTGCGGTCGCCGACGATCGCCGCATGCCCGAGCTCAGCCGCAGCCAGCTACTCGTCTACGGGGCGATCGCGGTCGCGCTCCTGCTGCTCGGCGCCCGCTGGCTGCGCTCGGCCGACAACGCCGAGGCCGGGTTCGGCGGCGTCGCCGGTGCGGCGGATCGCCCGTCGGTGGAGCTCGATCGCGGCGGCGGCGGAATCGTCGTCCACGTCGCAGGCGAGGTCCGCAAACCCGGCGTCTACGAGCTCGCCGCGGGCTCGCGCGTCACCGACGCGGTCGAGCGCGCCGGAGGGCCGACCGCGGCCGCCTCCCCAGACGCGATCAACCTGGCGGCCAAGCTCGCCGACGGCCAGCAGGTGGTGATGCCGAGCGAGGCGGTGAACGGAGCAGTAACGGGGGCCGTGAGCGAGGACGCGCCGATCTCCCTCGGGACCGCAACGGTTGAGCAATTGGACACGATCGAGGGGATCGGTCCCGTGACGGCGGCCGACATCGTCGAGTACCGCGACCAGCACGGCGGGCTCTCCTCGATCGACGAGCTCGACCAGATGAGCGGGATCGGCCCGGCGACGATGGAGGCCCTGCGCGCCCGCCTCCAGCCCTAGCCCGACGGACCGCCGTGCCCGTGGTGGGTTTGTTCCGGATAGCGAGACAAACCCACCACAGCAGCCCCGGCTGGCGCCGTCGCTCGCGGTTGCGGCCCGCTTTGCGGCTCTGGGCGGGCTCGCCGCCGGACTTTGCGCGTCGCCGGCGCACCCCAGCGCGCCGGACGCCCTGCCGATCGCGGCCGTTGCCTTCATTGCCCTGTTGCCGGCGGCGCCCCGCACCCCGCACCGGGTCGCCGCCATCGGCTGGCTCGTCCTCGTCGCAGCCGCCGGGATCGCGGCCGGGCTCGGCTTCGGCTCCCTACGGGTCGCGGCGATCGACGCCGGGGCGCTCGACCTGGCGCCGGGCAGCACGGTCACGGTCAACGGCTTCGTCGCCGCCGTCCCGCGCCGGGTCGACGGCGAGGTCGGCGTCCGGGTCGACACCCCCGGCGGCCGGGTGCTGGTCGAGGCGCCGGAGCCGGTCGCGGATCTCGACGTCGGCGCCGGGATCGAGGCGACCGGGACGATTCGCGAGCCGACCGATTTCGAGCGCGACTACCTCGCCCGGCTCGGCGTTCGCCGGATCCTCGCCGCTCGCGCGATCGAGCCTCGCGAGCCGCGGCGCGGCGGCCTGCTCGGCCTCCTGGACCGGGTTCGCGACCGCGCCCAGGAGGCGCTCTCGAGCGGCACCCCGCCGGCGTCGGCGGCGCTGCTGCGCGGATTCGTCCTCGGCCAGGACGACCGCATCGACGCGGGCACCGTCGACGAGTTCAAGCGCTCGGGCCTCGCCCACCTGCTGGCGGTGTCGGGCCAGAACGTCGTCCTGCTGGCGATCCTGGCCGCGGCGCTGCTCTCGGTGGCCGGCGCCCCGATCCGTGCGCGGCTGCTTGCGATCCTCGCTCTGATCGTCGTCTACGTGCTCGTCACCGGGGCCGGCCCGTCGATCCAGCGGGCCGGGGTGATGGGCGCCGCCGGGGTGGCGGCCGCGCTCGCGGGACGGCCGCGCTCGCGCTGGTACATCCTCCTGCTCGCCGTCGCGGTCACGCTCGGCCTCAACCCGCGCGCCGCCGGCGACGTCGGCTGGCAGCTGAGCTTCGCCGCCGTGGTGGGGATCCTGCTCGTCTGCGCCCCGCTCGCCCGCCTGCTCGCCGGCCCCGACCCGCGGCCCCCGCGCCGGGCGCTCGCCGAGGCCGCGGCGCTGACGATCTCGGCGACGCTCGCCACGGCGCCGCTGATCTCGCTCCAGTTCGGGGTCGTCTCGGTCGTCTCGCTGCCGGCGAACCTGGCCGCCGTGGTCGCCGAGGCGCCGGTGATGTGGCTGGGGATGCTCGCCGCGGCGGCCGGCCAGCTTCCCTGGCTGCCGGTGGAGCCGATCACCTGGCTCGCCGGGCTCCTGGCCGCCTACATCGCCCAGGTCGCGGCCTGGTTCGCCCGTCCCGGCTGGGCGCAGGTCGAGATCGGCGTTGCCGGCGCGGGCGCCCTCGCGGCGACCTACGCCCTGCTCGGCGGGGGGGTGGTCCTGACGCTGCGCTGGTCCGCACGCCGCCGCGGGCTTTCGCCCGTGCCCGCCCGGCGCGCCCGTCGGCGTCTCGCCCTCGGGCTCGCCGCCTGCCTGGCGGCCGCCGCGGCGCTGCTGCCGGCGCCGGCGTCCGAGAGCGCCAACCCTCGGCCCGGGCTCCGCGTCAGCGTCCTCGATGTCGGCCAGGGCGACGCGATCCTGCTCCAGCCAGCCGACGGCGAGCCGGTGCTCGTCGACGCGGGGCCCGCCGAGGCGGGGGTCGCGGCCGAGCTCGACGCCCGCGGGATCGACGGGCTGGCGGCGCTCTTCGTCACCCACGCCGACGCCGACCACAGTGGCGGCGCGCCGGACGTGCTCGGCGCGATCGGCGCTCGGCACCTGCTCTTCTGTCGCGCCGACCCGCGAACGATCGGCGCGGCCAGGGCGGCCGGCGTCGAGACGACCCGGGTCGGATCGGGCTTCGCGCTGCGCTCCGGGGATCTGCGCATGCGGGTTCTCTGGCCGCCGCCCAGGGCCGTGCGCGAGCGCGTCGCCACTGGGCCGCCAAACGCGCTCTCGCTGGTCCTGCTCGCCCGCTGGCACCGGTTCCGGATCCTGCTCACCGGCGACGCCGAGGCGGAGCTGGCGCCGGTGCATCCCGGCGACGTCGACGTGCTCAAGCTCGCTCACCACGGCAGCGCGGACGCCGGCCTGCCGGCGCTGCTCGCCGAGGCCGCGCCGGAGCTGGCCGTGATCTCGGTCGGCGAGCACAACCCCTACGGTCATCCCGCCCCCGCGACCCTGGCGGCGCTCGAGCGCGCCGGCGTGCCGGTGGCGCGCACCGACGTCGACGGTGAGATCACGATCTCGGTCGGCGGCGGCGCCTGGTCGGCCGACGCCGCCGGCCCCGGTGGATGACTGGGGCAGTCGGTAGGGTGCCGCCCGGGATAGGGGTCCCTGACCGAAATCAGTCTCGCCGAGGAGGGCTAACGAACATGGAAGCAAGCGGCAACCCACCACCCCCGGAGGAGCCGACGCCTCCACAGGAGCCGACGCCGACGCCGCCGGACGTGACCCCGGAGGCCGCGCCCACGCCCCCGCCGCCCCCACCCCCCCCGCCGCCCGCCCCGGCGACGGATGACGACAAGGCCGGCGGCGGCTGGCGCGCGCTCGCCGTGGTCCTGTTTCTCGCGCTTGCCTTCGCCTGCGCGGTGATGGCGATCGCGATGGCCGATATCGGCGATACGCCGATCCACAAGGACTGCATCGCCCAGAACCTCAGCGGAGCCGGCTGCACCGAGTACTTCGACGGTTCGACGGCGCAGAAGACGGCGACGCTCGTGCTTGGCTGGCCGTCTGCGGCGCTCGCCGGGATCGCGGCCCTGGTCGCGCTCTTCTTCGCCGCGACCGGTCGCCGGGGACGTCTGCTGCTGCAGCTCACCGGCGCCGCGATCGTGCTCGGCGCGGTCAGCATCCTGATCGGCAGCATCTAGCAGTTGATCGCCGCCCCGGCTGCGGCCGGGGCGGCGAATACACTCGGCCGACCTTGGCCGGGCCGCGCGAGAAGACCGAGATCGCGCCCGCGTACCTGATCGCGGGCACCGACGCGGCGAAGCTGGACGCCGCGCTCGCGCGTCTGCGAGCCCGCGCCGAGGCCGAGGGCGGCCAGGGCGCGCTGGAGTCGTTCGCCGCCGCGCCCGGATCGACCGCCGGGCCCGACGCCGAGGCTCTGATCGCGGCGATCCCGGCGCTCTCGCTGACCGCCGCGCGCCGTTACCTGCTCGCCGACGGGGTCGAGCGCTGGTCGGCCAAGCAGGCCGGCCTGGTGGCGGAGGCGCTCGCGACCCTGCCGCCGGACCTGACCCTCGTCCTCGTCGCCCGCGAGCAGCCGCCGAAGCTGCGGGCTTCGAAGAAGCTCGGCGAGGCCGTCGAGGCGGCGGGGGGGACGGTGCTCGCCTATGCCGCGCCGAAGCCGCGCGACCTGCCGCGCTGGCTGGCCGCCGAGGCGGGCAGGCGTGGCTTCGAGCTCGACCCCGAGGCCGCTCAGCTACTCGCCGGGCGGATGGGGGAGGGGACGGCGCGCCTGGCCACCGAGCTCGACCGGCTGGCGCTCTGGGCCGGCCCGGGCGGCGCCGTCGGCCGAGCCGATCTCGAAGCGATGATCGCCGACACCTCGGAGGAGGTGGCCTGGGCGCTCTCGGACGCGATCGTCGACCGCAACCCGGCCGCCGCGCTCGAAGCCGCCGAGCGGCTCACCGACCAGGGCGAGTCGGTGACGCCGCTGATCTACCAGGCGGCGAAGCGCCTGCGCGAGGCGAGCCTGGCGCTGGAGCTGCTCGAGGGCGGGATGGCGCAGCGCGAGGTCGAGGCGGCGCTGCCGATGCACCCCTACGCGGCAAAGATGCTGCTCCGGCGCCTGCAGGGCCGATCGCGCGGCGAGATCCGGGCCGCGACCTGCGCGATCGCCGACCTCGAGTGGTGGACGCGCGGCGGTGCGGACTATCCCGAGCGCCTCGCCCTGACCCTGGCCGTGCGGCGCGCGGCCGGCGGGTGACCGATTCTCAGGAGGAAGCGGCGCCGGCGCGGACGCGCGCAGCGCGGGCCTTCTTGCGGGCGCCGGTGTTGCGGTGCATTGCGCCCTTGCTGACCGCGGTGTCGATCCGCGAGCAGAGCGCCCGGTGCTCGGTCTCGACCGTGGCGGCGTCGCCGCCTGCGACCGCGGCCTCGAGGCGCTTGAACTGCGTCTTCACCGCGCTGGTGATCCGCCGGTTCTCGTCGTGCTCGCGCAGGGTGCGCGCGTTGCGCTTCTTCTGTGAGGCGATGTTGGCCATCGGTCGGCGGCGCATGATAGCGGGATGCCCATGAGCGAAAGCGAGGGTCGCGAGCCGGATCTGGGCGACCTCGCGGACGTCGCCGCGGCCGAGGTCGTCCCCCAGGAGGAGGTCACCGCGCCTCGCCCGCGCGCCGGCCGCCTCGCCGTCTCGACCGCATTCTTCTCATTCGCGACGGGGCTCTCGCGGATCGCCGGGCTCGTGCGCGAGATCTTCGCCGCCTCCTACTTCGGTGTCAGCGGCGCGATGTCGGCGTTCACGATCGCCTTCCAGGTCCCGAACCTGGTCCGCAGCCTGTTCGCCGACGCCGCGATCCAGGCCGCGTTCGTGCCCGTGTTCACCGAGAAGCTGGAGCGCGGCAACCGCCGCGAGGCGTTCGCCCTGGCCAGCCATCTGATCTTCGTCGTCACCCTCGTGCTCGGCGCCCTGACGGCGCTCTTCATCCTCATCGCGCCGGTCCTGATGCCGGTCTTCGTGCCCGCGTCCGACCAGGCCGTCGCCGACCTCACGGTCACGCTCTCGCGGATCCTCTTCCCGATCCTCGTCCTCCTCGGGGTCACCGGGATGGTCGTCGGCATCCTCAACAGCTACGACCGCTTCGCGGCTTTCGCGATCTCGCCCTTCTTCTGGAACGTGGCGATCATCATCGTCCTCGTCGGTCTGGCGCCGGCGTTCCCGAAGGGCGACCAGATCTACGCCTACGCGGTCGGGGTTCTGATCGGCACCGTGATCCAGCTGGCGATCCCCCTCTGGGACCTGCGCCGCACCCCCTACGGGCTGCGCCGGGCGCTGAAGGCGCCGTTCACCGGCCGGATCCGGGAGGCGTTCCGCGATCTCGACGTGCGGCGCGTCCTGCTGTTGATGCTGCCGGTGACGGTCAGCCTCGGGCTGATCAACTTCAACCTGCTGATCAACTCGACCGCCGGCTTCCTCGTCTCCGAGGAGGCGCCGGCGGCGATCGACAAGGCGTTCCGCATCTACATGCTCCCGCAGGGCGTCTTCTCGGTCGCGGTGGCGACGGTTCTGTTCCCGACCCTGGCCCGCTTCGCCGCCCGCGGCGACCTCGACCGGCTGCGCTCGACGATGGCGAGCGGGATGCGGCTGATCGTCCTCCTCCTGGTCCCGGCTACCGCCGCGATCCTGGTCCTCTCCGAGCCGATGGTCCGGCTCGTCTACCAGCGCGGCGACTTCGATCCCGAGGCGACGCAGCTGGTGTCGACGGCGCTCTTCTGGTTCGCCTTCTCGCTCCCCTTCAACGGCCTCTTCCTGCTCCTCACGCGGACCTTCTTCAGCCTCCAGCGGCCCTGGGTACCGACCGCGATCGCGGCCGGCAACCTGGCGATCACCGCGGTGGCCGCGTTCGCCCTCTACGGGCCGTTCGGGATCGGCGGGATCGTCGCCGGGACGGCGATCGCGACCGCGGCGGCCGTCGCGGCGCAGGCGATTGTCCTGCGCCGGGCGCTCGGGCGGCTTGAGCTCGGGCGGCTGGCCTGGACGACGACGCGGGTCCTCGCCGCTTCGGCTCTCCTCGCGGCGGTCAGCTACGAGGTCTGGAACCTGCTCGACGAGCAGCTCGGGCAGGGCCTCGGTGGCCAGATCGTCTCGCTCGGCGCCGGCCTGCTTGCGGGGGCCGTCGTGTACGGGATCGCGATCACGCTGCTGCGCATTCCCGAGGCGGACCGGATCTGGGCCCTGGTCGGGCGCGGCCGGGGCGCACAGGCGGCCGTCGAGCAGGCGCCCGAGGAGTTCGACGAGGCCGACGGCGGCGAGGCCGGGGACGAGCTGATCCTCGGGCTGGTGATCCTCCCCGGCAGTCCGCGCGCGGGCGAGGTCTTCGCGGTCGACCAGGAGCAGATCCTGATCGGCCGTTCGCCCGACGCCGACGTCTCGCTCGACGACCGCTCGGTGTCGCGCGAGCACGCGCAGCTCGTCCAGTACGGGGACGGGACCTGGATCGAGGACCTCGACTCCCGCAACGGCACCTTCGTCAATCGCCGCCGGGTCGAGGCGCAGCTGCTGGAGGACGGTGACGAGATCCAGATCGGCGTCTACAGCTTCAGTTACCTCGAGCGCGCCTAGAGACCTGAGCGCGCCTGGACATCTCGGGCGCGCCTAGACGTCTCGGGCGCGCCTGGGGCGCGCATCCGCCGCAAGACCAATTGCAAGCAAATGATGTGTGAGTCCGGTCACACATCCGCATACTTCTGCCCTGCACGGTGTCGATCCCCGTAATGCCCGCGAGATCGACAAAGCGAACCCGAGCGATCGCGGCGGCCCTCATGGTCGCCGCGGCCGTTGGCGTGCCCGCGGCCGCGGCCGGCCGCGTCCCCGCCGGAGCGACCACCGGCGATCCGGCGATCACGGCCGCGTTCAAGGTGGAGCGGGTCGCCAGGTGGGCTCGCGAGGCCGGGCGCATGGAGCGCGAGCGCGCCGCCGGGCCGTTCGTGCCGATCGTCGGCCCGGTCGACTTCGGCACCGCCGAGAACGCCTTCGGGGCGCCCCGCCCCGGTCACGTCCACGCCGGCCAGGACATGTTCGCGAAGCCGGGCACGCCGGAGGTCGCCGCGACCGGCGGGATCGTCGACGAGGCGGGCAGCGACGGCTCGGAGGGCAACTACGTCTACCTCTACGACCCCAAGCGCGATCGCACCTACGTCTACATGCACATGATCGAGCCGGCGAAGGTGAGGACCGGCGAGCGTGTCCACGCCGGGCAGCTGCTGGGCGGAGTCGGTTGCACCGGCTCCTGCTGGGGCGATCACCTGCACTTCGAGGTTCGCGACGGCCGCGGTTACGAGGGCGAGGCGCGCGACCCGATGCCGCTGCTGCGCCAGTGGCGCTCGCTCGACCGGCCGCGCTGATCGCGACCGGGACCCGGCCGTATCCTCAGCGGGCCGATGGACCGGATCCGCAACTTCTCGATCATCGCCCACATCGACCACGGAAAGTCGACGCTGGCGGACCGCATCCTCGAGCTCACCGGGACGGTCGCGTCGCGCGATCACATGCCGCAGATGCTCGACTCGATGGACCTCGAGCGCGAGCGCGGGATCACGATCAAGGCCCAGGCGGTCCGGGTCGACTACGCCGCCGACGACGGCGAGACCTACCACCTGCACCTGATCGACACCCCCGGGCACGTCGACTTCTCCTACGAGGTCTCGCGCTCGCTCGCCGCGTGCGAGGGGGCGCTCCTGGTCGTCGACGCGGCCCAGGGCGTCGAGGCGCAGACGGTCGCCAACACCTACGCCGCGGTCGAGGCGGGGCTCGACATCGTCCCGGTTCTGAACAAGGTCGACCTCCCGGGGGCCGAGCCCGCGCGGGTCATCGGCGAGATCGTCGACCTGATCGGCTGCGACCCCGGCGACGTGCTGCGGATCTCGGCGAAGACCGGCGAGGGCGTCCGCGAGGTCCTCGAGGCCGTCGTGGCGCGGATCCGAGCGCCCGAGGGTGACGCCGACGCCCCGCCGCGGGCGCTGATCTTCGACTCCGAGTTCGACCAGTACCGCGGCGTCATCGCCTATCTGCGGATGTTCGACGGCGAGTTCCGCAAGGGCGAGCCGATCGTCGCGATGCAGACGGGGACCGAGGCGGAGATCGACGAGATCGGCTTCTTCAGCCCGCAGATGCGCCCGGTCGGCGGGATTCACGCCGGCGACGTCGGCTACGTCATCTCCGGGCTCAAGGACGTCTCGAAGCTGCGCGTCGGCGACACACTGACCGCGAAGCAGCGCCCCGCCGGCGAGGCGCTACCCGGCTATCGCGAGGTCCAGCCGATGGTCTTCGCCGGCCTCTATCCGATCGAGACGGACCGCTACGAGGATCTGCGCGACGCGCTCGAACGGCTGGCGCTCAACGACGCCGCGCTCTCGTATGAGCCCGAAACCTCGCAAGCGCTTGGCTTCGGTTTTCGCTGCGGCTTCCTCGGCCTGCTGCACATGGACATCGTCCGCGAGCGCCTCGAGCGCGAGTACGACCTCGAGCTGATCTCGACGACACCGAACGTGAGCTACGAGGTCACGCTCACCAACCGCGAGGTGCTCGAGGTCCACTCGCCGGCCGACCTGCCGGATCCCGGCGTGATCGAGTCGATCTCCGAGCCCTACATCCGGGCCTCGATCATCACCCGCTCGAGCGACGTCGGCGCGGTGATGGAGCTCTGCCAGCGAAAGCGCGGCACCCATGTCGACATGCACTACCTGTCGCCCGAGCGCGTCCAGCTTCACTACGACCTGCCGCTGGCCGAGATCGTCCTCGACTTCTTCGACCAGCTGAAGTCGCGCACCGCCGGCTACGCGTCGCTCGACTACGAGCAGATCGGCAACCGCGAGGGCGACCTGGTCAGGGTCGACGTCCTGCTCGCCGGCGATCGCGTTGACGCGCTCTCGCAGATCGTCCACCGCGACGCCGCCTACGACGCCGGCAAGCACCTGGTCTCGCAGCTGCGCAAGACGATCCCGCGCCAGCAGTTCGACGTCCCTGTCCAGGCTGCCGTCGGCGCGCGCGTGCTCGCCCGCGAGACGGTCAAGGCGCTGCGCAAGGACGTCACGGCGAAGCTCTACGGCGGCGACGTTACGCGCAAGCGCAAGCTGCTCGAGAAGCAGAAGAAGGGCAAGAAGCGGATGAAGCAGGTCGGCTCGGTCGAGGTCCCCCAGGAGGCGTTCCTGGCGGTGCTGCAGGTCGATGAGTGATCGGTCCGAGAACCAAACCGTGCTCGAGGCGGGGATCGAGGCCTACAACCGAGGGGACTACGACGCGATGGTCGCGCTCTTCGATCCCGAGATCGAGCTCCACGTCGATGCCGCTCAGGGCAACCCCGGAACCTGGCGGGGCCTCGACGGTTTCCAGGCGATGGTCTCCGGGTGGCGCGATGCGTTCGCCGAGGACCGCAGCGAGATCCGCGGCGTCGAGATGGTGGGGGACAGCCACCTGATCGCCGAGATGAGGCAGACCGCCGTCGGCTCGGGCAGCGGCGCACCGGTCGAGATGACCAACTACTACCTGCTCGAGGTCCGCGACGGGCGCGCCGTGCGCTTCCACATCTACGGCGATCGCGAGGCGGCCCTGGCCGCCGTCCGTAAATAGACTCGGCCGATGCCCGTCAAGACGGACGCGATCGGCAAGCGGTACCCGCCGGCGACCTACGAGGTCGGGCGGGAGAAGATCCGCGAGTACGCGAACGCGATCGGGGCCACGAACCCGGTTCACCACGACCGCGAGGCGGCCCAGGCGGCCGGGTTTCGAAACGTGGTCGCGCCGCCGATGTTCTGCGTCGTCTACTCGGCGCCGGCGCTCGGGCCGGCGATCCTCGACCCGGAGATCGGGATCAACCTCGCGGCGATGGTCCACGGCGGCCAGGAGTTCACCTGGGGCGAGCCGGTCTGCGCCTTCGACGAGATCACGACCGAGGCGACCGTGACCGAGATCTACGAGCGCGGCGGCATGGGCTTCTACGTCTTCGAGTCGGTGTCCACGAACCAGGAGGGCGACGAGGTCGTGCGCGGCACCTGGACCGACATCGTCAGGGGGGTCTGAGATGGCTGGCGGGACGATCGAGGCCGGAAGCGCGATCCCCGAGCTCAAGGTGACGCCGGACAAGTACCTGCCGCACCGCTACGCCGGCGCCTCGGGGGACTTCAACCCGATCCACATCGACCCCGAGTTCGCGAAGGCCGTCGGCCTGCCCCAGAACATCCTCCACGGCCTCTACTCGATGGCGATCACGGCCCGCGGCGCCAACGCGATCGCCGCCGGCGACCCCCGCGCGCTGAAACGGCTCAGCGTGCAGTTCCGCGGCATGGGCATCCCAGAGCAGGAGATCACCGTCAGCGGCACGGTCAGGTCGGTCTCCGACGACGTCGCCACCGTCGACCTCGTCGCCGCGCAGGGCGATAACAGGATCATCCGCAACGCCGAGGCCGAGATCCGGCTATAGCGCAGGGGCCGCGTCACCCGGGGCCGGGACCGGCCGTCGACTACGACCACCACGGGCGCGCCTACAGCCGCCACCGGCGCGCCGATCCGCGGATCGCCGCGCGCATCCACGCCGCGCTCGGCGAGTCGCGCACGGTCGTCAACGTCGGCGCGGGCACGGGCTCGTATGAGCCCGGCGACCGCTGGGTGCTGGCGATCGAGCCGAGCGCGACGATGCGAGCGCAGCGGCCTCCGCACGCCGCCCCGGCAATCGCGGCCCGCGCCGAGGCGCTGCCGCTCGACGACGACTCGGTCGACGCCGCGATGGCGACCGTCACCGTCCACCACTGGCAGCCGCCGGAGGCCGGCCTGGCGGAGATGCGGCGGGTGGCCCGGGGGCCGGTGGTCGTCTTCACCTTCGACCTCGGGTCGCTGCCCGCCTGGCAGCTCGCTCACCTCCGCGAGGGCCTCGAGATCGAGCGACCGAGGTTCCCCGACGTCGAGGCCGTGGCCGCGGCGCTCGGCGGCCGCACGCGGATCGAGCGGATTCCGACCCCCGCCGATTGCGAGGACGGATTCTTCGAGGCGTTCTGGAATCGCCCCGAGCAGCTCCTCGAACCCGACGTCCGCGCCTCGCAGTCGATGTGGGCGCTGCTCCCGGACGGGGTCGAGGGGCGGATCGTCGATCGCCTGGCGGCGGACCTGGCCTCCGGCGCCTGGGACGCCGAGCACGGCCATCTGCGCGCGATGGAGTCCTACGACGGCGCTCTGCGCCTGGTGATCTCGGAGCCCTGAGGCGGCGCCGGCGGTCGATCGCGGGCGCCGATCCTAGAATCAGGCGCATGCTCAGCGAGCGGCAGCAGCGGATCCTCAATCTCGTCGTCGGCGCCTACCTCGACTCCGGCAAGCCGATCGGCTCGGCGGCGATCGCCGAGGCCCCCGAGATCGACTGGGGCAGCTCGACCGTGCGCGCCGAGCTCGCGGCGCTCGAGCGCGAGGGCTACCTGACCCACCCGCACACCTCGGCCGGCCGGGTTCCTACCGACTCCGGGTATCGCTTCTACGCCGATGCGCTGGTCGTCGCCGAGGCGAAGCCGGGTCCGGCGAGCGGGACGCTCGACCTCTCGCGGATGCGCCGCGAGGTCGAGGAGGCCCTGCGCGAGACCGCGGCGACGCTCTCGCGGATGACCGACCTGCTCGCGGTTGCCACGGCGCCGCCCCCGTCGGCCGCGCGGATTCACCGGATCGAGGTCCTGCAGCTGCAGCCCGGCGCCCTGATGGTCGTCGTGATCGCCTCCAACGGGGCGGTCACCAAGCGGATGTTCAACTTCGCCAGCCCGGTTGATCCCGGCCTCGTCGAGTGGGCCGCGAGCTTCCTCAACGAGCGCCTCGCCGGGCTCGCGCTCGGGGCGCGGATGACCGGCGACCGGCTCGCCGATCCCGAGCTCGGCCTGGCCGAGCGCGGCTTCCTGGCCGAGATCGCCGATGGCTTCACCGGCCTCGAGCTGGAGGCCGAGAGCGACCTCTACGTCGAGGGCGCGGCCCGCCTGCTCTCGGCCGAGCACGCTCCGGACCTGCCTCGCGCCGACGCGCTGATGCGCGCCCTGGAGCGGCGCGCGAACCTGCTCGAGGTGCTGCGCTCGACCCTCGACGAGCGCTCGGTGTTCATGTGGATCGGGGGCGAGAACCCGGAGCCGGAGCTGCGCACGCTGAGCGTCGTCGGCGCCAACTACGGCCTCGGCTACCGCAACCTCGGAACCGTCGGCGTGGTCGGGCCTCTGCGGATGGATTACGCGACGGCGATCGCCTCCGTACGCGAGGCCGCGAGCGAGCTCTCCCGCTTCTTCGAGTCCGTCTACGAGTAGCGCGACCGTGCCCCGCGACTACTACGAGGTGCTCGGCGTCGGCCGCGAGGCGGGCGAGGCCGAGATCAAGAAGGCATTCCGCGGCCTGGCGCGCGAGCTGCATCCGGATGTCAACCGCCACGACCCGGAGGCGGAGGAGAAGTTCAAGGAGGCCGCCGAGGCCTATGAGGTGCTCTCCGACCCCGAGCGGCGGCACACGTACGACGCCTTCGGCCACCAGGGCCTGCGCAGCGGCGGCTGGACGCCGCACGCCACGGGCGGGATCGAGGACATCCTCTCGGCCCTGTTCGGCGGTGGCGATTCGCCCTTCGCCGACCTGTTCGGCGGCGGCCGGCGCTCCGGCCCGGCGACCGGCGGCGACATCGGCGTTGAGGTCGAGATCACGCTCGCCGAGGTGCTCACCGGCGTCCACCGCAAGCTCGCCTTCGAGTCGGTCTCGGCCTGCGAGCGCTGCCACGGCAACGGCGCCGAGCCGGGAACGCCGATCCATACCTGCGAGACCTGCGGCGGTGTCGGCCAGGTCCAGCAGGTGCGCCGCACGGCGTTCGGCCAGCTGGTGCAGACGGGGGCATGCCCGACCTGCGGCGGCGACGGCAAGATCGCCGAGCAGCCCTGCGAACGCTGCGGCGGCGCCGGGCGCGAGGTCCGCGACCGCAACTGGGACGTCGAGATCCCGGCCGGGATCGAGTCCGGGCAGCGGATCCGGATCGCGGGCGCGGGCCACGCCGGCGAGCCGGGGGGCGGAGCCGGCGACCTCTACGTGCTCGTACGGGTAGCCGAGGACGAGCGCTTCGAGCGCCGAGGCGAGGACCTGGTCTCGGTGGTCAAGGTGCCCGCGACCCTGGCGATCGTCGGCGGCAAGCTCTCGGTCCCGACCCTCGACGGGGAGCGCGAGGTGAAGATCCCGGCCGGCACTCAGCCCGGGCACTCCGAGCGCCTCAAGGGCCTCGGCCTGCCCTCGCTTCGCAACGGCAAGCGCGGCTCGCAGTACGTGCTCGTCGACGTCGTGATCCCGAGCAAGCTGTCGAAGCAGCAGCGCGAGCTCGCCAACCGCCTGCACGAGTCGCTCGACGGGGCATGATCCGGCTCGCCGTCCGCTGCCGGCCGGAGCTTGCCGAGCGCGTGCTCGCCGACCTGCTCGAGCTGGCCCCCGGGGGCGTCGAGGAGGAGCGGGGCGGCGACTGGGTCGAATACGCGATCTACGGGCCTCCGGGCGAGGTGCCGGCGCTGCCCGACCTGGAGGCGGCGGCGGGGGAGGGGCTGGTCGAGATCAGCTCGACCGAGATCCCCGACGACTGGGCCGACCGCTGGCGCGACTTCCACGAGCCCGCCCTGATCGCCGGCGGGAGGATCGTTGTCCGTCCCTCCTGGGAGACCGGCCCTGACCCAAGCCCCCGCAGCCCCGCAGGCGAAGCCGAGGAGGTGGCGGGCATGTCTGTGGCGGGCATTTCCGTCGTGATCGACCCGGGACAGGCGTTCGGCACCGGGGCCCACGCCACGACGAAGATGTGCCTCGAGCTCCTGCTGGAGCTGGCCGACGCGGGCGAGGCGAGCGGCCCGCTGACAGACCTCGGGACCGGCTCCGGCGTGCTGGCGATCGCCGCGGCGAAGCTGGGCTGGGATCCGGTTCTCGGCGTCGACAGCGAGGCGGCCTCGATCGAGGCGGCCACGGCGAACGCGGCCGCGAACGGGGTCGAGATCGAGTTCCGGCGGCTCAACCTCCGCGAGGATCGGCCGCCCGGTGCGCCGACCCTGGTCGCCAACCTGACCGCGCCCCTGCTCGAGGCGGTTGCCGCCGGGCTCGCCGGCCCGCCCGCGACCCTGATCTGCTCGGGCCTGCTGGCGAGCGAGGCCGAGCGTGTATCCGCGGCCCTGTCCGCAGCGGGCCTCGATCCGGTGAAGCGGCGCGCCGAGGGCGACTGGGCGGCGCTTTTGTGCCGGGCCCGGGAATCCGACAGCACCGCGGTTTAGGCTCCCCGCATGAACACGATCGCCGTCACGTTCTACAACGTCGTCGTCTGGCTCCACGTCAGCTCGGTGGTGCTGGCCTTCGGCCCGACGTTCGCCTTCGGCATCTACGTCGCCCTCGCCCAGCGCAAGTACCCGCGCGCGATTCCGGCGGTGCTCGAGGCGCAGACGATGATCGTCCGCTCGATGACGACGCTGGGCGGGATCGTGATCCTGATCACCGGCTTCTACCTCACCTCCAAGCAGGGCTGGCAGTTCGGCGACTTCTTCGTCATCTGGGGCCTGCTCGCGATCATCGTCCTGCTCGGGCTCGCGCACGGCTTCTTCCTCCCCAACGACCAGCGCGCCCTGCGCGCGGCGAAGCGCGATATCGAGGCCGCCGGCCCGGGCGGCGACGTCGAGCTCGGCCGCGAGTTCAACGAATTCTCCGGCCGCAGCGCTCGCATGGGCCCGATCGCCGGCCTACTCGTGATCCTGACGATCTACGTGATGGCCGCGAAGCCGTTCCTCTAGGGAGTGGGGCGGCCCTCGCCCGCGCGCCTGTGGGCGCGGCGCCTGGTCGCCGTGACGGCGCTGGCTGCGGTCGCGGTCGTCGCCTGGATCGTCCTCAAGGGCGGGGAGGGCCTGCCCGGGTTCGACGATCGTCACGGGGCGAAGATCGAGGAGCTCACGGTGCACAGCGATGCGGTCGGCGGCGACGAGCGGGTGAAGGTCGTAATTCCGGACACCGATGCCGAGCACCCGCCGCTGCTCGTCTTCCTGCACGGTCGCGACAGCGACGAGAACGGCGAGCTGTACCAGCCGATGTTCGATGCGCTCGACGCGGTCGGCAACCGGGCGCCGATGATCGCCTTCCCCGACGGCGGGGGCAGCTCCTTCTGGCACGATCGGGCGACCGGCGACTGGGGGACCTACGTCGTGGACGAGGTAATCCCCCAGGTGGTCAGGAAGTACGGGGCCGACGGCGACCGGGTCGCGATCGGCGGCATCTCGATGGGTGGTTACGGCGCCTACGAGATCGCGGACCTCAACCCCGGGCGGTTCTGCGCGGTCGGCGGGCATTCGCCGGCTCTCTGGCAGACGGCCGGCGAGACCGCCGCCGGGGCCTTCGACGACGCTGACGACTTCGCCGCCCACGATGTGATCGCCGCCGCGGCCGGCGATCCATCGCCGTTCATGGGGCAGCCGATCTGGCTCGACGCCGGCGACGAGGATCCGTTCCTGCCGGGTGACGACGCCTTCGTCGCCGACCTCCAGGCGGCCGGCGCCCCGATTACGGTCGAGCACCCGCCCGGCGGCCACGAGTCCGAGTACTGGCAGAGCCACTGGGACGAGTACATGCGCTTCTACGCGAAGGCGCTTGCGGACTGCGGTCGCTGACCGCGATCGTCGCTCAGATCCGGCGCGCGACGGCGATCGCGGCGACGACCAGGGCCGCGGCCGCGAGCAGGCTGGCGGCGGGGCGCTGCTCGCCCATCACCGCGCCTCGCGCGGCGTCCGACATCACCGAGGAGCGCGACCTGAACGAGAAGGCCGAGCCGATCGAGGCGGCGGAGGCGACCGAGAAGGCCGAGGCGGCGGAGCCGACCGAACCGATCGAAAGCGCCGAGCCGACCGAACCGATCGAGAGCACCGAGCCCTTCGAGCCGATCGAGAGCAGCGAGTCCTCCGACCAGAGTGAGAGCTTGGAGGCGCTGTCATGGGCGAGATCGCTCACCGGCTCAGTCTCTCACCCGGAACAATCCCGCGCATGAGCTCCCACGGGCCAGATTCATCGCTGCCGATCGCCGTCTTCGACTCCGGCGTCGGTGGGCTGACGGTGCTGCACGAGTGCCTGGTCTCGCTGCCCGAGGAGGACTACGTCTATCTCGGCGACGACGCCCGCTTCCCGTACGGGGCGAAGAGCGACGCCGAGCTGCGTGAGTGCGCCGAGCGCAACACGGCGTATCTGCTGGACCGCGGCGCGAAGCTGATCGTGATCGCCTGCAACTCGGCGGCCTCGGCGGGGCTCGAGGCGGCCCGAGCCATCGCGGCGGAGCGGGGGGTGGACGTGGTGGCGGTGATCGAGCCCGAGGCGGAGATCGCGGCGGCGATCACCGACTCGGGCCGGGTCGGCGTACTCGCGACGCCGGCGACCGTCGCCGGCGGCGCCTACCTGCGGGCGCTCGGCGATCAGCACCGGGAGCTGACCGTTACCGAGGTTGCCGCCCCCGACCTGGCGGCGATCATCCAGCGTGGCTTCCCCTTCTCCGAGGAGGTGGTCGAGACCGTGCGCTCCTACTGCGCGCCGCTGAAGCGCGCCGAGGTGGACACGGTGATCCTCGGCTGCACCCACTACCCGCTCGTGCGCCCGATGCTGCAGCGCTTCCTCGGCCGCGAGGTGCGGCTGGTGACGGCCGGCCACGCGCTGGCGGCGACAGCGCAGCGGATCCTCGAGTCACGCGGGCTCGAGACCACGGGCGCGGACGAGGGCACCTACCGGTTCGTCTGCACCGGCGACCCGGACGCCTTCCGCGAGCTCGGCACCCGCTTCCTGCAGCTGCCGCTCGGCGAGGTCGAGCGAGCGCAGTTGTAGGACCGGCGCAAGTACCCTTCTGGGCGATGACGGAGACGATCCTCGAACAGGTCCAGAGCGACACCAGGGCGGCGATGAAGGCCGGCGAGCGCGTGCGCGTCGGCGCCCTTCGCCTGGTCGCCGACGCCCTGCAGAAGGACGCCAAGGAGGGCGGCGACGACGAGGTCGCGGTCCTGCGCCGCGAGCGCAAGCGGCGCCTGGAGGCGGCCGACGCCTACCGCGACGCCGGCAGCGGCGAGCGCGCCGAGGCCGAGCAGGCGGAGGCGCGGGAGATCGAGCGCTACCTGCCCGCCGAGATGTCCGACGACGACCTCGCGGCGCTGGTCGACGAGGCGATCGCCGAGAGCGCCGCCGCCGGGCCCGGCGACATGGGCAAGGTGATGGGGAAGCTGATGCCCAAGGTCGACGGGCGCGCGGACGGCAAGCGGGTCAGCGCGATGGTCCGGGACAGGTTGGCCGCCTAGCCTTGGCGCGCAGGCAGCTCACCCTCGACAACACGATTGCCGCTGAGCTCGCGGGCTCCGAGGACACGGTCCTGAAGGAGCTCGAGGACCGGCTCGGGTGCGACCTGTACCTGCGCGGCAACGTGCTCACCCTCGACGGCGACGACGCCGACGTCAGCCGCGCGGCGACGATGGTCGACGAGCTGGTCGGTCTCGCCGAGCGCGGCCACGACCTCGCGCCGGCGACGATCGAGACCGTCACCGGCGCGATCGAGGCGGACGAGAAGCCGGCGGAGATCCTCGAGGACGTGATCTGGCGCCACCGGGCCACCAAGGTGGCGCCGAAGACCGTCAACCAGAAGCGCTACACGGACTCGATCCGCCGCCACACGGTCACCTTCGGGATCGGCCCGGCGGGCACCGGCAAGACCTTCCTGGCGGTCGCCAGCGCGGTCGCGGCCCTCGAGGCGCGCAAGGTCAGCCGGATCATCCTCACCCGCCCGGCGGTCGAGGCGGGGGAGCGGCTCGGCTTCCTCCCCGGAGACATCCAGGCGAAGGTCGACCCGTACCTGCGCCCGCTCTTCGACGCCCTCTACGACATGCTCGATCCGGAGAAGGTGATGACCTACCTGGAGCGCGATGTGATCGAGGTCGCGCCCCTCGCTTTCATGCGCGGACGAAGCCTTAACGACTCGTTCATCATCCTCGACGAGGCCCAGAACACGAGCCCGGAGCAGATGAAGATGTTCCTCACCCGGCTCGGCTTCGGCTCGAAGATGGTCGTCACCGGCGACATCACGCAGATCGACCTGCCGCGCGACCAGCGCTCGGGCCTGGTCGTCGTCAGCGAGATCCTCGCCGCGGTCGACGACATCGCCTTCGTCCGCTTCGGCGGCGAGGACGTCGTCCGCCACCAGCTGGTGCAGCGGATCGTCGCCGCCTACGGCGAATACTCGGATCGCGAGTGAGCCCCGATCTCTCCGACGTCCCTGCGGATCTGCGGGCGGCGGTGGCGGCGACGCTCGATGCGGTCGGCGTCGCCGACGGCCATCTCTCGGTCGAGCTCGTTGGCGAGGACCGGATCCGCGAGCTCAACAGGGATCACCGGCAGCTCGACGAGCCCACCGACGTGCTCTCGTTTCCGATCGACGGCGCGGGGCCGGCGGCCGGCCCGCGGGAGCTCGGCGACGTCGTCATCTGCCCCGAGCACACCACGGGCATGACCGAGGCGACCGTCCACGGCGTGCTCCACCTCTGCGGTTACGACCACGAGGCCGACGACGGTGAGATGCTGGCCCTCCAGGCGCGGATACTCTCGTCCCTTGGCTGACCGCGACATCCCCGGACGCGAAGCGGAGGAGATGTCGCGCACTCGTTCCGGGTTCATCGGCCTCGCCGGGCGCCCGAACGTCGGCAAATCGACGATCGTCAACGCGATCGTCGGCGCCAAGGTGGCGATCATCTCCGACCGCCCGCAGACCACCCGCCGCGCCAGCCGCGGCGTCGCCACCGACGTCGCCGCCGGCTGGCAGCTGGTCCTGGTCGACCTGCCCGGCGTCCAGCGCCCCCGCGACGTGCTCACCGAGCGGATGCAGCGCCGGGTCGAGCATGAGCTCCAGGCCGCCGACGCGGTCCTCTTGGTCGTCAACGGCGAGCAGGGGATCGGGCCCGGTGACCGGTTCATCGCCTCGCACCTGCTGAAGGCCGATCCGGACGTGCCGGTGATCTGCGCCGTGAACAAGATCGACCGCCTCAATGAGCCCGAGACCACGGCGGTGCTCGCCGCCGCCGCGGAGCTGCAGATCGTCGACGAGATCTTCCCTGTCTCGGCCAAGCGCGGCACCGGGATCGGGGCGCTGACGGAGCGGCTCGCCGAGCTCGTTCCCGAGGGACCGTTCATGTACCCGCCCGAGGACCGCTCCGACCAGCCGAGCGATGTGCACCTGGCCGAGCTGATCCGTGAGCAGGTCCTGCGACGCACCCGCGAGGAACTGCCCCACGCGGTCGAGGTCGCGGTCCAGGAGATAAGCGAGCGCGAGGACGGACTGATCCAGGTCCGCGCCCAGGTCTGGGCCGAGACCGAGTCCCAGAAGTCGATCCTGATCGGCAAGGGCGGGCGGATGATCCGCGACATCGGCACCGCCGCCCGCAAGGAGCTCGAGCGCGAGCTCGGGGCCAAGGTCTTCCTCGACCTCAACGTCCGCGTGCGCGAGCAGTGGCGCCGCGACGAGGGGTTGCTCGACCGTTTGGGAATCGACTAGCCGCTCTGCCCCTACGATTGGGCGATGAGCGACGCGGTCAGTTTTGATCAAAACGGCCTGGTCCCGTGCGTGGCCCAGGACTGGAACACCGGCGAGGTGCTGACCCTCGCGTACATGAACGCCGAGGCGCTGCGGATGACGGTCGAGACCCGCGAGGTCCACTTCTTCAGCCGCTCGCGCCAGGAGCTGTGGCGGAAGGGCGAGACATCCGGCAACGTCCTGCGCCTGCGCCGGCTCCGCTACGACTGCGACGCGGACGCCCTGCTCGCCCTGGTCGAGCCGGCGGGCCCGGCATGCCATACCGGAGAGCGCACCTGCTTCTACCGTGATCTCGAGGGAGAGCGCGAGCTCGCTCCCCACGAGGCGCTGCCCGAGCTCGAGCGCACGCTCGGCGAACGCGCGCGCGAGCGGCCCGAGGGCTCCTACACCGCCGAGCTGCTCGACGACCCGGCCCGGATCGGCGACAAGGTCCGCGAGGAGGCCGACGAGGTCGCGCGCGCGGCCGCCGGCGAGTCCGACGAGCGGCTCGCCGAGGAGGCCGCCGACGTCCTCTACCACCTCGAGGTGCTGATGCTCTCGCGCGGCCAGTCGCTGGCCGCGGCCCTGGAGGTCCTCAATGGCCGTCGCGGCTGATCCGGGCGCGACGATCGAGCCGGATCTCGACCGGGCTCGCGAGCTCGCCGCCGACGCGAACGTCGTCCCGGTCAAGTTCCGCTTCGTCGACGACTGCGAGACCCCGGTCTCGGCCTTTCTGAAGCTGCGCGAGGCCTTCCCGGGACCCTCGTTCCTGCTGGAGTCGGCCGAGCAGGGCCGCCTCGGCCGCTACTCGTTCCTCGGCTTCCGTCCGCGGCTCGAGCTGCGCTGGGCCGACGGGGAGATGACCGAGACCCGCGACGGCGAGGTCGTCAAGAGCCCGGCCGACGACCCCTACGGTGCCGCCGCCGAGATCCTCGACCGGTTCGAGATCGCCGAGCCCGAGCAGTTGCCGCCGTTCGCGGGCGGCGCGGTCGGCTTCTTCGGTTACGACCTCGTGCGCACGGTCGAGCCGCTGGGAAAGCCGAACCCCGATCCGCTCGGGCTCCCCGACCTGGCCCTGATGGTCTGCGAGCTGATGCTCGCCTTCGACCACCTCAGGCACGAGGTCACCGTGCTCGCGTACGCGTTCGCCGAGGGCGACGCGATCGACACCGCCTACGACCATGCGCTCGGCGTGATCGACGAGGCGCGGGTGGCGTTGCGCGGCCCGGTTCCGCCGCCGCGCTCGCGACCGCGGGTCGAAGCGGGTGAGTGGACGTCGAACATGACCCGGGAGAACTTCGAGGCCAACGTCGCCCGGATCGTCGAGTACACCCACGCCGGCGATGCCTTCCAGGTCGTTCCGTCGCAGCGCTTCTCGGCGCCGGCACGGACCGAGGCGTTCTCGATCTACCGCGGCCTGCGCACCGTCAACCCCTCGCCGTACATGTACTTCCTCGAGTTCGGCGACTTCCAGATCGCCGGCGCCTCGCCCGAGCCACTGGTGAAGGTGATCGGCCGCCGCGCCGAGACCCGGCCGATCGCCGGTACCTACCCGCGGGGGGCGAACGAGGAGGAGGACCGCGCCCAGGCGAAGGCGCTGCTCGACGACCCGAAGGAGCGCGCCGAGCACGTGATGCTCGTCGACCTCGGGCGCAACGACCTCGGCCGCGTCTGCGAGTACGGGACGGTGAGCGTCGACGAGTACATGGTCGTGGAGACCTACTCGCACGTCTTCCACATCGTCAGCCAGGTCTCCGGCCGGCTGCGCGACGGTGTCGGGGCGATGGACGTGCTGCGGGCGACGCTGCCCGCCGGCACGCTGTCGGGGGCGCCGAAGGTGCGGGCGATGCAGATCATCGACGAGCTCGAGCCCCACAAGCGCTGCTCCTACGGCGGCGCGATCGGCTACCTCAGCTTCACCGGCGACCTCGACACCGCGATCCACATCCGCACCGCGGTGGTCAAGGACGGCCTCGTCCACGTCCAGGCGGGCGGCGGCACCGTCGCCGACGCGAAGCCCGACTACGAGTACCGCGAGTCGGTGGCGAAGGCGAAGGCGATGTTCCAGGCGGTGGAGCTGGCCGAGAGCCAGCCGGAGTGGGGATGACGATGCGCGTGCTCGTGATCGACAACTACGACTCCTTCACCTACAACCTGGTCCAGCACCTCGGTGAGCTCGGCGCCGAGCTCGAGGTGATCCGCAACGACAAGGCGACGGTCGCCGAGCTGCTCGAACGCCGGCCCGACCGGCTGGTGATCTCGCCGGGGCCGTGCACGCCCGCCGACGCCGGGATCTCGATCGAGGCCTCCCGCGCCTTTCCGGAGGCGGGTATCCCGACCCTCGGCGTCTGCCTCGGACACCAGGCAATGGTCGAGGCCTTCGGCGGTCGCACGATCCGCGGCGAGCCGATCCACGGCAAGGACGCACGCATTCTGCACGACGGACACGGGCTCTTCGACGGCGTTCGCAACCCGATGCGGGCCGGTCGCTATCACTCGCTCGTCGCCGACCCGGACCTTCCCGCCGAGCTCGAACGCACGGCCAGCTACGAGGATGTGGTGATGGCCGTGCGCCATCGCGAGCTGCCGGCCGTCGGCGTCCAGTTCCACCCGGAGTCGGTGCTCACGCCCGACGGGAAGCTGGTGCTTGCGAACTTCCTCGGGGAGGATTGAGCGATGCCTGAGGACTCACCGCCGCCACTCCGCCCGCGCCTGGCCGGCTGCAAACCTGCGCCTGGCGTCGTCCTCGGTCGCCTGAATAGCGCTGCTATTCAGACTCCCTGCGTCCTTGCCATGCTTGGTTTTCGCCCGTCCAGCCACGATCGGAGCGACGACGGTGAGTCCTAACGAGATCCTCACCCGGGCGATCGACGAGGTCGCCTCCGGCAGCCATCTGACCGCCGACCACGCCTCGGCGGTGCTCGACGAGATCATGGAGGGACGGGCGAGCGAGGTGCAGACGGCCGCCTTCCTGATCGCGCTGCGGGCCAAGGGCGAGACGGTCGCGGAGCTGGTCGGGTTGGCGCGCACGATGCGCCGCCTCTCGGCCTCGGTGCAGACCTCGCGGGGTGACCTGGTCGACACCAGCGGCACGGGCGGCGGGCCGTCGACCTTCAACATCTCTACCGCGGCGGCACTGGTGGCCGCGGGGGCCGGCTGCGCGGTCGCCAAGCACGGCAACCGCTCGAACACCAGCCGCTCAGGCTCGGCCGACCTGCTCGAGGCGCTCGGGGTGCGGATCGACCTCACGCCGGAGGCCGTCGCGCGCTGCATCGAGGAGATCGGCTTCGGGTTCATGTTCGCCCCACGCCATCACGCCGCGATGAAGCACGTGGTCCCGGTGCGCAAGGAGCTGGCGGTGCGCACGATCTTCAACTTCCTCGGCCCTCTGACGAACCCGGCCGGGGCCAAAAGGCAGCTGCTCGGCGTCTCCGATTTCCGCTATCAGGAGACGATCGCCGAGGCGCTCCTCGGGCTCGGCTGCGAGCGCGGCCTGGTCGTCTGCTCGGACGACGGCGTCGACGAGATCAGCGTCTCCGACCGGACGCGAATCGTCGAGGTTGCCGACGGCGGCACCGAGGAGTGGTTCGTGGCTCCGGAGGACCTCGGGATCGAACGCGCCGAGCTTCGGACGATCGCCGGCGGCAGCCCGGAGGACAACGCCGAGGTCGTCCGTACGGTGCTCGCGGGCGAGCGGGGACCGGCTCGCGACGTCGTCGTCCTCAACGCCGGGGCGGCGGTTCTCGCCGGCGGCGGGGCCGACGATCTGGCCTCCGGTGCCGAGCGCGCGGCCGAGGCGATCGACTCGGGCGCCGCCGAGGGCGTGCTCGGGCGCCTGACCCGGCTGACGCAGGAGCTGGCGCCCGAACCCGCCGCTTGACTACCCTGACCTGCAGATGAGCAAGCTCGATGAGCTCGTGGGGGCTGCGAGGGAGGATGTTGAGAGGCGAAAACGGCAGGTCCCGGCCGCCGATCTGCGCGACGCCGTCGGCACCCTCAGCGGCTCGCGCCCGTTCAGCGAGGCGCTCGTCCGGCCCGGCCTCTCGCTGATCGCCGAGTTCAAGCGCCGCTCGCCGAGCTCGGGTGAGATCGCCGCCGGGGCCACGGTCGCCGAGGTGGTCGCCGCCTATGAGCGCGGCGGCGCCGCGGCGCTCTCCGTGCTCACCGACGAGCGCAACTTCGGCGGCTCGCTCGACGACCTGCGCGCGGCGCGGGCCGCCAGTGGGCTGCCGATCCTGCGCAAGGACTTCATCGTCGACCCGTACCAGCTCTACGAGGCGGTCGTCAACGGGGCCGACGCCGTGCTGCTGATCGTCGCAGCGCTTGACGATCAGGGTCTGCGCGGCCTCTACGAGGAGGCGACGCGACTCGACCTCGACTGCCTGGTCGAGGTCCACGACGAGCCCGAGCTCGAGCGCGCCCTCGAGCTGGGCGCGGACGTGATCGGGATCAACAATCGCAATCTCGACGACCTCAGCGTCGACCTGGAGACGACCTCCGAGCTGATGACCGACGTCCCGGCCGGCAAGACGGTGGTTTCCGAGTCCGGCTTCGACCGCTGGGAGCAACTCGAGGAGCTCGAGCGGATCGGCTGCGACGCGGTCCTGATCGGCGAGGCGCTGATGCGCTCGGGCGATCCGGAGACCGCCGTGCGCCAGCTGACCATGGACGAGGAGCGCACCCGCGAGCACTATCTCGACCGCGCCTCGGATTCTTAGACGCGCTTTCAGTTCGCGTTAGGCCGCTTTAGGAAGGCCCGGGCAAGCTCCGGGCCATGAAGAACCTGATCAAGACCCCCTTTGCCTCCGCGGTCGCGGGAGGCCTGGTCGTCGCGCTCCTCGGTTTGGTGGCGATCGGTACCGGCGCCGTCGGCACCGGCGATTCGACGACCACCACCACGACCCTCCCGGCGGCCGCACCGGAGACGGCGCTTGCCTCCGACACGAACGGCAAGGCGCTGACCGTGAACCAGATCTACACCCAGGACTCGCCCGGCGTCGTCTACATCACCGCCCAGCAGAAGGCGCAGCCCTCGCCGTTCAGCCCGTTCGGCCCCTCCCAGGGCGGGACCGCGACCGGTTCGGGTTTCGTGATCGACGACTCCGGCCACATCCTCACCAACGCGCACGTCGTCGCCGGCTCCGACCAGGTCAGCGTGCGGGTCGGGGGCGAGGACGGTCAGACGTTCGACGCCAAGGTCGTCGGCACCGATCCCTCCACCGACGTCGCCGTGCTCTCGGTCGACCCGGGTGCCGACCAGCTGCAGCCCCTCGAGCTCGGCTCCTCGTCCGGGGTCAAGGTCGGCGACCCCGTGGTCGCGATCGGCAACCCGTTCGGCCTCGACCGCTCGGCCACCGCCGGCATCGTCTCCGCGGTCCAGCGCCAGATCGACTCCCCGAACGGGTTCACGATCGAGAACGCGATCCAGACCGACGCGCCGATCAATCCCGGCAACTCGGGCGGCCCGCTGCTCGACTCCGAGGGCCGCGTGATCGGGATCAACTCCCAGATCGAGTCCGGCGGCCAGTCGAACGGCAACGTCGGAATCGGCTTCGCCGTCCCGATCGACACGGCCCACGAGATCGCTCAGCAGCTGATCGACAACGGCTCGGTCCAGCATGCCTTCGTCGGGATCAGCGGCGCCGACCTGACGCCCGAGATCGCCGACGTGCTCAACCTCGACGCCAATAGCGGCGCCCTGGTCCAGTCCGTGGTCGCCGGCAGCCCCGCCGACAACGCCGGGGTCACGGCCGGCAACGCCACGGTCAGCGTCAACGGCCAGCGGATCCGCGCCGGTGGCGACGTGATCACGGCGGTCGACGGCAATCCGGTCTCCGGCATGGAGGACGTGATCGCCGCGGTCGACTCGAAGAAGCCCGGCGATTCGATGCAGCTCACCCTGCTCAAGGGCGGCGACACTCGCACGGTCACCCTCGAGCTCACCGAAAGGCCTGCGCAGGCGGGCTGACATAACCCCCCCCAATCCGAGGCTCCTCTCCCACTCCGGGGAACCTCCAAGCGCAGACGGGCCGGCCCTAACCCCGGCCCGTTCTGCGTTCAGGCGTCCGTCTCGAGCCCGTGGCGCATGGTGTTCTCGCTGACCGCCCGCGAGCGGGTGAATTGGCGCAGGTAGTCCGGGCCGCCCGAGGGGAAGCCGATCCCGGAGAGCCGGTGGCCGCCGAACGGCTGGCGGGCGACCATCGCCCCGGTGGTCGAGCGGTTGACGTAGAGGTTGCCCGCCGGGATCGCGTCGGCGACCGCCGCGACCGCCTTCGGGTCGCGCGAGAACAGCCCCGCGGTGAGCGCGTAGGGGAGCGAGTCGACGATCGCGAGTGCCTCGTCGGTGCTCGCCACCGCCTCGACGCACAGAAACGGCCCGAAGATCTCCTCGCGCAGCGCCGGGGCGTCAGCGGGCAGGCCGGAGGCGATCGTGGGCTCGGCGAACCACCCGGCGCCGGGGAGCTCGCGGGCGCCGGTCGCGATCTGCCCGCCGCTCGCCGCCTGCTCCCGGTACGCGATCACGCGCTCGCGGGCCGTCGCCTCGATCAGCGGCGGGACGTCGGTGGCGAAGCTGTCCGCCTGGCCGACGATCAGGGCGTCGGTGGCGCCCACGAGCCGCTCCAGCAAGTGCTCCGCGATCGCCTCGTGGACGAGTACCCGGGAGGCGGCGGAGCACTTCTGACCCGCGTAGCCGAAGGCGGAGTCGACGATCGCCGGCACCGCGTCGTCGAGATCGGCATCGGCGTCGACGATGACGCAGTTCTTGCCGCCCATCTCGGCGATCACACGCTTCACGTGGGCCTGCCCGGCCGGGGTCTGCGCGGCGGCGCGCACGATCTCGAGCCCGACGGCGCCGGAGCCGGTGAAGGCGATCAGGTTGACGCGGGGGTCGCTGACCAGCGCCGCCCCCACGTCGCCTTCCCCCGGGAGCAGGGAGAGGGCGGCGGGCGGGACGCCGGCACCGTGCAGGGCCTCGACCAGCGCCAGCGCGCAGCCGGGTGACTGCTCGGCGGGCTTGAGGACGACCGCGTTGCCCGCCGCCAGCGCCGCCGCGGTCATCCCGGCCGGGATCGCCAGCGGGAAGTTCCAGGGCGCGATCACCGCCGCGACTCCGAGCGGCTCGTAGCGCATCGTGTTGCGCTCCCCCTGGACCTGGGCGAGCTCCGGCGGGTGGTCGAGGCCGGCCGCCCCGAGCGCGTAGTACTCGAGGAAGTCGATCGCCTCGCAGACGTCGGCGTCGGCCTCCGGCCATGGTTTCGCGCACTCGCGCACCTGCAGCGCGGCGAGCTCCGGGCGGCGCTCGCGAAGCGTCGCCGCGGCGCGGGTCAACGCGGCCGCCCGCTCGGCGCCGCTGCGCCGGCGCCAGGCGGCGAAGCCCTCCTGGGCGGCGGCAACCGCGGCCTCGGCCTCGGCGGCGCCCGCTTGCCCGGCGACCGCGACCTCGCGGTCCGGCCTGCCGGGATCGGTCGAGTCGAGCCCGGTCTCGGCGCCGCGATCCCCGCCGATCAGGACCGGGACGGCGAGCGGCAGCCGGCGGTCGAGCTCGGCCAGCGCCCCGAGCAACAGCTCGCGAACGTCGCCGCGGCGCAGCTCCATCGTCGGCTCGTTTCGAAAGGTCACGGCGCGGCGAGCAGCTCCTCGACCGGCGCGCCGCCGTGGTGGGCGCGCAGGAACGAGTCGTTGGAGGTGTTCTCGAGCAGGCGCCGCACCAGGTAGGCCATCCCGGCGACGAGGTCGCCGACCGGGCAGTAGGAGCGCACCCGCAGGCGCTCGGCGCGGAGCGCCTCCGCCAGCTCGTCGCCGAGCCCGCGCAGCACCTGGAGCTCGAGGTCGGCGTCGCTGCCGCCGGCGAGGCGGTTGTAGGCGATCGCGTGGGCGACCGAGCGCAGGTTGTGCGAGCCGATGTTGACCCGGACCAGCGGCACGGCGTCGAGGAGCCGGCGGGTGAGCGCCTCGAAGTTGCGATCGCAGTCGGCCTTGTGCTCGAACACGGGCGGGCTCCAGCCGTGCTGGCGCGCCTCGACCACCTCGTGGTCCCAGTAGGCGCCCTTGACCAGGCGCACGACCAGCGGCGTCGCGCGCGGCGTCGCCCGCGACCAGCCGAGCAGGCGCTCGAGCTGGGCGGGCGAGTCGCGCAGGTAGGCCTGCAGGACGACGCCCGACGACGGGCCCTCGGCGAACTCGGGCTCGGCCAGCAGCCCGAGCACGAGCTCAGCTGTCGTCTCCAGCGAGTCGACCGACTCCATGTCGACGTGCAGATGGGCCCCGAGGTCTCGGGCCCGGCGCAGCAGCGGGCGCATCCGCGCGGCCGCGTCCTCGCGCCCGACCTCCGGCGCTCGCGGCCGCATCAGCGGCGTGAGCGCGCTGACCTTGACCGAGAGGTTGACGCGGGGAACCGGGCCGGTCGAGTCGCGCTCCAGCCACTCCCGCGCCGGCCAGCCGGGCGCCGCCGCCGAGAGGGTCTCGAGTGCCTCGGCGCAGCGGGCGGCGTAGCGGTCCGCCTCGGCCGTGGTCACGGTCGCCTCGCCGAGCAGGTCGACCGAGCTCGCGATCCCTTCGCGCCAGAGCCCGGAGAGCGTCCGCAGCGCGTGGTGCGGCGACTCGCCGACTATGAAGCGGTGCGCCATGTGGCGGACGCCGGCGGCGGTCGCGGCGCCCAGCGCCTTGCGCCCGGCGGCGGTGCCGCCGAGCCTGCTCGCGGCGTCGAGGGAGGCCGGCCGGTCGGGTATCTCGTCGAGGTAGGCGACCAGGTGCGCGCTGAGGTCGTCGACCGAGCGGCAGGCCGGGGTGACATCGACGAGCCGGAACAGGGCCGCGGCCAGCTGCGAGTCCTGGGCGGTGAGCTGCATCGCCTTCTGGTCGAGCGAGCGCAGCGGATGGCGCACGGGGGAGGGGAAGCGCGCCGCCAGCTCGCGACCGATTCGCTGGACCTCCGCCTCGAGCGGCGCCGACGGCGATTCGAGTCCCCCTGATCCGGGCTCGATCATGATCGATCCCTACGCTACTCCGAGCCGATGCGAGTCAAGTTCTGCGGCATAACGAGGATCGAGGACGCGCGCGAGGCGGTGCGCCTCGGCGCCTGGGCGATCGGGCTCAACCACTGGGCCGGTAGCCCGCGACGCTGCGATCCTGCCACGGCGCTCGCGATCAGCTCGGAGCTGCGTCGCAAGATCGAGGTCTGCGGCGTGTTCGTGAACGCGACTCTGGACGAGATCGCGGCGGTGGTCGAGGACGAGCAGCTCTCGATGGTTCAGCTGCACGGGGAGGAGGGTCCCGTGTTCTGCCAGGAGGCCGCGCGGCGGACGGGCGCCAAGGTGATCAAGGCGATTCGCGTCAACACCAGCGCCGAGCTGCAGGCGGCCGAGACCTTCCGGACCGACTATCACCTGCTGGACGCCCACCGGCACGGGTCGCCCGGCGGCACCGGCACCAGCTTCGACTGGGAGCTGGTCCGCGGGCATCATTCCGAGGTGCCGATGATCCTCGCCGGCGGCCTCAATCCCGCCAACGTCGCCGCGGCGATCGAGGTCGCGGCCCCGTTCGCCGTCGACGTGGCCAGCGGGATCGAGTCGGCCCCCGGGATCAAGGACCACCGCCTGATGGCGGCCTTCGCCGAGGCGGCCGGGGTCCGGGTGCCGGTCGCGCACCCATGACCGTCGCGGTCGAGGAGCGGTTCGGGCCGTATGGCGGCCGCTTCGTGCCCGAGGTGCTGATTGCGGCGCTCGACGAGCTGACGCTCGCCTGGGCGTCGGCCCGCGAGGACGAGGGGTTCGCCACCGAGCTCGACCGCCTGCTGCGCGACTTCGTCGGCCGTCCGACCCCCCTCTATCTGGCCCAGCGCCTCTCCGAGCGCGTCGGCCGCCGCGTCTACCTGAAGCGCGAGGACCTCGCCCACACCGGCGCCCACAAGATCAACAACGCGGTCGGCCAGGCGCTACTGGCGAAACGGATGGGCAAGCCGAGGGTGATCGCCGAGACCGGCGCCGGCCAGCACGGGGTCGCCGCGGCGACCGCGTGCGCGCTGCTCGGGCTCGAATGCGTCGTCTACATGGGCACCGAGGACATGCGCCGCCAGGCCCCCAACGTTGAGCGGATGCGCCTCCTGGGCGCCGAGGTGGCGCCGGTCGAGGCCGGCGCGCGGACGCTCAAGGAGGCGGTCAGCGCCGCGATCCGCGACTGGGTCACGAACGTGGCCACCACCCACTACATCATCGGCTCGGCGGTCGGGCCGGCGCCCTACCCGGCGCTCGTCCGCGACCTGCAGCTGGTGATCGGAACCGAAGCCCGCGAGCAGGCCCTCGCCGTCGAGGGCGCCCTGCCGGCTCGGGTGATCGCGTGCGTCGGCGGCGGCTCGAACGCGATCGGCACCTTCGTCCCCTTCCTCGACGACGCAGACGTCGAGCTGATCGGCATCGAGGCGGCGGGGGAGGGCCTCGAAAGCGGCCGGACCGGCGCCTCGCTCACCGCGGGGCGGACCGGTGTCCTGCACGGCGCCCTCTCCTCCGTGCTCGCCGACGAGGACGGCCAGATCCTCGAGGCGCATTCGGTCTCGGCCGGGCTCGACTACCCGGGCGTCGGCCCCCAGCACGCCCACCTGCGCGACACGGGCAGGGTTCGCTACGAGGCGGTCACCGACGCCGCGGCGCTGAATGCCTTCCGCGAGGTCGGGCGGCTCGAGGGGATCATCCCGGCCTTGGAACCAAGCCACGCAATCGCGTGGCTCCTTGAAAACCCGCATCCTGCGGCTGACTCGCGCACCCCCGCAGGCGAAGCCGAGGAGGTGGCGCGGAGTAGTTTTGATGTCCTCACGCTTTCCGGTCGTGGCGACAAGGACCTGGCCGAGGTCGTCGAGCGGCTCGGCGATGGCTGAGATCGAAGCAGCGTTTGCCGCCGCCCGCGCCGAGGGCCGGGCGGCCCTGATGCCGTACATGATGGGCGGGTTTCCCGACGCGGCCACGTCGACGGCGGTCGCCGAGGCGTACGCGGATGCCGGCGCCGACCTGGTCGAGCTCGGGGTGCCGTACTCGGACCCGCTCGCCGACGGCCCGGTGATCCACGGCGCCGCTACCCGGGCCCTGGAGGCCGGAGCGACGCTCGAGTCGGTGCTCGCCGACTGCGAGCGGATCGCGGCCCGGCTGCCGGTCGTGCCGATGGCCTACGCGAACATGGTCCTCGCCCGCGGCCCCGACCGCTTCGCCGGCATGCTCGCCGACGCCGGCGCGGCCGGCGTCATCGTCCCCGACCTGCCGCTCGAGGAGGGGGCCGAGGTCGCGTCGGCGCTGCGCGCCGCGGGGCTGGCGCTGATTCCGCTCGTCGCGCCCACCACCCCGCCCGAACGCCGCGCCCGGATCTGCGCCGCCGCCGAGGGCTTCGTCTACCTCGTCTCCGACACCCGCACGACCGGCGAGCGCGACCAGCTCCCCGAAGCGCTCGGCGAGCTCGTCACCGCCACCAAGGCCGACTCCTCCGTCCCCGTCGCGGTCGGCTTCGGCATCACCACCCCCGACCAGGCCGCCCAGGTCGGTGCCCTCGCCGACGGCGTGATCATCGGCACCCGCCTCGTCCGCGCCACGTCCGAGTCTCCCGACCCAACCGCGGCCGCCGGCGCCGTCTCATCCTTCCTCGCCGACTGCCGCAAACGCATGTCCGCGACAGGACCCGCGGCGTGAGCTCTCCGATACTCTGGCGCCCGTGCGACTCCTGGTCTTCACAGTCATCGGCCTGCTCGCGATGACCGTCGCCTACGCGTTCTCGCTCGGCGGCACGATCGCCACCCTGATCCTGCTCTTCATCCTCTTCAACGGCATCCTCGATCGCTGGGCGAAACCGTTGCTCGACTGGATCCGCGCGTAGGCCGATGGGCCTGGCGCCGCTGCCCGATTCATTCGTGGAGACCCGCCTGGCCCTGCATCGGGTCGCCGAGCAGGTGGTCGCCCCGGCCCGCAAGCCGCACAACGAGATCGCCCTGACGCGGACCCCGGGTGGCTTCGGTACGCCGCCGTTCGAGCACGATGGCCGCTCGTTGCAGGTCCGCGTCGACGGCGCCGAGCTGGTGGTCGACGAGGACGGCGCCGAGCGCCGGGCGGCGATCGAGTCGATCGCCGAGGCGGCCGAGCTGGTCGGAGCCGATCTGTACCCCGACGGGCTTCCGGGCGATACGACCGCGCTGGCGATCGACGCCGCGGCCGCGGAACGCCTGGCCGAGTTCTACGCCTTCGGCCAGAGAAGCCTCGAGGCCCTGATCGCCACCGTCTCGCCGGCCGATGAGGCCTCGGCGATCAATCTGTGGCCGGAGCACTTCGACCTCGCGATCGAGGCCGGGCCGGAGTCGCTCGGCCGACGCGCCAACTACGGCGCCTCGCCCGGCGACCCCCTCCATCCGCAGCCGTACGTCTACGTCGGCCCCTGGCAGCCGCAGACCAGGGGCGGGTTGTGGAACGCGACCGCCTTCGACGGCGCCGAGGTCGATTACGCGGACCTGGTCTCCGCCGACGACCCGGAGCAGCTGCTCGCCGACTTCTTCGCCGTCCGCCGGGAGGCGCTCGCGGACTGATCGGCCGGTCCGGCGCGCGGTGGGTATGGTGGCCGCGTGCGATTCGGCGTGCTCACCGGGGGTGGCGATTGCCCGGGCCTGAACGCGGTGATCCGGGCGATCGTCCGCAAGGGAATCGACATCCACGGACACGAGATCGTGGGTTTTCGCGACGGCTGGCGCGGCCCGCTCGAGAACGACCACGAGGAGCTGACGATCGAGTCGACGCGCGGCATCCTGCCCCGGGGCGGCACGATCCTCGGCACCTCGCGCACCAACCCCTTCAAGCGCGACGACGGGCCGCGGCTGATCGCCGACAACCTGGGCGCGCTCGGGCTCGACGGCCTGATCGCGATCGGCGGCGAGGATACGTTGGGCGCCGCCAATCGCCTGCACGCCGAGCACGGGCTCAACGTGGTCGGGGTGCCGAAGACGATCGACAACGACATCGGCGCCACCGACGTCACCTTCGGGTTCGACACCGCGCTTCAGGTCGCGACCGAGGCGATCGACCGCCTGCACACGACGGCCGAGTCGCACCACCGGGTGATGGTGGTCGAGGTGATGGGCCGCCACGCGGGCTGGATCGCGCTCTACTCCGGGATCGCCGGCGGCGGCGACGTGATCCTGATCCCCGAGCAGCCTTTCGACATCGAGGAGGTCTGCCGTCTGATCGGCCGCCGGCACGGGCGCGGGCGCTTCTTCTCGATCGTCGTCGTCGCCGAGGGCGCCGTGCCCGGGGAGGGGACGATGGAGCTGGGCGCCGGGGAGACGGACGAGTTTGGCCACGTGCGCCTCGGCGGCATCGGCCAGCGGCTGGAAAAGGAGATCGAGGGGCGAACGGGGTTCGAGACCCGCGCCGTCGTCCTCGGCCACATCCAGCGCGGCGGCACGCCGACCGCGTACGACAGGGTGCTGGCGACCCGTTTCGGCGTCGGCGCGATCGATGCAGCCCACGACGGCCGCTGGGGGATGATGCCGGCGCTTCACGGGACCCGGATCGAGCTCGTCCCGCTGGCCGAGGCGGTCGCCGAGCTGCGCACCGTCACTCCGGAGGAGTTCGCGTTTGCCGAAGCGTTCCTGGGCTAGCTCGGCGGCGCTCGCCGCCGTGGCCGTGCTGGCGGCCGGGGGCTGCGCCGGGGGCGGCGGCGGTCCGGATGCGGACGCGCAGCTGACCGTCTACGTCAGCCTGCCGCTGCGCGGCCCCAGCGGCGGCGACGGGCAGGACGCCGCCGACGGGGCCCGCTTGGCCCTCGCCGATGCCGGCGGTGTGGCCGGCGGTGTGGCGGTCGAGGCGAACTACCTCGACGACACCGAGGGCGAGGGCGCGGCCGCCGTCTGGACCCCGGCCCAGGCGGCCGCGAACGCGCGGACCGCCTCCCAGGACTCGACAGCGATCGCCTATCTGGGCGACTTCGAATCCGGCGCCACCCGGGCCTCGCTGCCGGTCACCAACGCCGCCCAGGTGCTGCAGGTCTCGCCCGCCAGCTCGGCCGGCGACCTCGTTGCCCCGGTCCCGGGCTCCGACGAGGTCCCCGACGCCCAGCCGAGCGGGACGCGGACGTTCGGCCGGGTGATCCCGAGCGACCGCTCCCAGGCCCTCGCCGGCGCCGCCTGGGTCGACCGGATGGGCGTCTCCCGGGTCGCGGCGGAGTCGGACGGGACCGCCTACGGCAAGGCGATGATCTCGGGCTTCGAGGATGGCCTGCGGCGGGCGTCGCTCGTTCGGGGCGCCGGCTTCGTCTACTACGGCGGCCTGCCGGAGGACCAGCCGCTTGCCGACGCCCGCGGGCTCGACGGGCTGATGGTCACCGACGCCGAGCTCGTCCCGGGCGTCTCCGAGCCCGCAGGGACGCTCGCGACCTCCGCCGCCCTCGATCCCTCGCAGCTGCCGCCCGCGGGCCAGGACTTCGCCGATGCCTTCCGGGGCGAGTACGGCCGTCCGCCCGGCCGCTACGCCGCCTACGGCTACGAGGCGATGGCGGTGATCCTCGATTCGATCGACCGCGCCTCCGACCCGACCGACCGCACGGACGTCATCGGCGCGTTCTTCGAGACCGCCGAGCGCGACTCCGTGCTCGGCACGTACTCGATCGACAACGTCGGCGAGACGACGCTGGACCGGATGACCGGGTACGAGCTCGGCCGCGGCGAGCCGAAGCCGGTCGCGGCGCTCGGCGGCCCGGGCTAGAGCAGGTCGCGCAGCGCCGACGCGACCTCGTTGAACCTGAACACGAAGCCGAGGTCCTGGGCGCGCCGGGGGACGGCGCGGATGCTGCCGAGGATCTGATCGGTGAGCTCCTCGCCCCGCATCGCGGTGAGCGCGAATCTCGGCACAGGGACGACCGCGGGTCGATGGAGGGCGGCGCCGAGCGCCTTCGAGAACTCGCGGTTGGTCGCCGGGGTGGGGCCGACGGCGTTCAGCGGCCCGCTCGCCTCGCCCGAATCGAGCGCCCAGAGGATCAGCGCGACCTCGTCGTCGCGATGGATCCAGGGCATGTACTGCCGCCCGCCGGCCAGCGCACCCCCGAGGCCGAGCTTGAACACGGGCAGCAGCTGTTTCAGCAGGCCGCCGTCGGGGTCCAGTACCGGGGCGGAGCGCAGGACCGTGGTTCTGACGTCGCCGCGCTGGGCGGCGAGGCTCTCGGCCTCCCATTCGGCGCACATCCGGCCGACCCAGTCGGTCGCCGGCGGCGTCGACTCGTCGACGATCGCCTCCCCGTGGTCTCCGTAGTAGCCGACCGCGCACTGGCTCACCAACGCCGTCGGTTTGGCCGCTGCGCCGACCAGGCCGTCGACGAGGTTCTTGGTCGCCCGCACGCGGCTGTCGCGAATCCGTTCCTTGGCCGCCGGCGTCAGCCTCTGGTTGATGTTCTCGCCGACCAGGTTGACGATCGCGTCGGCCCCCTCGAACGCCGCCTCGGGCGGGCGCTCGCGGGCCGGATCCCATGCGTGCCAGGAGACGGTCGGATTCGTCCGTCGCGCCCGTGCCGGATCGCGGCTGAGGCCGGCCACCTCGTCGCCGCGCGCGAGCAGCGCGTCGCAGACGGCCGAGCCGATCAGTCCGCTTGCTCCGGTGACGAGTACCCGCATCTACTCGATTGTCGAGAAGGTGCCGGTCTCCTCCGAGACGCGGGCGATTCCGTCGCGGCGGGCCTCCTCGACCACGGCCTTGGCGACGGCTGGGGCGACGTCGCGATCGAACACCGAGGGGATGATGTAGTCCTCCGAGAGGTCCTCCTCGGCGACCACATCGGCGATCCCCTGCGCCGCCGCGAGCTTCATCTCCTCGGTGATCCTCGGCGCGCCGGCGTCGAGGGCTCCGCGGAAGATCCCCGGGAAGGCGAGCACGTTGTTGATCTGGTTTGGGTAGTCGGAGCGCCCCGTGGCCATGATCCGCACGTAGGGTGCCGCGTCCTCGGGCATCACCTCGGGGGTCGGGTTCGCCATCGCGAAGACGATCGCGTCCTTGTTCATCCGCGCCAGCTCGCTCGCCTCGATCACCCCGGGTCCGGAGAGGCCGACGAACAGGTCGATCCCGTCGATCACCTCCGACGGGGTGCCGAGCCGGTGCTCGGGGTTCGAGTTCTCCGAGTACCAGCGCTTGATCTCGGTCATCTGCTCGTAGTCGTCGCGGGTGGTCGAGAGCGCGCCCTTGCGGTCGCAGCCGATGATCTTCGTGACCCCGGAGGCGAGCATCATCTTCGTCACGGCGACTCCGGCGGCGCCGAGCCCGGTCATCAGCACCGTCAGGTCCTCGATCGGCTTGCCGACGATCTTCAGCGCGTTGAACAGCGCCGCCATGGTCACCACCGCGGTCCCGTGCTGGTCGTCGTGGAAGACCGGGATGTCGAGCTCCTCCTTTAGCCGCTCCTCGATCTCGAAGCAGCGCGGGGCGGAGATGTCCTCGAGGTTGATGCCGCCGAACGTCGGCGCGATCAGGCGCACGACCTCGATGATCTTCTCGGGGTCGTGGGTGGCGAGGCAGATCGGGAAGGCGTCGATGTCGGCGAACTCCTTGAACAGCATCGCCTTGCCCTCCATCACGGGCATCGCCGCCTCGGGGCCGATGTCGCCGAGCCCGAGCACGGCGGAGCCGTCGGAGACGACCGCGACGGTGTTCTTCTTGATCGTGAAGTCGAAGGCCTTCTTGCGGTCGGCGTGGATCTCCATGCAGACCCGGGCGACGCCCGGCGTGTAGGCCATCGAGAGGTCGTCACGCGTCTTCAGCGGGTACTTGTTGTGCTGCTCGATCTTGCCGCCGCGGTGCATCGCCAGCGTGCGGTCGACGTAGTCGATCACCCGGGCGCCGCGGGTCGAGCCGATCGCGCGCAGGATCTCCTCCCAGTGGGCCTGGTCGCGGGCGTCGATCGTGAACTCGCGCACGCGCTTGCCCTCGGCCCCCGCCCCGGGCACGAGGTCGACCCCCTGCAACGCGCCGCCGGCCTCGGCGATCGAAGCGGTCAGCTTGCCCAGCGGCTCCGCGCGCGCGTCGAGCTCGACGCGCACTGTGACCGAGAACTGGGCGGAGACGCTGGCCATGGGCGCTGGAGTCTATGCAGGCGGATTGGGCTGGGTAAGGGGGGCGGCCGGGCCTGTGTGGGGGGTTTGTACCGGTATGCGGGACAAACCCACCACGCCCGACGCCCTCGTCGCCCGAGTTGCGGGGCGGCAGCACGGACTGGTGACGCTTGAGCAACTGCTTCGTTGCGGCCTGTCACGGCAGGCGGTCCCAAGGCGCGTCGCGTCAGGTCGGTTGTTCCCGGTCCACCGCGGCGTCTACGCGGTGGGACACCCCGAATTGACCCACCACGCTCGATGGAAGGCGGCGACGGTCGCAGTTCGCAACTCCGTCCTGTCGCACCGCAGCGCCGCGGAACTCTGGCGGCTCCTGCGCCCAAACGGCGCCGACCCGCAGATCACCGTCCCCTACCCAGCCCATCCAACGCCCAGAAAGGGAATCCGCATCTACCGCTCGCGCACCCTCGCGGCCACCCGCACCACGATCCGCGATGGCATCCCGGTGACGATGCCCGCCCGCACCCTCGCCGACCTGAAGCGCGTCGCAACACCCGCCGAGCTCAGGCGCGCCATCCGCGAGGCGGAGGCTCGCGGCCTGCCGCTCTCCAACGACCACGTCTCGACGAAGACGGACAGCGACCTGGAGGACGACTTCTTCGCCATCTGCGTCCGCTACGGCGTCCCCCTACCTGAAAAGAACGCCCGCATATCCCGCTTCCGCGTCGATTTCCTCTGGCGTCGCGAGCGGCTTGTCGTCGAGACCGACGGCTACGCCTACCACCGGGGCAGGCAGGCGTTCCGCGACGACCGCGACCGGGACGTCGAGCTGGAACTCCTCGGCTTTACCGTCGTCCGCTTCGACGACAGCCGGATCGAAGGCGACCCTGCTGGAATCGCCCGCGACCTCCTCTCCCTACTTGCCAATTCCGCCCCATAAGATCGAATGGATGGCAAAGAAGGACAACGGGAAGAACGAGGAGGTGTTCCTGATCGATGGGAACTCGCTCGCCTACCGGGCCTTCTTCGCGCTGCCTGAATCAATCGCGACCGCCGATGGGCGGCCGACCAACGCGATCTACGGCTTCGCCTCGATGATGGCCAAGATCCTCATCGACCACTCGCCGAAGGCGGTGATCGTGGCCTGGGACCGGGGTTGGTCAGGGCGGGAGAAGGTCTACGCGGAGTACAAGTCGCAGCGCAAGTCGCGCCCCGACCTGCTCAAGGAGCAGTGGCCGCATCTGGCGCCGCTCGCCGAGGCGTTCGGGTTCAAGAACGTCGATGTCGAGGGCTACGAGGCCGACGACGTGATCGCGACCCTTGCCCGCCAGGCGTCGGACGCCGGCGTCCCGGTGATGATCGTCTCCGGCGACCGCGACGTCTACCAGCTCGTCCGCGACGGGGTCAAGGTGATGACCACCTCGCGCGGGGTCACCGACACCAAGGTCTACGACCGAGAGGGTGTAGTCGAGCGCTACGGCATCCCGCCCGAGCTGGTCACCGACTTCATCGGGCTCAAGGGCGATACCTCCGACAACATCCCAGGCGTCCCCGGAATCGGCGACAAGACCGCCGCCACGCTGCTGCAGGAGTTCGGCTCGCTCGAGGACGTGCTCGGCTCGGTCGACCAGATCTCGGGCGCGAAGCGCAAGCAGAACCTGATCGAGCACGCCGACGACGCCAGGGTCTCCAAGCAGCTGGCGACGATGGTTGAGGACGTCGACGTGCCGCTGATGATCACTCAGGAGCTGCGCGGCTCGCCCGATCGCTCGATGCTGCGCGACGCCGCCAACCAGTTCGAGCTCCGGGCCGTGATCCAGCGCCTCGACGACGAGTGGGAGGAGGTCGTGCCCGGGCGGATGGTCGAGGAGACGATCGAGGTCGAGGCGCAGGAGGGCACCCCGGCCGACCTCGGCGACGGCCCGATCTCGCTGGCGATCGCCGGCGGGCGCTGGGCGGCGGGGAACGGCACCAAGATGGTCACCGGCGACGCATCCGACCTCGCGGGCCTGGCGGACGGCCTGCGCTCCCACCCGATCATCGGTCACGACATCAAGGGCCTGGGCGGGCACGGACCCGACAGCCTGCTCGCCGCTTCCCGGCCGGCGGGCCTCGACCTCGCCCACGACACGATGGTCGCCGCCTACCTGATCGACCCCGCGCGACGCACCTACGAGCTCCACGAGCTGGCCGCCGACGCCGGGCTCGCCGCGGCGCCCGCCGGCGCCGAGGAGGGCCAGCTCAGCCTCGCCGCCGACGAGGGCGACGCCGCCGGCGACCCGGCGGTCGACGCGCGGCTCGCGGGCGAGCTCGCCGAGCGCCAGCGGGCGCGGCTGGGCGAGTTCGGGGTCGAACGGCTGCTGAACGAGGTCGAGATGCCGCTGATCGAGGTGCTCGCCGAGATGGAGCGGATCGGCCTCCGCCTCGACACCGAGCGCCTGGCCGAGATCGGCGCCGGGATGGAGGAGCAGATCGCCGAGCTCGAGGCGCAGATCTACGAGGACGCCGGCCATGAGTTCACGATCGGATCGCCGCAGCAGCTCGCGACGGTCTTCTTCGACGAGCTCGGGCTGACGAAGAAGCGGCGCGGCAAGACCGGCTTCTCCACCGACGCCCGGGTGCTCGGCCAGCTGCGCGACGAGCATCCGATCGTCGCCCGGGTCGAGCGCTGGCGCGAGCTGACGAAGCTCAAGAACACCTACCTCGACTCGCTGCCCACCCTGGTCGATTCGGACTCCCGGATCCACACCACGTTCAATCAGGTGACGGCGGCGACCGGGCGCCTATCGAGCACCAACCCGAACCTCCAGAACATCCCGATCCGCTCCGAGGTCGGGCGCCCCGTCCGCGCCTGCTTCATCGCCGGCGAGGGCAATCGGTTGCTCTCCTGCGACTACAACCAGGTCGAGCTGCGGGTCCTCGCCCACGTCGCCGGCGAAGACGTGCTGCGCCAGATCTTCGCCTCGGGTGAGGACGTCCACAGCGCCACCGCCGCCGGGATCATCGGCGCCGACCCCGACGCGATCACCCCGGCCGAGCGCTCGAAGGCGAAGATGGTCAACTACGGGATCGCCTACGGCCTCTCGGCCTTCGGGCTCGCCGACCGGCTCAACATCGAGCGCGACGAGGCGGCGACTTACATCGAGCGCTACTTCGAGCGCTTCCCGGCGGTCAAGGTGTTCATCGAGACGACGATCGCCGATGCCGCGGAGCGCGGCTTCGTGACCACGCTGATGGGCCGGCGACGCAACATCCCCGAGCTGCGCTCGGGCAACCCGCAGCGGCGCGGGCTGGGCGAGCGGCTCGCCGTCAACACCGTGATCCAGGGGACCGCGGCGGACATCATCAAGGTGGCGATGGTCAACTGCCATCGCGAGATCGCGGCCGCCGGGCTGGAGACCGAGCTCGTGCTGCAGATCCACGACGAGCTGCTGTTCGAGGGGCCCGAGGCGGAGATGGACCGGGCGGCGGAGATCGCCCGCGCCGAGATGGTCGGCGCCTTCGAGCTCGATCCGCCCCTCGCGGTCGACGTCGGCGTCGGCGCCGACTGGCTGGCCGCCAAGTAACGAGGGCGGCCCGCAGGCCGCCCTCGTCATCACTCGGCTTCGGGGTTGGCTGAACTAGCCGAGCTGGATCTCGACGAAGACGAGTCCGTCGGAGGTGAGCTTGAGGCTCGCCTCGCTGACGGCGCCGTCGACGGCGAGGTCGTCGACCGAGCAGTTCGAGCCGTCACAGTCGTGCTCGCCCGCATGGTCGGGTCCCCCTTGCTGCGCCGGCGCACCGGAGGGGGCGACCGGATCGCTGCCGGAGGGAGTCGTGGGATCGCCGGACGGGTGCTTCGACACCTCGTCGGCGGGGTCGTCCGGCTGGGTGCCGTCGTCGTTGCGGCACTCGATCTGGGTTTCGTCGGTGACCGTGCCGGTGACCGACTCGCCGCCGAACGTGTTGATCGTCAGCTCGCCCGTGTCCGGGTCCCAGGCCGTGATCGTCCCGGCGCCCTCTTCGCCGTCGGGGATGCCGTCGCCGTCGGTGTCCGCATCGCGCGGGTCCATGCCGGCTCGGTATTCGCCCCGGTTGCGGAGCTGGTCGCCGTCCTGGTCGCGGCGGGCCTGGTCAACCTGCAGCGAGAGGTCGTTGTGGCGCTCCCAGCGGTCGGGGAGCCCGTCGCCGTTGCGATCCTTGGCCGCGCCCGTCGCCGCCATCGCGCCGAGGCTTAGGGCCACCGCCGCGACCGTCGCCCAGGCGAACCTCGTGCTCCTTGGTCGTCTCTTACCGATCATCTCCGCCTCCTGGTGGTGGGTGGTTGTCTGCCCGGTCAACCTCCCGGGGCGGGCGGGATCACGGAGGAGCGAGGAGTTGCGCCGTCCGGCGCCGGAGCTCAGCGGTGGCGCGGAGTGTCGGATCCGAGCTCGCCGAGCTGGCCGTCTTCCGACACGTCCAGGTCGACGCCCGACGGCTGCATCTGGTGCCCGTCGTACGGCTGCTGAAACTGGCCTGCGGGTGGCGGAGGCTGGACGGTCTGCGGGCCCGTGGGCGCCGTCTGGCCGCCGCCGTGGTGATCCTGGGGTGGCGCCGGTGGCGGCGGGTTCGCCGTCTGTTGCTGAGGCGCCCCCGTCGGAGCCGGCCCGCCGTCGCGGGTACCGGTCCCCGCCTGATCGGCAGGCGGGGCGCCGCCTCCGGCCGGGACGGTCTGCTGGCCGGTCTGCGCCTGGGCCCCGGAGACAGATGCGCTGCCGGTCGTGGCCGCGCCGGGAGGGGTGGTCGAGCCGGCGGCGGCGGTTGAGGTCGTCTTCACGGGCGCCGCCGAGGCGCCGGCGGTGGCCGGGTCGGCCGCGGCCGTCGTGACCGCATCCGAAGCCGGCGACGAAGCCGCGCTCTGCTTGGCGGGGGCCGGCTTCTCGACGTCGCTCCGATCGCGCTGAATCGCGATCCCGGAGCCGGCCACCGCGGCGCCGACGGCGACCACGGTGATCGCCTTGAGTGCGATCGAGCCGCCCCCGCCGCCCGCGATCGCTGCCACCGACCCGCCCGCGGCGCCGCCCGCCGCCGTCCCCTGCCCGGTGAGCTCGAGCAGGCCGCGGACCGCCGGCAGCGGGACGAGCGCGCCGAGCCCGTCGCGGAGGCCGGTCCGGGCCCGGAAGATCAGCTGGCGGACCGCGCCGGGGGTGGTCTCGAGCTCCTCGGCGATCCGCTCGTGGCTCTCGCCCTGCAGCGCGCTGAGGACGAGCGCCCGCCGCTGGCCTTCGGGCAGCGAGTTGACGGCGCTCACCGCCGAGCGCAGCTCCTCGTGCAGGAGCGCGATGTCGCTCGGCTGGCGGACGCCGTCGATCATCTCGTCGAGCTGCTCGTGGTGTCGCGCCGAGGCGTGGGCGCTGAGCGCGCGGTTGCGCACGATCGTCGTCAGCCACGGCCGCAGGTCGATCTCGGCATCCGAGGCGCGCAGCGCCCGCCAGGCGCGGACCAGGCCGTCCTGGACCACGTCCTCGGAGCGCTCGCCGGACCCCAGCGAGCGCGCGAAGCGCAGCAGGCCGGGACGGTGGCGGCGGACTATCTCGGCGAAGGCATCCTCGCTGCCGCCCCTGGTCAGGACCACCAGGCGGGCGTCGGACTGGGTGCCGACGACGGCCCGCGCGAGCGGCTTCAAGGTTGCGGTCGGCGCCATCGGTGGCATTCCCTCCAGCGCACAGGTTGGCGGCAGGGCGTCCATCTGTCTACTCGGTCAACCCTGGCCCGCGGCAAAAGTCACGCCGCCGCGGGCGGGTTTGTCAGTCGCCGTCGGGAAGCTCGAGCGAACCGTCGCCGCTGCCCGGCCCGCTGCTCTCGGTCGGCGTGGTGACCACCGGCTCGACCAGGACGGGGTCGTCGTCGCCTCCGCCGGGTCCGGACGACCCGCCGCCACCTGAACCGGAGGAATCGCTTTCGCCCGAACCCGACGACCCGCCGTCGCCCGAACCGGAGGAGCCGCCGCTCCCCGAGCCCTCGTGGCCGGAGCCGGAGGATCCGCCGTCGCCGGAGCCCGAAGTGCCACCCGCACCGGGTCCCGAATGGCCGCCGTCGTCCGACCCCGACTGGCCGCCGTCGTCCGAACCGGAGTCCTCCGACCCCGAGCCACTCGATCCCGAGCCGCTCGAGTCGTCGCCCGGGCCCGCGCCACCGCCGTTGTCGTCGCCGGTCGTGGTCTGCGGGCCGGATTGGGCCCCGGGGCCGCCGCCTTGGCTGTTCGCGGACGGGCCGGGCCCCGAGTCGTGTCCGGGGACGCCGTCTCCGGACGCCACCGTGGCCTGGCCCCCGGGTTCATCCGCGGTCGCGAGTGCGGACGCGGTCGCCGGGTCGCCGGCCTCGCTCGTGTCGGAGGACCGGCTCGCCGCCGCCGGCTTCGCCCGGTCGGTGGGGCTCGAGTCGTGGGCGTGCTTGATCGCGACCCCGGAGCCGGCGGCGACCACGCCGACGGCGGCGATCAGCGCCGCTTTGGTCGCCAGCGAAACGCCGCCCGCGGCGCCCACCCCGACGCCCGCCGCGGTCGCGGACCCGGCCGCCGCGCCGGCGCCGCCGGCACCGGCGTCGGCCAGCAGCGCCACCAGCGGAAGCGGGATCACCGCTCCGACCGCGTGGCGAACGTTGAGCCGGGCGCGGTAGATCAGCTGCCGCACAGCGCCCGGGGAGGAGCCGATGGCCGCCGCGATCTGCTCGTGGGTGTGGCCCTCGAGCGAGCTGCGTACGAGGGCCTCGCGCTGCGCTTCCGGTAGCGCGACGACCGCCGCCACGGCGCGGTCGAGCTCGTCCTTGGCGAGCAGGATCTCCGGGGGCTGGCGAACGCCGTCGATCTCGTCGCTCAGCTGCTCGGTGGGCCGCACGTCGCGGCGGGCGTTCAGCGCTCGGTTGCGAACGATTGTGTAGAGCCAGGCCTTCACGTGCATCTCTCCAGTCGTCTGGCGCAGCGCCTCCCAGGACCGGGCCAGGCTCTCCTGGACCACGTCCTCGGGATCGGGTGGGCCGTACGCGGCGGCGAACGCCACCAGGGCGGGGCGGTATCTGCGGACGATCTCCTCGAACGCGGCTTCCCGGCCGCCGCGCACCAGGGCGACCAGCCGGTCATCCGTCTGCGTGCGTAGAACCGCTCTCGCAAGCGGCTGCAGTCTCGAGGTTCTCGTCATGCGCTCCTTCGCCACCACCGGTTACTACGGGCGGCGGCGTCCCGTGGCTTGGATCGGGCCACGGG
>JAWVFH010000045.1:0-2795 GCA_033856255.1 Solirubrobacterales bacterium | reverse complement strand
ACCACGCTGCGCTTGCCGCGGTTGAGCCCGCCGAACGTGTAGGCGAGCGTTCGGAACGGATCGCCCTCGGGAGGTTCGAGCTTGGTCACCTCCGCGCCCATGCCGCCCAGCAGCCGGACGGCGCCCGGGGCGGCTGCCAGCGAGGCGATCTCCATCACCTGGAGCCCTTCGAGCGGCGGCGCGCTGCGGTCCGCGGGCCGCGCGATGGGCGCCTCACCGGCCTCCAGCCCTTCCAGCCAGCCGATGTCGTGCCGGTCCGGCTCGGGCGCCGCGGGCCCCTGAAGTTCGAGTTCGGCGCCCTTGATCTGGATCGGTACGGCGGGCATCACGAGCCGCCCGAGCGACGGATGATCGACCTCCATCCGCAGGCCGGCCGCCAGCACCTCCGGGGTGTCCAGCGTCTGGTCGGGGTGCAGCACCGCGCCCGCGATGGCCTGGCCCTCGCGGAAACGCTCGAGCCACTCCGCGCGCGTCCTGGTCGCCATCTTGGCCGCGATCCGGTCCGCGAGCTCGTTGCGCGCCGCGGCCTCGGGGATGTTGAACGGCGCGCCGAGATAGCGCGGGTCCCCGAGCAGCTCGGGCAGCTCCAGCACGAGGCAGAGTTTCGCCCACAGCGCCGGGCTGGCCGCGCCGATCATCATCCACTTGCCGTCCCCGGTCTCGTAGAAGCGGATCGCGGGCGTGGTGATGCGCAACGGGTCGCCGTCGGTCATCAGCTCGACGTGCGGCGCGTCGCGCGCGGCGGTCGCCGAGAAGAGCTGGATGGCCACGCCGCCGGCGAGATGCGAGACGCGCACGACCTCGGTCTGGTCGTCGGGGTTGGCGTATAGGGCGGCCAGCGTGCCGATGCAGCTCAGCGCCCCGGTGGCGAACTCGGCCACGGGCTCGACGACGAAGAACGGCCCGTCGCGGTAGCCCTGCTTGGTGTAGTCCATGCCTCCCAGCGCCTCGGCGATGGAACTCGCCGAGGCGCGTGAGACGGGCATGGCCGACCAATCTTCGCCGAGCGACTGGATGACGGCCGTGACGCGGCGGGCGCGCGGACGGCCCGCCGCGTGCCAGTCCTCCTCGTCGATGACGAGGACGTCGAAGCGGGGCGCGAGCCCCGCCACCCGCCCGGGCATGTCGTCGGCGACGAGGCTCTCCTTGCCCCGCGACCACACGTGGAAGCCCGGACTGTCGCGCAGCGGCCAGCCGGCCGGCTCGACGAGCAGGGTGCGGGCGCCGAGGTCGGTCAGGAGACCGGCCGCCAGATCGGCGGCCGGTCCCCCGCCGGCTTCGAGGACCGTCAGCGGCGAGAGCATCAGCCGGCTACGGGTTGAACGTCTGGCACGTCGTGTCGACCTGGACGGTCGTGCACACGTCGAGCGGATACTTCACCCGGTGTGTGGCGTCGTACTGGATCGTCCCGCGCACGCCCTCGTACGGGGTCGACGTGAGCACGCCGACGAGCTTCTTCGAGCACTCCCCCGCTGAGTTGCCGCCTCCGCCCTCGTTCTTGGGTACGCATCCGGCCTTCTCCATGGCGGCAACGTACTGATGCACGCTGTCGTAGAAGAACAGCGAGGACTCGGCCACCTGCTCGGGGAGCTTGCCGCCGCGCCATGCCTTGTAGCGCTCGATGAACTGCTTGGTGGCGTCGCTCGTGGGCTGGCCGAACTGCGCGCCCGTGTACATGACCACGACCGGCTGGTCGATCCCGTGGCCGACGGCCTGCTTGGCGATATCGGCGGGGACGGCGGGAACGAAGAACGCCTTGGCGACCTTCTGCTCGACGGCCTGGCGGATGATCGCCTGCGCCTCAGGGGGCGTGGGCGGCAGCAGCAGGATGTCCGCCTTGGTCGACGCCAGGCTCGAGATGATGCCGCTGAAGTCGGTCGTCCCCGGGGCGAAGTACTTCGAGGCGACGACCGACAGGCCCTCCGTCTTGGCCGAGTTGACCCAGTTCGGGACGATCACCTTCCGGAAGTCCTGCGTGCTGGGGAAGATCGTCGCCATCGTCTTCAGCGACGGGTCCGCCTTCTGCGCGCTCTCGACCGCGGCCTTGAACCACGTGGGGTCGCGGTACTTGTTGGCCAGCGACGCGCGGAACAGGCAGCAGTTCTCGGGCTTCTCGAGCTCCGCCTCGGAGGCGCCGGAGGCGATGAAGTGCAGGATCCCGGCCTTCTGCGAGATCGGGATCGCGGGCAGGCCGGTGCCGAGCTCGGTGCCGAACAGCGCGGAGATGCCGTTGTCGCGGACGAGCTCCTGCGTCGAGCTCACAGCGACCGAGGGATCGGTGCGGGTGTCCTTCTCCAGGACCTTCAGCTTGTACTTCTTACCGGCGACCTCGAACCCCTTCTTGTTGATCTCGTCGGCCGCCATCTTGACGCCCTCCGCGGCGGTGAACGCCTGCGAGGCGTTCGCGCCGCTGAGATCCTCGATCATGCCGATCGGGACTTCGGTGACGGCACCGTTGCCGCCTCCCGTACTGGCTCCGGACCCTGCGTCGCCGCCACCACACGCGACGACCACGGAGCAGCAGATGGCCAACAGCAGCAGGCCTGCTCCACGCGCCCGGCGGGACGTCGCGGGACGACTCACATCCTCGGTCACGACACTCTCCCCCTCATTGGCATTGATGCCAACCATCGTTTGGTCGTCACGCCTCATCGGGTGACCTCCTTCAGGAACGGCCGCAGGGCCTCCAGGAGCCCGGCGGGGTTCGATCCTTGAACGGTGTGTCCGGCGTCCGCGACCTCGGTCCAGCGACCGGCACGCAGCCGCTGGGCGAGCTCCTCCGCGTCCGTGCTCGG
>JAWVFH010000044.1:0-155062 GCA_033856255.1 Solirubrobacterales bacterium | reverse complement strand
CGTTACGTGGCTCGAGCGTGAGCTGCAACCGGGGCGCGCCACGCTCGAACGCTGGACCGGACGGCCGCGCATCCTCGACATCGACGATGCGATCTGGCTGCACCCGTCGAGCGAGGAGGGCTTCAGCCTCAAGATCGCTGCCAACTGCGACGGACTGGTTGTCGGCAACCGCTTCCTCGCGGACCACTTTGCCGCTCTCTCGGTGCCGATTTGGATCGTCCCAACCGCGGTCGACACGGATCGCTGGCGGCCGGCCGAACACCCCGACGCCGACGAGTTCGTGATCGGCTGGACCGGTCTCGCGAGCAACCTTCCCAACCTCGACCCGATCGAGCCGGCGCTCGCCGCCTTCCTCGAGGGGGAGCCGCGAGCGGTGTTCCAGATCGTGAGCGAGCGCGAACCGGATTTCCCTCGGATCGATCCGAGCCGCGTGCGCTGGATCCGCTGGTCCCCCGATTCCGAGGCCGAAGCGGTCAGCGCCATGGACGTGGGGCTGATGCCGGTGCCGGACACGGATTGGAGCCGGGGCAAGTGCGCGTTCAAGATCGTCCAGTACATGGCGGCCGGAGTGCCCGTGATCGCGTCGCCGATCGGCATGAACGCCGAGATCCTGGAGGCCGCGGAGGTCGGGATCGGTGCGCGCGAGCCGCGCGATTGGGCCGCGGCCCTCTCACGACTGAGCGCTGACCCGGGGCTCCGTCACCGGCTCGGCGCCCAAGGGCGACGGCTGGCCCTGGACGTCTACTCCCGCGACAAGGTCGCAAGCTCCCTTGCCGCGATCTTCAAGCAGATCGCCGCGAGCTAACCCTCGTACGGCCCTTCTCAAGGGCACGTGCGACCCCGTTTCGCAGGCTCAGATAGGCAAGCCGTCCAACGGTGGCGGGACTCCGCGTGCCGCGGAGAGTCCTGCCCGCCCACCACCGGAACTCGTCGTACCTGCCGTTGCGAAGGCTCGCCGTCGCGTTGTCGAGCGCACACTGGTCGAGCCAGCGGTGGGCCGTTTGGGCCCCCACTGCGTCGACCAGGCGTGGGTAGCGACGCAGCGCTTCCGCACGGATCTCGTACGCCTCGCGCAACAGTGCGTCTCCGCGGGTTGACGAAAGCGTGCCAGGGCCACGGCGGTACTTGGTGAGCGGACGCGGAATGAAGCGAATCTCATAGTGGGCGGCGATCACCATCCACATGTAGAGGTCGTTGAGCAGCTGATAGGGGCTCGGGGGTTCGAACAGATCCAGGACCTCCCGTTTGACCAGCACCGATGGCGCGCAGACGAAGTTTCCGTTCAGGAATATCTCGCGCGAGGGATCCTCGACGGGTGGCGGTCGGTACAGCTCCGAGAACGTCTGCCCGAGCAGCTCGCCGTCCTGGTCGATGAGATCCGCCTCGGTAAAAACCATCCCGACGTCCGGGGAGGCCCGAAACTCCTGCAGCTGGGCCTCGAGCTTGTCGGGAGCCCACAGGTCGTCGTTCGCATGGAATGCCACGAAGGGCGTCTCCGGCTCGAAGGCCAGCAGCGCATCGACCGAGTCGGCGACGCCCCGCCATTCGGACTTGAAGATCGCGGCTACGCGCGAATCGCGTTCGGCGTACTCGCGCAGCAGCTCCGCCGCCCCGTCGGTCGATGCGTCGTCGATCACCACAAGGCGCAGATCGCGGTGAGTCTGCGCCAGCACGCTGTCGATCGACGCCTTCAGCTGCTCGCGGCGGTTGTATGAGGGCAGGATGACCTTGACCCGCTCTCTCGTGGCGCGCATCGCGCTGAAGCTACCGGACCTCCCTAGACTCCAATCCCCGCGCAGGAGGGAACCGCGCGTCGCCTCGCGCCCACGGACCCACCGGACTGATTCTTGACCACTAAGCAGGCAGTCGAGATACGACCCAGCCGCGGCTTCCCGCCGTTGAATCTGCCCGAGCTCTGGGGGGCCCGCGAGATCCTCTTCATCCTGACCTGGCGCGACATCATGGTCCGCTACAAGCAGACGATCCTCGGCGCAGCGTGGGCGGTGCTGCAGCCGTTCATGTTCATGGTCGTGCTCAGCATTTTTCTCGGGATGCTGGCCAAGGTGCCCTCGGACGGCTACCCGTACCCGCTCTTCGTCTTCTGCGGGCTGGTCCCGTGGACCCTGTTCGCGGCCGCGCTCACCATCGGCAGCCAGAGCCTCGTGGCCAACGAGGAGCTGCTGACGAAGGTGTACTTCCCACGACTGCTCATTCCGACCGCATCCGTCCTCGCGGCTCTGGTCGACCTCGGCTTCGCGCTGCTGACCCTGGGCGTGATGATGGTCTTCTACGGATACCTCCCCGGGCCGGAGGTCTTCCTGCTGCCGCTCGGGCTCCTGCTCGCCATGATCACCGCTCTCGCGATCGTGTTCTGGCTCTCGGCGCTAAACGTCCGCTACCGGGACGTGCGGCATATGAGCCTCTTCCTGACCACCCTGCTGCTCTACCTCTCGCCGATCATCTACCCGGTCACGCTCGTCCCGGAGGGACTGCGGACGCTCTACGGGCTGAACCCCATCGCCGGCGTGGTCGAGATCTTCAAGGGCACGCTGCTCGGCAACGCCGTCGACCCGGGCCTGATCGCGGTGTCCACGACCGTGGCGATCGTCGGGTTCGTCACCGGTTGGATGTACTTCAGCCGCACCGAACGCTCATTCGCCGATGTGATCTGAGATGAGCGCCGTCTCGATCCAGACCGACAAGCTCGGGAAGCGCTACTCGATCGGAGAGCGCCAGCCCTACGGAACGCTCCGCGACGCGATCTCTGCGGGTGCGTTGATTCCGTGGCGCCGCAAAGCGTCGGGCATGTCCACGGGAAAGGCCGAGGACGAGGAGATCTGGGCCCTGCGCGACGTCTCGATCGAGGTGACCGAGGGAGAGGTCGTCGGGATCGTCGGTCCGAACGGCTCCGGCAAGAGCACCCTGCTCAAGATCCTCTCCCGGATCACGGAGCCGACGGAGGGGTCCGCGGTGATCCGCGGTCGGGCCGGTTCGCTGCTCGAGGTCGGGACCGGCTTTCACGGCGAGCTCACCGGCCGCGAGAACATCTTCCTGAACGGCTCGATCCTCGGGATGAAGCGAGCCGAGATCCGCCGCAAGCTCGATGAGATCGTCGAGTTCGCCGAGATCGGCAAGTTCCTCGACACGCCCGTCAAGCACTACTCGAGCGGAATGTACGTGCGGCTCGCCTTCGCGGTGGCCGCGCACGTCGATCTCGACATCCTCATGGTCGACGAGGTCCTGGCCGTCGGAGACGCGGCGTTCCAGCGCAAGTGCCTCGGGCGCATGGACGAAGCGGCGCACGAGGGCCGGACGGTCTTCTTCGTCACGCACAACATGTCCGCGATCAACCAGCTCTGCACGCGCGCGCTGCTGCTGACCGGCGGACGCATCCAGCTCGACGGCCGGCCCGAGGCGGTCGCCGCGGAGTACCTGCAGCGAACCCGGCTCGGCGCGGGCGAGGTCCGCTGGGCCCCGGGGGACGCGCCGGGCGGCGACCTGGTCCGCCTCGATGCGGTTCGGGTGAGGTCCGACGGCGCGATCACGAGCGAACCACGCATCGATCGGGAGATCACGATCGAGGTCGACTTCTCGATGCTGAAGCCCGGAGGCAAGGCGCTCGCGGCGAACATCTACCTGCTCGACGGATACGGAAACACCGTCCTCAGCTCGGCGAACATCCCCGGAGCGTCCCCGATTCCCGACGCCTGGTTCGGCAAGTCACACGATGCCGGGACGTACCGCTCGGCGTGCACGCTTCCGGCCAACCTCCTGAACGACCTGAGCTACTACGTGACCGTTCATGTGGTCAGGATCGACGACGTCACAGTGGAAGCGACCGCCTCGCAGGCGCTGTCGTTCACCGTGATGGACACCGGCGGGATGCGCGAAGGGGGGCGGGTCGGCGACTGGTACGGCGCCGTGCGGCCAATGCTGGCGTGGAGGACGGAGGAGCTGGCTGAGGATCTCGACGACGCAGACGCCGTCCCCACCGCTCACGACCAGGTTGCCTGACGTGAGCGAGTTCCCCGCCGATCCCGCAGCGCTGCGGGCAAGCCCGCTGTTCAACGGCTGGTGGTACTACGGGGCCGAGCTGCTGCCGGGAGTGATCACGCAGGGTCAGTACGCGGACTCGCTCCCGATGCTGCCGAGGATGCTGATGAGAGGCTGCGACCTCCGCGGCGCGAGCTGTCTCGACATCGGCACCATGGAAGGTCTGATGGCGGCGCTGATGGCGCGCGGCGGCGCCTCGCGCGTGCTCGCGATCGACGGTGTCGACCATTGCGTCGAGAAGCTCGCCTCGGTCCGCCACTATCACCGGGTGGCGTTCGACTACCGCACGGTCGGTCCAATGTATGACCTGTCGGACAAGCTCGAGGGCGAGGGCTTCGACCTGATCAACTGCTCGGGGCTGCTCTACCACGTGCTCTCGCCCGCACTGGTGCTCTGCGGCCTGCGGCCGGCGCTGAAGCGAAACGGCTTGATGATCGTCTCCACGAACGTGGTCGTCGATCGCAAGGCCTACGCCCATTTCAACGCGGGTGGCGCGCTCCAGGAGGAGGTGAACACGTTCTGGTACCTGTCGACCGGGCTGCTCGACTACCTCCTCCGTTACCTGCGGCTGGCCCCGGTGGAGTGCCGGTTCATGGCGCATGACGTGATGGAGACCGATTGGCGAATGAGCACCGGGCTGCGCTCCGGCTACGTGTCCGTCCTCTGCCGAGCTCACGATCGCGTCCTCCCCGCCGACGACGACACCTGGATGTCCAACTCGGCGGGGTCGTCGTGGGAGTACGACTGGCTGTGCGACAACGAACGGGCCGCGGCACAGCCCAAATCGAAGATCCGCAGGCACCGCTCGCGGTTTGCCCGCGAGCCCCTAGTCGACCTCACCGATGCAATCGAGACCGGCGAGCCGCTGCTGCGAGCGGCCTCCGCGTCCGACTCGCACACGCTCAGGCTCGGCGACGAGCACTAGCCGGTTGCCGCTACTCTGCCGCCGTGCCGACGGCTGATCCGCCCGCCTCGGAGCCGCGCCTGATCGAGCTGCCGAAATTCCTCGATCCGCGGGGCAACCTCACCTTCATCGAGGGCGAGGCTCACATCCCCTTCCCGATCCGGCGCGCGTATTGGATCTACGACGTGCCCGGAGGCGAGCGCCGCGGGGGCCACGCATATCGCGAGTTGGAGGAGTTCATCGTCGCGCTCTCCGGAAGCTTCGAAGTCGTCGTCGACGACGGCGCCAACCCGCGCACGTTCGGCCTCAATCGCTCCTACGTCGGCCTCTACGTGCCGGGCCGGTTGTGGCGGGCGCTGGAGAACTTCTCCACGAACGCCGTCTGCCTGATCCTGGCCTCGCGTGCATACGACGAGGCGGACTACATCCGCGACCGCGCGGAGTTCGAGGCGTTGACGGGGGCGCGAGGCTGATGCCGAGCATCGACGCATGCAGGGTCATCGCCCTCCCTCAGATTCCGAGCCCGGAGGGAAGCATCACTCCGGTCGAGGCCGGATCCGAGCAGGTCGGGTTCGAGATCGCACGGGTGTTCTACCTCTACGACATTCCAGGAGGAGCCGCACGCGGGGGCCACGCCCACCATGGCTGCGAGCAACTGCTGGTGTGCGTGATGGGGTCGTTCAGGATCGCGGTCGACGATGGGCGCTATCGGCGCGTGATCGATCTCAATCGCGCCTACTACGGCCTCTATGTCCCGCCCCTGGTGTGGGCCGAGGAACACGAGTTCTCGGCCGGGGCGATCTGCCTGGTCTTGGCGTCGCTCCCCTACGACGAGGCCGATTACATTCGCGACTACGACGCATTCGCGGCCATGAAGCAGCGCTGAGCAAAGAAATTCAGCGCAGGACTTGCGTTCCGCGAAACCTCGGCTATCGTTTGCGCCACAACGGGCATCGGGATGTGGCCCGGGAAACCTGGCATGGAGGAAATATGACCGCCGACGTAACGACCGCAGCGCCGAAGTCAACCTGGCCGCTGATGATCAAGCTGGTGCCGGCGCTGGTGCTGGTCGCCATGGTGCTTCCGTCCGCAGCCTTCGGCCAGGCGACCCGGACATGGGTTTCGGGCGTCGGCGACGATGCAAACCCGTGCTCTCGCACGGCTCCCTGCAAGACCTTCGCCGGGGCGATCTCGAAGACCGCCAACGGCGGCGAGATCAACTGCCTCGACCCGGGCGGGTTCGGGGGCGTCACGATCAACAAGTCGCTGACCATCAAGTGCCAGTACACCGAGGGCGGCGTCCTGGTCAGCGGCACGAACGCGATCGTCGTCAACGCAGCTGCCAGCGACAAGGTCGTGCTCCGTGGGCTCGACATCAACGGGATCGGAGTCGGCGCACCAACGTCGCTGGTCGGGGTGAAGGTGCTCAGTGCGAGGCATGTGAGCATCCGCGACAGCGAGATCTATCGGTTCGCCTGCGGGGTCTGTGTGGTGCCGACCTCCTCGCAAACGAATGTTTCCCTGGCCAACAACCACATCCACAACAACAACATCGGTGTCTTGACCGCTCCGGGGGCCAACACGATCAGCTTCGCCGCTACCCGGATGAGGAATAACGACCTCGAGGACAACGTCTGCGGGGCCGCGGTGAGCTCGCAGGGAGCAAACGCCAGTACCCCCACCACCACCGATTGTGGGACGTCCTCGTCCGCGAGCGGGATCAGCAAGCCGGCGGTGATCAGCTCATTCGGCAACTCGTTCAACGACAACGGGACTGGCATCCTTTCGAGGGGCGCAAGCTCGGTCTTCGAAACCGCCGGGAGCATGATCATCGGCAACACGGTCGGTCTCAGCACCCTCGATGCCGGCGTCCTGAGGACGTTCACTCCCGCCACGAACGTGGTCAGCAACAACGGGAGCAGCACGCCCTTCAACTCCTCGACCCCGATGCAGCGTCCGATCCACTGAGGCCAGGCGCTGAATAAGACGCCCCCGCTCGGGGGCGTCTTCCGGGTACGCGAGGCGCAACAGCCTCACCTCGTCGGCCGCTGCGACTCGGCCTAACGGCCGTCGAAGATCATGTAGGTGCGATCGGGCAGGTAGCGGGAGCGGCGCAGCTCGAATCGGTCGAGTCCGAAGACGTCGCGGAAGGCCACGGTCTCCCCTGGGTACTCCGGAGCGTTCAGCTCATCGAGGGCGATGACCGACCCTCGTGTGAGATACGGCGTGATCGCCTCCAGGCAATGCTTGGTCGGCTCGTAGAGCTGCATATCCAGGTAAGCAAGCGAGATGATCGTCTCGGGGTGCTCCTCGAGATAAGGCCGGAGGGTGTCGGTGACGTCGCCCGTCACGAGCTCGAAGCGAGGCAGATGTCCCATCGGGTTCTCCCGCCGGTGGTATTCGAGCAGCGCCTCGAGGTGGGGCAGGTAATCGGCTGAGACCGAGTAGTTGTGGTCTCTGACAAGCGCATCTGAGCCGTCGACGTCGCTGATCGAGCTGTAGCCCTCGAACGTGTCGAAGCCGATCACGCGACGGCCGTAGTTGTATGGCTCGTGGATGGCTCGCAGGCTCTCGAAGAGGACGAGATTGGCCCCCCACCAGGTCCCGAACTCCATGATCACGCCGGGCATCGAGATGATCTCGCGATAGAGCTCGTCGAGGTAGAGGACCTTCGCCGTGACGCTCGCGCGCGTGTACAGCGAAAGGTTCACGAGCAGCTCTTCGACCGGCAGCGGGGTCTCACGGAACAAAGCGGTGAGCCGCTCCCGGTTCTCCTCCTGATCGGCGGTGGCGCGCGAGTGAAGCTGGGTCGGCTCGGTGGTCACGGAGTCGGTCCTGGGCGGCACGCCATGCTACAGCGAGGGACTCTCCAGGCACTCCCGAAGCGCCGTGACGACCGCGAGTCGCTCCCCCTCGGTCAACTCCGGATATAGCGGCAGGCTGAGGACCTCCTCGCAAAGGCGCTCGCTCGTTTCCAGCTCGCCGGGCCGGGCGAGCTCCTCGAACGCGGGCTGCTGATGGATCGCCCGCGGATAGTGAACGAGGGTGCCGATCCCGCGTTCGGCGAGCGCCCGCCGTAACCCCTCCCGGTCGCGGCTACGGATCACGAACAGGTGCCAGGCGTGGATCCGGCCATCGGCTTCCACGGGCAGGGTCAAGGGCGCGTCTCGAAGATCGGCGAGATAACCGTTCGCGAGCTCGCGACGACGCGCATTGTCGGCGTCGAGATGGCCGAGCAGGACCGACAGGATCGCCGCCTGGAGCTCGTCGAGACGGCTGTTCCGGCCCTTGATGACGGCGTTGTCGCGCTCGCGGTAGCCGTAGTTGCGGGTCAAGCGCACACGGTCGGCGATCTCGTCGTCGTCGGTGACGACGGCGCCGGCGTCCCCGAGCGCGCCGAGGTTCTTCGTCGGATAGAAGCTGAACGCGGCCGCGTCGCCGAGCGTGCCGGCCCTGCGCTCGCCGAGGCGCGCTCCGTGCGCCTGGGCGGCATCCTCGACAACGCGCAGTCCCCGCTTGCGGGCGATCGCGCCGATCGCGTCCACGTCGGCGCACTGGCCGTAGAGATGGACCGGAACGATCGCCCTCGTCCGCTCGCCCACCGCCCGCTCGACCGCCGCCGGGTCGAGCAACGCCGTCGCCGGCTCGACATCGGCGAGTACGGGCGTCGCCCCGGCCGAGACGATGGCCGCGACGGTCGGGGCACAGGTGTTGGCGGCGGTGATCACCTCATCGCCGGCGCCGACTCCGACGGCTTCCAGAGCCAGCGTCAGGGCGTCGGTGCCGGACGCCACCCCGACGGCGTGCCGGGCGCCGCAAAAGTGCGCAAACTCCCCCTCGAAGGCAGCGACGGCGTCGCCGAGGATGTAGCGCCCACCGGTCAGCACGTCTGCCAGCGCCCGGTCGAGCTCCTGCCGATGCACGGCGACGTGGCGCGCCGACTCGAAGAAGGGGACGCGGCCTTCCGTCGTCGGACGCATCGCGGTAAGTGTAGGTCTCAGAGCGTTATCTTTGCCACCGAGATGCCGCCACCGAACACATTCGCGGTCACCGAGTTCACCGATTCCGGCACGCAGGAGGAACAGCGCGCCGAGGAGATCAGGATCCTCGGCTACACCATCATCCCCGGAGTCCTCGGCGAGGAGCAACTCCGCCTTGCCCGGGAGAAGATCGACGAGATCTATCGCGCACAGATCGCGGAGGTCGGCGGCGATGACGTGATGCGCCGGATTGGCGACGAGCACACCGCGCGCGCACCCCTCGCTTACGACGAGCTCTTCCTCGAGGTCGCGATTCACCCGACCGTGCTGGCAGTCGTCGAGCGGCTGCTGGGCGGCGGTTACTTTCAGCTCATGCTCCAGAACGGGATCATCAACATCCCGGCCCAGGGGCACGAGCAGGCCGCCGGGGCGTGGCATCGCGACCTCAACTACCAGCACTTCGTCTCCAGCCGTCCGCTTTCGGTCAGCGCCCTCTTCTGCATCGACGACTTCTCGGCGCGAACGGGCGGAACCCACGTCCTCCCCGGCTCCCACAAGGTGGAGGCGTTTCCCTCGGAGGCCTTCACCGAGCACCGGGACGTACAGGTCGAAGCGCCCGCCGGCTCGGTCATCGTCTTCGATTCGATGATGTACCACCGCACCGGGGTCAACACCTCCGAGGGGCCAAGGCGGGCGGTCAACCACATGTACACGGTGCCGTTCATCAAGCAGCAGATCGATCTGCCGGCGCTCCTCGATGGGCGATACGCGGACGATCCGGTCCTGGGGCCCTTCCTCGGTTACGAGAGCCGGCCCGATCGAAGCCCCGAGGCCTTTCGCCGCAAGCGGCTCGCTCGCCTCGAGCGCTAGTGGCGCCGAGGTCGGTCCCGCCCGCAGCCGCCGCAGGCGGCGAGCTTGGCCGCCTGCTGTCGCTCCCGGCCGAGGAGTGGCTCGGGCGGGCGACGGCCGAGATACCCGGACCCGATGACCCCGTGGTCCTCGTCGGAGCGGGCGGCCTCGGGCGGGAGGTTGCGCGGAAGCTGGCCGGCCGGGGCAGGGCGCCGATCGCGTTCCTGGACGAGACTCCCGGTCTCCGGGGCCAAGAGGTCGATGGCGTTCCCGTGCTTGCGTTCGACGAGGCCGTCGCACGGCTGGGCACCCGCGCCTGGTTCGCGGTCACGATCTGGAGTGACCGGCACCGGTATCTGGACAGCCGATCTCGGCTGATCGCGGCGGGATGCACACGCGTCTGCTCCTTTCTCGACCTCGCGTGGAGCGAGCCGCAGGCGCTGCTCCCCCACTACGGATTCGATCTTCCAGCCGCGACGCTCGAGCATCGCGACGAGATCGAGAGCGCCTTCGCGATCCTCGCCGGCGAGGCCGACCGGCAGGAGTTCCTGGCCCAGCTCCGCTTCCGCCTCGGCCGGGACTACGCCGTGCTCCCAGAGCCGTCGAGCGCGCCGTACCTGGACCCTGGGCTGATCGGCCCGCTCGAGCGCGTCACGTATGTCGACGGTGGCGCTTACGACGGCGACACGTTCTTGGCCGTCCTGGCCCGCTACGGGGGCGAGCTCGAGGCCGCCCTGCTCTTCGAGCCCGATCCGCGCAACTACGAACGGCTGCTGGAGACGGTCTCCGGGCTCGCACCCGAGGTGCGGTCACGGGTGCGCTGCTTCCAAGCCGGGCTCGCCGACCGCGACGGGGATGCCCGGCTCGACGCGCTCGGCAGCGAGGGGTCGGCGATCGCCGACGCGGGGGATCAGCCGGTCGAGGTCCGCCGGATCGACAGCGTCCTCGGCGACGACCCCACCGGCGAGATCGTGGTCAAGCTCGATGTCGAGGGCAGCGAGGAGGCCGCAATCCGCGGCGGCGAGCGCACGATCACGAGCACCGCCCCGATCGTCGTCGCCTGCCTCTATCACCGGCCGGCCGACCTCTGGCGGATTCCCCTGCTCCTGCACCACTACCGGCCCGACTACCGGCTTCACATCCGGACCGAGGGCACCGACGGCGCCGGGCTCGTCTGCTACGCGATGCCCGCTCGCGCCGACTGAGTCATTCGAGCACCGCAACCCCGACGCCGGCCCGTCCGTAGTCATCGCCGTTGTAGAAGAGGTATCGCTTGGGTCCGACGTCGACCACGGCGGGGTAGCCGATCATCCGCGAGTCGAAGCCGCCGGGCGAGGCGTCGAGGCCGATCTCCTGGTCGAGGCGCTTCCACTCGAGACCGTCGACCGACTCGGCGTAGGCGAGCCGGTAGCCCTGCGCATCGGTGGCGCCGCCGAAGAACATCTGATAGCCAGGGCCTCCCTCGACGACGTACGGACGCCCGACGCGGTGCTCGGCGGGTCCCAACGGTACGACGACGCGACCCCGATCGGGGAAGCTGATCCCATCGGGCGACTCCATGTAGCGGATGTCGTAGACCGGCCGCGTCGTCTCCCGGCCGTCGATGAAGCTGTCCCCGGCGCCGTACCACGCGCGCCACAGATCGCCCTCTCGGCGAATCGAGTGGATGACGCGGAACAGGGTCTCCCCCGGCGCCGGCCCCGTCAGCGGCTGATCGGAGAGTCGGGCGAAGCTCTCGCCGCCGTCCTGGCTCGTCGCCAGCCCGCCGAAGACGCGAAAGCGCACATCGACGGCCTGCTCATATCCGGCGTAGTAGAGGCGCAGGCGCGAGCCGTCGGCCACGATCGCGCATGGCACGACGCCGTCGCGATCGAAGGCATCCGCCGCCCCTCGCTCGAGCGCCGGCTCCTCCGCCACGCGCACCACCCGCATGGGGTCAGCCGCATCCACGTCGATAAACGCCACCGAGCTGCGGCCCGCGGAATCGCGAAAGCCCACGAACAGCCGGATCGTCTCGCCGAGCAGGAGCGGAGTCGGCTGGAGCGCCGAATGCGAAGCCCACGGGCGGGAACCGTCGGCGCCGGGCACCAAGCCGAGCTTTCGCCACCTCATCGCGTCAGGCCGCCAGATCGAGGAGATATTGGTCGTAGACGACTGCCCGAGCTCCGTAGCTCTCCTTGTTCCGGATCAGCGCCTCGTTCAGGGAGCCCGTCGCGCGGTCGTTCGAGGTGCCGAAGTCCCACCATCGGCTGGACCCCTGATCGGCCGCGATCAGGCCGTCGAGGAGCTTGTCGAGTGCGTGCGTCTCGCGGCCTTCCTCGTTCGCCGCGATGTACTGCGCGTGGGCGACGATCTCCGTCCTGTAGACCACCACGCCCGCGACCAGCCGGCCGGCGACCCTCGCGGTGTGAAGCGTGATCGCCCCCGGAAAACGGCTCGCAAGGAGCGCCAGCTCGTCGCTCGCGTGAACCGGCTCGGCGTCGTAACGGGAGCGCAGAACCTCCTCCTGGAGGGCCATGAAACCGTCGAAGTCGTCGCTCGGCCCGACCTCGATCTCCGCCCGTTGCGCGGCCTTCACCGCCGCCTTGCGCCCCTTCGTATACGGGAGCCTCGCATCGAGCCGGATCGCGGCGGAGACATCGCGCCGAACCAGCGCCGCGCCTTCGACGAACAGGGCGTGCAGGTCCTCCTCGCTTGGGACGCGGTGGTAGATATGCGGAACCGCCTTGTAGAGCAACGAGAAGATCCGGAGATCCCGCAAGTGCTCTCGCAACGCGCTGAAGATCTCGAGCACCCGCCTCGCGGAGGTCGAGTCGCCGATCTGCAGACCGCCGAACGTCAGACCGCCGTGACTGACCAGCGCCGTTCCGTCGACGTTCGCCGGGAGCGCCGCGACCAGCTTCGAGCCGTCGTATACGAGCAACGAGTGATCCTGAAAACGGTCCGCGTGGTAGTCCATGTACCCCCGGCGGAACATGAAGTGCCCGCTTCTCGAGCGGTCGACCAGCTGATCCCATGCCGCCTCGTCACCGGGCTCGTACCGCCGGACGGCGAGCGTCACCCCTCGACTCCGAACGACTCGTAGCTCGTCCGGTCGAGCGGTCGCGCGGGGTTGCCGACGTAGACCTTTCCCGGCTCCGTGTCCTTGACGACCACGGCGCCGGAGCCGATCACGCAGTCCTCGGCGATCTTGACGAAGTCGTTGACGCAGCTGTTGACGCCCATGAAGCTCGATCGCCCGACGTTGCAATAGCCCGAAACGACGACGTGTGAGGCGATGAAGCAGTGATCCTCGATCCGGGTGCGGTGGCCGACGTGATTGCCGCTCCACAAGACGACGTTGTCGCCGACCTCGACCCGGTGCTGGAGAACGTTGTTCTCGAAGATCATGCAGTTCTCCCCGACCTCGACGTTGTGCCAGACGAAGGCCCTGGAGCTGACGTAGGTCGCGAACCCGTACCCGAGCTGTTTGACGTGCTCGTAGAGCCGGGTTCGAAGTCGGTTGAGCTTGGTCGACGAGAGCGCGACGAAGGCGGCGTTGCGCTCCGCGGGAAAGCGCTCCTGGACGTCTTCAAGCGCGATGACCGGAAGGCCGCAGAGCTCTGACTTGTCGAGGAACTCGGCTTCGACCGCGAAGCCGGCGACCGTCTCCGGCGAATCGTGGGTGAAGTACTCGTAGGCGATCTCGGCCTGCTCACCCGCTCCGACGACCACGATGGGGTCGTACTTGGCGGTCAGGCCGGCTTCCTCGGACGGCTTCGTTCCCATGCCTGCGAGGCCACGAGGCAAGGTTATAGACGAGATCGGGAGGGCAGGCCGAGCGCCATCTCCCAGCCGTCGAGCGCGCGGTCGAGGCCATGCTCGCGCTCCACGTAGTCGACGCAACGCCGCGCGAGCGACGCCCGGGCCCCCTCCTCTTCGGACCAAAGCGAAGCCGCCTGCGCGGCTAAGCGCTCGCGGTCGCCGGCGGCGAAGAGGCCGATGCCCTCGCTCTCGATCACGCCGTCGGGGTCGTGATGCAGGCTGAGCGCCGGCACACCCCGGGCCCATCCCTCCAGGAAGATGTTCGGCATTCCCTCGTACTCGGCCGTATTGACGACAGCGACGGCCGAGCCGATCAGCTCGAGCAGCTCGGTTCGCGCCCTGGGGCCGAGCCACTCGACGTTCGGCAGGCGACCGGCCTCGGCACGCAGCGATGCTTCATCGAGCTCGCCGGGGACCGCAACGACCCGGAACGGCATCCGCGGCAGCGCGGCGGCGAGCGCGAGGAGCTCGTCGGGTCGCTTGTAGGCGGCGAGGCGCCCGATCCAGAGGAACGCCTCGCGGGACTTCCCGGGAGGCCCGGCGGCCGTCTCGGCGACGCTCTTGATCAGCACCGGCTGACGCCGAAAGCGCTGCCGAGCGAGGCTGACCTGCTCGCTGGTCTGGACCACGAGGACCTGCGCCAGCCGGATGCCGAGGTGATAGGCCGCGACCCGGAGGCGGTTGCGATCGAGGCGCCCGAAGTCGAAGTCCACGACGTTGGCGCTGCGATAGACGAAGCGCCGTCCGTACAGGCGGCTGATCGCGCCAACGATCAGTGTCTCGACGCCGGCGGCGGATTGCACCATCGCCGACGAGCGTGATCTGGCAAGCGCTGTCGCCACGTGCAACCCCCACCAGAGCTTCCATACGCCCCTGCCCTTCGGGGACGCGATGGCGCGGATCTCGATTCCGTCGAAGCTCGCGGGAAGACCGTCCTCCGTATCGCGAACGACCATGCAGACGGAATGACCGCGACGGACGAGCCCGCGTGCCAGGGCCAGAATCTGCGTCTCGGCGCCGCCGGACGCCGATGCGCTGCCCGGACGCAGCAGGCCGCCGATCCACGGGGAGTAGAACGTGACGTCGAAACGCTTGCGGGCGGTCACTGGTCCACGAGCGCGTCAGCCGGCCGCGAGCACCGGCACCGATGGCGGCGCGCCGCGCGGTGAGCCGGACTCGCGCAGCCACCGTTCGAGGGTGAGCACCGTCCAGAAGCGGAAACCGTGCTCCACCTCACCGGCCTGATGCTGCGTCCACAGCCGCCGCATCAGGTCCTGATCGAGGTAGCGCGCGGTCAGCGAACCGGATCCCAGGACCTCGTCCTCGAAGACCTGCCGCAGGTCGGTGCGAAACCACCTGCCCATCGGCACGCCGAAGCCGTGCTTGCGCCGGTTCCAGATCTCCTTCGGCAGCAGCGGCCAGAACGAGCGCCGCAGCAGCGGCTTGACCCGGTGCAGCCCGACCTTCTGCGCAGCGGGGATCCGAGCCACGTACTCGATCAGCGCCGTGTCGAGGAATGGCGAGCGCGTCTCGAGCGAGTTGGCCATCGACATTCGATCCATCTTCACGGCCAGGTCGTCCGGCAGATAGGTCTTGAAGTTCGCGTAGAGGATTCGGTCGAGCACGGGCAGCCGCCCGGCGCGCCGGTAGCTGTCGTCCATCGAGCTCGTAACCGCGCCGTTCGCCACCGCCGGCATCAACTCGCCGAGAAGGTCCTCATTGAAGACCGCGATCCAGGACTGGTAGCGCTGTTCGGGCGAGTGGCGGGAGCGCTCGAGGAATCGCTGGGCGCGGCGGCGAACGCTGTAGTAGCCGGTGTGCGACGGCAGGATCCCGGTCAGGGGGCGAAGGGCGGTGCCGGCAGCGGCAGGGATCGCCTCCGCGATCCTCGCGGCACGAAAGCGGTCGTAGCCCCCGAACACCTCGTCTCCCCCGTCGCCGTTGAGCGCCACGGTGACGTGGTCGCGCGCGAGCTTCGAGACCATGTACGTCGGAATCGCGGATGAGTCCGCGTAGGGCTGGTCGTGATGCCAGAGCAGGGTGTCCATCAGCGCCAGGGCGTCCGCCTCGACCGCGAACTCGGTGTGGCGGGTGCCGAAGTGGTCGGCGACGAGGCTCGCGTACCGACGCTCGTCGAACGACGGCTCCTCGGGAAAGCCGATGCTGAAGGTCCGCACCGGCTCGCTGCTCGCGCGGCTCATCAAGCCGACGACGATCGAGGAGTCGATCCCACCCGACAGGAACGCTCCCAGCGGCACGTCGGAGATCAGGCGCCTCCGCGTCGCCTGTCCGAGCAACTCGACGACATTCCGTCTCACCTCCGCCGTCGGCTTCAGATCCTGTTCGGCGGGCAGCGGATCCCAATACTCCGCCGGACCGTGGATGCCGTCGGCGTCGAAGCTGATCGTCGATCCCGGCGGCAGCTGACGGACGTCGCGATAGAGGGTGCGGGGCGACGGGGCGTAGCCGAAGGTGAGGAACTCCCCGAGCCGCTCCTCGGCCAGCGCGGGCTTTATCCACGGCGCCGCGAGGATCGACTTGATCTCCGAGGCGAAGACGATCCTCTCCTGGTCCGCGGCGTAGTAGAGGGGCTTCTTGCCGGTCCTGTCGCGGGCGAGCAGGAGCCGCCCCTCGCGCGCGTCCCAGATCGCGAGCGCGAACATGCCGTCGATCCGGCTGACGAACTCCTCGCCCCACTCCTCGTAGGCCCGCAGGATGACCTCGGTGTCGCCGGACGACCGGAAGCGGGCACCGCGGCCCTCGAGCTCCCGCCGAAGCTCGCGGAAGTTGTAGACCTCGCCGTTGTAGACGAGCGCCGAGTTGCCGTCGTCGCTCTGCATCGGCTGATGGGCGTCCTCGCTGAGATCGATGATCCGCAGCCTGCGATGGCCCAGCCACCCGGCGAGCGGCTGGCCGCCCGTTGCCGCGATCTCGAGCTCGCCGTCGCCGTCGGGCCCTCGGTGGACGAGAAGCGCGTTCATCGCCCTTCCCGCCTCGGGCGGCGGGATGAGCTCCGGCCGCCCGACGTAGCCGCACAACCCGCACATCAGCGGCGCGCCACCCGCTCGTAGAGCTCCTGCTTGGCAGCGACCATGGCGTCGAGGCTGAACTCGCGCTCGATCCTCTCTCGTCCGGATCTCCCGAACCGGGTCGCAAGCGCCGGTTGTTCCAGCAGCGTTCGCAGCGCCCGCATCATCGGCTCAGGATCCTTCGGTGGCACCAGAAAGCCCGTTACCTGATCGACGACCAACTCGTCGGGGCCGTTGACGGCGGTCGCGACCACCGGAAGGCCCGCAGCCATCGCCTCCATGACGAACCCGGGCATCCCTTCCCAGACGGAGGACAGACAGCCGATCTGCGCGCGACCCAGCAGTTCGCGGACCTCACCTGGATCCAGCCGGCCCGGGAACTCGACCTCGGCGTCCAGGTCGAGCCGTGACGCGACCGCCCGGGACTGCTCGAGCGTCGGGCCGGCACCGGCGAGCACGGCACGAAACCGGAGTCCTTCGCCCTTCAGCAGGGCCAGCGCGTGGAGCAGGTCCTGGTGGCGCTTGCGGGGCACGAAACGGGCGACAGAGGCGATCAGCGGCGGCCCATCGCCGTTCGGCGACGCGGCGCCCGGCGGCCATTGGGAGAGGTCGAGTCCATTGGGGATGTAGCGCATCCGGTCGCGCGGGACGCCAACGCGCGCCAGCGGCTCCAGAGCGCCGCGCGAATTCGAGTCGTAGCAGTCAACCAGCGATGACGTTGCGCGCTCGATCGCGAGCGCCAGCCTGGCCTTCGGCGAGCTCAGGCTTTCCACCTCGGTCACGAGCAGGCCGCGGACCCCGATCACGACGGCGGTCCGCGGCGCCGCCGCCCGGGCGGCGATCCGGGTCACCAGACCGGCCCGCAGGCCGTACGCGTTGACGATCCCATAGCCCCGCGTCCTCAGTAGCCGCCCGAGGCGCAGCGCTGCTCCCGGCAGGCTCGCTCCGCCAATCGCGTGCACGGCGATCCCGGACTCCCGGAGGCGGGCGGAGATCGGGCCGGGCTCCGAGAGCACCGCGAGCTCGGATCGCACCCTCCGCGGGTCCAGTCGCTCGACGAGGCTGGCGAGCATCAACTCGGTGCCGCCGAGATCGTCCTGGGCGAGAACCTGGAGGACGGAAACGGGGCCGGGGGACGCGGTCACGCCGAGCCCTCGCCGGCGGCCGGGCGCCGGCCGCTGGCGACCCAGCCATGGTTGGGAAGCACCGTTACCTCCTCGAGCCCCGCGTCCTCGAACAGCCGCCGGACTTCATGCTCGGTGAAGCGGCGCTCGAGGGGAGCCGAGAAGCGGTCGAACTGATCGTTGACGCAGACCGTGAACGGATAGTCCGCATAGGTCTTCAGGGGCAGGGCATCCGCGAACCGCTCCAGCCTCGGATGCCCGCGCATCGCCCGGTACGGGAGCACACAGGTCGCGAACAGCGCCGCGGCGAGCGGATAGCAGAGCGGATGGAGGAGGCGATGGGGCATTCTCGTCGTGATCTGCCGGGCGGCGTCGACCAGCCGCAGGATCCGGCGGTGCGCCGGGCGGGGCGGGACCCAGTAGAGGTAGACGTGAACGATGCCGCCCGGCTTGGCCAGCGGGACCAGCCGCCGGAAGGCGCGCTCGGTGTCGGGCAGGTGGTGGAGGACGCCGATCGAGATCACGATGTCGAAGCTGCCGGGCGCGAACGGCAGGCGCTCGGCGTCCGCCTGCACGGTGAGCACGTCGGCGGGGAGGTTTCGCCGCGCGATGTCGATCGACGCGCCGACGTCGGCGGCCACGACGCGGGCGCCGTTCTCGTGTGCCTGCCGGCTGTGGCGCCCGGACCCTGCACCGACGTCGAGCAGGAGGCGGCCATCCAGCGACCTGGGCTCATGCGGCTGCAGGTAGTCGCGGAAGTTCTTCTCCCACTCCTCTCGCAGGGCCCCGAAGTGCTCCCACTCGTACGCGAAGCTCTCTCCGGTCCGCTGCTTGAGCCGGTCCTCCTCCGTGGCGCCGAAACCGTCGTCGATCATCCTCACGGTGCCGGCGACGAGCGGGAATGCGGTTCCGCAGTCGCCACATACGAAGCGACCGGAGGGCCCGATCGAGCCAGGCGGGCTCGGCTCGACCTCAGCCCGCTCCAGAGCGCCGGCGCACTCGAGGCACCGCAGCAGATTCGACAACGAGCTCAGCCCGTCGACCACCCCCACAGCCTGCGTTTCTGGGCTTCTCGACAACGGAACGAGCCTAGCCAGTTCGCGCCCGTGGGCCGAGCAACTCGCGGTAAAGGCGATCGATGTCGCCGATCAGCCGATCGATGGAAAACTTGGCCAGGGCCCGCCTGCGCGCCTCGGCGCCCAGCAGCCGGCGGCGCGGCGGATCGCCTGCGAGCGCCTCGATCGCCTGCGCGAGCGCGGCCTCGTCGCCGCTCGGAAAGAGGACGCCCGTCCGCTCGTCGACGACCGTCCGCACGCCGCCGACATCGGCGGCGACGGCCGGGACGCCGGCCGCGGCGGCTTCGATCAGCGAGACCGGGGTGCCCTCGTTCGCGGAGCTGATCACCGCCACGTCCGAGGCGGCGGCGATCCGGGCGAGGTCGCGCCGGTAGCCGAGGAAGTTGACTCGGTCGCCGACGCCGAGGTCGCGCGCCAGCTCCTCCATCCGGGGGCGGATGCGGCCGTCCCCGACCAGCACCAGGCGCAGGCCGTCGACGCTGCGGACGGCCCGGGCGAACCCCCCTAGCAGCAGATCAACGCGCTTGATGGGCACCATGCGCCCGACAAAGGTGAAGACGATCTCGTCGGGCTCGAGCCCGGCCTCGGCGCGCAGCGCGGCGCCCAGCTCCGGACCCGCCTCGGCGAAGGGCTGGAGATCAAGCCCGAGCGGAATCGTCCTGAACCGCTCTGGCGGGGCCACCCGCAGGCGCACGAGGTCGGCGACGGTCTGATCGCTGACCCCGATCAGCGCATCTGTGCGGCGGGCCAGAAGTCGCTCCAGCGATCGGAAGAGCTGAGTCTTGGCGGCGCCGAAGTAGCCCTCGAGCACGTGACCGTGGAAGGTGTGCACGATCACCGGCCGATCGCGACGCAGCTCGGCGGCGCTGCGCCCGACGAAGCCGGCCTTGGCCGTGTGGGTGTGGATCAGGTGGGGGCGAAACTCCGCGATCAGGGCGGAGAGCCGCCGGATCGTGACCAGGTCCCGCCGAGGGTCGACAGGCTGTACGAGGGTGGGCAGGAACTCGGTCCTCGCCCCCTCGGCGTCGGCGAGGTCGGCCATCGACTCCTCGCCGGCCGCCAGCTGTCCGTGGACCAGCAGCGTTTCGTAACGATCCGGATCTAACCGCCGGCCGCTCAGCAGACTGGCCTGGTGCGCTGGACCTCCCAAGTTCAGGCGTGCGATCACGCGCAGCACCCGGACCCTGCTCAGACGGAGCCCTCCTCGCCCACCAGCAGGCGACGGGATCGGGCCCGTTCGCGCGAGCGCGCCTGGGGCATCCAACGGGGGCCTTCGAGCACCCGGATCGCATAGGCACCGGCGACGATCGTCGCCAGGACCGCAACCGCAACCGCGGCGTCGGTGGTCTGAGAAAGACCGATCGCCACGACGCCGAAGGCGAGCTGCAGCCCGGCCAGGGCCGCGGCGACCCGCCGCTGCGAGCCGAGCAGTTGCAGGAGGCGATGGGTGAGGTGGTCGCGGGCGCCGTCGAGGATCCCCGTTCCGTGCCGCCAGCGAGAAAAGACGACGAGCGTGGTGTCGAGAATCGGCAAGGCGGCGAGCAGCGCATAGGCGGGCAGGGCGGCCCAACCGAGGTCGCCCTCGGGGAGGGCCATGATCGTCGCGGCGACGAGCACGCCCAGGGGCATGCTGCCGCCGTCGCCGAGGAAGATCCGCGACGGGCGGGCGAGGTTGTAGGGCAGGAACCCGGCGCATGAGCCGGCGATCGCAATCGCCAGCGCCGCGAGCGCTACGTCGTTTTGGACGAGGGCGAGCCCGGCGACGCCGAGCGACGAGGCGGCGGCGATCGCGCCGGCGGCGCCGTCGCTGTTGTCGAACAGGTTGAAGGCGTTGGTGAGACCGACCACCCAGACGACCGTTAGCGCGAAATCGGCGACCTGGCTGTCCAGGACGTTCCACGCAAACCCGGCCTCCCAGAGGACGACAGCCGCGGCAAGCTGTGCGAGCACGCGGATCGTGACTCCGAGGCCGATGCGATCGTCCACGGTGCCGACTACCAGGAGGCCGATCGCGCTGAGACTGAGCGCCGCAAATCTGTCGAAGCCGTCGCCGAAGATTGCCGCCGCGAGGAGAAATCCGGCGACCACCGCGATACCGCCGAGGTACGGGGTCGAGGCACCGTGCTTCTTGTAGCCCGCGGGATGGTCATAGAACCCGGTTCGCCGCGCCGCGCCGATCGCGACCGGGGTGGCGGCAGCGCTGATCACGAGCGCGCTCAGGAACGCGCCCCCCACGGTGACGGGGTCGCTCAACTCGTGTGCTCCGTCGTTCGGAAGCGGCTGGCGATCGCCAGGTTGGACTCGGCATTGCCGGTCGCGCTGCCGTTGAGCGCTACGTCGGCCGCGGCGAACTCGGTCGCCGCCTGCTCGTAGGCGATCACATCCTCGATCGCGTGGGTGACGTTGAGCGCGGGCTGCCAGCCGGTGAGCTCCGTGAGCGCGGTGGTGTCGGGCTTGCGGCGCCCCAGCTCCTCGAAGCCGTCCCCGTAGGCCTCGTCGAACGGGACGAGCTCGATCTTCGCATCGCTGCCGGTCTGCTCGATCACTCGCCGTGCCAACTCGATGATCGGCATCTCGATCCCGGCGCCGACGTTGAAGACCTCGCCGACGGCCTCATCGGTGTCGGCGAGCAGAAGGATGGCGCGGACCGTGTCGCTGACGTGCGCGAAGCAGCGGGTCTGGACCCCGTTTCCGTGCACCGTGAGGTTGCTGCCGTCAAGGGCTTGGCGGACGAAGGTCGGCAGAACCATCCCGTAGGCGCCCGTCTGCCGCGGCCCGGTCGTGTTGAAGAGTCGCACCACCTTGATCGGCGCACCGCGGTCGTTGCAAAGACCGAAGGCAAGTGACTCCCCGAAAGCCTTCGCGGTCGCGTAGGACCAGCGCGAGCGCTGGGGTGGGCCGAGCAGCCGGTCCGAATCCTCCGCCAGCGCGCCCTCGCTGTTCTTACCGTAGATCTCTGACGTCGACGAGAAGACGAGCGGGACATCGTGGTTGGCGGCTGCGTGCATGACGACATCGCACCCGCGGACGTTCTTGATCAGGGAGTCGTACGCCTCGTCGACGATCAGCTGAACGCCAACCGCCGAGGCGAGGTGAAAGCAGGAGTCGGCCCGGGCGATCAGGTCGTTGACGAGCGCCGCATCGCTGGTCGAACCCTCGACGAACTCGACGTTTCCGGTCGAGAGTGCGAGCTGGAGATTGTTGATCCGTCCGGTGCTCAGATCGTCGAGCACGGTCACGGTGTCGCCACGGGCAACGAGCGCGTCCGTCAGGTGGGAGCCGATGAAGCCGGCCCCGCCCGTTACCAAGTGGTGCATACGTTGATCTCCCATTATGCGATGTGGCTCTATCTAGCCGCTTCCGCTCGCTCCCCTTCGAGGCAGCCTACAAGGCATTCGCGGGTCACGCGCGGGCCTGAGATGTCCGGAGAACGTCGATGCACTGCGGATCAACCGCTCCCTACCCGACTTGCGTACCAGTCGAACGTCAGCCGCAGGCCGTCCGGGAAGCCGACCCGGGGCTCGTAGCCGAGGCGCTCCCGTGCCTGCGAGATGTCAGCCAGCGAGTGCCGGACATCGCCGGGGCGCGGGTCCTCGTGAATCGCCTCGATCGACTTTCCGGTCAGCTTCCGCAGCTGGACGAGGACATCGTTCAGGGAAATGCGCTCCCCACAGGCGATGTTAAACCTCTCGCCCGCCACCCCCTCCGCCGAAGCGGCACACAGATTCGCGTCGACCGCGTTGTCGATGAAACTGAAGTCGCGGGACTGCTCGCCATCGCCGTGAACGACGGGTGCCGTGTCGTTTAAGAAGGCGAGAATGAAGTTCGGAATCACTGCGGCGTACTGTGAGAGTGGGTCCTGGCGCGGCCCAAAGACGTTGAAATAGCGAAGCGCCACTGTCTCTAACCCATAGATGTGGTGAAAGGCGCGGCAGTACCCCTCCGCCGCCAGTTTCGCGACGGCGTACGGGCTGATCGGCACCGCGGCCATCTCCTCTCGCTTGGGCAGCTCGGGATTGGCCCCATACGTGGAGGAAGAGGACGCGAACACCACGCGGCGGATCCCCTCGTCCCGGGAGGCGAGCAGGACGTTGAGCGTGCCGGTCACATTCGCCGCGTTGCTGGTCAGAGGGTCCTGCACCGAGCGCGGAACCGACGGCAAGGCCGCTTGGTGAAAGACGACCTCGCAACCGCGGACCGCGTTGTGAACCCGCTCGTAGCTTTGGATGTCCCCCTCGACGAGGTCGATCTCGTCGCGGAGATCGGCGAGGTTCTGTCGGTGTCCCGTGGCGAAGTTGTCCAGCACGCGGACCTCGTAGCCGTCCTTCACCAGACGCTCCACGAGATTCGCGCCGATGAACCCGCCACCGCCGGTGACCAGAACCTTCTCACCCCTGCTCATTCCCGCCCAGACTAGCTTCAAGACTCGGCAATCGCACGGTCGCGCCGGACGTCGCTACGCTGCGCCGATGCAAGCGCTCGTCACCGGCTGCGCTGGATTCATCGGCTCGCACCTGACCGAATCGCTGCTCGACGACGGTCACCGTGTGCTCGGCGTCGACTGCTTCAACGACAACTACGGGCGCCGGGACAAGCTCGACAACCTCGAGCAGGCACGCTCCTGGGACTCGTTCGAGTTCGTTCCGATCGATCTCGCGCGCGGCGATCTGCAGGGCCTTGTGGCCGACTGCGAGGTGGTCTTCCATCTCGCAGCCGAGCCCGGAGTGAGGGCCTCCTGGGGCCGGCGCTTCGAGACTTACGTCCGCAACAACGTGCTGGCCACCCAGCACCTGCTCGATGCGGTCTCCGACTCACCGGAATGTCGCGTCGTCTACGCCTCGTCTTCGTCGGTCTACGGCGAAGCCGAATCGCTGCCAACCTCCGAGCAGGCGCTTCCCAAGCCTCATTCCCCGTACGGGGTCACCAAACTCGCGGCGGAGCATCTGTGCTCGCTCTACCACGGCAACTACGGCGTTCGCGCCGTCTCGCTCAGGTACTTCTCGGTCTACGGGCCGCGCCAGCGGCCTGACATGGCGTTCAACCGCTTCTCCCGGGCGATCCTCACCGGTGAACCGATCGAGGTGTTCGGCGACGGACATCAGACCCGCGACTTCACCTATGTCGCCGACGTGGTCAGGGCGACGCGGGCGGCCGCCGGGGCCGACGGGGCGATCGGGGGCGTCTACAACATCGGCGGTGGTTCCCGGATCAGCGTTCGCGAGGCGCTCGACGTGCTGCAGGGCTGTGCCGGTCGGAGCGCCGAGATCCGCTACGAGGACCGGCAGCTCGGCGATGTGCGCGACACGGGCGCCGATACGACCGCTGCCAGACGGGACCTGGGCTTCGAGCCGATGACCAGCGTCAGCGACGGGTTGGCTGCGGAGTTCGAGTGGATGAGCGGGCGGCTGAGCGAGGAAACGCCGGAGTACGCCTGACGATCAGTGCACGTTCACGGAACCGGACTTCGCCGCCAGGCAGGTGACGGCACCCTCCGAGCCCTCCGGGGCGCTGGCGTAGTACTTGCCGTCGGGGGCGTTCTTCTTCAGTGAGTACTTGCCGCTTCCGTCGCTCGTCGCCGTCCCGAGCTTCTTGTCGGGCCCCTTGACCTTGTGGAAGATCCGCACCTGCTGGTCGTGGGCACAAGCCCCGACGTCGGCCGTCAGCGTCCCCTTGAACTTGCTGGGCTTGGACGAATGCGAGAGCGTCAGACCGCGGTCCGACGTGGTCGGTCCGGGTGGCACGGCGCAGCCGTTCGAGGCGGCTCCGGCGACCAAGGGGCAAGCGTCACCGGCATCCGGAACGCCGTCATTGTCGTCATCGGCGTCGCAGGCGTCGCCCTGGGCGTCGCCATCGTTGTTGGCCTGATCGGCGTTGGCGACCAGCTGGCAGTTGTCGGACCCGTCCGCAACGTTGTCGTTGTCGTCGTCGGGATCGCAGGCGTCGCCCTGGGCGTCGCCGTCGTTGTTGGCCTGGTCGGTGTTCGCAACCAGGGAGCAGTTGTCGGATCCGTCGGCGACGGTGTCGTTGTCGTCGTCGGGGTCGCAGGCGTCGCCCTGGGCGTCGCCGTCGTTGTTGGCCTGGTTTGTGTTGGCGACCAGCTGGCAGTTGTCCGAGCCATCCCCGACCGCGTCGTTGTCGTCGTCGCCATCCTCGGCGCCGGCGTCACGACAGCCGTCGTGATCGTTGTCGGTGGCGCCATTGGACACCCAACCGGTGTCGCCCGTCGGGCAGCTGTCGGAGTCATCGGCGACGTTGTCGTTGTCGTCGTCGGCGTCGCAGACGTCGCCCTGGGCGTCGCCGTCGTAATTCGCCTGATCGAAGTTGGAGATGGTGGGGCAGTTGTCGAAGGTGTCGTTGATGCCGTCTTCGTCGGTGTCGGTCCCGTCGTCGGCGCCGAAGAGCCGAGCGAGGGCGACGTCCCCGCCGCTGAACCCGACGATCACCAGCCTCTTGCCCGGCTGCATCGCGATCGCTCGCGCCTCGTTGGAGGTCGGCGGGAAATCGACGGTCGTCTTGCCGTCACTGCTGAACGACCCGTTCAGGAATCCTGTCGACGTGAATTGAGCGACGGCCGCATCGTTGGGGTTCGTTCCCGTCGTCGTCGAGCCGGCGGCGTTGATCAGACCATCGCTCTGAATCGCGACGCCGAAGGCGGATTCGGTGCCGCCGAACTGGGCCGTCTGCTTGCCGTCAGCATCGAAGCTCGTATCGAGAGCGCCATTAGCCGTGCTGTAGCGCGCGAGCGCGAAGTCGGCGCCGTTGGTGCCGGCCGCCACGATGTTGCCGTCCGCCGGCTGGATCGCGACCGCGTTGGCGATGTCGGTCCCACCGAGATCCGTGATCTGCATGCCGTCGCCGCTGAAGCTGGTATCGAGAGCGCCATTAGCTGTGCTGTAGCGGGCGAGTGCGAAGTCCGCGCCGTTGGTGCCGACCGCGACGATGTTGCCGTCCCCCGGCTGGATCGCGACCGCGTTTGCGATGTCGGTCCCACCGAGATCCGTGATCTGCTTGCCGTCGCCGCTGAAGCTCGTATCGAGCGCGCCATCTAGTGCGCTGTAGCGCGTGAGCGCGAAATCCGTGCCGTTGGTGCCGGCAGCGACGATGTTGTTGTCGCTCTGGACCGCGACCGCGTTAGCGGAATCGGTGGCGCCGAGGTCCGTCGTCAACTTGCCGTCTCCATCGAAGGAGGGATCGAGCGTGCCGTTTGCGTTCAATCTGGCGACGGCAAAGTTGCCGGTCGACTGGCCGGCGACGACGATCCCGTCGTCGCTCTGAACCGCCACGGCAAGTGCCTTATCGCCAGCTCCGCCCCAATTGAAGTTGACGAAGCCCGTACCGCCGGGGCCGAAGCCCGGATCGATGAGAGGGTCAGGGCCCGCGACGTCGAGAGCCCCGTTGGCGCTGTAACGCGCTACGAACGCCCCGGTATCCGTGGAGCCCGCGACGATGATGCGTCCGTCGCTTTGAAAGGCGACGGCGTTGCCGACGTCCGTCCCGCCCACGTCGGTGGTCGTCCGCCCGGCCGTGCCGAAGCTGGTGTCGAGGTCGCCGATCGCGGCCAGGACGACACACGGGAGCAGGACAGCCGCCAGTACGGCCGCTCCGAATGCGAGCGCCGCGCTGCGCGACCGGCTGTTGAAACTCCCCACACCGCGAATATAACCCCCAGTTGGTGTCATCGGCAAGCTGAACGATCGACGCGGCTCGGATCTCCTTTAGGCTGTGGCCGCTGTCAAGGGACGATCGGGATCAGGAAGAGCTCGGTCGCGCGGGGGGCCACCCCGCCGATCGGATAGAGGGTGAGCGAGCGCCACTCTCAGCCGCTCGTGTCCATTTGCGTGCGCACGCATGACCGCCCGGTCCCCCTCCGGGAAGCCATCGACAGTGCGCTTGCGCAGTCGTTCGACGACTTCGAGCTGATCGTCTCTGACGACACGGGAAGCGCCGAACCCGTCGTCCGGAGCTTTCGCGACCACCGCGTCAGGTACGAGCGGGCACCCGATCAGGGCGGACCGGCGATCACCCTGCGAAGCGGGTTTCGTGCTTCGCGCGGAAGCTTCCTCGCGATTCTCGACGACGACGACCTCTGGCACCCGGACTTCCTCAGCACGGCGGTTTCGCGCCTCCGTGCCGACGAGGCGGTCGGGGTCGTATTCACCGGCGTCGTCCAGGTCGTCGGCGGTCGCAAGATGAGGCCGCGGCAATTGATCCCGGCGGGAAAGCATGCGAACTTCCTCCCGATCGCGGTGCGCATGCCGCCCGCGCCTTCGGCGTCGGTCATTCGGCGCGAGGTCTGGGACGAATCCGAGCTCACCTACCCACTCGCGGAGACCGGCCTCGGTGCGACCACGCTCTGGCTCGGAGCCGCGGCATCCGGTTGGACGTTCGAGCATGTCGCCGAACCGCTGGTCTACTACCGAAGGCACAACGGACAGATCTCCGGCCGGTGGCGGTCCTTGGAGCGGGAGATCGCCGTCCTCGAGCGCTTCCGTTTCGACGATCCAATTTCTGAGAGATTGCGGCGCGACCGCCTGATCGCGGTCAGATTGCGACTTGCCGGCATTGAGCTCCGGCGGCGGCGATGGCAAGGAGCGCTTGCGGGCCTTCGGCGGGCCCGCGCAGATCATGGCCGACAACTCCGCCCTCGGGACTGGGTCGTGTTCTCCGGCATCGCCGAGTGGGGCGTCCGGCTCTGCATGCGCCTCCCCGTGCTTTTCGCCGCGCTGCGTCCGCTTTGGCACATGACCGGATCGCGGCTCGTCATGGTCAGGAGTCCGCAGCGATGAGATACGAGTACCGCGCGGATCCAAGTCCGCATCTCTACATCTCGGAGCTCCTCCCCGAGCGCGGCTACGAGCGCCTGCGCTTTCCCGACGAGCTCATCGACCCGGATGCCGAGTGGGGGATCACCTCGAGCGACCCCGCCTATGAGCGCGTGCTGACCGATCCGGGCTGGCGAGCGCTGCACGATCGGCTCCGCGGAGCCCCCTTCGTTCACGAAGTGCTCGACGCGTTCGCGGACGATTTGCCGCGGGAAGAATGCCTCGTGGAACCGGGGCGAGCCCGGCTCACTGCCTTCACGGAAACGCGCTCCGACAAACAGCGGGAGATGCTGGCCGAAGGCGCCGATCCAAACGAGCTCTACACCCGCCTCGACTTCCAGTCCAAGCGCGAGGGGGCGTATCGCGAGTTCGTCCACCTCGACTGGGCGAGGCGGATCGTCGGCGGCATCCTCTTCTTCTCGGATGCCGAGGCCGAGGGCCTGCGCGGTGGCGAGCTCGGCCTGTACCGCGACCGCGCGTTTCGCAACGACCGATGGTGCCACGAGCCCGAGCTGGTCGTGAAGTACCCGCCCCGCCACAACACAGGGGTCATCTTCCTGAACTCCAACTCGGGCTTCCACGGGCCCTGCCGGATCACGGCGCTCAGCGGACGACGGCGCTGGCTGTACTACACGATCTCGAGCAAGGCGGAGGTGTGGCCGTGCGCCGCGCGCGCCGATCGCGAAGCCGGGGTGGAGGCGGCGTGAACCTCTTCCTGGTCAGACCGCGTCGATTCAACGTCGGCAACCAACTGATCGAGCTCACCCTCCGCCGGCTGCTGCGCCGCTGCATCCCAGAGCCCCTGAACGTGATCCCGATTCCGGCCGTCGCCAGCGAGGAGGAGGGGTCGCTCTCAGGCCTGACGGCGCGGACCGTCCACGAGATGAACCTGTACGGGCACGGGGTGATCGTCGGGGGCGGGAACCTCTATGAGAACGGCCAGATCGACGTCGACCACGAGGCGATCAGGGCGCTGCGGCCCCCGTTGATGCTGTTCAGCCTCTCCCACGGCCGGATCTACGACGACCGCCGGCGGCTGGTCGACCGAACCGACTCGATGCCCGACTCCACGGTGGTGGAGCTGAACCGCACGTCCGTGCGCTCCGTCGCCCGTGACGACGCCACCCTCCGCCACCTGCGCTCGCTCGGGATCGACGACGCGCAGGTGGGAGGCTGCCCGTCGCTGTTCAGCGCTGAGCTCGAGCCCGCGGCCGGGCGGGGGTGGACGGTCGAGCCGGCCACGCTGATCTCGATTCGCCATCCGCGGCTGATGAGCATCCCCTTGCGCGACCAGGCGCGCGTCCACGCGGAGGTCTCTCGGCTGATCGAGACGCTCGAGGACGAGGGCTATGGGCCGGTCCAGCTGCTGTGTCATGACAAGCGCGACATGGCCTTTGCCTCGTCGTTCGAGGACGTCCCCTACGTCCTTCCCGACGACCTCGACCACTACCTCGCCCTTCTGCGCCGGGCGCGCCTGGTCGTCGCCTTTCGCCTTCACGCGTTCATCCCCGCCCTCGCCTTCGGAACTCCGGCGATCAACATCAGCTACGACGAGCGGTCGGCCGGGATGGTGAGCACGATCGGCCTGGAGGACTGGGACATCCCCTTCCTCTCGGAGCCGGATCTCAGCGCCGCCGTCGTCGACCGGGCGGCCCGTGCCGCGGATCTCGAGGCGATGACTGGGGCGGCCCAGCCGATCTGGGACCGGCTCGAGCGCACGAGCCTCGAGGCGCTCGAGGATTTCGCCGACGCGGTGCGCCTGTACGTCGCGGGTTTGGCGCCCGGCCGCCTGGACGCCGGACAGGCATTCGGCGCCGCATCGACGTGAGCCGGCGGGTCCACAGCCCGACTTCCCTGAGCCTCGGCGACCTCCCGCGGGTCTGGCGCCTCTTTCCCAGGGGCCGCTTCCTGCTCGGCTTCGGCGTCCTGTGCGCGGCGATCCAATCCCTCCTCTTCCTGCCGATCGGTCTACTGGTCGCGAGGGTGTTCGACGATTACATCCCCGACGCAGACGAGCGGGCGATCGTCCTCTCGGCCGCGGCGATCCTCGCCCTGTACCTCGCCGGGTCGGGCATGTCCCTGTTCGCGCGCCGGGTCGTCGCGCGCCAGACACGCGACGCCGTGGCCGTCCTGCGAATGAGGGTCCTCGAGCACGTATACGCGAGGCCGAGGTCGTGGCACGACGCGCAGGACCGGGCCGGGCTCCACGCCAAGATCGTCAACGACACGGACCGCGTCGAAGTCATGACAGGGCAGCTGGCGAACCCCGCCCTCCCGGCGCTGATCGTCGTCGTCGCGCTTGCGATCGCAGCGCTCGTGATCGCGCCCCTCGCCTTCGTCGCGCTCGCGGCCAGCGTCCCGGTGATGGTTGTCGTCGCCCAGGTCTTCGGCCGGCGCGCCCGGCTGCTGGCCGTCCGCTGGCGGGAGTCCTTCAACCGCTTCAGCCGCGGCGTCGGCTGGGGCCTTCGCAACGTGACCCTAATGAAGACCGAGGGTGCCGAGACCTGGGACTTGCACAGGCGCCGCCGCGAGGTCGAAACGCTCGCCAAGGACGGATACGAGCTCGGCATCGCGCGGGCCACCCACCACGTTGCCCAGGGCGCGATCGCCGCCATGGCCGCGGTCGTCGTCCTCGTGGTCGGTGGCATCACCGTCTCTCGGGGCGCGCTGCGCCTCGGGGACCTGATCGCGTTCTACGCATTGGTCGGCCTCATCCTGCGGCAGCTCGCCGAGCTCGCACCCGCCATCGACGGTCTCGCCGTGGGAGCCATCTCACTCGCGCGCCTCGAACAGCTGCTCGAGGACGACCCCGCACACCCCTACCGTGGTCGGCGGCGCCTCGATTTCCGCGGCGGGATCGCCCTCGAAGCGGTCAGCTTCGGGTACGAGGCAGGCCGGACGGTCGTAACGGATCTCGACCTGCGGCTCCAACCGGGTGACCGAGTCGCGATCATCGGCCCCAGCGGGGCCGGCAAGAGCACGATCGTCAACCTGATCGCCGGCCTGTACCGGCCCTCCCACGGGCTTCTCCTGGCGGACGACGTTCCCTACGACGAGGTTGACCTGGACCGGCTCCGCCACTCGATCGGCATCGCGCTGCAGGACCCGATCCTGTTTTCGGGCAGCGTGTTCGAGAACATCGCCTACGGCCGAGAGGCGACGGAGGCCGAGGTGCACGCGGCGCTGAGGTCCGCCGGCGCCGCAGGTTTCGTCGCGGACCTGCCCGACGGTGTCCGGACCGCGGTCGGCGACGAGGGCGTCAGGCTTTCCGGGGGCCAGCGCCAGCGGCTGGCGATCGCGCGAGCGCTGTTTCGCGAACCTGCGCTCCTCGTCCTCGACGAGCCCTCGACCTATCTGGACCGGTCCACGGTCGACGAGCTGATGGGGAACCTCGAGTCATTGCCACAGGTCCCGACCCTCCTGATCGTGACCCACGATCCCGAGGTCGCCGGGACGATGGACCGGGTCCTGGCGCTTCGCGACGGCAGGCTCGAGCCGACCCACTTGCCACTGACGGTCGCGAGCTCGCCGTAAGCCCGGGAGGGGACTCGAACCCCTGACCCCCTCCTTACCATGGAGGTGCTCTACCAGCTGAGCTACCCGGGCGCGCCGCTCAGCCTAGCGTCCTGTCGCTGGTCATCGAGACCGGGGATCCGTTCGATCGGCAGCTCGCCACTCGCCAGTGACGCAACCTGGATCGTCTCCGGTTCCAGTCGACCTCGACCCGCTCATCCGTCCGCGGGTCCCCGCAGCTCGTCGGCGAGTTCGACGAAGCGGACCGTTCGTGGGTCGTCTGCTCCCGCGAGGCGGGCCAGGTCACGTTCGACCTGCGGGACGTCGAGGTGATCCACCCCGGTCAGCATCTGCTCGATGTCGATCCAATCCTTGGCGCGGTCGAACACCGCTTTGCAGACGATCAGGTGCTCGGGCGAGAGGATCGGGATCTCGCCGTCGCCAAACGGAACCCGGCGCGCCTGTTCCGCCATCGCGTCATGGATCTCGTCGTAGGCATAGAACAGGTCGAGTGGCGTCCGGCCCCACCAGATCCGGCACTGACCGTCGCGGGCCAGCGCGGCCGGATCGGTGCCCGTCTCGACTCCCAGCGGAGTCAGCGCCGCTGCCACCTGAGGATGGCAATCCGGCGCGCCGAAGACGTTGACGTCGACGTCGATCGTCGTCCGCGGCTCCGCGTAGTAGGCGAGCGCGAGCGCGCCGCCGAAGGCATGCGAAATCCGACCCCGCTCGAGAGCGGCGTCGATGGCGCTCACCTTCTCCGGCAGCGAGGGTTCGGTCATCACGGGGCTCGACCGAACCCGGGAAACGAGGACCGGCTCGATCGGCGCCCGGCCGGGATCGCATCGCCGAGCCGAAGCAGGTCAACCAGGGCAGCGCCGCGGTCGGCTGCCGACGCGCCAAGCCAAGCGGCGGCTCCCGTCGCCGCATCGCTCGACGCACGCTCGTCGGTCAGGTAGCCGACGAGCAGGCGACGAAGCGCCGGGCGCGGCACGTCGCCGCGATCGAGCGCCCGAATCAGGGCTCCGGCGTGTGCGTCGGCGGGGCTCACCTCGACCGGGGCGCCCGCGCGCAAAGCGGCGCTGATCAGCCGCTCGCGGTCGATCGGCTTCGAAGCGCGCCCGGCGGCGTGCTCGAGCGTCGCCCGGTCGAGGCGCTTGAAGGTCGCCAGGGTGCGACTGCGCGGCCCACGCTCCGTGCTGACCGACTCACGAATCTCCCAGCCATTCGCCCTGCTGACCACAAAACTCATAGTGGGTATTTTACCCACTTCACTCAAAAGGGCGAGAAACCGAGCGAGGCGGAGGTGAAGCGTGCACGCGGCTGGTCCGCGCCGTCGTGACGGGCCGCTGAGCCCCAGAGCGCACCTCTGTGTCCTTCATCGGCAGCCCGCGCCCAAACCTTTAATCGCGCTCTGAGGTTGGCTGGACGGGTGTCCGAGCTTGGTCGAGATTCGTCGCTGAGCGGCGTATTGACGCCGATCAGACGGGCGTGGGCACCGGACCTACATCCCTGTCTGTACCGCTGGCACGGCCCGCCGCCCTGCTGGCGCTCGCGCTTGCGTCCGTATTCGCCATGGTCGGGACGGCGAGCGCCCAGGAGGCGCCCGACAGCACCAGGCGTGTGATCGGCGCCGGCGCCGAGATGACGGCCACCGGCCTCTACCGCGTCGACCCCTCGGTCGGCGATCCGCTGCTCACCCACGGCCCCGACGCCCGCGCCTCGGTCGAGCGCGACGGCCCGAGCGCCGCCGGGCCGGACGGGATCGGCTTCGGGCCCGGATCGGTCGAGCGCCCGCCGCTCTGCGCAACCGACTTCTACCAGCAGGTGATCTACGCCAACGTCAGCGGCACCCCCGATCGCACCGGCGAAGCGACCGCCGAGATCCGCTCGGTGATCGGGCGCATGGACGCGGTCCTCAACGCCGCCTCGCTGGCGAGCGGCGGGCCGAACGCCGACTACAAGGTGCTCTGCGACCCCTCCGGGCAGGTGCGGGTCGACACGCTGACGATTCCCGGGGCGAGCTTCTCCGAGGTCGTCTCCGCCGCCCGCGCCGCTGGCTTCAACTCCGATCGCGCTGACTACCTCGTCTTCGTCGACGGCGAGCTCGGCGGCAGCTGCGGGATCGCCTCCTATGAGACCGATCAGACCCTCTCGGTCGACAACCGCAGCAACGTCGGCGGCGGCTACGGCATCGTCTACGGACCCTGCTGGGATGGCGAGACCGCGATGCACGAGAGCGCGCACCTGATGGGCGCCGTCCAGTACGGGGCTCCGAACTCGACGGGCACCGGCGGGCACTGCAACGAGGACTACGACGTCCTCTGCTACTCGCCCGACGGCGGCGACCGCAACCAGGCCGGCACCCTTCTGCATTGCCCCGACTTCGTCCAGTTCGACTGTGGCTTCGACGACTACTTCGACACCGCTCCCGAGCCCGGCGAGTACCTGTCCACGCACTGGAACCTCGGCTCGCCGCTGAACCGCTTCCTCTCCCTCTCCGGGTCGGGTTCGCAGCTGCTGCCCGGCAAGCCGGCCGCGATCGAGACGCTCGGCAAGCAGCGCGCGGCGTCCGGCGAGCGCGGGGACTGGCGCCGGTTCAAGGTTCGCGTCCGCGGTCAGACGCGGTCCCTGCGGGTGCGGCTGTTCGCCGCCCCCGGCGCTGAGCTGGCGCTGTTCGTGCGCCACTCGAGGGAGCCCACGCGCGAGGTCTTCCACTGCCGTGACGCCGGCCCCGGCCGCCACGCGAGCTGCCGGATCTCCGATCCCGATCCCGGGGTGTGGTACGCGGGCGTGCTCACCCGCGGCGGCCGGATCGGCGCCAGCTACAAGATCAGCGCCCGCGCGCGGCGCTAGCCACGCTTTACGCAAAGAAACGGGGCGGCCACCGTGGCCGCCCCGTTTCGTCGCTGGGTTCGGTCGCGCCGGCTACTGAGCCGCGGACGCGAGCTGAACGCCGTCGACCAGGAATCCCTTGCCGTTGTTGGCAGGAACGCTCGATCCGCCTTCGCGGAACAGCAACTGGTCGACGCTCGGAACGCGGTTGCCAGGAGCCTGCTCCGGGTCGAACCGGTAGTAGTTCTCCCACGTCGTACCGGTGGCCTTGAGGACGCCGTCGATGAAGATCTGAACGACGTCGTTGCCCGGTCCGGGAACGAAGTTGATCGAGAATCTCACCGTATGCGCCTGCGTCCGACTCAGCGTGGCGATGTCCGTCTCGTTGAACGTCACCGGGTCAGCGGAACCCGTCACGTCGTCGAAGAACACATGCACGCCATCGCCTTGGTCCTCAAAGCGCAGGTAGCTCATCCGAGAACCATCGCCTGGGTCGGGACTGACACTCATGAGCAGGCCCGTCTGCACCGGGGTCGCCTGCGTTGTGCCGATCTTGAAGCTCGCATCGAAATGCGGCTGGAGATCGCCACTGCTGCCGAGGATCCGGGAATCCGGCTCGCCTGCGGGGTCCGTGAGCCCGGGCGAGAACGTCTGATCGCCGAACGAGCCACTCGCGGTGCCATTCGACATCCGAAGTGCCTGAGCTCCCATTCCGTAGCCCGCGGCATCCGCGAACGAAGCGGTCGTCGCGACCGCGACGTCGAAGGGCCCGGTCATCATCCAGCCGTTCTGGCCGTTGATGTTGCCGGTTACGTAGCCGCCGTGCTCGAACCCGATCGGTCCGATCTCGCTGCCGTTGCCACCGTTGGTGCCGTTCGTACCGTTGGTGCCGTTCGTACCAGGGGTACCGGGGGCGCCGGGGGCGCCGGCGGTGCCGTTCGTCCCATTGGTCCCGTCGGTGCCATCGGTCCCGTTCTGTCCGGGCGCCCCGGCCGTGCCGGGCGCTCCGGCCGTGCCGGTCCGGGCAATCTTGCTGCGAAGCTTCTTGCTCAGATCCTTTCCAGTGATCGAGCCGTTCTGAATGTCCTTACCTGTGATCAGCTGACCGGCAACCGCGCCGGTCGCGCCGACTGCGAGCACACACCCGATCGCGATCGCGATCGTGCGCATGCTGCCGCCAAGGCGGTTCTTTGCACCCTTCACTCCGATACCTCCGTACGCGTTACGGGCTTCCTGCCCTTCAGTCGTGGCCCGGTCCCCCAGCTAACCGCCGGATACCCACGACAAGTGAAACGGAAGACTAGTCTTCCTGAGCAGGGATTGCTGCCCGAGCTATCCGTTTAGGAACGCGGCTAATAGTCCACGCGCGCGGGCGCGGGAGCCGCCAGGCCGACGCGAAGCGCGGCCGCGATCGCGCCCAGCGCCTCGCGCGAGCGGCCGCCGAGGCCGACCGCGTTGATGAAGCCGTGGACGAGGTCGGGCTCGCGCTTTGCCGTCACCTCGACCCCGGCCGCGCGAAGCGCTTCGGCGTAGGCCTCACCCTCGTCGCGCAGCGGGTCGAAGCCGGCGGTGACCACGTGCGCGGGCGCGACCCCGGCGAGGTCGGCGGCGAGAATCGGCGAGGCTCTTGGGTCCTCGCGGTCGGCCGGGTCGGCGAAGTAGTTGTCGCGAAACCAGTCCATCTCCGCCCTGGTGAGGAAGAACCCCTCGGCGAAGGTCTCGTAGGACGGCCGCTTCGACGAGTAGTCGGTGACCGGGTAGATCAGCGCCTGGAAGGCGGGCTTCGCACCCTCCGACGCGGTGGCCAACTGGGCGACGACCGCGGCCAGGTTGCCGCCGGCGCTGTCGCCGGCGAGCGCGATCCGCCCGGGGTCGGCGCCGAGGCCCGCGGCCTCGCCGGCCGCCCACTCGAAGGCGGCCACCGAGTCGTCGACGGCGGCCGGGAACGGGTGCTCGGGCCCGAGCCGGTAGTCGACCGACAGGACCAGCGCCCCGACCTCGGCGGCGAGGAAGCGACACGGCTGATCATGCGTGTCGAGATCGCAGATCACGTGGCCCCCGCCGTGGTAGTAGACGATCAGGGGAGCGCCGTCCACAACGCCCGCCGGGATGTAGAGGCGAGCCGGGATCGCCCCCGCGGGGCCCGGGATCTCCAGCTCCGAGACCCGCGCGACCTCGATCACCGGGCCGCGAAACGTGTCGGCGTCGCGGCGGCGGCGGGCGCGAACCTCCTCCACCGGGGCCGGCTCGAAGCCGCCGGCCATCCTCTCCAGCCGCAGGGCGATCTGCACGTGCGGGTCGAGCTCCTGGCCGTCGATCCGGATCGGCCGGCCGGCGAGCAGCCGCGCGGCCGGCCTCGGCAGCGCGATCAGCGCCCGGACCACCCCGGCCTCGATCCGCTGGCGCGGCGACGGCATGGCTGCAGGCTAACGGTGCTTGCGCTGCTTCTTGACCTTGAACCCCTTCGTGGCCGGCGTCAGGTCGACATGGCCGAGCGCGTCGACGGCAGCCACCTCGAACGTATGGCGGCCGGAGCGCGGGCGTTGGGCCCGATACGGCGAGACGCAGGGTGCGAAGACCCGGAGGTCCAGCCGGCACTGGAACGTGGAGCCCGGCTCGGAGGCCGAGAAGGCAAAGCTCGCGTCGCGTCGCTGCTTGATCTTCGCCGGGCCGGAGTCGATCGTCGTCTCCGGAGCCGTCGCGTCGACGGCGAAGGAGCGGTCGGTGGCGGCGCCGGTGTTGCCGGCGCCATCCGTGGCTCGGACCGAGAAGACGTGCGGGCCGTCGACGAGGCCCGCGTAGGCTCGCGGTGAGCCGCAGGCGGCGAAGGCGCCGGCGTCGAGCCGGCACTCGAAGCTGGACGGCTCGCCGGCGGCGAAGCTGAAGCTCGGGTTCGCGTCGGAGGTCGGGCCGTTGGGCCCGCCCGTGATCGTCGCCGTGGGCGCGGTCGTGTCCACCGTCTGCGCCAGCCTCAGGCTGAGCGAGCCGGTGGCGCCGTCCCAGCCGTCGACGGCGATCCGGTAGACGCTCCCGGCGGTGGCGTTGAACGTGACGGCGCTCTTCGAGGTCGGGCCACCGCAGACGCCGGGGTTGTCGTCGTTGGCGGCGACCTGCGTCAGGGCACCGACCGCGGAGCCGGTGTAGACGGCGAGCGTCGTGTCGAAGTCGCCGCCGCAGGTGTCGATCGTCGTCGAGCCGCCGGCCGCGGGCGTCCAGCGGTACCAGACCGAGGCGCCACCGGCGTTGCCGGCGTGGCTGGGCTCGCCCGTCTCCTTGCTCGCCCCGGCGTTGCCGCCGGCGACGGTCTGCGCGGAGCCGGTCAGCTGCTGGGCGTTGGCGAAGGCGTCGTTGAGCACCATCGTCCGCGTCGCCGAGCTCGAGTGCCCGGCGCCGTCGACGACCGTCAGCGTCACCGTGTAGGCCGCGAGGCCGGCGTAGTCGTGCGACGGGTTGGTCACCGTCGAGATCGCCCCGTCCCCGAACGACCAGCTTCGCGAGGCGATCCCCGCCAAGGCGCTGCTGTGGTCGGTGAACGCGCAATGCAAGAGCACGCAGGTGGCGGTGAAGTCCGGGCTCGGGCCGCCGAAGCGGATGAAGCGGTTCAGGCTCGAGCCGATGTTCCAGTGGGTGGCCAGGTACTCGGTCGCCTCGGGGTCGGAATCGAAGTAGCTGTCCCAGGCGCAGTCGAAGTGCAGCGTCGAGGGGGCGACCGAGCAGGTCTGCGGGTAGTCCTGGCGCAGGCTGCCGCCGTCGAGGTAGCACATCACGTCCGAGCCCTCGTCGCAGTGGCCGCCGTCGCCGGTCGAGTCGGGAGCGCCTGACTGCACCGCGCCCTCGTTGTGGCCGTTCTCATGCATCGGGGTGCGCCCGAACCAGCAGCCCGCGTAGCTGGCCGCGTAGCCGCCGGAGACCGAGCCGCCGGGGTTGTTGTTGAGGTTGTTCGCCGACAGGGTCTCGTCGTCGAACATGTAGCCCGTGCCGCAGGCGCCGCTCGGGCCTGCCCCGTCGTAGAAGATCGAGTAGTCCGCTCGCTGGTTGGTGAACCCGGCTGCCTTCGCCGCGTTGACGATCTGGGTGAAGGTCGCCGAGCCGCCGCCCGGGACGCTGACCGGGAAGGCGCTCACCTTCACCGACCCGTCTATCTCGCAGCGGACCTTGTAGTCGGCGGTCGGGCCGCCGCTGGCCAGCGACTCCTCGTTGAGGACCGCGTCGATGCGCCCGATCACACCCTGGATGTCAGCCCGCTTGGTCGCCAGCTGGTTGGTGGCGGAGGACGGGTAGCCGTAGAGGACTTCCTGGTAGTAGTCGGTCGACGGGCTGGCGATGCAGGCCGGGGGGCGCTGGGGGTCGCCCACGTCGATCGACCCGCCGTGATCGCCGACCGGTTCGAGGTCGGTCCTGAAGTCGGGTCCGTGGGTGGTGTAGGAGTAGCCGTCGGCGCTGCGCACCTGGAGCAGGCCGTCGTCGAGCGGCGTGACCTTGCCGCCGAGGGCGTTCTCGACGCGGGCCCTGACCTCGCCGTTCTGGTTCAGGACCGACGCGCCCGGGTCGTGGGCGGCGGCCGTCGCGGGCAGGGCCAGCCCCAGGATCATCGCGAACACCGTTGGCCCCCGGCCGGACATCACAACCCCCTTCTTGTGTCAGTCGCGCGGTCGGCGGCGGGCGTGCGGCGGGCCGTCGGAGCCGCCGCCGGCGAGCTTGTGCTCGTACATCGAGTCGTCGGCGAGCGCCATCAGGCTGTCGAACGAGGCGACCTCGTCGGCGCGCGCGACCGCGACCCCGACGCTGACGCCGAGGGCGAACGGCTTGTTGGCGCCGCTGCCGTGCTTCGCGGCTGTCGAGATCTGCCACCAGAGCTCCTCCTTCGACGTGGCCGCGCCGACCCGCAGGAGCGCGAACTCGTCGCCGCCGATCCGGCCGAGGACGTCACCCGGCGACGCGATCTCCCCCAGCGCGGCGCCGGTCTCGCGGATCAGCTCGGTACCGGTGTGGTGGCCGAAGGTGTCGTTGACGAAGTCGAGACGATCGAGGTCGATCAGTACCGCGGTGCACTCGGCGCCGGTCGCGCGCGCGTGCTCGAACGCCGCCGCCGCGAGCTCGAAGAACCGGCGACGGTTGCTGAGACCGGTGAGGGCGTCCAGGTCGGAACTCTCGACGTCTAACTCCATGCGTGACTCATCGGGTTTTGAGGACGGAGGCTTGAGCGGTGAGGCGCTGTTTGGCCGACCTTCGCGACCATGGCAGCGAGGCCGGGAATACTTCCCCAGCATGCTCGCGGTGCTCACGGATCGATTCCCGGTTCCGTCGGAGACGTTCGTCGTCAACGAGATCGACGAGCTGGCACGGCTCGGCCATCGCGTGGTGATCGAGGCGAACGCTCGCGAGCGGGGCGCAGCCGGGTCCAGCCATCCCGTGGCCTACCTGGAGGACGACCCGCTGGCGCGCAAGCCCGGCGCGCTGCTCCGCCTCGCCGTGCGCCATCCGCTCGCCGTGCGCGGCGACTGGGCGGCGCAGCGCCGCTGGGCCGCCGAGGAGCCCGTGCGCCGCCTGCGCGCTCTCGGCCTGCGGGCGAGGCGCCTGCGCGTCGCCGGGGTCTCCCACATGCATGTGCACTTCGCGGCGGGCGCGGCCCTCGACGCGATGCGCCTCTCGCGGATCCTGGCGATCCCGTTCAGCGTCACGGCCCACGCCTACGAGATCTTCGAAACGCCCACCAACCTGCGCGAGAAGCTCGAGCGGGCCACGTTCGTGACCACCGGCTGCGAGTACAACCGCCGGCATCTGCGCTCCCTCGTCGGCGCGGAGGCCGGCGAGCGCATCCACGTGATCGTGATGGGCGTCGACCCGGACGCCTTCCGGCGCTCGACCCCCTATCCGGGCGGCAGGCACGTGGTGGCGGTCGGGCGCCTGGTCGAGAAGAAGGGCTTCGCGCATCTGATCGAGGCGGTCGCCGAGCTCGAGCGCGAGCGCCCGGTCGAGCGCCTGACAATCGTCGGCGAGGGGCCGCTGCGAGATTCGCTGAGCGCGCAGGTGGACCGACTCGGCCTCGCCCACCGGGTCCAGCTCGCCGGCGGCCTCGCGCCCGCCGGGGTTCGAGAGGTCCTCGGGCGGGCCGACGTGCTGGCGATGCCGGCGATCATCGCCGCCAACGGCGACCGCGATTCGATGCCCGTGGTCGTCAAGGAGGCGATGTCGATGGAGATCCCCGTCGTCGCCAGCGACGAGGTCGGCCTGCCGGAGCTGGTGCGGCCGGAGTTCGGCAGGCTGGTCCCGCCCGGTGACCCCACCGCGCTGGGGCGGGCGATCGGCGAGCTGCTCGACCTGCCGGCCGAACGCCGCGAGCGGATGGGGCGAGCGGCGCGGGCCCACGTGGTCGAACACTGCAACCTGAGCCGGGAGACCGCCCGCCTGGCGGAGCTGATCTCCTCCTAGTCCGCGTCCGCGATCAACTCGCGGTAGAGGTTCTCGTGCGCGGCAGCGGTCGCCTCGGAGCTGAAGTCCCCGGCTCGCTCGCGACAGGCGTCCGCCGTCGAGGCGTCCCCGGCGAGCTCGAGCGCCTCCAGCAGGGCTGCTGCCACCTGCCGATCGTCGTCGCCATCGAAGAGGGTGCCCACCTCGGGACGGTCGACGATCTCGGGCAGCGCGCCGTCGCGGGCAGCGACCACCGGCGTGCCGCAGGCCAGCGACTCGACCAGCACCAGCCCGAACGCCTCCCGCAGGGAACAGAGGGCAGAGACCCACGCCGTTGCCAGCATCTCCGGTGCCGTGTCGGCGTCCGCCGCCAACAGCCTGACCCCATCCTTCCCCTCCAGCTCGCGCGCCAGGGCGGGATCGGACGGGCGCATCAACAACAGCTCGGCCTCCGGGCGCTCTCCGCGGACGAGCGAGAAGGCGCGGACGAGCAGGTCGACCCGCTTGCGCTTGTCGCCCGGGTCGCTCGCGCAGGCGATCGTCGGCCGCTCGGCGCGTTCGCGGGGCACGAAATGCGAGAGATCGACGCCCGGGTAGATCACCCGCGGCTCGATCGCCAACCATCGCCAGACCGCGTCGCCAGCGGCCCGGCTGATCGTCACCACAGCGTCCGACCGGGTCGTGGCCGCTTCCAGGATGCGCTTGCGAAAGCGCAGGTTGGCGACGTTCTCCCGGCCCATGATCCCGGTGATCGTGAACAGCGCCGGCCGGCCGGTGGCGGCGCCCCAGCGCGTGCCGGCGAGCGCGTCGGTGGGAAAGAAGGAGTGGGCGAGGTCGAAGTCTCCGCGACACAGCTCGCCGTAGGAGAGGGGCACGTGGGTGAGATTCGGCTGGATCTTGCGCAGCCGCAGCGGCGACTCGGGCGGGCGCCGGCGGCGGATCACCTCGACCCCGTCCTCGACCGTGCGCGCGCTCGGGCCAGGGTGGCTGGTGAGGATCGAGGGCGAGCCCCCACGCCGCGCGAGCTCAGTGCCGAGGTCGTGCACGAGGCGTTCGTTTCCCCGCCGGACCTCCGGCCAGTAGGCGAAGTTGAGCAGGGCCGGTCGCAGCGGCCGCGCCGGGTTCACAGGACCGGGGTGCCGTAGCGCAGGCTGCCGCGGATCATCGTCAGCAGTTCCGCGAAGTCCACCACGACCTGCCCGGGAAGCTCGACCGCGCTGACAACCCGCGAGCGCCGGCGCCGGCCCCGCCGGTTGAGCGCCCGGACGACGTAGGGAGCGGCGAGCAGCGCGCCCAACGGCGACCGTCGCGCCAGCGCCAGGCCCGTGAGCGCGAGCGCGAGCTCGGCGTGGGACCTGCGCCAGAACACGCCCATGACCAGCTCGTCTCGAAGCTGCGGGTGCTTGCGAAAGACGTAGGCGAGGTGCTGCCACTTGAGGTTCAGCCGCACCGCCTCGGGGAGCGTGAACGCCTCGACCGCGTGAAAGACGACCGCCTCCGGCGCGCCGACCTGCTCTCCGCCGGCCTCCTTGGCGCGCAAGGCCAGGTCGGTGTCCTCCCCGGCCGGCGCGGGCATCGCCTCGTCGAACCCCCCGACCAGGTCGAGCAGGGTCCGCGGGTAGGCGATGTTGCAGGTCTGCGCGTAGAGGTTGGGCGGGTCGACGTGAAGCGACCTGTAGTGCGGGGCGGCGAACAGCGCCTTCTCCAGCGGGTCCGCCCGAGTCGCCCCCTGAACGATCGCTCCCGGCGACGCAGCTGCCGCATCGAGCAGGGCCCGCAGCCAGCCGGGTTCAGGGCGGCAGTCGTCGTCGGTGAACGCGATCAGCGGCGCCCGCGCCTCCCGCCAACCGATGTTGCGCTGCCGCGACGGACTCCCCGTGCCCGGCTCGATGCGCAACTCGCGCAGCAAACCCGCGACGGCCAGCGGATGCTCGCCGAGCCGGCCCAGAAAGCCCGCGTCGTCGTAGTCGTGGACGACGACGACCTCGAAGCGCTTCGGCTCCAGCGTCTGCTCCTCGAGCGCGTTGAGCAGCCACCACAGGCGCAGGGCTCGGCCGTGAGAGGGCACGACGACGCTGACGTCGGGGACGTTCATGCCGCGGGAGGATCGCAGTTGGGGCCCGAACGTTCGCCGGCGCCGGGGCCGGCGAAACCTGAGAGCATCCTCGCCTATGGGTGGGGCGGGCTCGGGTCGCACAGTCTCGCAAGCCGGGGAGCGCCGCTTTACCCGGATCGAGTCGCTGCGTGCGATCGCCGCGCTCGGGGTCCTCGCCGGCCACATCGTCCTGGTCGCCGGCAGCAGCAACGACGACGGGGTGATCTACCGGGTGCTGTTCGGCGGCGGGCTCGGGGTCTACTTCTTCTTCGGGCTGACCGGCTATCTGCTGTTCTGGCCCTTTGCCCAGCGCTACTTCGGCGACGCTGACCCGATCGATCTGAAGCGCTACGCGGCCAACCGCGCGCTGCGGATCCTCCCCCTCTACTACGTCGTCGTGATCACCGTGCTGCTGTTCGCCGACCACGTCACGGCCGGCGTCTGGGCGCGCTTTCTGACCTTCACCGAGACGACCTCGAACCTGACCGCGGGCCAGTACGTCGACGTAGCCTGGTCGCTGGCCGTCGAGGTGATGTTCTACGCGCTGCTGCCGCTGCTCGTCTATGCGGTCGCCCGCGTCTCGCGCGGGTCGATTTCCCGCGCCGCCGCGATCCTCGTGGCGCTCGGCGCCCTCTCGTTCCTGTGCCGAGTGCTGAACGTCTACGAGGGTCACCCGGCCGAACCGATCTGGCGCTTCAACCTGCTCGCGACCTTCGTGTTCTTCGTACCGGGGATGCTGCTCGCGCTCGCCCGGGTGACCTGGGAGCGGCGGGGCGCGAGCATCCCGACCGGTTGGTGGTCGAACGCGCAGTTGTGGTTCGCGATCTCGCTCGCCGTCTGGCTCCCGGTCCTGCTGATCAGCTATCACCTCGACCTGCTGATCTGCGCGGCCTCGTTTCTGGCGATCGGCGCCTGCGTGCTGGCGCCCGGCGACGGTCCGCTGCTGCGCGTGCTCGACGCGCGGCCGCTGGTGGCGATCGGGGTCGCCTCCTACAGCCTCTATCTCTGGCACCTGCCGATCACCCGGACGCTCAACCACGCGCTCGGGAACCCAACCCCCGCTGAGCTCGCCCTGGTCGCGGTGCCGGCGTCGATCGCGGCCGCGCTGCTCAGCTACCGGGTGATCGAGCGGCCGTTCCTCGGCCTGCGCCGCCAGTGGAGCGAGTCCGCCGCCGCGCAGGAGGAGCGATGAGCGAGCTCAGCGTCGTGATCGCGACCCTCGACCGGCCGCGGATTCTGGCCGAGACGCTCGATCGGCTCGAGCGCCAGGAGGGCGCGGGGCGGTTCGAGGTCGTCGTGGCCTCCGACGCCGCCGAGTCGGACCCCGACGCGGTCCGGACGGCCATCGGCGAGCGGCCCTACCCGACGACGCACGTGGTCGCCTCGGTCCCCGGCGTCTCGGCGACCCGCAACGCCGGCTGGCGCGCCGCCGGCGCCGGCCTGATCCTGTTCATCGGCGACGACATGCTCCCGGAGCGGACCCTGGTCCGCGAGCACCTCGCCTGGCACCGCCAGAACCCGGATCCCGAGACGGCGGTACTCGGATACGTCGGCTGGGCCCGGCAGCTGCGCACGACCGCGTTCATGCGCTGGCTCGAGCACGGGATGCAGTTCGACTACCCGTCGATCCGCGGCCGCGAGGCGGGCTGGTGGCACTTCTACGCCGCCAACGGATCACTGAAGACCGAGCGGCTGCAGCGGGTCGGCGGCTTCGACGAGGAGTTCCGGTTCGGGTACGAGGAGCTCGAGCTCGCGAAACGGCTTCACGACGAGGCCGGCTTCCGCGTGATCTACAACCCGAGCGCGCGGGTCGAGCACCTGCACGAGACGACGATCGAGGGCTGGCGGCGCCGGATGCGGGTGGTCGCACGGGCCGAGCGCCAGTTCCTCGCCAAACACCCGGACGCCGATCCCTACTTCGCCGAGCGGTTCGAGGCGGTGATGCGGCTGCCGCCCGCCCGCGGCCGGGCGGCGCAGCTCGCCGCCTGGGTTCCGCGCAGCACCCCGCTGATCGGCCGCAAGGTCTGGGAGAGCGCCGACGCCTACTTCGGCCAGCAGCTGGCGCCCGACTTCCTCGGCGCCTGGGAGGAGTCCGGGGGCTAGGGCTCGGTGCGCCGGCGTCCGAGCGCCAGCCGGCCGCGCGAGACGAGGCTGGCGACCCCGCGACTCGGCGCGCTGCCGTAGAGCAGCAGGTGCGAGCGACCGTGGTAGATCCCGTAACGCAGCAGCTTGCGCCCGGTCGCGTAGCGCAGCAGCTCGTCGACCGGCGGGCTGCGATGCAGCGGCGTCTCGGTCTCGTCGGTCTCGAGCACGTTGACGAGCACGCGGTCGGCGACCGCCTCCATCTTTGCCAGCAGGTCGAACGGATCGTCGACGTGCTCGAGGACGTCGAACGAATAGGCGAGGTCGAAGCCGGGCGGGATCTCGTCGTGATCGAGGTCGTAGACGTCGGCCACCAGCCCGCGGCGCTCGAGCCGCCAGCGCAGGTACTCGACGCTCGGGTTGTCGAAGTCGGCGAAGGCGACCGAGTAGCCGGCATTGATCAGCCGCAGTCCGTCGCTGCCGATCCCGCAGCCGTAGTCGAGGAGCCGCGCCGGGGGCGGGACGACCCGCTCGAGGTCGGCGAGATAGGGGTCCTTGGTTGCGCTCATCGCGAACATCGTCAGGTCGTACAGGTATGCCTCGGACTCGCGGTAAAGCCGCTCCTCGCTACCGAGCCGCTCGAGCTCCGAGTCGACCTCGGCCTGGCTGCGCTCGAGACGCCGCTCGTCGTAGGAGTCGCCCAGGTACGCCTTCAGGTCAGCGAGCTCGGCGCCGGCGTCGGTCGCGATCATTGCTCCACGCGCAGCTCTTCGGGCTCCGAGCCGGGCGGTCCGAAGTAGTCGATCGGGCGTGCCGGCGATCCGACCGCAAGGGTGTGTGCCGGCACCGGCCGCGAGACCACCGAGTTGGCGCCGACGAAGGCCCGCTCGCCGACGTCGGAGAAGACGGTGCACTTCGACATCACGGTCGCGTCGGCGCCGACCCGAAGCGGCTTGTACTCATAGCCCTGGTCGAGCATCGGCGTCTCGGAGTCGCGAAAGCGATGGCTGCCGTCCACCACCATCACGCCCTGGGCGATCACCGCCCGGTCGCCGAACTCGATCGAGGTCGAGCACTGGACGACGACGTCGTACGTGAAGCGGACGTCGTCGCCGATCGTGATCCGGCCCGGGCCGGTCACCTCAGCGCGGAAGCGGCGCCGGAACTCAACGCGGTCGCCGACCTCGAAGGTCCCCGGCCCCGGCATGTGGAGGCTGAAGCCCGGGCCGACGTAGGTGTGCCGGCCGAACGAGATCGTCGCGTGGGGGTGGCGGAGCAGGACCCAGCGCTTGCGCAGCGCGGACATCGCCTTCGGGCCGATCCCGTAGCCGAGCTTGGCCGGCAGGTAGGTCAGGAACCCGCGCACGCGGGCGATCGGCGATCGCTTCTGCTCGTCGCTGCTCATTGGTCCGCCATGATCGCGGCTGTGGGCTCGCGTTGGCGCCGCAACCCGAGCTTGTGCAGGCGCAGGTGCCACCGCAGTCGCTTGCGCTCGGCGCGCGCGCGCTCCGACCCGGTCAGGCGCGCGACCACGCCGAGGGCGAACGCCCGCAGCCCGAGCCCGGCGACATTGAGCACCGCGATCGCACGGGTCGTAACTGAGCCTCGGCGGCTCTCGAGCCAGCCGTAGGTGGCGACCATCTCGCGAACCTTGCGCTCGTCCCCCCAGGCCCGCTCGGTCGAGCCGCTGACGCGGTGATGGACGCGCGCGGCCGGCTCGTAGCGGGTCGCGCCGCCCCGCCGCGCCAGCCGCCAGGAGAGGTCGACGTCCTCCCCGTACATCCAGCGCTCGTCCTCGAAGCCGCCGATCGCGTCGAACGCCGAACGCCGAACGATGAGGAAGGCGCCGTGGGCCCAGTCCACCCGCCGCGCCCGCTCGGCGTCCCACGACCCCATCAGGCAGAGCCGGTCGGCGAGCCGCGGAGACCAGCGTTCGACCCCGAGGTTGCCAAGCGCGGTCGAGGCGACCGACGGGAAGCACTGGACCGAGTGCTGGGTCGTCCCGTCCGGGAGCATCAGGCGCGGCGCGATCACGGCCGCGTCCGGGTCGCGCGCGCCGGCCGCCAGCAGCGCGTCCAGGGCCCCGGGAGTGAGCTCGATGTCCGAGTTGGCGGGCGCGATCCACGGCGCGCGGGCGCGCCGCGCGACCTCGTTGACCGCCGGGCCGAAGCCCAGGTTCCGCTCCGACTCGATCAGCGAGACCCAACCGAAGCGCTCGCGAACCATCGCCGGCGAGCCGTCGTCGGACGCGTTGTCGATCACCCAGACGTCGGCGACGCCGCGGTCGTGGTCGGGGCGCAGCGACGCGAGGCAGTTCGCGAGCAGGTCGCTCGTGTTCCACGAGACGACGGCGACTGTGACCGAGGGGTCCATCAGGGTGGCGGAGTCCGGGAGTATTTCGGGTACCGTCCGGCTCCGAGGCAGTCCTGTGCAGGAGAGTGGTTCAGTCCCCGCCCCGGAGGTGGCTCCCGAGACTTACGATCGGGAGTACTACACGCACGGCTGCATGGGGGCCGAGGAGTGGACCGAGTCCGACGGGCGCACGTTCTCCGGCCTCTACGCGGGGGCGCTGAAGATGGCCGGGATGGAGCCGGGTTGGGGGGTTCTCGACATCGGCTGCGGCAGAGGAGATCTCGTGCTGACCGCGCTCCAGATGAAGGCGGCGGAAGCCGTCGGCATCGACTACGCCCCGGCCGCGATCGAGCTCGCGCGTCAGACCCTGCATGTGGCCGGCGATCCCGAGGGCGGCCGGATCGAGCTCGCCGACGCGCGACGGATCCCGGTCGACAGTGACCATTTCGACCTCGCGACCCTGCTCGACGTGGTGGAGCATCTGACGCCCGAGGAGCTGGCGCGCTCGTTGTCCGAGGCCCACAGGGCCCTGAAGCCCGGCGGCAGGGTGTTCATCCACACGATGCCGAACGCGCTGATCTACGAGATCACCTACCGGCTCCAGCGCCACGCGCGGCCCGGCCGCGCGAAGCGCTGGCCCGCGGATCCCCGCAACGACGGCGAGCGGGCGATGCACGTCAACGAGCAGACGCTCGGCTCATTGCGAAAGGCGCTCAAGGCCGCCGGCTTCGAGCGGCTCGACGTCAGGCTCGGAGAGTGGATCTACACGGACTTCCTTCCGGAACCCGCGAGCGCGCGCGCCTATCGGGCGCTGGCGCGGATACCGGGGCTGCGTCAGCTCGGCGTCGGCGATCTGTTCGCGACGGCGTACAAGCCCGCGTCCTAGGGAGACCCGCCAACCGCCTCGGCCAGGGCGGCGCGGATGCGCTCGTTGTACGCGGCTTCGGTGAAGCGCGCCGCGGTCTCCGTCCCGCCGGCGCGCAGCCGCTCGCGGAGTTCCTCGCTCGAAGCCAGCCTGACCACCGCCGCGGCCAGGGCGTCGGGAGAGTCGCGCGGTTCGAAGATCACGCAGTTCTCGCCATCGCGCAGGTACTCGCCCGATCCGCCGGTGCCGGTGGCGATCACCGGCCTGCCCACCGCCATCGCCTCGAGCGGGACCAGGCCCCACGGCTCTTCCCACTGGACGGGGAAGAGGACCGCGTCGGACGCGGCGTAGACGTCGGCCAGGCGCTCGCGCGGTTCGCGCGCCCAGGTCACCCGCCGCTCGAGCCCGAGCTCGGCGGCCAGCTCTCGCAGCTCCCGCTCGTAGTCCGCGTCGCCGCCGCCCTGCAGGACCAGGGTGGCCTCGCCCGGAAGCAGGCTGAGTGCCTCGATCGCGAGGTGCACGCCCTTGCGCCGGTCCATGCGCCCGAGGTAGAGCAGCCGCCAGCCCCAGGCGTGGCCCTCGACCGCGGAGTAGGCGGAGTCGTCGATCCCGGGATTCGCCACCTCGGCGCGCTCGAGATCGGGGTGGATCGCAAGCGCGCTCGCCCTCATCGTCTCGCTGTTGAAGAGCCAGGTTGCCGAGCTCGCCAGGTCGACCGTCGTCGGCAGACCCGAGACCCTCTCGACGGCTCGAGCGAGGCCGGGGCGATCCCGAAACGGCCTGATCCAACCATCGGCCCGCGGCCCCCAGTTGAGCCAGTCGTCGCCGACCACCCCAACCGCGGGGATGCCGGCGCGGCGGACCCGCTCGACCAACGAGAGCGACATCCCCCCCATCGCCCACCAGTTGACGGCGTCGGGCCGCAGCTCGTCGAGATGGCGATCGAGGACTCTGGCGTTCTCGCGCTCCAGGGCCAGCCGAGCGCGCAGGCCCAGCCGCGGGAAGCCATGGTCGCGCCAGTAGACGCGGAGCTGGCGATGAACGTCGTCGTCGAGCTCGGGCGGCGCGTCCGGGCGACGCCAATCGCTGGCCAGCACTCGCACGACGTCGCCGCCGGCGCGCCACTCGCGCACCGCCGACCGCCAGGTCAGCTCGTAGCCGCCGCCGAGGTCGTGCGGCGGGTACATCATCCCGATCGAGAGGACGCGCATCGCTCAGAGCAGGGGGCGGCGGTGGACGACCGACCCGTACAGGAGCCCGGCGAGGCCGACGAGGTCGCCAAGCACGTATGCGGCGTTGCGGCGCGCGACGGAGCGGCGCCAGAACTGCCGTCGGCGCAGATCGCGCCGGGCGTACGGGACGACTGCGACGAGCGGTAGGACGCGGCGCCTGGCGACCGCGACGGCGAGACCCGCGAGCGCGAGATCGAAGCGTGCGGTGCGCGGGCTGAGGAAGAGCCGCAGGGGCCGCGAGCGGCGCAGCTCGGGGACCTCGCCCACCAACATCGGGAAGAAGCGCAGCCGCCAGCGCTCGGCCACGTAGCCCCGCGCGTCGCGGGGGAAGACCGCATGGCGAACCACGGCGCCCTCGGCGTAGGCGGTCCGGGCCCCGGCGCGGACCGCGCGCCATCCGAAGACGACGTCCTCGCCGAAGTGGCCGGCCTCGACCGGCAGGTCGAGGCGGGCCGGCCGGTGGAAGCCGCCGAGGCGATCGAAGGTGGAGCGCCGCACGAACACGTTCGCGCTCTCGAACAACGGCGACGGCCCGCGAACGTTCAGGGTCCGGTCGAAGGGACCGGGGCGGCGCACCGGCTCGATCGGACCGGTGACGACGTCGGCCCCCCGTTCGATCGCGGCGATCCCCTCCTTGAGCCAAGTCCGGGCCGGTTCGCAGTCGGCGTCGGTGAAGGCGATGATCTCGGCGCCGGTCGCCGAGACCCCGGCGTTGCGGGCGGCGCCGGGGCCGAGCTGGTCGGTGAGCCTCACGACCTTTGCGCCCTGCTGGCCGGCGATCGCCGCGGTCCGATCGCTTGAGCGATCGTCGACAACGATCAGCTCGAACGGCCGATCGAGGTCCTGGTCGGCGAGCGCCGCGAGCGTGGCGGCGATCGTCTCCCCGGCGTCATGAGCCGGGACGACGACGGCGATCTCGGGGTCAGCGCGCATCTCGGTAGCTTGCACCCTGGCGATGCGGGGCGAGCAGATGAAGCGCTTCTGGGACGATCGCGCCCGCGAGAACGCCCTCTTCTTCGTCGACAACGAGCTCCTCTACGAGAATCCCGACGAGGAGGTGTTCTGGGCGAAGGGCAAGCAGGCCGTCGACCTGATCGTCGATCGCGTCGGCAGGGACCTCGAGCCCGGCGATCGCGTCGTCGAGATCGGCTGCGGCGTCGGCAGGCTGACCCGCGAGCTGGCCGGCCGCGCCGCGCACGTCGACGCCCTCGACGTATCCGAGCGGATGCTCGACCTCGCCCGCGCCTACAACCCCGGCCTGGCCAACGTTCGCTGGCTGCGGGGCGACGGCGAGTCGCTGAGACCCATCGCCGACGCCGGCGCCGACGTCTGCTTCTCCCACCTCGTCTTCCAGCACATCCCCGATCCGGCGATCACGCTGGGCTACGTTCGCGAAATGGGTCGCGTCCTCGCCGAGGGCGGCTGGGCCGCCTTCCAGATCTCGAACCAGCCGGAGATCCACGTTCGCCGGGGCCTGCGCGAGCGAGTCGGGACCGCGTTCCGCGCGCGGCTCGGCCGCGGGCCCCAGGGCCAGGCGCACCCCGCCTGGCGAGGATCCGCGGTCGACCTCGATCAGCTGCGCGAAACGGCATCGGCCGCGGGAATGTCCGTCGAGCGAATCGCGGGCGAGGGTGAGCAGCTCTGTTTCGTCCTGCTGAGCCGAGGCCCGCGCTAGCTCTTGTGGGCGTGGTGGACCACGTGCGGGATCTTGATCCCGTCGTTGGTCTTCATCACGAACTTGGCCCGGCGCTCGACCCGCTCGAAGCCCGCCGTCCGCATCATCCGCCTCCAGGTTCGGATTGACGGCAGCCAGAAGACGACTGCCTTCTCTCGGTCGGCGAGATAGCGGGACACCGGGAACGGCACCAGGCCTGAGGGGCGGTCGTACTCCTCGGCGCTGATGAAGGTGCCGCCGCAGAGGTTCGCGATCCGCTCCAGGGCCAGCAGCTGGTCGCGCAGGTGGAGCAGAACGGAGCCGCAGAAGACGAGGTCGAAGCTGCCCAGCTCCTCCGGGGTGGCGTGGTAGATGCTCATGTCGACCCGCTCGACCTTGGAGCCGCGACGCTCCTTGAGGAGGCGGAACCCGTCGCCGCGCATCTCCGTGGACCACTCCGCCGGGCGGCGGCGCGGGGGCCAGTCGAGGTCGCTCTCGCGGTCGAGGTCGAGGGCCACGACCTCGGCTCCGCGGCGCTCCATCTCGAAGGCCCAGAAGCCGTCCCAGGTCCCCACCTCGAGCGCCCGCATGCCGCTCATGTCGTCGGGCAATCCGTAGTGGTGGACGTACGGGCGGAGGTCGAACCAGCCCGGCGTGACCGTCCCGTCACCGAGCTCGATCACGTGGTACCAGAGGCGTTCGGGCAGTTTTTCGGCGACGTTCACGGCCGCCACTCTTGCACAGCGAGCACCCGCCCCGAGCCGCTTCGAACCGGGGTTGTGCCGTCGGAAGCTGCGCTACTGTGGCGCCGGGGGTTAGGGGCTATGTGTCAGCGGCGCCCCTCCGCCAGCTTCCGATGAGCGAACCGCCGATCGATCCGGCCCAGTCGTCACCCGGCCAGGTGGACCAGGACCCGAGCCTGCTCGAGCCCCCTGCCGAGATCCACGCCCGCCCCGGCGGCCTGCGCCGCCTCGCGGCGCGGGGCGTGATGGTCAACTCCGCATTCCAGATCGGCTTCGCCGGGATCGCGCTCCTGCGCAGGGTCCTGATCGCCGCCTTCCTGACCCAGGCGGAGTTCGGCCTCTGGGGGATCCTGATCGCGACCCTGATCACGCTCTCGTGGCTGAAGCAACTCGGGATCGGGGACAAGTACGTACAGCAGTCCGAGGCCGACCAGGAGGCCGCCTTCCAGAAGGCGTTCACGCTCGAGCTCGGGGTGTCGATCCTCTTCTTCGTCTTCTTCGCCGCGGTGATCCCGCTCTACGCGCTCGCCTATGGACACCCGGAGATCATCCTGCCCGGGATCCTGCTGGCGCTGGTGGTGCCGATCAGCGCCTTCGAGACGCCGATCTGGATCCCCTACCGGCGACTGGAGTACATGCGCCAGCGGACCCTGCTCTCGATCGATCCGCTGGTCGCGTTCGCGGTCACCGTCATCCTCGGGATCGCGGGCGCCGGTTACTGGTGCCTGGTGATCGGTTCGATCGCCGGCGCGGTGGTCGGCAGCGCGGTCGCCGTCGCGACCTGCCCGTATCCGATCCGGTTGCGCTTCGACCGCGGCACCCTGAAGGAGTACGCGAGCTTCTCCTGGCCGCTCGTCGGGCTCGGCCTCAGCAACCTGATCTTCATCCAGGGGACGCTGCTGGTCGCCAACAGCACCGTCGGGCTCGCCGGGGTCGGCGCGATCGGGCTCGCGAGCTCTGTGGCGACGTTCGCGGACCGCGTCGACGGGATCGTCAGCTCCGCCATCTACCCGGCGATCTGCCGGGTCGCCGACCGGACCCGGTTGCTGCACGAGGCGTTCGTGAAGTCCAACCGCGTGATTCTGATGTGGGCGATCCCCTTCGGCGTCGGCCTGTCGCTGTTCGCGGGCGACCTGATCACCTTCGTGCTCGGTGACCGCTGGCTCCCTGCCAAGGACCTGCTGATCGGTCTGGGACTGACGGCCGGCTTCAGCCAGATCGCCTACAACTGGGCGATCTTCATGCGCGCGGTCAACAACACGAAGCCGATGATGTACGCGTCGCTGATCTCGCTCGTCTCGTTCTTCGTCGTCATGGTGCCGGCGCTCGTGACCCTGGACCTGATCGGCTACGTGGTCGGCTTCGCGGCCGTGACCTTGATTCAGCTGACAGTCCGCGGCCACTATCTGCGGCGCCTGTTCCCCGGCTTCGGGATCATGCGCCATCTGATCCGGGCGATCGCGCCGACGGCTCCCGCCGCGGGCCTGGTCCTGCTCGCGCGCCTCATCGGCCCCGGCGACCGAACCCTGCCCCAGGCGGCGGGTGAGTTCGCCCTCTACGTCGTCGCGACGATCGCGTTCACGCTGCTGTTCGAGCGCGTTCTGCTCCGGGAGATGCTCGGCTATGTGTGGTCGCGGCCGGCCAACAAGCCGCCCTCGGACGCGGTTCCGGCCTGAGGCGAGCGCCGATGGACGCGACCAGCCTTCGCCGATCCCTCGCCGTCCGTATCCGCCGCCGGACGGTGGCACCCGAGCAGCTGGTCTGGATATTCGGATTCGCACGCAGCGGGACGACCTGGCTCGCCAGGATGCTCAGCGGCATCGGCGGGAACGAGCTCTGGAACGAACCGTTGGTGGGCGTGCTGTTCGGCGACTTCTACGAGCGCGAGAACGGCGACGAGCGCCGTGCGGATTTCATCATGTCCCCCAAGCACCGGGACGCCTGGCTATCGGGAATTCGTCACCTCGTCCTCGAGGGAGCGACCGCCCGCTGTCCGAACCTCCCCGCCGGCGGCAGCGTGATCGTCAAGGAGCCCAACGGCTCGCTGGGCGCCCCGTTCCTGAGCGCGGCCCTGCCCGAAGCGCGAATCGTGTTCATGATCCGCGATCCGCGGGACATCGTCGCTTCCCTGCTGGATGCCCAGGGTGTCGGTGGCTGGACCGCGGACCTTGCGGTGAGGAGCGAGAGCTCGGCGACGCTGGCGCAGACGGATCCCGACGCCTTCGTACGCGAGACGTCGGAGTACTACCGGCGAGTCATCGAGCGGGTCACGGACGCCTATGAATCGCACCCCGGGCCGAAAACGACGCTCAGTTACGAAGACCTGCGAGCCCACCCTGTCGACGAACTTCGGCGAGCCTGCGGCTCGCTGGAAGTCCCGACGAACGACGACGAGCTGCGCAAGGCGGTCGACCGGGCCGCGTGGCAGCGGATCCCGGAGACGCAGAAGGGCGATGGCAAGTTCTTTCGCAAGGCGACGCCCGGCGCTTGGACTGACGATCTGACTCCCGGGCAAGCACGGATCGTCGAGGAGGTCACGGCTCCCGTCTCAGGCGATCGGTTCAGCAACCTAGAGGCGCGTTAGGCGAGCAACTAGGAGACCGTTCCCGCTCTCCCACGGAGCTCCGTGCTTCCACCAGCCATAGATGTCATGTCCGTCTCCAAGGGCGAGTCGCTTCGACCATTCGACTCGCCACCCACCGAGCCCGTGAAGGAAGTTCCACGGAATGGTCTGCGGCTCGGTCGCCGTGGCCGGCGCGTTGGCCTCGACGATCGTCAGCCATGTCCCGCCGCTTCGCAGTACCCGACCGATCTCCCGCACCGCGGCGTCGAGATCGTCGACGTGGTCGAGCGAGTTGAGCGTGAGGAGAACGTCGAAGCTGTCGTCATCGAAGGGCATTTGTTCAGCCTCGCCTTCGACGTAGGTCATCTCGTGGTCTGCGATCCCAAGCTCGCGATAGCTGGAGACGAGCGGATCGAGACCGACGCGCGCAGCGGCCATATCAGCCCACTCCAAGCTCCCACGGGGACCGCAGCCGACGTCGAGTACGCGTTGGTTCTCGTAGAACGCAGGCGTGAGCCCGAACCGCTCGCAGTAAACCTCCGACGGATGCGGCTCCAGTCTCCCTCGAGAGCGCCAGAAAGCCATCTCCGCATCGAGCTTGTCCGTGCGGCGGCGAAACCAGCGTCTCACTAGGGAGCGATGCCCTCGACGAACGGCACCTCGAGCACCTTCTCGTGCATGATCGGGCCGTGGCCGAAGTAGCGCTGCTCGCCGAACAGCTCGCCGTGGTCGGAGGTGACGATCACCCACGTGTCGTCGGGCAGTAGGTCGAATAGCCGCCTGAAGACGCCGTCGACGTAGCGCGTCGCCTCGATCTGGCGGTCCTGGAGCTCGCGCAGCTTCGCCTGGTCGAAGAACTCGGTCGCCGCCACCGGCTCGTCTGGGTCGTCAAGCCGCTTGAACACCCCGTGGACGCCGGAGATCCGCGGCCATTCGCTCGGGTCCTCGTCCGGGCGCGCATAGGGGTAGTGCGTCTCGCCGACGTTCAGCAGGTAGAAGGACGGCGCGTCATCGCTGAACTCGAGATCGGGCAGCATCGCCGCCATGTCGTTGTGCTTCGGCATCAGCTCGAAGCTGTCGAAGTCGCGGTTGATGATCGTGCGGGGATTGAGCACCGGCATCGAGACGCGCGCGTGGGTGCGGTAGCCGAGGGAGTGCTTGAGGTAGGTCGGCAGGAACATCGAGGGCAGCAGCCGCTTGAACTCCATGCCATCGACCCCGAGCCGGTCGGCGTAGCGCAGGAAGTCCTCCTTGTAGTACTCCGACGCGTAGACCTCGGGCGGGCTGGTGTGCGGCAGCAGCCCCATCAGCAGGTTGTAGTGCGAGGGAGCCGTCCAGGTCGCGTAGCTCCAGCGCCGCTCGACGGGGCCGAGCGTCGCGAGCGCCTCCGGCTCGGCGGCGATCCAGGAGTCGTAGCGGAGGCTGTCGAGGACGACGACGACGAGGTTCCGAGGGGCATCCGCCATCGGTGGAACCTAGTCGACCGAGGCGGCTCGGAGGCGCACGCGGGAAACTAGACTCACCGGCCGATGGGGCCGAACGTGCTGGTTGTGGTGCTGGACGCCTGCCGCAGGGACGCGCTGGAGCCGTACGGCGCCGCGTCCGGGGCGTCGCCGGCCATCGCGGACCTGGCACGGCGCGGGGCGGCGCTCGACGAGGTCTACGCGACGGCGTGCTGGACGGCGCCCTCCCACGCGTCGATGTTCAGCGGCCGGATGCCGCGCGCGCTCGGGCTGGCGTCGATCCCGGGCGGTCAGCACCCAGACGTCAAGGCGCAGATCGAGGCGGAGCGCGAGCGGCTCTTCCCGCTCGTCTTCCAGCGCCACGGCTACGACACCGTCGCGGCGAGCGCCAACCTCTGGGTCGCGCCCAATAGCGGCTTCGGGACCGGCTTCGATGACTTCCACACCGTCAGCTCCCAACGCCAGAAGGACCTGGTCGGGACGAGCCTGCGGTCGCGTGCGAAGGGCTGGGCGGAGGCCGTCGCCGCCCGCGTCGACGACGGCGCGCAGGAGATCGCGGGGCAGCTGGACCGGCGGCTGACGGAGGCGACGCAGCCGTTCCTGTGCTTCGTGAACCTGATCGAGTGCCACTCGCCGTATCTACCGCCGCGGCCTTACGCGGTGGGCTCGGCGATCGAGCGGATCCGGGTCGCGAACGACTCCCGCCGGTACCTGACGCTCGGCGGGGTCTGGAAGGCCTGCATCGGCGGCGAGACCGTCCCCGAGCCGGTCCTGGAGCGCTTCCGGCGCCAGTACGCGGCCTCGATCCGCTACATGGACGACTGGCTGGCGCGCCTGTTCGAGAGCCTCGACCGCGCGGGTCGCCTCGACGACACGCTCGTGGTGATCACCTCCGACCACGGCGAGAACTTCGGCGAGGGCGGCCTGCTCACCCACGCCCTCTCGCTCGACAACCGCCTGGTCCACGTCCCGTTCGTCGCCGCCGGGCCGGGCGCGGACCGGGCCGAGCTCTACTCGCTCGCCGGCCTGCCCCGGTTCCTCGCCGACGCGGCGGGGATCGCCGATCACCCGTGGGCGGCCAACGAGCTGCCCGACGGCGTCGGGATCGCGCAGATGGACCCGATCGTCGAACCTGACGACCCGTCGGCGCGCGAGGCGGTGATCGACGTCTGGGGCCTCGGCCAGGACGCGCTCGACCGCTTCACCACCCCGCTGACCTGCGCGGTCGCCGGTCGGCACAAGCTGCTCGTCCGCGGCAACCGGGAGCTGTGGATCGACCTCGAATCGGATCCGCTCGAGCTGGACCCGCAGCCGGTCTCCTCCGTCCCCGAGCGGGACCGCGGCGCGCTCGAACGGCTGCGCGCGGCCCTCGCCCACCCAGCGATGACCGCGAGCCGGCCCTTCAAGACGAGCGCCCCGGCGGCGGCCTCCGACGAGGAGCTCAAGCAGCTGGAGGACTCGATGAAGCTGCTGGGGTATCTGTAGATCGGAAGTACGGCCAGCTCTCGAACCGCTGGCCCGTGAACTCGCGCAGCCATTCGACCTCCGGTCGCAGCGCGGCGACCAGGCGCTCGCGGTGGGCGTCCGCCAGTGACGAGTCGATCGGGCTAGCGAGGACCGCCCGCAGCGGCCGGATCAGCGGACCGCGCCGCAGTGGGCCGCTGCGCTCGGTGAACAGGCGGCGGCGGATCAGCCAGTGCCCCAGCCTGCCGTACCGGACCTTCGTCTCCCGGACGTTGTGGACGCGGCCGAAGGCGGGCGAGTCGAAGCCGGGATCGACGCCGAGGAAGCGGAACGTCCGCTCGAGGGTCGCCCGGCGTTCGTGGAGCAGGTCCGCCTGGTCGACGACAAGGATCCGCTCGGGGTCGAACCGGTCCAGGAACGGCCGCAGCTGGGTGGCGTAACGGCTCGCGCAAAGGTGGGGGTTCGCCGGGTCGTCGACGTCGAGCGCCTCGGTGATCGGCCGGTTCTCGAGCGTCAGTGCGTACAGCTCGACGTAGCTCGCGATCGCCCGTTCCACCGGATCGCGCACCAGGTAGATCAGCCGTGTGTCCGGGATCAGCTCCGCGATCCGCTCGGCGACCGAGCTCTCGAACGGGAACATCGTGTAGTTCGGGGAGGACTCGCCGCGGACGACCCCGGGCTCGAACTGCGCCTCGTACCAGGGCAGCCGCTGACGCCAGTCATCCCCGGTGAAGAACTTGAGCTCCTTCTGCCGGGTCATGCTGACCTCCGGGTGCAGGGCCAGGTACCGGTGGAGGCTGGTGGTGCCGCACTTGCCGGCGCCGATCACGACGAGATTTGGCAGCAACGACGGCCTCCCCTTGGTTCAACGAGCTCGGAGTGGAGCGATGAATCGCTGGCAGGCTACCGCGAGTCAAACTCGGCCCCCGGGCCGATAGCTATCGCTGTCGCCGGGTTCGGTCGGATCCCCTAGGCTCGCTGCCAGTCGACCGCCTGGCAACCCAGAGCCTCGTCGAACGCACACGAGACATATCGACGCGCGCCTCAGAATGACCCCCGAATACGAGCCCGAGCGTTACTGGTCCGATCGACTCGGCGAGAACTGCAACCTGCGCGGTACGGGCCACCTCGACTACAACGAGCGGTACAACGCCTGGCTCTATCGAGCCAAGCGGCGCGCGCTTAGGCAGGCGCTGACCGGCGTTCGGACCACAGGGCCGGTCCTCGATGTGGGCAGCGGTGTCGGCTGGGTAGTTGGCCAGCTTCTCGACCTCGGACTAAACGTGGAGGGCTGCGACATCTCAAGCGGCGCGATCGAGGGGTTGCGGCGGAACTATCCAGACGTAACGTTCTTCCAATTCGCACTCGGATCACAGGCGATCGAACGTGCCGACGGGTATTACGCGCTCGCGACGATGTTCGACGTCGCCTACCACATCACCGACGACGAGCTCTGGATCGCTGGCTTGGCTGAGCTCGCCCGAGTGCTTCGTCCAGGTGGTGCGCTGATCGTCAGCGACGGTTTCGGCCGCGTGGATCGCGTTCCCGCCGCCCACGTCCGATTCCGATCGGAGCGGACATGGCGCCAGGCCGAGCGGGTCGGGCTCACCCTCGTGGACATCCGCCCGTACTTCCGCTGGCTTTCGCGCGATCACGCTGCTCGAGGGTTCAGGCACCTACCCGACGGGGTCCGAGGCGGGATCGAGTACGCGCTCGAGAGCGTCGCTCGGCGTACACCTCACATGAGGTACGCCGTGCTCCGCCGAGCGCCGACTGTCGCCTAGACGTACTCCACTGGCTGCGCAGCCGAGAACCGGCGCATGGCGACGGACAAATATGTATGTTCGAAGCGGGATGGAGGAGTACGAAGGGGTGGGCCTCTCGGGGGGCCAGGGAACCGAGCCAATGGAACCGGCTAATCGGCGGTTCGCCCACTGGCGCCAGCAACTCCAGCGCGACGCGATCGACCCGTCGTGGATGGAGCAGCTACAGGCGGACGGAGCCCTCCTCGGGCGACTGCCCGGGCTCGACCGCGGCCGCGACACGGCGCCGGCGAGCACCGAGATCCCGTACCTGCGCAGCCTGCCCTTCCGCCGCGACGAGGCCGCCGTCAGCAGGCGTTCGGCAAAGCGGGATGCGATCTTCCGCCGGGCGCTGGCCGTTTCCGACGTGCTTGGGGCCCTCTGTGCGCTGGTGTTGACCCAGTCGATCACCGGGATCAACGTCCCGCCGATCGAGCTCTGGGTCGGTGTCGCCGCCGTTGTCCTGGTTGGCAAGGCGATCGGCCTCTACGACCGCGACGAGCTGCTGATCGGCAAGGCGACCCTGAATGAGGCGCCGGCGCTGTTCCAGCTCGCGACGCTCTACACGCTGATCATGACGATGATCGCCTCGGCCCAGGCGGTGCCGTTCTCCTTCGAGTCGATCGCCGTCCTGTGGGCAGCCCTCTTCGTCGCCACCGTGATCAGCCGCAGTGTGGCCCGCCAGTTCTGCCGGACGATCACCGGGCCGGAACGATGCGTCGTGCTCGGTAGCGAGGAACAGGCGTCGGCGATCCAGGCCAAGTTCGGCCAGCTCGCGACCTTCCACGCCAAGGTCGTCGCCCACCTGCCCTTCGAACGCTTCGAGCTCGAGCGGCCACGCGGCACGGACTTCGCCGGCTACGTGATCGAGCGCGACATCCACCGGGTGATCGTCGCTCAGGACGACTCCTCCGACCGGGTGCTGGAGACGGTGCGCTACTTCAAGGACTACGGGCTCAAGGTGAGCGTCCTGCCGAGCATCCTCGAGGTCGTCGGCTCGAGCGTCGAGTTCGACGAGCTCCAGGGGACGACGCTGCTGGGGGTGCGCTCGTTCGGGCTCTCGCGCTCGTCGCAGCTGCTCAAGCGGGGGCTCGACATCGCCGGCTCGCTCGCTCTGATGCTGTTCGGCGCGCCACTGTTCGCGGCGCTCGCGCTGGCGATCAAGCTCGACTCGCGCGGCTCCGTCCTCTTCAACCAGACCCGCGTCGGCCAGGACGGACGGGTGTTCACGATGTTCAAGTTCAGGACGATGTTCGCGGGCGCCGACCAGCTGCGCGCCGAGCTGGCCGAGCTCAACGAGACCGACGGCCTGTTCAAGCTCACCAACGATCCCCGCGTGACCAGGGTCGGCCGGTTCCTGCGCCGTACGTCGCTCGACGAGCTGCCGCAGCTGATCAACGTCCTGCGCGGCGAGATGAGCCTGGTCGGGCCCCGGCCGCTGGTCGAGGAGGAGGACCGGCGCGTGGTGGGCTGGCATCGCCGCCGCCTTCACCTGACCCCGGGGATGACCGGCGCCTGGCAGATCATGGGCGAGACGCGGGTGCCGCTGCGCGAGATGGTGATCATGGACTACATGTACATCGTCAACTGGTCGCTGTGGTCGGATGTCAAGATCCTGTTGCAGACCGCGGGCCACGTCGTCCGCAGGCGCGGCGTCTAGCCAAGCCGGCGCGCGATCACATGCCCCGCCAGGCGCAGGGCGAACGGCAGGTCGTACAGGAGGTAACGCGATGCCAGGCGCCGCGGCTCCTGGATCAGGCGGTGAACCCATTCGAGGCCAATGGCGTGCATCCAGCGCGGCGCTCTGCGGACGTCGCCGGCGACGAACGAGAGCGAAATGCCAACGCCGACGAACCAGGTTTGGGGGAAGTCCGCGCGGACTGCAGCGATCAGCCGCTCCTGCTTGGGGAAGCCGAGGCCGACGAAGGCGAGCGCCGGCGTCGACGCTCGAAGGGCGTCTCGGACGCCGTCGACGTCCTGGGCAGAGCCGGGGTCGAAGTTCATCGGGAGCGGCAGATGTGCACACCCCCGCAGCGCGGGGTTCCGCGCCCCGAGAATCTCGGCCGCCCTCCCGCCGGCGTCACCGGCGCCCCCGATCAGATGGACCTCGCCGCCACGCCGCGCAACCGCGGCGGTCAACGACCAGATCAGATCCGACCCGGGAACCCGTTCGGGCAACGGGTCGCCCAGCAGCGCGCTCGCCCAGACGAGGGGCATCCCGTCGGCCACGGACACATCAGCCTGGGCGATGAGCTCGCGAACCTCGGGCGAACCGGAAGCGATCCTGAGCTGGTCGAGGTTCGGGGTCGTGATCCAGCCGCCGCGTCCAGCGTCCAGCTCGGCGAGGACCCGGTCGATCGTCTCGCGCTGCGTCAGGCGATCGATCGCTACCCCCATGAGGGTCACCGTGTCGCGGTCTCCTGCTGAGCTCACCGGTGCCGCTGCCGTCAATACTCGGTGATCGTCCCGTTGCGGCGGCTGCGCTGCAGCGACGCCCGCAGGACCACGGTCGCCACCGGTAGCAGAACCGCGGCGAACCCGACCAGCTTCGCCACCGCACCCAGCGGGGTCCCCGAGGACATCGGGGTCCCGAGCAGCAGGTGGCGCATCAGGTCGACGGCGGGAGTGAGGGGCTGAACGTGGGATGCCCACTGGATCCAGTCCGGCAGCAGGCTGACGGGAAAGTACAAGCCGGCCACGAGCGACAGCCCGCTGATCACGAACGCGGCGCCGGCGTTCGTCTGCTTGAAGACGAGGACGGCGGCGGCCATCAGCAGTCCGAACGGCGCGAACGAAACGGCGCCGAGCAGCGCAGCCGGGATCGCGAGGGGCACCGTCGCCCACTGGAGGTCCAGGCCGAACACGACCGCGGCGGTGGTGATCGTCACGGCCCCGACCACGAGGCCCAGCAGCAGCGGGAAGACGAGCAGCGAAACGATCGCAGGCACCGGACCGAAGGCGGAGACCACCATCCGCTCGAACGTCCCCACCACCAGCTCCGATCGCAGCGTCCCAACCGGCGCGGTGAGGGTGGCCGTCAGCACCTCGAGCGTTGCCGTGCCGACGACCACGAACCCGAAGTAATCGTCGGCCGAGCCAACCGCCGGTGAGCTCACCAGTCGCGACACGTAGTAGAAGAGCGTCACGCCGAAGGCGGCGGCGAACAGGGTGGAGAAGAACCGCATCCGGTAGCTCGACCAGATGCGGAAGTCGCGGGCGCAGATCGCGGCCGTCGCGCGAATCGACGCCGTCATCCCTCAACCAGGCTGCCGTCGCGGACGAGGAGGCTCCGGTCGAGGCGCAGCCCGTCGGCGGACGGGCTCGGGGAGCAGATGATCGCCGCCGCACCGCTGGCGAGCCGGCGCTCGAGCGTGCCCTCCAGGAGCCGGCAGGCCGGCTCGTCCAGGCTCGTCGAGGGCTCGTCGAGCAGGATCACCGCGGGGCTGTGCAGGAGCCCGAGGGCGAGACGGAGTCGCTGGCGTTGGCCGCTGGAGAGGCGGTCGACGCGCTTGCCGCGAAGCTCGTCGAGCGCGAAGTCGTCAACCACCGTCGCGCACGCGTCCCGGGTCGCGTTCGCGTCCAGCAGCGCGAGACGAGCGCCGAAGGCGAGGTGGTGATCGACCGTGAGCCGCGCAAAGAGGGCCCCGTTTCCGGCGGAAACGAACCCGATCCGGCGTTGAAACTCGCGCCGGCTCGCCTCCGGGCTCGAGCCCTGTAGATCGACCACACCGGCGTCCGGGGTGATGAGCCCCGCGGCGACGCGCAACAGGGTGGTCTTGCCGCTTCCGTTGCGGCCGTGCACGCCCACCGCCTCGCCCTCGGCGAGTCGGAGGCTGACACCGTCGAGCACCGCCCCCGGCATCCCCGGCCAGCGCTTGACGATGTCGCGAAGCGAGAACACGGGAGCGCCGACCATAACCTCGGCGGTCACCCCGAACCACCGGTCAGCTCGACGAACAGCGCCTCTATCCGTTCGGCGGATCGCTGCAGGGAGAACTCCGCAGCGACAGCCTCGCGGCCATTCTCTCCGAGCCGCGCGCCCAGCTCCGGGTCATCGATCAGCCGTCGCAGGGCGTCCGCCAGAGCGAGATCGTCTCCCGCCGGAACCACGAGGCCTGACTCACCGTCGCGGACCAGTTCGCGGACGCCGGCGATGGCTGTCGCCACCACGGGCAGACGACTGGCCATCGCCTCCATGAGGACGATCGGCACGCCCTCGGCGGAACTCGGCAGGCAGAAGGCGTCCGCGCGCTCGTAGAAGCGGGTCACCTCGTCCTCGGCGACGGCGCCCGCCATGGTCACCGCGCCGTCGACTCCGAGCTCGGCGGCGCGGCGGACGATTCGGTCCCGGTCCGGTCCGTCGCCCACGATCGTCAGCTCGATCGCGGGCTCGCCGCCGGCAAGGCGCGCGAGGGCCCCGAGCAGGGTCTCGATCCCCTTGCGCCGCTCCAGCCTCGCCACGGTCAGGAGCCGCAGGGGGGCGGTCGGGCCCCGCCGGGCCGGCCGGCCGTCGTACACGCGCAGGTCCACCCCGCAGTGAACGACCTCGATCCGCGCTTCCCCCGAAGCGTCGATCGCCCGCAGCCGGTCGCGCGCGTGGTCGCTGATAGCCACCACGACATCGGCTCGGGCGGCCTTCAGGGCGAGGTTGTGACGCTCCGGGTCATCGAACTCCCGCGGCCCGTGGAGCGTGAAGCTCCACGTCGCGTCCCCACCTCCCAGGCGATTGCGAAAGCGGGTCGCGATCATCGCCACGTCCGCCGCGACGTTCGCGTGGTGCGCGTGGACGTGATCGACACGGCGCCGGTCGAGGTGCTCCCAGAGCAGGATCGCCTCGGCGAAGTAGAAGACCTGCCAGAGGGCAGCGCGTGCTCCGCCGGGAGCGTCCCTCAGCGTCTCCCGGAGGGTGGCGGCGTACGAACGCAGGCCGCGCCGCGCCGCGCGCGCGTGCGCGCTGAGCAGGCGCCACGGACCCGTCGGGAGGATCGCGTGGGTGGTCGCCTGCTCGCGGGCGGCCTTCGGCCCGATCACGTCATCGGGGTCCGGGCGCCTGACGGTGACCGTGTCGATCTCGATCCCGCGTTCGCGCAGCGCGGCGACCTCGCGCAGCACGAACGTGTGGGAGACGTACGGATAGCGCGAGACCACGTAGGCGCAGCGGAGTGCCGGCCGCGGCGCGGTCACGCCCCGACCGCCTCGGTGAGCTCCTCGGCGAGTTCGGATCGAAATTGATCTCGCCGCCGCTGAACCCATCCGGCGGCGCTCCGTCGCTCGTCTTCGCCCGCGGGCGATTGCAGGACCCGTTCGATCGCGGCCGCGAACGCTTTCGGGCTCTCGGCGACCCGCACGGTGGGCGGCGGGTCGTCGATGCCGCGCAGCGCCGTCGGGGTCGCCACGACGGGCATGCCGCTCGCGATCGCGTCGAGCGTCTTGATCTGCAAGCCACCGCCTGCGAGTGACGGAACGGCGACCACCCGACTGGACCGCAGGAACGAGGCCGCATCGTCGACCCGGCCGGCGGCAACGAGATTCGGCCCGGCCGCGAACGGCTCGCTGCCGGCCCCGGCGACGCCGACGCTGACCGACGGCGGGAGCAGCGGCCGGACCTCGTCGACGAACCAGCGCAACCCGGTCGCGTTGGCGCTCCAGGTCCAGGTCCCGAGGATTCCGACGTCATGCTCGGGCACGGTGTGGCGGTCGTCGACCTCGACGGAGGGTGGCAGGGCAAACGCCCGAACGGAGGGCGCTCCGAGCCCGTTCAGCGCCGCCGCATCTGTCCGGGTGAGGGTCCAGACGCGGTCGACCGCACGCGCGATCCGGCGCTCGAAGCCCTCCATCAGCCGGGCCTCACGGCGATTCATCCAGCCGACCGGGCCGCCGCCCCGCCCGGCGGCCTCACCGTACAACTCGTGCTCGAGGTTGTGGGCGAGGAGCGCCACCGGCCTGCCGGGGCCTTCGACCGGCAGGGCCCAGCCCATCTGTGCGTGGTCGATCACCAACAGGTCGGGGGGCGTCGCCAATGCGGTCGCCTGAAGGACCCGCCGGTAGCGGCGCGAGCGATATTTCGCGATCGAGTAGGGCAATCCGCGCGCGATCGCGGACGCGAGCCAAGCGCCGACCCGCACACCGCCGTCGCGGGACTCGATCGGCCGCGTGCCGGCGCTGATCACGTCGGGATCGAGCGGTGCGGGTGCGCCCGGACGCTGGTACCCGATCACGACGACGCGGTGCCCGTTCGAGCGCATCGCTTCGATGAAGCTCGAAGAGGCGACCTCGCCTCCGGTCCGCCGGCCGCCCGGAAGCACTGTCGTCATGAACAGGATCGTCATTGACGTGGGCAGGAGCGAGAGGTCGGTGGCGAATTCGGCAGCCGTGTTGCACCCGATGGGAACTGGCGAACCGCAGCCTAGAGGCCTGTAGCCTCCCAACACGCCGGTAGATCGTGACGGCCAAGAAGGCCGTCATCGGGGGGCGGAATTGTCACAAGAGCAAGCCGAAACTCACAGGACGGACCCGACGCCCGCCAGCGTTCCGGCGGAGTGGGACGCCAGTCCGACGCTGCTCGAGTCCCTGCAACGGTTCTGGTGGCTCGTCTGCCTCTTCGCCTTGCTCGGCGCGGGGCTCGGGGTGGCTTACGGGCTCCAGCGTGACCCCGAGTACACGGCGGAGGCGGAGCTCAGCGTCGGGCGGATCGACGTGGCGACGCAGGCGATCCCCGGCTTCGTAGCCGCCTCGCGAACGCTCGCCGACACCTACAGCCGCGCGATCGGCGCGAAGCGGGTCGTCCACACGATCTCGCGCAAGACGGGTCTGTCGGAATCCGAGGTCGTCGACCGCGTCGCCGCCACGCCGATCCCGAGTACCGCGACGATGCACGTGATCGCCGACGAGGATTCGGACGAAGCGGCCGTCTCGCTGGCGAACGTCGCGAGCCGGACCCTGGTCGAGTACGTACAGAAGACGAACCGGTTCAATCCACAGACCAGGGACCTGCTCGACCGGTATCGCCGGGCGGCTGCCACCTTCGGCCGCGCGCGCGTTGCCCGCGACGACGCGGTGCACGGCGGAACCGCGGAGGAGCGGGCCACCACACAGGCGAGCCTGCTCGAGGCGAAACTTCGGATGAAGGCGGCGGCGGTGCTTTACGGCTCCAGTCAGGCGGGCCAGGCGTCGCCCAACACGCTGTTGCTGCTCGCCCCCGCGGCGACCTCGGACAACGATCGCAGCTCGACGACGCAGCGCGCCGGCTTCGCCGGGGCGGTCGGAGGCATCATCGTCGGAGGCCTTCTGGCGCTGCTTCTGGCCCAGGCGTTCTGGCGGCGCGGGCGCTTCTAGCCATGAGCCGGCGCTCGCTCGCGACGGCGCTCGTCGGGATCGGAGCGCTCGCGATAGCCGGACTCGCGCTGAGCGCGTGGGTGGATCCGCTCGTCACGGACGGGGGATCGACCGGGGCCGTGGCGACCGCCGGCCACGTGCTGCTCGCCCTCGCCGGCGTCGGCGTCGCCATCATCCTCCTGCGTGTCGATCCGGCCTGGGCGCTCTCGTTCGGCGTCGCCGCCGCCATCTTCAACGGCAACTGGGACCTCGCGGGGTCCCCGGTTCCGTTCGACCGCCTGTTGATCGGACTCGGAGTCCTGGCTCTGCTGCTGCGCGCCCGGCGAGTCGAGGACGTGCTCGGGGGAGCGCCCCGGCCGGTCCACTGGATGCTCTTGCTGGTGTCGGTCTACGCCCTGTTCTCCGCGGTCTTCAGCGGCACACTCGACAGTCAAACCGCGCGCTACGGGCTGGTCGATCAGCTCGGCTTCGTCCCCTTCGTGTTGTTCGCGATCGGCCCGGCCGTCTACAACGACGAACGTCGGCGGCGGATCCTGCTCGGCACGCTCACCGTCGTCGGCGCCTATCTCGCCTACACCTCGATCCTCGGGCACCTCGGCCCGCGGTCGCTCGTCTTTCCGAACTACATCGTCGACCCGAGCGTCGGGATCCACGCGGATCGGGCCAGGGGACCGTTCGTCGCCGCGGCAGGCGACGGCCTCGCACTCTTCGAGTGCGCCGTCGCAGCGGTCCTCCTCGCGGTGACCGCGGGCGAGCGGTGGGTTCGGCGAAGCGGCATCGCGGTGGCGCTCGCATGCGGGCTCAGCATCGAGCTCACCCTGACGCGATCCGTTTGGATCGCGTCGGCCGCGGGCCTTCTAGTGGCACTCCTTGCGACCCGCCAGACCCGGCGGTACCTGGTGCCGGTCGTTGCCGCGGCGGTGATCGCCGTTTTCGGCGCGCTCGCGGTGATCCCGGGCTTTCAAAGCGAGGCGGAGAACCGTGTCAACGATGACAAGCCGGTCTGGGACCGCCAGAACATCAACGGCGCGGCCCTTCGGATGATCGAAGCGCGCCCGTTGCTGGGTTTTGGCTGGGGAACCTTCCAGAGGAACAACGCCGGCTACCAGCGGCTCGCAGCCGATCACCCGATCACGCGGGCAGACCTGGACGAGCACAACGTCTTCCTCGCGCGAGCGGTCGAGCTCGGGCTTCCCACCACGGCGGTCTGGATTCTGGCGCTCGTCCTCGCGGTCGGGAGCGCGTGCCTGAGCAAACGCGGGCCGCCGGACCTCTTCGGTTGGCGAGTGGGGCTCGTGGCGATCGCCGCGCAATGGCTGGTCGTCGCCAACACCGTTCCGCTCGCCTTCGCCTTTCCCAACGCGCTGCTGTGGTTGTGGGCGGGAATCGCCTTCGGACCGAGGCAAGCTGCCGTGACCGCGCGCGAAACGGCGCCTGGCACGCCGCCCGCTCCGGCGCCCGCGCCGATGCGCCCACAACCGGCTGTCTGACCGACTTCAACCCGGCGTCGCGAACAGGTCCTCCACCGAGGGCTGCGGAGCCGACAGCTCCTCGGGGCGGGAGAGGCTGTAGCCGAACCTTCGAACCCGAGCCTCCAGCGCCTCGTCCAGGCCGGCAGGGAACACGGGCCGGGTGAACGGGCCCAGGGGAATCCGGTGCCAGCGCTTCAGATAACGGCGGTTCAGGCCCGACTGGGCTGGCCACTCTCCCGACTGCGGGGCGAGCTCCATGAAGGCGAAGGTGGACGCGAGAACGGCGTTCGGGTCGGCGACCAGCTCCTCGTATCGGATCAATCGCAGGTTGGTCAACCGGCTCGCATCCTCGAGCAGCAGCTCGTGCGCGGCCAGCCAGTGCTCGACGAGCGAGCGGACGCTGTAGTGGCGGTGCCCGCGCCACCGCTTGGTCGCGTATGCGACCACCGTCGGATGCCGCATGATGACGATGAAGTACGTGTCCGACGCGCCGAAGACCGCTTGCAGAAAGCGCGTCCGGATCAGGTTCGGCGGCGACTTCTCGACCAGGACCGGCTTCTCCAGATCCCAATGGGGTGACCACCCCTCCCAGAGCTCGCCGCGAGTGCGTTCCGTGAGGAGCGCGGAGGTCTCCGTCAACCGGGCGTCCGGGTCGAAGGCGAACCGGCCCGCCCCTCCGTGTCCCCCGGCCGGCAGGAAGACGCCCTGAAGGTGCTGGCCCTCGTCCTCGGGGGCGCCGGTGTCGCGAAAGATGCTGACGTCCGGGTGCTGGCCCAGCCAGCGGGTCAGCGGCGTGGTGCCGCTGCGGTGAAGGCCGCCGACGAAGACGAACTGATGACCGTCGCTCAAGATCGAGGCCGCAACTGACGCGCGAAGGGGCCCGTTTCAGGCAGGATCGTCAAATGTGGAGCGGGCACTGCCCCGAGGGTTGGCATGTCGCTAGCTAAGCGCACCGCGGCGGTGAGCGCGCTGCTCGCTGCGTGCGCGGCACTCCCGCTCGGTTCCGGTGCCCCGCCGGCGAACGCCGCCGCCGAGCAGTGCTACTTCCCCTCGAGCTTCTTCTGCCAACGACTCGCTCCGGACACAAGGATCGATCCTGGGAGCGCGGCGATGGTGGCCGAGCTCCGGAACATGGCGTCCGGGCGTGGCCCCGACAGCCCCAACGGCCGGACGGTCACATCGCGCGCGGGCATCAACTATGACGCCTACGCGCCGATGCTCTACACGGTCGCGGCCGACCAGTGGCGCGTCCCGGTCGCGCTCGACGGCGGCGATCCTGGCCTGCGCGCGGCGCTCGCGGCGGGCGTCCCGATGCCACCCGAGGCGAGGCCCGCGACCGGTACGGATCGTCAGCTGATCATCTATCAGCCTTCCACCGACACGATGTGGGAGCTCTGGCGCGCTCGCAAGGACATCACCGGTGCCTGGCATGCCACGTGGGGCGGAGTGATCCCCAACGTCTCCGAGAACCCGGGGCACTACGAGGACGCCGTTGTCGGCGGCTATCCCGAACGTCACACCTGGGGCGGGCCCGCGTCGGGGATCCCGAACCTCCCGGGCCTGATCACGATCGAACAGCTTCGGTCCGGGGTCATCGGGCACGCGCTCGTCTTTTCGACCTGGGCCAACAACTCGCGCCATTGGGTCTATCCGGCGCAACGCACCGACGGCCGGTGTCGGGGACTCACCCGCCAGTACTGCGCCGACGTCCCGCAGGGGGCGCGCTTTCGCATCGACCCGAACTTCGATCTGAGTCGGATCGACAACCCGATCGCGAGGATGGTCGCGAAGGCGGTCCAGGACTACGGCATGGTCCTCACCAACACGACCGGCAGCGGCTTCAGCTTCTACGCCGAGGGCTGGCGCGGACATCCCGAAAGCGGCGACCCCTACTACGGACCCGGAGGTCTGTTCGCGGACGACCCCGACCAGGTCGCGACGACCCAGTTCATGCGGGAGTTCCCCTGGGAGCACGTGCAGATGCTGCGGCGCGGCACAACCTGCACGGATGCGTCTCTGCAGTGTCAGATGCCCGCGGCCTGGCAGGACTGAGAGCGCTCATCCGCGGGCCGTGAGGGTGACCCGTCAAGGGTAGGGTCGAGGGTGCCGATGACAGTTTCATGTCTCCGCGCGGGGCGACAGCGCTGATCGCGCTTCTGGTTGCGGCGGCCGCCCTGCTGGCGGCCGGTCCCGGCGCGGCGCCGGCCAACGCCGCCGCCGACGGTTGCTACTTCCCGTCCACCTTCTTCTGCCAATCCCTCGCGACCGATGCGGCGATCGATCCCGACAGTGCGACCTTCGTCAGCGAGGTTCGCAACATGGCCTACGGCGTCGACCCGCATACGCACTTCGACTGCCGGCACGCCGTGATGACCGACAACACCGCCCAATGGACGGGCGACGAACAGCGCTACTGCCAGAAGCTCACCTATCGCGCCGGGATCAACTACGACGCGTACGCGCCCATGCTCTACACGGTGGGAGCGGACCAGGGACGTGTTCCGGTCATCCTCGACGCCGGTGACCCGAGCCTGCGGGCGGCGTTCCTGGCTGGCGTCCCGATCCCACCCGACGCCCAGTCCGCGTCGGGGACCGACGGTCAGCTGATCATCTATCAGCCGTCCAGCGACACGATGTGGGAGTTCTGGCGCGCCCGGAAGGACATCGCCGGCGCCTGGCGCGCCGCCTACGGTGGGGTCATCCGCGACGCGTCGAAGAACCCGGGTCACTACGAGGACTCCCTGGTTCCCTTCCAAAGCCACACCTGGGGCGGGCCCTCGTCCTCGATCCCGAACCTTCCCGGCCTGCTCACCATCGACGAGCTGCGCTCCGGGGTGATCGGGCACGCGCTGGTGTTCGCGACGTGGGCCAACAGCGTCGGCCAATGGGTCTATCCGGCGCAGCGCACCGACGGGCGCTGCCAGGGTGCCGCCGGCCAGTACTGCGCGGACGTCCCTCAGGGGGCGCGCTTTCGCCTCGACCCGAACTTCGACGTCAGCACGATCGACAACCCGATCACGCGGATGATCGCGAAGGCCGTCCAGGACTACGGCATGGTGCTCAACAACACGACGGGCGCCGGACTCACCTTCTACGCGGAGGGCTGGCGCGGCCATCCCGGAGCCACGGATCCCTATTACGGGCCAGGCGGTCTCTTCAAGAGCGACCCGCAACAGACCGCGCCGACGCAGTTCCTGCGGGAGTTCCCATGGGAGCACCTGCAGATGCTGCAACGCGGACCGGCGTGCTCGAACGCGGTGCTCCAGTGCGAGCAGCCCGCCGGCTGGCCGTTCGCGGGCTCCGGGACGTCCACCGTCCCGGCACCCTCGCCGGCTCGCGTTCGCCTGCGGCTCGCCAGGCCGAAGATCAGGGGACGCAAGCTGATCGTCTCGGGCCGGGTTCGTCCGCCGATCGCGGGGACGGTCGCGGTCACTTGTCGCTGCGCCGGTCTCACCCGCGACAGGAAGGTCAAGCAAGCAGACGTGCGCGACGGCCTGTTCCGCGCGGCGTTCAGGCTGGCCGGGGACAAACGCGAGGGACGGTACGCGGTGGTTGCTCGCTACGGCGGCGACGCGAGCTATTCGAGAGCTCGCGCGAGGCGCGCCTTCAGGATCCGCTGACGGACCGGCGAGCGGGGTAATCCGGGCCGGATTGGCCTTACCATCGCCGCGATGAACGCGGACTCCGAGTCGACCCTCGACCGTCGTTTCGAGGTCCCCGACCACGTCGTCTCGCGCGCCTTCGAGCAGCAGACGGTGCTGCTGAACCTGCGGTCGGGCAACTATCACGGGCTGAATCAGGTGGCGATGAGGATGCTCGAGGCGAGCGGCGAGACGGCGACGCCGCGCGAGGCGGTCGCCGGCCTCGCCGCCGAGTACGACCAGCCGGCGGCGGTTATCGAACGCGACCTCGCGGAGCTGCTCCAGGGCCTGGCCGAGCGCGGGCTCATCGTCGTCGACGCCGGCGATGGCGACTAGATCCAGTGCGCAGTCACGCCTTCGGCATCAACGTGGAGACGACATTCGAGGCGCCGGGATTGCCCGAAGGAGGAGCCCGCCTTCCCCGCACACGTATCGAGCGTGTCTCCGAGCAGGAGATCGCCGGCCGCTGGGACGCCGCACGCGCGGAGCGCCTTCAGCAGGAGACGCTGTCGCAACGTCGCCGGCAACCCGATCGCACGATCGACCGCAGTCCGGCGGGCGAGTACCTCCTCTACGCCCGCCATTTCGGTACCGCGCTGATCTCGGCGTCGGGCGACCGGGTTCTGTGCGCGCCCCCCGCGGTCGAGGCCTGGCGCTGGCAGCGGTTCCTCGTCGGCAGGGTCCTGCCATGGGCCGCGTTGCTACGGGGCAGGGAGCTGCTCCACGCTAGTACGGTCCGCATCGGCGACCGCGCCGTGGCGGTGCTGGCCGCCAGCGGGTTCGGGAAGACCTCGGTCGCGGCCCGCCTGATGCTCCGCGGGGGCGGGTTCATCACCGACGACGTGCTCGCGCTCACCGACGACGGCGGCGAGGTCCTGGCTCACCCGGGACCCGCGATCGTCGCCCTGCGCCCGTCCGAGCGGGACGCGCTCGAACCGGGCGAGCGCCGCCGATTGGGACGGGTCCTCGGGCGGTCGGGCAAGACTTACGTCGCGGTCGAGCGTGAGCCGGCTCCGGTCCCGCTCGGGGCCCTGTACTTCCTGGAGCCCGCCGCGGAAGGCGGAGGCTTCGAATCCGGTGTAGACCCACGGCGTCTGCTCGCGAGCGCGTTCATCGCCGGCGTCGACTCGCCCCGGCGGCTGGAGGGCCTGCTCGACCTCTGCGCGCGCCTCGAGGCCACGGTCCCGATCTGGCGGATCGGGGCGGACTACGAAACCGGCGCGGCCGCTCTCGCCGACGCGATCTGGGAGCACGCCGGCGGCGGGAGCCGGCGCACGTGAAGGCGCCCGTCACGCCATCGCGGGAGCGTCGGCTCACCGTCGTCGAGCGAGCGCGCCTGAGCGCCGAGATCATTCGCCTCTACGCGCGAGCCAGGTGGCGGCTGCGCCGCAGCGATCTCCCCGCGGTGCTGGCCGAGCTGCGCCGGCCGGCCGCCGAACCCGGGGTGTCCAAGCGTGGCGTCGACGAGCTCTTCGCGGGTCGCGCGCTTGGCGCGATCACGATCCGGGTGCTCGCCGCGCTTCCGGCGGACGGGCGCTGCCTCGTTCGCTCTCTGGTGCTCACCGGGCTTCTCAGCCGGCGCGGGATTCGGACGAAGCTGGTGCTCGCGGTGCACCCCGGTGAGCGGCTCGCCGCCCACGCGTGGGTCGAGCATGACGGTACCCCGCTGATCGAGCCCGGCCGACCGCCCCTCGAGCGCCTGGCGGAGCTTTGAGCGCACGACCCTTCCTCGCCCGCCTCGCCGCGGACGCCGGACGACCCGAGGGCGCCGAGCGCCTGCGCCGGGCGCTCGAGGGCGACGCGATCGCGGCCGCCGCGATCGCGACGCCAGGCCTCGAGCTCGCCTGGCACGCCGCCGCCGGCGCCGAGGCTCCCGGCTCCGCCCGGGTCATCTGCGTGATCGACGGGTCGATCTTCGGACTCGAGGACCTCGCGGCCGAGCTCGATGTCGACGGGGACGAGGCGACGGTCCTCGCACGCGCGTACGAGCGCCTGGGCGAAGCCGTCCTCGATCGCGTCCACGGCGCGTTTGCCGTGTTTCTGTGGGACAGGGAGGCGCGGACCGGGCTCGTCGCCCGCGACCAGCTCGGCGGCCGCCCGGTCCACCACCGGCCCAACGGGAGCGGCCACATAGTCGGCTCGGAGGTTCGCGACCTCCTGGCCTTGTCCACCAACCCCCCTGAGCCGGATCGGGTGGCGATCGCGCATTGGCTGGCACGGCGGCCGGCGCCGGACGAGCGAACGCTGTTCACCGGGGTCTCGCGCCTCCGCGCCGGACATTTGATCCGACTGGGCAACGGCCGCGCCGATACATGGCGCTGGTGGGAACCTCGCTACAGCGACCCGCAGGCGATCGGTCGCGAGGACGCGGCGGGCATGCTGCGGGACGCGATGGCGGGCGCCGTCGCGCGCGCGCTGCGGGGCGCGGCCGCCCCGGGGATCATGCTCAGCGGCGGCCTGGATTCCGCCTGCGTTGCGGGTTTCGCCGACAGCCTGCGCGCTCCGGCGCGCGCGTACTCGCAGGTGTTCCCGGCGCATCCGCGAATCGACGAGTCGCAGTCGATCGAGGTCCTGACGCGCCGCTACGGGCTCGCGGGTCACACGCTCTCCTATGCCGGTGGAAGCGCTCTCGCGGCGGCCGACGAGTACGCGCGGGCCTGGGCCCTGCCGCCGTCGTCGCCGAACTGGTTCGTCTGGGAGCCGCTCTACGACCTCGCGCGCGAGGACGGGGTCGACGTCATGCTCGACGGGGAGGGCGGCGACGAGCTCTTCGGATGCTCACCGCGATTGCTCGCGGATCTCCTGAAGTCGGCACGGGTCAGGGAGCTGGTCTCGCAGGCGCGCCGGATTCCCGGGATGGGCCCCGACCCGAGGCCGCGCCGGATCATGCGAGCAATCTCGCTCTACGGCGTGCGGGCGGTGCTGCCGCGGGCGCTTCATGCACGGCTGCGCCAGCTCCGCAGGACCGGCGGCGCGATGACCCCGTGGCTGAGTCCGGACGCCCGGGCGCTGCTCGGTTCGGACGCGGAACAGGACGCTTGGAAGGCCCTCGCCGGCCCGCGATGGTGGGCGGCGCTGACGTTCTCGCTCGTCGAGGCCCCCGATCGGATGGGCGCGCAGGACGAGGCCGGCCGCAGCGGCGGCCGGAACGGCTTCGACGTCGCTCATCCGTGGCGTGACCTGAAGCTGGTCGAGCTGATGCTTTCGCTGCCGCCGCAGCTGAGCTTCGACCCCGATCTCGACCGCCCGCTCGCGCGCGCGGCCGTCCGAGGGATGCTTCCCGAGTCCGTCCGGCTCTCCGGTCACAAGCCGTTCTTCAACGAGCTTCTCGACCAGGCGCTTGCGGGAGCGGATGCGGACGAGCTATCCGAGGTCCTCGGGGATCCCGGCGGGGCCGTGGCCTGGGCACTGCGCCCCGGCGGACTCGCCGCGATCACGAGCCCCTCGCGCTCGCTGGTCATCTGGCGCATCGCCAGCGCGTCGCTTTGGGCGCGTCGCGTGTTTGGCTGACCGGCCAACGGTTGTGGCTTGCGCGTCCGATTCGAGGGTGTAATGCTCGCTCCTCAGTTAGGAGAGCAATGCAGTACGAGACGCCAACAATCGAGGACTTCGGCAAGCTCGAGGAGTTGACGGCCGGACAGTCGGACGGTGACTTCACCGACCGCGCGTTCCCGGTCAACACCCCGAAGCGGGATCTGACGTTCTCGTAACCCCGGCCGTGCGGGCTCCGGCCTAGCGGTCGATCGAAATGCATACGCTGCGCGGCCCGGCGAAGCCGGAGTTGACGGTGCTCCGTTCGCTCGCAAACACCGCATCGGCGGTGCCTGATCTCCCCGACGCGCTCCGCCGATGCGACCCGGGTGGACTCGTGCGCGCGCTAGACGACCAGCGGCTGCTCGCGCTGCTGGGCACGCGCGCGATCGCAATCTGGGGCGCGGATGCGCCGCGGCTCTTGGTCGAGGCCGTCGAGGCCGACGTCGCGGCCAACCGTTCCCGCGGGCTGGCGCTGGAGGCGTTGAGCGAGCGGTTCGTCGACAGGCTCGAGGAAGGGGGCATCGCGGCGCTCGTCCTCAAGGGTCCACTCCAGGCCCGCCGGCTCCATGGGGACGCCGGATTCCGCCATTCGAATGACGTCGACCTCCTCGTCTCCAAGGGAGATCTCGCCCCGGCGGCGGGGGTCCTCACGACGTTCGGCTATACCGTCGAGCCGACGCCGGTGCGGAGTCACGGCCTCCCGGACATCCACCTCATCCTCCGAAACCCGGCCGGCGGACTCCCGCGAATCGATCTTCACTGGCGGATTCACTGGTACGAGGAGGGGTTCTCAGAGCGGCTCCTCACCCGGAGCCACAAGCGGGGAGCCTTCCTCGAGCCGGAGCCGCGCGACGACCTGGCAGCGCTCATGCTCTTCTACGCCCGCGACGGGCTCTATGGGCTGCGGGGTGCCGTCGACATCGCCGCCTGGCGTGACCTGCGCTCGGATCTGGATCACCCGCTCGAGGAGCCCTGGAGCGAGCATCCCCGTCTTCGCAGGCCGTGGGAGGCCGCAGCCCTGGCGGCCGAGCGAGTCGTCGGCGTCCCGGCCGGCGACCTGGTTCCCGCTCATCGCCGGCCCGCCCGCGCGACGCGACTCGCCGCGAACCTCGCGAACTGGAATCAGGTCGGCGATCCAGACCAGCTGCGGGCCAACGTCGCGACCGTCGACGCCCTCCTAAGCCCGCCCGGCGAGCTCGGCCACTTCCTGAGGCGCGAGCTGTTCGTCACCCGGGCGGAGATCGAATCGATCTACCGGCTGCCGGCTTCAGCGCGATGGCGGACCCGCGCGATGGGGGTCGTCCACGCAGCAAAGGTCGCCGTCCGGCTGGTCGCCGGGCTGTGGTCGGCGTTCCTGCCGCCCCGATCGCGCTCCGCCGGGGAATAGACCTCCCTAGGCGTCGCGGGTCGACCCGACGACGCGGGCCGGGGCCCCCACGGCGATCGAGTGATCCGGGATCTCGCCGCGCACGACACTGTGCGCGCCGATGATGCACTCGCGGCCGATGTCGGACCCGCGCAGGACCGTGACCCGCTCGCTCAGCCAGGTGCCGGCGCCGATCCGGACCGGGTCGGAGACGGTCGGGTTGTGGAGCGGGTTGCGGCCCCCGCCGACGGTGTGATCGGAGTCGATGATGGTGCAGGACCCGGCCACGAGGACGTTCTCCTCGATCGTCACGGAGTGGGTCGCGCTGATCACGCAGTTGCTGCGGATCGCGGTGCCGTCGCCGATCGTCAGGGCCGGCGCCGGCTGATCCCAGGACGCCCGCTCGGCGGCGAGCCAGGCACCCGGCATGATCAGCACGTAGTCGCCGACGGTGATGTGATGGGCACCGTAGATCCACATCGGCTTGTGGATCAGCGAGCCCTTGCCGTAGCTGTGGAAGCGGGCGACCCTGTACGGCCGCTGGATCCGTGATCGCAGCGCCGCCAGCGCCGCGGGTTCCTCCGCGTAGTGTCGAAGGCGGGCCGCGATCGAGGTCACGAGGCGCGGATCGCCTCGGCGATCACCGCGGCGAAGGCGTCGACGTCCGCCTCGGTCGTGTCCCAGGAGCACATCCAGCGGACCTCGTCGCGGGCGGCGTCCCAGACGTAGAACGGGTCCTGGCCGGGCAGCTCGGCGAGCAGCCGGGCGATCGCCGGCCCGGGCAAGGTGGCGAAAACGGCGTTGGCCTCGACCGGGTGGGTGATCTCGAGCCCGTCGATCGGCTCGACCGCGGTCGCGAGGCGGGTGGCCATCTCGTTCGCGCGCCGGGCGCTGCGCAGCCAGAGGTCGCCGGAGAGGAGCGCCTCGAACTGCGCCGAGACGAAGCGCATCTTCGAGGCGAGCTGGCCGAGTTGCTTGCGAGTGAAGAGGAATTCCTCGGCGAGCTCGGGGCGGCAGAAGACGACCGCCTCGCCGAGCAGGAGGCCGTTCTTGGTCCCGCCGAACGAGACCGCGTCGACCCCTGCCCCGGTCGTGAGCTCGGCCAGCGAGGCTCCGAGCGACGCGGCGGCGTTCGCGAGCCGGGCGCCGTCGACGTGCAGGTACATGCCGAGCTCACGGGCGGCGTCGGCGAGCGCCCGCGTCTCGTCGGCGCTGTAGACGGTGCCGAGCTCAGTCGCCTGGGTGATCGAGAGCAACCGCGGCTGGACCTGGTGCTCGTCGCCGCGGCTCGACTCCCAGCGTGCAAGGTCGGCCGGCGCGAGCTTGCCGTGCTCGGTCGCGACCGTCAGCAGCTTCGTCCCGGCGAGCCGCTCCGGCGCGCCGCACTCGTCGACGTGCATGTGGGCGGTCTCGGTGCAGATCACGCCCTCGAACTCGCGCGTCAGGGCGTCGACCGAGCTGACGTTGGCGCCGGTCCCGTTGAAGACGAAGAAGGCGCGCGCATCGGGGCCGAAGTGGTCGCGCATGACTTCCTCGGCGCGCCGCGTCCAGGGATCGTCGCCGTAGGAGCCGGCGTGGCCCTCGTTGGCGGCGGCGATCGCCTCGAGCACCTCGGGATGGGCGCCGGCGTGGTTGTCGGAGGCGAAGTCGTGCATGGCTCGGCCGTGCGGAGGCCGAACCCTACGGCGCTTCAGCGCTGGTCGCAGCCGGCGAGCCGATCCTTGCGGTCCGCCTTCACCTTGTCCTCGCCGGGACCGCAGCGGGCGTAGTCGCGCTCCCCGTCGCGCAGGCGGAGCCGGTCGGCGCCGCCGAGCGACTTGATCCGGTCCGTCCCGGCGCCGGGCGCGATCCGGTCAGGACCATCCCCGCCCCCGATCAGATCGCGCTTCGAGCTTCCCCTGACCCGGTCGCGCCCCCCGCCGGCGCTGACCGTCGTCCTGATCCCCAGCGGCCCCCTGAACCCGGCGCCGCCGCGGGCCGAGATCAGGTCGTTGCCCGCCCGCCCGAGGACCGAGAGGACCGGGAATCCACCATCGACCGTGACATCGACGTCCCGGTGGGCTTCGCGGGCGTTGAGGTTGACCCCGTGGACGCCCGCGAGTTCACCCATCACGATCGCGTCGCGGCGGCCCGACCCGCGGACACGGAGGCCGCCGGTCCGGTTGAAGACGGCCTCGACCTCGATCTCGGACGAGCCGTCGCCCTCGTTGGTGAAGCCCGGCGCGAGCGGCCCCCCGCGAAGGTCGAGGGCAAGCTCAGTCTTCGAAAAGACGACGATCCTGTCCACGTTGGCGACCGTCGGCTCGCTGCCGCCGCAGGGGACCCGGTCGCGGTCCTTGCGCACGACCAGCTCCTCCTTCTGCCGCTGGACCGAGACGACGACCTTGCGGTCGGCGGCGCTGATGCCGAGCGTGTGGTCGGCCGGCGCGTAGGCGCAGCTGGTCCCCCCGGCGGCGCGGGGCGCGACCGCCAGCCCGGCGGCGGGCACCCCGCCCGCCGCGACGCAGGCCACGACCAGGAGGGCTGCGAACGTGCCGATTTCCAGTCTCCCCCGCAAGCGGAAAATGGTAAGTGGTCGCGACACGATTCGCGCCGCATACGCAGGCAGTTTTCGGCTGGCCGGCCAGTCCGCTACGGATACAGCGCCAGCCGCTTGCCGTTCATCTTCCGCCCGTCGTCCGAGCAGACGAACTCGATCGCCCCGGCGATCTCCTCCGCGGAGGTGAAGGTCTTGAACGCCTTCTCCGGGCTCTCGGCGCGCATCCGCGGGGTGACGATCGCGTTGATCACGACGATGTTGGCCGTCGCGGCCGACCCGGCCTCGCGGAAGCTGTCGGCGAGCGCCAGCGTCCAGGCCTCGGCCGCCGCCTTCGTCGCCCCGTAGGCGGCGTTGGTGCCGTCCGGGCCCTGGGCCTGGGAGGAGGAGACGAGGACGAACCGGCCGTGCTCGGACTTGGCGAGCGGGTCGCAGAAGGCTCGGGTGGTGTGGATCACGGTGCGGACGAGCAGGTCGTGGAGGAGCTCGTAGTCGTCGAGCGGAAACGTCGCCAGCGGCTCGCCGCCCTTCCAGCCGCCGACCAGGTGCAGGAGGCCGTCGATCCGGCCGAAGCGCTCGCCGAGCGCCTGCGCCCAGTCGACCGAAGCCTGGCCGTCGAGCAGGTCGACGACCCGGGCATCGATGCGCCCATCGTCGAGCCCAAGTTTCGCAACCACCTCGTCGAGCCGCCCTTGGTCGCGGTCGGTGAGCGCCAGCGTCGCGCCGGCTTCGGCGAGCCTCCCGGCAACCACCGGTCCCAGTCCGCCAGCCGCGCCGGCGATCGCGATCACACGCCCGTCGAGGGTTCCCACATCGCCCACGCTATCGCCAGAACCGGGCCGGCACCAGCGAGGCCATCAGCACCCCGACCGTGCCGCCCAAGGTGCCGAAGGTGATGTCGATCGCCGAGTCGCGCTTGCTCGGGATCAGCGCGGTATCGAGGACGCGGTCGCCGAGGTACTCGCCGATCTCCCAGAGGACCGTGAGCCCGAACACGACCCCGACCGCGCCGATCGCCCACAGGGGCCACTCGACGCGCCCGCGCAGGTACTCGGCGACGGCCCAGCCGATCAGCAGGCCGCCGGTCCCGTGCGCGAGGGCGCTCATCTTGTGGTCTGAGAGCGACGGCGGGTGCACCCAGAGGATCCAGAGCAGGATCACGAGCCCGGCCGCGACCGGGACCAGGGCGCGGTTGGAGAACCCGACCAACCGGGCGAAGACGAGCCCGGCGCCAACCAGCGTGCACATGATCAGCGCCGCTCCGTTACGGGCGCTGTAGAAGCTGACCGCGAGCAGGGCGAGGGCCCCGAGGGCAAACGCGAACAGGTCGATGCGCAGGCGGCGGCCGTCCATGGCGGACAGGGTAGGCGACCGGGTCAAGGCCGCCTAAGGCCGCGTCCAGCTGGCGTCAGCGACGACGTGCCCGCCAGGCCAGGGGCCCGGTTTCACAGCGCGGGGCCTCGACGTGCAGCCGCCCGCTGACCCGCTTCCCGCTGCGCGTGAACCTGCCGGAGAGGGCAATCGCCGCGTTCTCGTCCGGAAAGTAGGCATCGTCGGAGTACGTGACGTTGGCGTGGGCATCGAGCCGGAACTTGTAACCCCGCTTCGACTTCGTCAGCTCGATGTCCTGAACGCTGGCGTGACCGACGCCTTCGCCGCAGTTGAACGCGAACGCTACGAACTCGATCGACTCCCCGGAGACCGAAACCGTGATCTCACGCGGATCGTCGGTCAGGCCGGAGTACGCACCCGAGTGGGGCAGGTGAACGGAGGGGGCGCCCGCCGCCGACGAGACCGCCACGGCGAGGACGGCCCACGCAACCAGTGCGAGCCCTGACGCGGACAAAACGCTTCGAGCTTTGGAAATCATCTCTACCGGTGCGAACAAACGGCGAGACGGAACGTAGCGGTCACGCGCGGGCCATGAGGGCCGACGCGAGCTTCGGCTGCAGCTGGGTGTAGAAGAGGCTGAGCGGGAACTCGTCGTCGCGGACGAGGTCGACGAGCTGCTTCGGCTCCTCCACCTCGGGCAGGTTGCGGCGCTCGCGCGCCCAGACCGAGCTCTCCGTGGGCGGGACGTACTCGGCGACGAGGTCGTGGGCGGCGATCCACTGGCCGAGCTTCGAGCGATCGATCCCGGAGTGGTAGAGGTCCTGGACCCGGTCGCGCAGGCGCCCGACGCCCTCCGCGAGCCGGCCCCACTCCATCGTCAGCCGGTTGTCGGTCCAGTGCAGGTAGCCCTCGCGATGCAGGAAGGCGAACAGCAGCTGGCCGCCCAGGCCGTCGTAGTTGCGCACCCGCGAGCCGGTGACCGGGAAGCGGAAGAGGCGGTCGAAGAGGATCGCGTACTGGGCGTGGCGGGCGAAGGCGAAACCCTCGCGCTCGAGCTCGACGGCGGCCGCGAAGGCGGTCAGGTCGCAGCGCAGCTCCTCGAGCGAGTACATCCAGTAGGGACTGCGCTGGCGGATCATGAACGGGTCGAAGGGCAGGTCGCCGCGCATGTGGGTGCGATCGTGGACGAGGTCCCAGAGCATGTAGGCCGATTGCGAGAGCTCGCGCGAGGCGATCAGGCAGGCGGCGTCGGGGGGCAGGTTGAGGCGCAGGATCTCGGCGGCCGAGCCGCAGACGCGGCGGAAGCGCTCCGCCTCGCGGTCGCAGAAGATGGCGCCGAAGTGGTAGTCGGCCGGGCGCTCGGCGGTCGAGAAGGTCTCCGGGAAGAGGACCGCGCACTCGGAGTCGTAGCCGGAGGTGCGGTCGACGAAGGTGACCGGGACGAACTTCGGGTTGTCGAAGCGGGTGCGCTCGAGCTCGGCGATCCACTCGGGCCACGGGACGCGGACGACGAGCGCCTCGAAGCAGGTGTCGGTGGAGGCGTTCTGCTTGTACATCGGGAACACCGCCAGGTGCTCGATCCCGTCGCGGCGGTCGCGCTCCGGGCGGAAGGCCTCGATCGAACGGTCGAAGGCGGGCTTGCCGAATCCCCCGTCTGCCCAGGCGATCGTGTCGGCGGCGAGCGCGTCGATGTACTCCTCCTGGTGGGGGAAGCGCGGCTTCAGGGCCTGCGCCGACTCGGCGATCGCTGCCGCCAGGTTGCGCAGCTTGCCGGGGTCGTGCTCGGCGGTATCGATCGAGCCGTCGGGCGCCTGGGTCAGGCGCAGCTCCTCGACCGCCGCCTTGAGGCGGATCCAGGCCTCGTCGGCGACCACCGGGGAGGCGGGCGGCTCGCCCTCGCTGGCGAAGCGTGGCTCGGCGGCCCAGTAGACGAGGTTGAGCCAGAGCGCCTCGTGGTCGAGCTCGGCGATGCAGTCGTCGCCGAACAGGTCCGAGTCGGAGAGGACGACGACGCGCCCCTCGCCGTGGGGGATCACGGCGGCCAGCGGGGCGTCGGGCTGCGAGGCGGTCGGATGGGCACGGGCGATGACGCGGGCGCCGTTTTTGGTCGCCAGGTAGCCGGCGCGGTAGAAGCAGGCGGCCTGCACGCCGGCGAGGGGGTCGGCGCCCGCCGCAACGCCGCCGCCGACGTCGCCGAGCGCGGCGAGGACCCAGGAGGGCGCGTCGCCGTGGTGGTGCTCGTAGTCCTGCACCGTCGCCGACTCGACGCGGACGCCGAACCGGGCGAGGAGGTCGTTGAGGTTCGACCCGTACTTGTCCTGCTCCGTCTCGCCGAGCACGATCAGGCCGCCGCCGCCGCGGACGAAGGCCTCGATCGCCTCGATCTCGGCCGGCTCGAGCAATGGCGAGCCGCCGTCCACGGTCGCCTCCCACTTCGGGTCGGAGGGATGGGCGATGACGAGCACGGCGGCCTCGGCGAGCACGTCGTCGGTGAGCGGGCCGTCGGTGTGGGCGGCGACGGCGAACTCGCGCTCGGCGAGCGACCGGGCGGCGCGCTCGAGCGATGAATCACCCGGGTGGGCGGGCTGGATCGCCCCGGCCACCTCGGGCCGGATCGTCCACGCCTCGGAGTGGGACTCGTCGAAGAGGACGTGGAGCTGAGCCGGGATCGTCGCCATAGAATCGAGGGTAGTAGGTGCCATCCGCGTCGTCAATGTTGTATTTGCCTCGACTATTCGCAAGAATCCTGCGAATGGACGCGATTGATAGACGTATTCTTGCGCTGCTGGTCGAGGATGGGCGGCGCACCTACGACGACATCGCCGGCCGGGTGAACCTGACGGCGCCGTCGGTGAAGCGGCGCGTCGATCGCCTACGCGCCGAGGGCGCGCTGCGTGGGTACACCGCGGTGGTCGATCACTCGGCGCTGGGCTGGAACACCGAAGCGCTGGTCGAGCTCTTCTACCGCCCCGGGACGACCCTGGCCGAGGTCGCGCGGACGCTGGCCGAGCATCCCGAGGTGGCGGAGGCGTGGAGCGTCACCGGCGAGGCGGATGCGATCGCTCGGGTGCGCACCGAGGACAACGCCGACCTGGAGCGCCTGATCGTCGACCTGCAGCGAAACGGACAGGTCGAGCGGACGCGGTCGCAGGTGGTGCTCTCGCGCCTCGTGCACCACGCCTAGTGGCCGAAGACGCGCTCGACCACCCGCTGCGATGCGTACCCGTCGTCGAACGGGCAGAACCGGGCCTGGAAGGCGCCGTAGCGCTCCGTGTAAGCGGTGCTGATCGCGTCGAGGTCGCGCAGCGCATCGATCACCTCGTCGCCGGTCGCGCACAGCGGACCGGGCGCGACCTCGTCGAGCTCGAAGTAAAAGCCGCGAACCTCGTCGCGGTAGGCGGCGAGGTCGTAGACGAAGAAGACGAGCGGCTTGCCGGTGACCGCGAAGTCGAACATCGCCGACGAGTAGTCGGTGATCAGGACGTCGGCCGCCAGGTACAGATCGCGGATGTCGGGGTAGGCGGAGACGTCGCGCGCGCGTTCGCCGAGCGCACCGAGCCGCGAGCCGACCAGATGGTGGGTGCGGATCAGGAGCAGATGGTCGTCGCCCAGCTCGGCGGTCAGCCGGTCGACATCGAGCTGCAGCGCGAAGCCGACGTCGCCATGCTCGCCGACGAGGTTGTCGCGCCAGGTCGGCGCATAGAGGATCACCTTCACGCCCGCGGCGGCGCCGAGCTCCGCACGGACCCGCGCCCGCAGCTCCTCGCGCTGCAGTGAATGAAGCACGTCGTTGCGCGGATAGCCGCTCTCGAGGATCTCGCCCTCGAAGCGGAAGGCGCGGCGGAAGATCTCTGTACTGAACGGGTTCTGGCTCAGCAGGCAGTCCCAGCGGACCGAGTCGCGGCTCATCTCGCCAAACCCGGACGGGTTCGACCGCCACTGGTCATTGTCGAAGCCGATCCGCTTCAGCGGCGTGCCGTGCCAGGTCTGCAGATAGGTCTGCCCCCGGCGCATACGCAGGTTCCGCGGCATCGGCACGTTGGAGACCAGGTGGCCGCAGCGGCCCAGCTCGCGCAGGAACGCCAGGCCGTAGAGCTCGACCCCGCGCGCGCTGGGCGGAAGCTCGGCCCCTGGGCTCGCCACCCAGGCGTGGCGGCGATCGCCCGCGCCGGTCAGGTGCTCGTAGATCGCCCGCGGGCTGTCCGAGTAACGCCCGTCGAAGCTGTTGTAGAGCACCCGGTCTTCGTCGGGCCGCTGGACGCGCTGCAGCACGCGGGCCGCGGAGCCTCGCGCGATCCGAGTCGCGAGCCCGGTCAGCGGGCGACCTCGCGCAACAGCTCGATCAGCCGCGGGGTGTTCGCCCGGGCGTCGTAGCGCTCCTCGGCCCGCGACCTTCCGGCGGCCCCCATCGACTCGCGCCGCTCGCGGTCGTCGAGCAGGGCTCCCAGCGTCTCCGCGAGCGCCTCCTCCGCCGGCTCGACCAGCACGCCGCCATCGCCGACGAGCTCGGGAATCGAGCCGACGGTCGTCGAGACGACCGGCACGCCGGAGGCCATCGCTTCGATGACGACCCACGGACAGGCGTCGACGAGGGTGGGCAGGCAGAAGACGTCGGCGTTCGCGAACAGCGCCGCGACATCGGAGCTGCCCGGCGAGCCGGTGTGGACCGACATCCCCTCGATCGGCGCGACGGCCTCGGTCGTGACGACGTCGAGGTGCACCGTGCGCCCGAGCATCGGCCGCAGCGCGTTGACGAGCTGGGGGCCGCCCTTCTGATCCCACCGTCCGCCGACGAACAGGACGCGCAGTGGGCCCGAGCCGCTTCGATCAGGCCCCGGCCGGTGGACGCGCAGGTCGAGTCCCGGGTGCAGGACCTCGACCCGGGCACCGGGTGCGAGGTGGCCGATGCTCTCGGCGACCGTGTCCGTCCAGGCGATCGAAAGCGGCGCGCGCTCGAGCGCCCGCCGCTCGAGCCTCGCGAGCGGCTTCAGGTACCCGGGCGTCTCGGTGCCCGGATAGACGTAGCGCTTCAGCCGCGCCCAGTCGACGGCGAGGATGTCCAGCGAAAGCACGAACGGGACGCGCTCGTGCAGAGCGCCCAGCAGCAGCGACACCTGGTCGGTGGTCACGTGAACGACGTCGGCCGGCCGGTGGCGGAGGCGATCGGTGATCTCCCTCCTGGCGACCCAGCTGCGCGCGAGGTGCCAGCGCACCGATCCGAAGCCTCCCCCCTCGAGCCGCGGCACGTAGCGCACCATGCGGCCCTCCCACCTCGTGAAGGAAGGCACCTCCAGCTCGTCGATCTCGAGCTCGCCGTCGTCCTCACCGAGCCCGGCCCGCAGTGCATGGCGTACCCGCACGTGCCCCATCGCCGCGTCGGCCATCGCCCGCCCCTGGTCGACGAACAGCGCTCTCACGCCGACCCTCCGGCGCGACGGCGCTCGTCGTCGGCCGCGACGCGGTAGCCGAGTTGGAAGGCGAGCCGCGCCCACTCCCGCATCAGCTCGACCACCCGTTCCCGGCGGCGCGCGGACACGGCGGAGGCAGTCCGCACACCGGTCCGCAGCGCGCGGCGGGCGAGCAGGCGGCGCGGGAGCGGCGGCTTCTGCGGCGCCCCGCGGTCGCGCCAGGCGGTGCGCAGCGCGTAGTTGCTCTTCCCGTAGCGGTAGTTCTGCTCCAGGTAGTCGCGGATCCGGTCACGCGGGACCCAGTCCATCAGCACCTCGGGCACCGTTGCCAGGCGCCTGTCGGGGCGATCCAGGATCCGCCAGCAGAGATCGGCGTCGGCGCCGCTGCGAACCTCCTCGAAGCCGTCGACGGCGGCGAGGTCCTCCCGACGGGCAGCGAGGTTGCAGGTCGGCAGGTAGGGACGAAAGAACCCGCCCTCAACGTACTTGCGCAGCTCGAAGAACTGGTGTCGTTCGCCGGCGCGGGCGCCGAGCGAGCCGCCGCCGCGGACCCGGACCTCCGAGCCGGCCAGCGCCACCGACGGATCCGCGAACAGCTCGACGGTCCGCCGTGCCCATGCGTCGCGCGGACGGCTGCGCAGGTCGCAGAACAGGACGACGTCGGCCGCGGCGGCCCGCCAGCCGACGTTGCGGGCGGCGTACGGTCCGCGGCCGCCGCTCGGCAGGACCCGGACGCCGCCCGGCGCCTCCAGCCCGCCGTCGCGGGTGTCGTCGACGACGATCAGCTCGTCGAGCGGACGGTCCTGGGCCCTCAGCGCCGCCAGCGCTCCCTCGAGCAGCGCCAGCTCGCCCCCGACCGGCAGCACCGCGGCGACCCGGAGGCCGTCGCTCACCCGGCGCCTCCGTCGAACACGGCTTCGATCACGCGCTCGGAGGCGCGGCCGTCCTCGAGCCCGCAGAAGCGCCGGCGGAAGGCGTCGTAGGCGGAGCGGTAGCGGTCCCGGACCGCCTCGAGCTCCGCGAGCGCCTCGATCACCTCGGCGCTCGTCGCCAGGAGGGGCCCCGGCGCCTCGCGCTCGAAGTCGAAGTAGAAGCCGCGCAGCCGGTCGCGATAGCCCTCGAGGTCGTACGTGAAGAGGACGATCGGCTTGCCGGTGACCGCGAAGTCGAACATCGCCGAGGAGTAATCGGTGATCAGCACATCGGCGGCGAGATAGAGGTCCCGGTTGTCGGGATAGGTCGAAACGTCCAGCAACCCGGGGCGATCGTCGGCTGCGACCGTGCGGGCGACGAGCTGGTGGGCGCGCAGCAGCAGCACGTGGCCGTCGCCGAGCCGCTCGAGCAGCGCGGCGACGTCGAGCTCGAGCGAAAATGACGCGTCGTCACGCCAGGTCGGGGCGTAGAGCATCGCCCGCACGCCCGGCTCGATCCCGAGCGCGGCGCGGACGCGATCGCGGATCGCGTCGCGATCGGGCGACGAGAGCAGGTCGTTGCGCGGATAGCCCGTCTCCACGATCTCCCCCTCGAAGCGGAAGGCCCGGCGGAAGACCTCGGTGCTGAACGGGTTGGGCGAGACCAGGTAGTCCCAGGCCGAGACGTCGCGGCGCAGGGCGCGCAGGTACTTGGGCTGGTTGGCGAGCGAGCGTCCCGGGATGTCGAAGGCGATCCGCTTGAGCGGTGTCCCGTGCCATGTCTGCAGGTACGCCGTGGAGCGCTTCTTGCGGAAGTAGCCGGGCATCGTGTTGTTGGTGACCACGTGGCCGGCGCGGCCGAGCGCCTCGAGGTAGGCACGGCTCTGCGGCTCGACCGACGTCGCCCAATCAGGCACGTCGGGGGTCCCGGGCGCGACCGCCCAGACGTGCTCGAAGTCCGCGCCCCGGCGGTGCAGCTCCTCCGAGATCGCGCGCGGGCTGTCGTTGTAGGCGCCGTGCCAGCTCTCGAAGAGGACCACCCGGGGATCGACCCTTCGCGTCGCCGAGATCGCCCGGCGCACCGCGGGCAGGCGACCCGGCCTCACCGAGCTCAGGGCCCGAAGGCGAGCTCGGCCAGCTCGCCGGGGTCGCCCTCGTAATCGGTCAGGATCGTGTAGCGCCGCGGCCTGGTCGCCGGCGCCGCTGCGATTGCGTCGACCATCTCGCCATCGGAGATCCCGACGTCGCCGGGCCGGGTCGGCAGCCCCAGGCGCTCGAACAGCGCGCGAAACGGCTCCAGCAGGTCGGAGCCGTGAGCCGTCGCGGAGACGAGGCAGCCGAGCGCGACCTGCTCGCCGTGCAGGGCCGCGCGCTCACCGAGCATCGCGTCGAGGCTGTGGCTGATCAGGTGCTCGGCGCCCGAGCACGGCCGGCTGGTTCCCGCCGCCGCCATCGCCAGGCCGCTCAGCAGCAGGCCCTTTGCGATCCACTCCTTGCTCTCCGGGGAGTCGATGTCGTCGAGGTCGAGCGCCGGCCTGGCGGCGCTCTCGGCGATCATCGCCGAGAAGGCGTCGTAGCGATCGTGGCCGCCCCGGTCGGCGAGTCGCCAGTCCAGCACCGCGGTCAGGTTGCTGGCGAGGTCGCCGATCCCGGCGCGGATCATCCGCGCCGGAGCCGAGTTCGCGGTTTCGATGTCGACGATGATCCCGGCCGGCATCGTCGCCGCGTATGAGCGACGGCCGCTCTCCGGGTGCAGGAGGGAGGCGACCGGGGAGCTGATCCCGTCGTGGGAGATGGCGGTCGGGACGCTGACGAACTCGGTTCCGGTTCGCGCCGCGGCGAGCTTCGCGGTGTCGATCACCCGGCCGCCGCCAACGCCGACCATCAGCGAGATGTCGCCCTTGACGATCTCTCCCGCGAGCTCGCCGGCCTGATCGAGGTGACCGTCGAGATCCGCGCGCAGGATGACGTCGACGCCCGCCGCCCGAAGGTCGTCGGCGACCGCGGTGCCGAGCGGCAGCGTCGGCCCGCAGCCGCTGCCGACGCAGACGCGCGTGAGGTCGAACTCGTGGCGATCGAGCAACCGGGGCACCGCGCGCAGGCAGCCCTCGCCGATCTCCAGCAGCCGCGGGGTGGCGATCGCGCGCGGGCGCATCTAGCTCCCCGCTCCGATCGCCTGCGCGGCCGAGTAGTCCGCGGCGTCGTCGATCTCGATCCAGTGGCTGCTCGGGGTCGGCCAGATCCGCCAGGGCGTCCCGGCGGTTGCGGTCTCCCCGACCGCGTGCTCGTACCACGCATCGGCCATCTCCGTGCGATCGACGAACGACTCAAGGCTCGCCTGCAGGTCGCGCAGGACCCCGCCGCGCGCCAGCAGCAGGCCGACGTACTCGCCCACCGGCTCGGCGACGCCGACCTTGCCGATCTCCGTCAGAACGAGCGGCCCCGCCTCCGACCCGTTCGCCGCGCCGACCTTCATCGACTCGTCGGTCAGCTCCCGCTCGAGGTCGACGCCGATCAGCGACTCTCTACGGGTCGAGAGCGCCTCGGTGAAGAAGGCTTCGAACCAGGCGGCGTCGGCGAACAGGTCGCTGTTCACGATCGCGACCGAGTCGCACTCGGGAGAACGCGCGCGGAGCGCCAGGAGCACCGAGTACCAGTTGTTGAGCCGAGCGTATTCGGGATTGAACAGCGTGGTGACGGGGAGCTCGAAACCACCCTGGAGGAAGCGTTCGATCTCGCCGGCGGCGTGGCCGGTGACGACGCGGACGGCGCCGATCTGTCCGGGGAAGGCACGCTCGACCGCGACCAGCGCCTGCAGCTGGCGCGCCGCGATCGGCTCGCCGCCGACTTCGAGCAGCCACTTCGGCGTTTCGTTGCCGTGCTCGCCGAGGCGAGCCCCGCGTCCGGCGCCGAGGACGACTACCTCCACGAGGATCTCATGCGCGCTCGACGCGGGCCGGTTCATCCGAGGTGACCATCGCTCGCCAAAGGTAACTGGCTGCGGTGCGCCGGGCATCGCACGTCGGCTCGATCAAACGGCCAGCGCGCCTTTGCAACGAGTGATATTTTTCTGGGGCAGGAGACAAGCCGACGGGGGGCTTGGAGGAACGTGCTGAAAAAGCTGGCGTGGGTGGGACTGGCGGTCGCGGTGATCGGCGTTGCGTTGGTCATCGGGTTGCGCGGGGAGACGAAGTCCGGCGAGGCGGATCAGGAGCAGTTCGCCGAGAACGCGCTTCGCGAGGTCGCCAAGGAGGGGCTCGAAAAGCGCCAGGCCGCGTTCAAGCCCGACGGCGAGGAGGCCGACAGCGGGGAGGCCGACCGCAGCATCCCCAGCTCGCCGGCGGCCGAGGCCGTTTCGGCGCGCGCCTATCCGCGCAACTACGTCGACGACAAGCTCGCGGTGAAGACGCTGAAGGCGTTCGACCGGGTGCCCACCGATCCAGCCCGCAGGGCCGCGGTCGACGCGGCGTGGACTGAGCTCGGCCCCTTCCACCCCGACGTCCCGGGCGAGCCCTCGCAGTTCTTCGATCCCGACACGCTGACCGGACCCTCGACGCAGGAGTCGGGCCGGATCGGGGCGATGGCGATCGATCCCGCCTGCACGGCGGGGAACTGCCGCATGGCGGTCGCGGCGGCGGGCGGCGGCGTCTGGACCACCGACAACGCGCTGGCCGCGAACGTGCAGTGGAGCCCGCCTCCGGACGACCTGCCGACGACCGCGTTCGGCTCGCTGTACTTCGACGCCGCCGCCGGTCCCAACGGGACCCTCTACGCGGGCTCGGGCGAGCCGAACGGGTCGAGCGACTCGGAGGCCGGCCTGGGGCTGTTCAAGTCGACCGACTTCGGCGACTCCTGGACCCTGGTCCCGGGCAGCGATGACGTCGCGATCAACCGGTCGATCTCGGCGATCGCCACCGACCCGACGAACCCGAACAAGATCTACATCGGCACGGCGCTGGCGCGCCACGGCTCGTCGTCCGTGAACGGCGGCCGGCGGACGCCCCCGGGCGCGCCGCCGCTCGGCGTCTATCGCTCCACCGACGGCGGGGCGACGTTCACCCTGGAGGCCGACCTGGCCGGGAAGACGACCAGCGACCCGACCAATCCGGCGACCGGGCTCGACTTCTTCGCCGGCGGGATCTCGAAGCTGCTGCTCGACCCGAACGATCCCAACCAGCTCTACGCGGCGGTCTTCGGCTACGGCCTCTGGCGCGCGGACCAGTCCGCCGGCACGCCGAGCTGGTCGCAGGTCTTCCACACGATGAACCAGGACCTGTTCGCCGCCGGCGAGCTCGTCAGCGGCGACTCGACGGGCGACGAGACGGAGTTCGACTTCGTCGATCTGAACGGCGCCCCGCTCGGCGGCAACACGCGGATCTTCCTCGGCGACGCCTCCGACGACTGGGCGGTCGACGGCGACGACACGACGCCGGCGCCGCGGGCCTGGCGAAACGACAACGCCGCCGCAATCGTCGGCGACCCGAATGGGGTCCTGCCCGCGCTGCCCGCCGATCCCCTCGGCGACCTCTTCAACACCGGCAACGGCTGGACCGAGATGTCGAGCGACAATCCGGCCGACCCGGGCTTCGCGGTCTACAACTACTGCCAGAACGGCCAGTGCAGCTACGACAGCCTGGTCGCGCACCCGCCGGGCTCGGGACCCGGGACGGTCTGGTACCTGGGCTCGATGAACTACGACGAGCTCAAGGTCTACGACCGCTTCGGCCTCGGCGCGCCGCCGCGCTCGAACGGGCGAGCGGTGATCCGCTCGACCAACGCCGACGGCGCCGTGCCGGGGATCAGGTGGCAGGACATGACCGCGGTGCTCGCGGACCCGACCGACGACTGGGACGTCGCCCAGGGCATCCACCCGGACCTGCGGGCCGCGGTGTTCGCCAACAACGGCAACACGGCGTTCATCGGCGGTGACGGCGGCGTGACGCGGGTCGACCTCTCGAGTACCCAGGACCAGTCGGCGGGGTGTGACCAGCGGACCTGGGACTACGACGGCGACGGAATCGACGATCCGCTCGCGCCCGAGGATCTCGCGCTCTGCACGATGTTGCTCGGCGGGACGGTGGGCCAGCCCGGCGTCCCCAACGACATCGCGCCGGTCAACGACGGCTTGCGCACGATCCAGTTCCAGTCGCTGTCGCAGAACCCGAGCAACCCGTCCGGGCAGATCTTCGGCGGCACCCAGGACAACGGCACCTGGTCCTACGACACGGCGCGCCCCGAGGCGACGCGCTGGTTCGAGACGATCGGCGGCGACGGCGGCCAGTCGGGGTTCGACCAGACCGGCGGGCAGATCCGCTACCACAACTATTTCGACGCCACTCCGGAGGTCAACTACCACGGCGACAACCCCGCCACGTGGTACTCGATCTACGACCCGCTCCAGGGCTCGGGCGAGGCGCGCTCGTTCTACACCCCGTTCGAGGTCGACCCGACGACGCCCGGCCGGCTGTTCATCGGCATGCAGAGCGTCTGGCGCACCGACGACAACGGCGGCAGCGAAGCCGACCTGATCGCCAACGATTGCTCGGCGACCGACTTCAACCCGCTGCGCGAGCCGAACTGCGGGGACTGGGCGCCGATGGGCAGCGACCTGACCGGCCCCGCGTTCGGGACGGATCGGTCGGGCAACTACGTGGTCGCGGTCGAGCGGGCGGAGTCGGATGCCTCGACGCTGTGGGCAGCGACCCGGGTCGGGCGGCTGTTCGTGACGTCGAACGCCGACGACTCGCCGGGCGCGGTGTCGTGGCGGCGGATCGACACGCCGCAGACCCCGGGGCGGTTCGTGACCGGGATCGCGATCGACCCGACGAATCCCAACCACGCGTGGGTCTCCTACACGGGCTACAACGCCTACACGCCGACGACGCCGGGACACGTGTTCGAGGTCACCTACAACCCGACCACGCACACCGCGACGTTCGCCGACCGGTCCTTCAACCTCGGCGACCAGCCGGTCACGGCGCTGGTCGAGTACGGCAACAGCGGGTCGCTGTTCGCGGCGACCGACTTCGGCGTGCTCGAGCTGCCGGCCGGGTCGACGGAGTGGATCCAGGCGGGCACGGGCGGGCTGCCGCACGTCGCGGTCTACGGGCTGACGGTCTCCCAGGAGGGCAGGGTGCTGCTGGCGGCCACTCACGGACGCGGCGCGTACTCACTCGACCTGCCGGCCGCCGAACCGCCTCCGCCGCCTCCGCCTCCGCCGCCCGGGGAGACGGCGCCGAGCGCGACGCTGGAGAAGGTGAAGACGGTGCGGGAGGGCAAGCGGTCGAAGATCCGTGGCACGGCCAACGACGCGGGCGGGCTCGCCGATGTGACGCTGAAGTTCGGCGACGGCAAGGTCGGGCATCCGACGCTCCGCGACGATGGGACCTTCCTGGCCAAGCACCGGTACCACAAGGGCGTGTACCGGGTGCGGCTGGTCGTGACCGGCAGCGAGGGCAAGACGGCGACCGCGACCGAGAAGGTCAAGGTCAAGCGCCGCAAGCACAAGCACAAGTAGCTACGACACAGCTTCGGCACGTTGATCGCGCCACGCGTGCGTGTAGCGAACGTATGTTTGCCCGATGCGAGAGCGGCTGATCAACCGGCGGCAGCAGGGCGATCTCGGCGAAGCCTCTGCGATCGAGTGGCTGGCGCGGCTCGGAGCGACGGTTTCACTCCCGGTGGGTCACAGCCCCGACTACGACCTGATCGCCGAGCTCGGCGGACGGCTGCTCCGTGTGCAGGTCAAGACCTCCACACGCCGCGAACCGACCCTGGGCGGTGACCAGCGTTGGTCCGTCGCGATCCGCACGAACGGCGGTAATCAGAGCTGGACGGGGACTACCAAGTGGTTCGATGCCGACAAGGTCGACGCGCTTTTCATTCTGGTCGGCGATGGTCGGCGTTGGTGCATTCCTGCCGCTGCCGTCGAGGCCACACATGGGCTTCGACTCGGTGGTCCGAAGTACAACGGTTACGAGGTGGAACCGGCCAGCACGATCCTCCCTCTTGTCTACGGTGACCCCGGCGACGACTCTAGAATCATCGAACCTGATGGCGGGGGGAGCGCCGGAGCTGGAGAGCCGGGCCAGGCTGTAAACCTGGTGGCCATGCCTGAGTGGGTTCGAATCCCACCTCCCCCATCACCTGCCCCAGGTCCTTGCGAGCCCGGGGGACGTCGCCCTCCGAAGTTCAGCCGCACGCGCATTTCGAGCGGCCATCAGATCACGATCCCGACGGTCCCGTTTGGTGCCGCCGGTTTTGCTGTAGGCGACCGCCTCGAGCTCACCGCCGACGGGCCGGGCCGGGTGATCCTCGAGCGGATCGAGGCGCCGCCGGGCTAGGCTGCGGCGATGCCCGAGGAACCGACGCCGGCCCAGCAGGACAGCGCCCGCAGGCTGGTCAGCGCCCTCTATCTCTCCGGCGCGATCACCGTGGTCGCCGGGATCGCGCTCGGGTTCGTGATCACCCCGGTGCTCTTCTTCGCGGTCGCGCTCGGGATCGTCGACTGCGTGATCGCCGGACTGTTCTCGTCGGGCCGGATCGGCCCGCTGTCGGCTCGGCGGGCGGCGGCGGAGTCAGGCGACGCCGCCGCGCTCGCCGAGGCCGACCCGAACTTCAATCCGTACGCGCGCGAGGACTGAGCTCAGTCGTCGTCGGGGTTGACGACGTCCTTGACCTTGTCCGCCGCGTCGCCGACCTTGTCCTTGACCGTGCCCGTCGCCTGGTCGACCTTGCCCTCGTTCTCGAGGCTCTTGTCGTCCGTCAGGTCGCCGGCGGCCTCCTTGACCTTGCCCTTGGCGTCATCCCAGTTCTCAGGCATCTCGTTCCTTTCGTCGCATTGAGCCGCCCTCAGGGCGGTCCCCTCCCTCTGCCCGCCACGCGGGCGCCGAAACTCCGCCCCCGTCTGCGTGCTGATCTACTGTGAGCTCGCCGTCCGGGGGCGGCTCGACCCCGATGCGACGATCACCGAGACGCACCTGCTTCGCCGCCGCGGCCGCCGCCCTCCTGGCCGCGCTGGCGCTGACCGCCGCCGGTCCAGCCGCCCGCCCGGCCGCCGGCGCCGCCGGCTCGCGCCCGAACGTGATCGTCGTGCTCACCGACGACGAGACGGTCTCCGAGCTGACCCCGGAGACGATGCCCCACACGATCAACGCGCTCGGCGACGAGGGAACCACGTTCACCAACTCCATCGTCTCCAGCCCCCTCTGCTGCCCCTCGCGGGCCGGCTTCCTCACCGGCCAGTACCCGCACAACTCCGGCGTCTACGACAACGAGCCCGGCTACGGGTCGCTGATCGACAAGAGCTCGATCGTCTACTCATGGCTCCAGGCCGCCGGCTATCGCACCGGCCACGCCGGGCGCTTCCTGCTCAACTACGACCGCCCGCCGCCGCCCGGCTCCGACTACGACACCCAGCTCGGCTACGCCGCCCCCGCCGGCGTCGAGGACTGGTTCGGCTACGTCGGCTCGCAGACCGTCTACACCGGCGCCACCTTCTCCGACGACGGCGTCCCCGTCGCCGCCGGCTCCGGCCCGCAGGGCTACTCGACCAAGATGATCAACCGCGCCGCGCTCGACTTCGTCCGCGGCGCCCGCTCCGACCCCCGCCCCTTCTTCCTCATGGTCGCCCACCTCGCCCCCCACGCGAGCAACGCCACCGCGCCCGGGCCCTGCGGCCAGGGAGGGCTGCCGGTGCCCGAGGACGACGCCGCCTACGCCCCGTTCAAGAACGCCCCCCTGCCGAAGCCGCCCTCCTTCGACGAGCAGCACATCGGCGACAAGCCCGACTGGGTCGCCAGCCGCCCGCACCTCGGCCACACCCGCCGCCACAACCTGAAGCTCGGACTGCGCTGCGCGATGGCAACCCTGAGCACCGTCGACCGCGGCGTCGCCGAGCTCGTCCACCAGCTCTCCCGCCAGGGCGACCTCGACGACACCGTCCTCATCTTCACCTCCGACAACGGCTACTTCTTCGGCGAGCACCGCATCTATCTGAACAAGGTCTTCCCCTACGAGGAGGCACTGCGCGTGCCGCTGATCGTGCGCATGCCGCCCGACCTGCTGGGGCCGAGGGCACAGCGCCAGGGCCCTCCGCCCGAGGTCACCGTGCCGGTCAACAACCTCGACCTCACGGCGACGATCCTCGACCTCGCACGCGCCCGCCCGTGCACCGCCGCCGGCGACTGCCGCACCCTCGACGGCCGCTCGCTGCTGCCGCTGCTGAGCGGCAAGCACCCCGACTGGTCGCACGGCCGCACGCTGCTCTACCAGCTTGGCGCCAACCGCACCTGCGGCCAGCTCCCGGCCGAGCGCGGCCTGAACAACTTCTACGACGCCGTGCGCACCAAGCGCTACGCCTACGTCGAGCTCAACCGCGTCAACCCCGAGACGGGCGTATGCGACCGGCCCGAGTACGAGCTCTACGACCTCAAGCGCGACCCCTACGAGCTTCACAACCGCGCCGTCGACCCCGCGGTCGAGCCGGCGCCCGACGCGCAGGCCGAGCTCGCCGCCCGGCTTCACGTGATGCAGGACTGCGCCGGGGTCGCGGGCCGCGACGCCCCCAGCTCCCGTCCGTTCTGCGAGTAGCTACGCCAGTTCTCGGAGCCGCTGCGCCTCGGGCAGCTGCTTGAGCTTCTTCAGCGTGTTGTTCTCGATCTGGCGGATGCGCTCGCGGGTGACGCCGAACGCGCGCCCGACCTCTTCCAGGGTCAGGGGCTCGTGGCCGCGCAACCCGTAGCGAAGCTCGATCACCTGGCGCTCGCGCTCCGGCAGCGCGTCGAGCGCCCGCTGGATGTCCTCTCGCTGAAGATTCTCGGTCGCCGCCTCGAACGGCTCCTCGGTCTGGTCGTCGGCGACGAAGTCGCCGAGCTCCGACTCGTCCTCGTCGCCGACCGGCTTCTCGAGTGAGATCGGCATCTGGGCGACGCGGAGGATGTCGCGAACCTCGCGCACCGTGATCTGCAGCTCGCTGGCGATCTCCTTCGGATCAGGCTCGCGCCCCAGCCGCTGCACCAGCTGGCGCTCCACGTGGGCGACCCGGTTCAGCTTCTCGACCATGTGGACCGGGATCCGGATCGTCCGCGCCTTGTCGGCGATCGCCCGCGTCACCGCCTGGCGGATCCACCAGGTGGCGTAGGTGGAGAACTTGTAGCCGCGCCGGTAATCGAACTTCTCGACCGCCCGGATCAACCCCAGCGAACCCTCCTGGATCAGATCGAGGAAGCTCAGCCCGCGGCCCAGATAGCCCTTCGCGATCGAGACCACCAGCCGCAGGTTGGCCTCCACCATGTGGCGCTTCGCCGCCATGTCGCCCTTCTCGATCCGCTTCGCGAGCTCGATCTCCTGGCTCGCGGTGAGCAGCTCGACGCGTCCGATCGAGCGCAGGTACAGCCGCAGCGAGTCGAGGCTCGGCTCCACCGTCAGGTCGAGCTCGGGCTTCTTCGGCTGGCCCGGCTGGCCGTCGCCCTTCGACTCCTTGTAGGCGGTCAGCCCGTCCTCGGCGATCACGTCGACGCCGTGCTCGATCAGGTGGGCATGCAGGCCCTGGACCTGCTCCTTGGTGACCTCGACCTCCTCCAGCGTCCGCGAGATCTCCTCGAAGGTCAGGTAGCCGCGCTCGTTGCCACCCGCGATCAGCGCCCGCAGATCGTCCGAGTCGGCGAGCGCGGCCTCGCCGCCCTCGAGTGGTCCCCCCCCATTGGCCTCCGGATCGCCGGTGGCCTCTTCAGCTAGAAGAGCATCCGCCTTCTCAGCCACTTGCCCGTCCTCTCCTGCCCGTCCTCTCCTGATTCGGGCGGGCGGGAGTATACGCCTCGGGTTTGGAGGGCCAGTCCGTAATCTCTACTGAATGTCAGTGCCTATTTCCACGGTAACCACGCCCGATGTCCAGGCCGGCCGGCCCGCAACCGAGGTCAGCCTGACCAGGGTCGGCGTGACCGGGGTCGAGAAGGTGATCCGCGTCTGCAGCGGCGACGGCGAGGCCGTCGCCGGCAACGGCGACCGCCGCGCCGGCGACTACTACTTCGCCGAGCTCGAGTGCTTCGTCGACCTCAACCCCCAGCAGGCCGGCGTCCACATGTCGCGCTTCGAGGAGGTCGTCAACGAGGCGATCGACGAGGTCGTGCTCTCCGAGTCGCTGCGGGCCGAGGGTCTCGCAGGCCACATCGCCGAGCGCATCCGCGAGCGCCAGCAGGGCCTGCGGGCCGAGGTCCGGATCGCCGCCCGCTATCCGGAGACCGTCCCCACCCCCGCCTCCGGGCTCGACACGCAGGAGATCTACACCCTGTTCGGGACCGCGGTCGCCTCCGAGCGCGGCACCCGCACCCTGACCGGCGTGGAGGCCCAGGGGATGACCGCCTGCCCCTGCGCCCAGGGGCTGCTCGCCGCCAACGCCCGCGAGCTCCTCGTCGCCGACGGCTTCGGCGAGGACGAGATCGAGCGCATCTTTCAGTCCGTTCCCGTCGCCACCCACAACCAGCGCGGCATCGGCCAGCTGCACATCGGCCGCCCCGAGGGGGTCGAGAGGGCGATCGACGCCCGGGATCTGCTGCACATCGTCGAGTCCTCGATGAGCTCGGAGATCTACGAGCTGATGAAGCGCTCCGACGAGGCCGCGGTGGTCGAGAAGGCGCACCGCAACCCGCGCTTCGTCGAGGACGTCGTCCGCGAGATGATCCGCCGCGTCGCCGAGGCCTATCCCGACCTCGGAGACGGCGGCTTCGTCCTCGCCCGCCAGGAGAACCTGGAGACGATCCATCGCCACTCGGTCGTCGCCGAGCGCTCCGGCGAGCTGGCCGAGATCCTCGCCGAGCTGGAGACGGGCGAGCACTCGCGCCACCACCTGACCACGCGCGAGTGGCTCGAAGCTCCGTCTGCCTCCTAGCGTCTAGGCCCGCTCCGCCTGCACCGCCTGGTGCTCCTCCATCCGCTTGCGCAGGCCGAAGAAGTAGTCGGCGCCTGAGATCACGGTGATCGCGACGGCGACGTAGAGCAGCACGTTGACCCAGGTCGGCGCCGGGTCGAAGGCGATCAGGCACATGATCGCGGCGATCTGCACCGCCGTCTTCAGCTTCCCCATCCAGCTCGCCGCGATCACCACGCCGCGCTCGGCGGCGACGCTGCGCAGTCCGGTGACGGCGAGCTCGCGGGCGATGATCACCATCGCGATCCAGGCGTCGAGCCGGTCGAGCGAGACGAGCGAGATCAGCGCCGCGATCACCAGCAGCTTGTCGGCCAGCGGGTCCATCAGCTTGCCGAACGTGGTCACCTGCTGGCGGCGGCGGGCGATGTAGCCGTCGAGCCCGTCGGTGAGCGCCGCGAGCGCGAAGACGATCGCCGCGATCACGTCGCCGTCCGGGGTCTCGTCGAGCAGCGCCACGACCAGCACGGGGACCGCGAGGATCCGCAGAACCGTGAGCACGTTGGGGACGTTCACGGGGAACATCGGCTCGCTCAGTATGGCGCCGTCAACGGCTCTCGCCGGTCAGCGTGCGAGCCCGGGTGAAGACCCCGTCGAGCATCTCGCGGGTGAGCTTGCCGGTGAACGTGTTCTGCTGCGACGGGTGGTAGGAGCCCAGCAGCTTGTAGGGGCCGACCGCCGCCTCGGCGCCGTGGCCGAAGCGCGGCTTCGGGCGCGGAGCCGGGTGACCGAGCGCCCGTGCCGCGCGCAGCGCCCCGTCCCAGGCGAACGCGCCCAGCGCCAGCAGCACCCGCGCCCGCTCGAGCAGGGCCAACTCCTCCTCCAGCCACGGCAGGCACTCGTCGCGCTCGCCCGGCGTCGGCCGGTTGGCGGGCGGCGCGCAGCGCACCACCGCCGTCACCCAGGCGTCGTCGAGCCGCAGGCCGTCGTCGCGGTGCTCGAAGCTGGGCTGGTTCGCGTACCCAGCCCGGTGCAGGGCGCCGTACAGCCACTCGCCCGAGCGGTCGCCGGTGAACATCCTGCCGGTGCGGTTCGCGCCGTGCGCCGCCGGGGCCAGGCCGACGATCACCAACCGCGCCGCCGGGTCGCCGAAGCCGGGCACGGGACGCGCCCAGTAGTCGTCGCCCCGATAACGCCGCGGCGGATCGGCGGCGCTCTCCTCGCGCCAGGCGACCAGCCGCGGGCAGCGCCGGCACGCCGCCACCAGCTCGCCGAGCTGCTCCAGGGGATCGCTGTTTCGTCGCTGCGCCGGCATCCGCCCCAGTAGGGTGCCGCCAATGCCCACCGTCACGCGCCGCGGCCTTCTCGCTCTCGGCGGCTCCGGCCTCGCCGGCGTCGCCCTCGCCGGCTGCGCCGCCGAGGCGGACCCGCGCAAGGACGCCTCGCAATCCGACCTCGTAGACGCCGAGGCCGAGGGCGAAGCCGCGCTCGCGACCGCCTACGCGCAGGCGGCGAGCTCCTTCGACACCGGCGAGGAGCGGGCGACGCTGGAGCGCTTCGCCGCCGCGGCCGGCAAGCGCGCCAATCAGGTCCGCCGCGGCAGCGACACGAACACGACGCCACCGGGCCAGGCACCCGACGGCGGCCCGGACTCGCCCGAGGCCCTGGCGGGCGCCGTGCACGCGGCCAACGTGGCGATCTCGGCCCACCGCGAGGCCGCCGGCCTGCTGGACACGGTCGAGGGCCGGGCGCTGGCGAGCTCCTCGCTCGCCGCCTGCGCCGCCGAGCTCGCGGCCGTCGACCTGCTCGCCGGCGATCCGGCCTCCCCGAACGCGTTCGTGACCGGCGGCCCGGAGAAGCCCTACGAGTCGACCGACTCGCCCGACACGTCCTCGACGACCACCTCCACCACGAGCTCGAGCTCGACGACCAGCACCAGCTCGACCGGTCAATGACCGACGCCGCCCACAACCGACGCGAGGCGCTGCGCCGCGGGACGCTGGCCGCCGGCGCGCTGGCCGCCTCCGGCCTCCTCCGACCGGCGCTGGCGGCGGCACAGGCGAGCGGCGACGACGACCTGCGCGACTTCCTGGTCGAGGCGATCGGGCTCGAGCAGGTGACGGTGCTCGCCTACACGACGGCGATCGAGGGCGCCGGCCCAGACCTGAAGCCGACCCTGACCCGCTTCCGCGACCAGGAGCAGGCACACGCGAACGCGCTGCGCCAGGCGCTCGACCAGCTCGGCTTCGACGCCCCGGACCCGCCCGATACGCCGACCGACACCGGGGTCTTCGACGGCGTCGACGGGCTCGAGGACGACGCCGTCACGCGCCTCTCGGACCTGCTCGGCAAGATCGGCGACGCCAAGGGCACCGATCAGTTCATCGACCTGCTGACCTCGCTCGAGAACGATCAGCTGACCTATTACGGCACCGAGGGGCCGAAGCTCGACAGCTCCGACCTCTCGACCACGGCGGCCGAGATCGGGGGCTGCCAGGCACAGCACCTGGTCTATCTCGGCCTGCCGACCGGATCGGCCGGCGACGCCGCGGCCGCGGTTGCCAGGACGGCCTCCCAGGCCGCCGACGAGGCGAGCTCGGGCTCGACCTCGACCGCGTCCACGACCACGACGAGTTCCACGACTTCGACCTCACCGTGAGCGACGAGCTCGAGCCGCGGCCGGCGTCGGCGACGCGCTCGGAGCTGATCCGCTGGGCCGGCGTCCAGGACGCGAACGCCGCCGGCTTCGTGCACGGCGGGATGGTGATGAAGACCGTCGACGAGGCGGCGGCGATCGCCGCGATCCGCCACTGCGGCCGCCGCGTCGTCACCGCGGGCATGGACCGGATGACGTTCACCGAGCCGATCCACGTCGGCGCCCTGCTCACCTGCGCGGCGACCGTGAACGCCGCCTGGCGCACCTCGATGGAGGTCGGCGTCAGGGTCGAGGCCGAGGACCCGCGCAGCGGGGAGCGCCGCCACACCTCGACCGCCTACGTGACCATGGTCGCGCTCGACGACGATGGGCGCCCGGCGCCGGTGCCGGGCCTGATCCCCGAGACGGAGGACGAGAAGCGCCGCCAGCGCCAGGCCGAGCTGCGGCGGGCCAACCGGCTGGCCGAGCGCGACCAGATCCTCGGCGATCGCGGCTAGCTCACCCGGCGATTAGCTCTACCCTGCGGCCCCATGCCGCCCGGAGCCGAACTGGCCAAGCTCGCGATCGTGCCGGCCTACAACGAGGCCGACATGGTCGGCCGCGTGGTCCGCGACATCCTGCGCGAGGCCCCCGGCTTCGACGTCCTCGTCGTCAACGACGGCTCCACCGACGCCACGGCCGCCGTCGCCGCGGACGAGGGCGCGGTCGTGCTCAGCCACCCGTACAACCTCGGGATCGGCGGCGCGGTGCAGTCTGGCTACCAGTACGCGCTGCGCCACGGCTACGACGTCGCCGTCCAGGTCGACGGCGACGGCCAGCACAAGCCCGAGTACCTGCCCGAGCTGCTCGAGGCGCTGCACACTTCCGGGGACGAGGCCGACATGGTCTGCGGCAGCCGCTTTCGCGGCGATCCCGGCTACAAGGTGCCGTTCGGCCGCCGGCTCGGGAACCTGATCTTCTCGGTCGTGCTCTCGACCCTGACCCGGCAGCGGATCACCGACCCCACGTCCGGTTTCCGGATGACCAACCGGCGCGGGATCGAGCTCTTCGCCCGCGACTACCCGCACGACTACCCCGAGGTCGAGGCGCTGCTGATGCTGCACGCCCACCACCTGCGCATCCACGAGGTCCCGGTGCGGATGAACGCGCGCGGCTTCGGCTCCAGCTCGATCGACTACCCGCGCAGCGCCTACTACATGGTCAAGGTGATGCTGGCGCTGTTCGTCGGCCTCTTCCGCCGCCGCCCGACCCCGGTCGAGGCCGCCGGCCACGACGAGCCCGGCGCCGGCCCGCCGGCCGAGGACTAGATGCGCCTCCGGACCCTCGCGCTGGTCGTCGTCGCCGCCCTGGCGCTCTGCGCGAGCGCCGCCGCCGCGACGCTCCGGGTCGAGAACGAGAACCAGAGCGGCCCCGGCTCGCTCGGCCAGACGATCCTCGACGCCGCGCCCGGCGACACGATCCTCCTCGGCCCGGGCACGTACCCGCTGACCGAGGGCGAGACCCTGGTCGCACAGGGCAACACGATCCGCGGCGCCGGGGTCGCGGAGACCACGATCGTCCCCACCGGCGGCGGCGAGGCCGTCAACAGCTCGAACGTGATCGACGCGACGATCGCCCCGGCCGTCAACCCGAAGAGCCAGGGCGGCTCGGGCCTCGAAACCAAGGCCCAGGTCATCGCCGTGATCGCGACCCTGGCGATCTTCCTGCTCGTGCTCGAGCTGGTCCGCCGCCGGCGCCTGGCGGAGCGCTACGCGCTGCTGTGGATGCTCGCCGCGCTGGCGATGCTGGTGCTCGCGATCTGGACCAACGGGCTCGACGTGATCGCCGGATGGATGGGGATCCAGCAGCCCGCGAACGCGATCTTCATCCTCGCCTTCGGGGTGATCTTCATCCTCCTCCTGCACTTCTCCGTCGCCACCTCGCGGCTCGCCGATGAGACCAAGATCCTCGCCCAGGAGAACGCCCGCCTCGACCTGGAGCTGCGTGAGGCCCGGGGCGAGGTGCCGAGCGAGAACGGCGCCTCAGCCGGCGCCGACGAGCCGTCTCACGACCGACCAGTAAGCGCCGAGGACGGCGGTTAGCACCCGCGAGCGGCCCGCCCGGCCGAGGTAGGGCGACTCGAGCTGGGCCGTCAGCCCGGCGGCGAACTCCCCGGCGCCGATCGTCCGCGCGGCCTGGATCCGCCGCCGCTCGCCGAGCAGGCGCGGCAGCGAGATCAGCGTCTCGCCCCATGCCCGCAGCTTCTGCGGCAGCCAGCCGCCCCCGGTCGCCGCGACCAGCAGGGCCAGCTCGGTCCCCAGCAGCGCCGGCGTCAGCAGGAAGAGCAGTGTCGCCGGGTAGGTGCGGATCAGGGTCGCCCAGCGGTTACGCTCCAGATAGCGCCACTTGTGGCCGCCCTTGGCGAACTCGTAGTCGTGGTCGACGCGGGCGGCCGGCTCGACGCCGAGCGTCCCGCCGGCAAGCCGCACCCGCAGCGACAGGTCGACGTCCTCGTGGTAGAGGAAGTACCGCCCGGGCATCCCCCCGAGCGCGTCGTAGCGCTCGCGCGCGATCGCCAGGCAGGCGCCGGAGACGAACCCCGGCTCCTCGAGCGCCAGCGGCTCCGTGGTCGGCAGGTCGGCGATCCCCGTCCCGGCGCCGCCCGCCCAGGCGATCCCGGTGAAGTGCAGGACGCCGCCCCGCGTGTTGATCTCGCGGCCGCCGTCCGCCGTGACCAGCGCCTGCCAAGCCGACCAGCCGCGGCCGTCGGTCGCCGGCAGCTCGATCGCGTCTCGCCACCCCGCCTGCGGCACGGCGTCGGGGTTGAGCAGGCAGAGCAGCTCGCCCGAGGCGGCTTCGGCGCCGCGGTTGCAGGCGGCGGCGAAGCCGAGGTTGGCGCCGGTCTCGACCACCGTCGCCGCCGGCGCGAGCTCCCGGACGGCGTCGGCGGTGCCGTCAGCGGAGGCGTTGTCGACGACGATCAGCTCGTCGCCCTCGCGCAGCTGGGCGACGAGCGCCGGCACCGTCGCCGAGATCGCCTGGCGCGAGTCGTGGGTGACGATGACGACGGAGAGCGTGGGCATGGGCGCTACCGCGGAGAGAAGCCGGCGATCGGATTTGAACCGATGACCCCTTCATTACGAGTGAAGTGCTCTACCAACTGAGCTACGCCGGCACGGCGGCTCAGTCTAAAGACTGGTTTGGCGACTATCGCTCGGCGAGCTTGTAGCCGACGCCGCGGACCGTGAGCACCAGCTCCGGCTCCTGGGGGTCGCGCTCGACCTTCTGGCGCAGGTTCGAGATGTGGACGTCGCAGGCGCGAACGTCGCCCGAGAACTCCGACTGCCACAGCTCCTCCATGATCTCGAGGCGGCTGAACACCTGGCCCGGGCGCTCGGCGAGCAGGCGCAGGACCTGGAACTCCGAACGGGTCAGGTTCACCGGCTCGCCGCGGATCGAGACCAGGTGGCGGGCGAGGTCGATCCGCACCGGGCCGGCGTCGATCGTCTTCGCCTCGGTGACCGTGCTCGAGCGGTCGAGCTCGCGGCGGCGCAGCTGGGCGCGGACGCGGCCGAGGAGCTCGCGGACCGAGAACGGCTTGGTGACGTAGTCGTCGGCGCCGACCTCGAGCCCGACGACCTTGTCCACCTCCTGGTCCTTGGCGGTCAGGAGGATGATCGGCACGGGGCTGCGGGCTCGCACGTCGCGGCAGATGTCGAGGCCGGAGCGGCCCGGCATCATGATGTCGAGGATCAGCAGGTCGAAGCCCGGGTCCTCGCCGCCGAGCTTGCCGTCGGCGTCCTCGCCGTCGACCGCGAGCGTGACGTCGAAGCCCTCCTGGCGCAGGGCGTAGCCGACGGCGTCGCGCACCGAGGGCTCGTCGTCTGCGATCAGGATCCGGTCGCTCATAGCGCGCTTACGCTACTGGGGTCGTGGCCGGTTGCGCGGCGCGCAGGCGGACCCAGAAGGTCGCGCCCTCGCCCTCGGCCGACTCGACCCCGATCTCGCCTCCCATCACGTCGACCATCCGCCGGGCGATCGAGAGACCGAGGCCGAAGCCCTCCTGCTCGAGCGAGCCGGAGCCGCGGTAGAAGCGCTCGAAGATCCGGTCGATCTCGGCCGCGGCGATCCCGCTCCCGGTGTCGGTGACCTCGATCCAGACCTCGCCCCCGCCGTCGAGCTCCTCCGAGCGCCCGCGCCGGGCGCGGATCGTCACCCGCCCGGGCGCCGGCGTGTTCTTGAACGCGTTCGTGAGCAGGCCGATCACCACCTGGCGGAGGAGCACCCGGTCCCCCTGGGCGACCAGGTCGCCGCCGATCTGGAGCTCGACCTCGATCCCGTCGGGAGCGGCGACCGCCTCGGTCGCCTCCTCGATCACGAGGGCGACGTCGAGCGCCTCCACCCCGCCCTCGCCGACCGCCTCCATCCGCGCCAGGATGAGCAGCGACTCGGTCAGGCGGCTGATCCGCTCGGCGTCCTCCGAGAGGCGGACGAGGAAGTGCTCGCGCGCCTCCGGATCGTCCTTGGCGCCCGCGCGCAGAACCTCGATCGCCCCCGAGATCCCGGCGATCGGGTTGCGCAGCTCGTGCGCGGCGTTGGAAACGAACTCCCGCTCGGCGACCTCGCGGCGCATCTCCTCGGTGCGGTCGCGAACCACGGCCAGCACCGCGTCCTCGGCGGGCAGCTGGCGCGCGTTCAGGGAGTAGACGCGGTCGCCGACTCGCAGTGCGTCGCTCTCCACGACCGCCCGGCTCGCGGCCCGCCGCAGCCATGGGATCAGCGGGTCGATAGCGCGCCCGTCGGCCCGGATCAGCTCCCGCGCCGAGGCGTTGAAGAAGCGGACCTCGCCGTCGGCCTGGACGACCATGACCGCGTCGGAGAGTGCCTCGAAGATCGCCGACAGCCGGTCGCGCTCCTCGCGCAGGGCCGTGAACGTCTGCCGCAGGGCGCCGCGCATCCGCTCCAGCGCCCGGCCGAGGTCGGTGATCTCGTCACGCCCGCCGGCGCCCTCCAGCGGCTCGTCCAGCTCCCCCTCGCTGATCCGCGCCGCGCTCTCGGCGAGTCGCTTGACGCGGGACGTGATCGCGCTGGCGACCAGGAACGAGATCAGGACCGCGACCGCGACCGCGACCCCGAGCGCCGTCAGGCGGTCGCCGCGCAGCGCCTCGAGCGCATGCTGCACCTCGGGCGCGCGCACCGAGCGCCCGAGGATCGCCCCGTCGATCGCGCCGTCGCGGAAGATCGGCACCGCGACCACGGTCACGCCGCCCGGCAGCGAGTCGACGTAGCGACTGCCGATCAGGGCGCTCCTGACCCCCTGGCGGCCTCCGGGCACGGAGAGCAGGTCGACCCCGCCCGACGTATCCGCGGTCACCAGGCGCCCGTGGTCCTCGAACACCCAGGCCGAGTAGCCCTGCTCGGAGATCCCGGCGAGCGTCGTCCGCGCGGCTCGCTGCGGACGGGCGCCGATCTCGTCGGCCAGCCCGACAGTGCGCCCGACCGCGAGCTGGACCAGGTCCTCGTCGGCCGCCTGCACGCCGGTGTCGGAGACCAGCACGTAGGCGAGCCCGGCGGTGATCATCGCCACGGCGGCGAAGGCGAGCGCCAGGTAGAGGCGAACGCCGAACGGCCTGCGGCGTACCGAGCGCGGGGTCGAGCGTCGTGACGGTGCCATCCAGTGGCGATTATCCGCGACGCCGCCGACGCCGCCCACCCGGCGGCCGCGAACCTCAGCCGGACGCGAGCAGAAACTCGAGCCGGAAGGCGAGCGCCTCCAGCGCCAATGTCTCGGAGACGTTCACGGTCAGGCGCCGGCGAGTGTCGAGGACGAGCTCGCCGGCGCGCCGGGCGCGGCGCGGGTCGAGGCCGGCGGCGAGCTCGGCCAGCTCCGTCTGCCGGTCACCGTTGAAGGCGAGCTCGGGGGCGCCCTCGGAGGCGGCCGCCAGGTCGCGCATCCAGGCGCCGAGCAGGCCGAGGCCGAGATCGAGGGTCGCGTTGCGGGCTCGGCGCGAGGCGCGCTTGCCCGATTCCTCGGCGTCGCGGGCGCGCCGGCGGGCGGCGGGACCGGTGCGCTCGGCCGCCTCCTCCTCGGCCTCGGCGGCCCTGGCCCGGATCGCCTCCGACTCGCGCTCGCCGGCGGCGTCGGCCGCCTTCGCGATCGCCTCCCAGGGCGCACCGGCGAGCTCGCCGCTCCGTACGGCGCGGACCAGCTCCTCGACGGCGACGCGCAACGCCCTCCCCTCCTCGCCGAGCAGGAAGCGGGCCCGGGCAGGGTCGCCGCCGGCGAGCCGGGCCGCGGCGGTGCGCTCGGAGCCCGGCGGATGCTCGCTCAGCCGCTCCTCGACCGCGTCCGGCGCCAGCCGCGCGAAGCGCACCACGCGGCAGCGCGAGCGCACCGTTTCCAGCAACGCCTCGGGCTCGGCGCTGATCAGGATCAGATGCGCGAAGGGGGGCGGCTCCTCGAGCGTCTTCAGGAGCGCGTTCTGGCTCTCCTCCGCCATCGCCTCGGCGGCCTCGATCACGAACACCCGGCGCTCGCCCTCGAACGGCCGGTAGGCGACCTGGGCGATCACGCGCTCGCGCACCTCCTCGACCAAGTGCTGCGTGCCCGGTGGGCGCAACCAGACCAGGTCGGGATGGGGTGAGGGGTCGGCAAGCGCCCGCCGCCGGGCGCTCTCGGGGTCGTCCGCGGCCTCGGCGAGCAGCTCGGCGGCCAGGGCTCGCGCGGCCGCGGACTTGCCCGAGCCCGGCGGCCCGGCCAGCAGGTAGGCGTGGAAGGGCTCGGCGAGCGCCGCGGTGAGCGCGGCCCGCGCGGCCGGCTGGTCGGCCGTCGCCTCGGCGATCACCGACGAGCCTCAACGAGGGCCCGGATCCGCTCCGCCACCGCCTCGACCTCGCCGGTGCCGTCGATGACCGCGATCCGCTCGGGGTGGCGGTCGGCGAGCTCGTCGTAGGCGGCGGCGACCGCGCGCTGGAACTCGAGCCCCTCGGCCTCGAAGCGGTCGGACGCGTCGCCGGCGCGGTCGCCGGCGAGCGCCGGGTCGACCCGCAGGAGCACGGTCAGGTCCGGGACGCAGTCGCCGACCACGAGCGCGTTGAGCTGCTCGACGAGCTCGATCCCGAGCCCGCGGGCGACCCCCTGGTAGGCGACGGTCGAGTCGATGTAGCGGTCGCAGACGACGTCGACGCCGCGCTCGCGGGCCGGCCCGATCACCTCGCCTGCGAGCTGCGCGCGGGCGGCGTTGAAGAGCAGCAGCTCGGCGCCCGGGCCGAGCTCGAGCTCGGGGTCCTTGAGCAGCTCGCGGATCCGCTCGCCGGCGGGCGTGCCACCGGGCTCGCGCAGCTGGATCGTCTGCGGCCCGAGCGCGTCGGCGAGCAGCGCCGCCTGCGTGGTCTTCCCTGAGCGATCGATGCCCTCGAGGGTGACGAACACGGCGATCTAGGTGCTCGAGCGGGCCCGCTTCGTCCGCGCTGTGGTCGGCGCGGGTTTCTTGGGCCGCCGTCGGCCGCCTCCCTTGGACGGCGCCGTCGCCGGCTCGGACTCCTCCTCGCCCCCGGCCGCCTTCGCGGCCGCGCGCGCCTCCTTGGCCGCCTCGCGCTCGGCGCGCTTCTCGCGCATCTCGACCATCGTCGGGCAGTCGTCGTTGAGGCACAGCTTCCAGGGGCGCCCCGGGCCCTTCTTCTTCACCGTCAGGCGGGGGCGCTCGCCGCACACCGAGCAGCGTTCCTCGAGGCGCCAGAGCTCGAAGAAGCGCCCGGGGAGCGGGCCGCTCACCGGGCAGGAGTCCGGCGACTCGGGGTCATCGCGCTTCCAGCCCTCGCAGCCGTACATGCGCTTGCCGCCCTTGAGGTCGATGATCCGCAGCCGGTTGGGCTCGCCGTTCTCGCGCTTGCGCCCAGCCTCCTCGCAGACCTTGCACGGGCCGAGGAACTTGTCCTCGTCCATGCCGGCCCAGATCTGCTTCGCCAGATCCTCCTTCTTCAACTCGAGCTCGGAGGTGGTCTCGTGCAGCATCTCGCGGCTGATCCGCACGACCTCGGCCTTCGAGGTCTCGCCGGCGGCGATCTGGTCCATGTCGGACTCGAGCTCGGCGGTCATCTCCGGGGTCGCCATCCGCGGCACGTACTCGTGGAAGGCCTTGTAGAGCGCGATCCCGGTCTCCGACGGGATCGGCGGGTTGGCGTAGGCGTAGCCGCGGTCGTAGAGCTTCTGGATGATGTCGGCGCGGGTCGCCTTGGTGCCCAGGCCGCGCTCCTCCATCAGCTCGATCAGCTTGCCCTGGCTGATCCGCGACGGGGGCTGGGTCTCCTTGTCGACGATCCAGGGCTCGCCGTCGAGATCCAGGCTCTGGCCCTCGGCGAGCGCCGGGATCTCCTCGTCGGAGGAGCGGGCGTAGGTGTAGATGGCGGCGTAGCCGGGGTCGACGACGACCGAGCCGCGGACGAAGTAGGTCTCGGAGCCGGCCTCGATGTCGGCGCGCGTCGACTCGGTGATCATCGGCGGCGAGAAGGTCGCGAGGAAGCGGCGGACGACGAGCTCGTAGACGCGTCGCTTCGGCCCGTCCCCGAGCGCGTTCGGGTAGACCGCCTGGGTCGGATAGATCGGCGGGTGGTCGGTGGTCTCCTTCTTGCCGCGGGTCGCCTGCAGCGGCCCGTTGAGCAGGCCCTTGGCCGCGTCGAACTCCGGGATCCGGACCAGCGAGCTGACCAGCTCCTTCGTGTTCAGCGAGGGGGGATAGACCGTGTTGTCGGTGCGCGGGTAGGAGATGAACCCGTCCATGTAGAGGTCCTCGGCGAGCCGCATCGCAGCCGCGGGGGTGATCCCGAGCCGGCTCGAGGCATCCGTGGTGAAGGCGGTGGTGTTGAGGGGTGTGGGCGGCTTGCGCGTGTTGCGCTTCGAGGTCACCTGCTTGACCACGCCGGGGCTCGAGGTGCCGGCGAGCGCCGCGTCGGCCTCGGCCTTCTCCCAGAACTTGTCGGTCGCGTGGTGGGCCTCGAACGAGCCGTCGGGATGGGCGAACTTGGCGAACAGCTCCCAGAACGGCTTCGGCACGTGGGCGCGGCGCTCGAGCTCGCGCTCGACGATCAGCGCCAGCGTCGGGCTCTGGACGCGGCCGACGGAGAGGAAGTTGGAGCCGAAGCGGCGGCTGGCGAGCGAGACGGCGCGGGTCAGCGTCGCTCCCCAGATCAGGTCGATGTCCTGGCGCGCCGAGCCGGCGTAAGCGAGGTCGTAGGAGAGCTGGTCGAGGTTGGAGAAGGCGCGCTCGATCTCCTCCTTGGTCAGCGCCGAGTAGCGGGCGCGCTTCACGGGCGGGCGCACCTCGCTCAACCCGCCGGCAACGGTGTCGCTGGCGGCAATTGCTTCGATGATCTTCGGGTTGGCGTCGAGCGCCTGCTGCAGCGCCTCGAGGCCGATCAGCTCGCCCTCGCGGTCGAAGTCGGTCGCGATCACGACCTCGTCGGCCTCCTTGGAGAGCTTGCGCACCGCCTTGACCACGTTCTTGTCGGTCGGCTCCGGCACGAGCTCGGCGTCGATCAGCTCGTGGAGGTCGGTCTCCTGCCAGTTCGAGTAGCCCTCGGGGAAGGCGACTCCCATCACGTGGCCCTTGAGTCCGACGGTCATCTGATCGCCGTCCGAGTCGGTCCAGGTGTAGAACGGCACCTTGTAGGTGGCGTCGGCCTTCGCCGCGCCGCCAGACAGTATCTCGGCGATCTTTTTCGCCGAGTTGTTCTTCTCCGTGATGATCAGCCTCATCGCGGCGCGAGAGTAGCAGGGCCCCAAAACGGCCCTTTTCGGGTCCACTACGCTTGGTCGATGCCGGCCCAGTCCTTTGCGGGCAAGGAATGCGTCTGTCAGTACGAGCGCGGGATCTGCGACCAGAGCTGCGTCCGGGGGATGCTGGAGACGCCGTTCTACATCGCCTGCCTACGCCTCTCGGGCCGCGATTGCCTGGTCGTCGGCGGCGGCGCGGTCGGGCTGGAGAAGGTCGAGGGCCTGCTCGCCTGCGACGGGCGCGTCACCCTGATCGCACCCGACGCCGTCGACGAGCTGCGGGCGCTCGCCGACGAGGGCTCGATCTCTTGGGAGCGCCGGGGGTTTGCCGAAGCCGACCTGGACGGGAAGTTCCTGGCGATCGCGGCGACCGGCGAGACCGACGTCAACATCGCCGTCTACGAGGCCGCCGAGCGGCGCTCGATGCTGGTCAACGTCGTCGACGTGCCCTCGCTGTGCAACTTCATCCTCCCGGCGATCGTTCGCACCGGGCCGCTGGCGATCGCGATCTCGACCGCCGGTGCCTCGCCGGCGCTGGCGAAGCGGATCAAGCGCGAGATCGCCGACCAGTTCGGAGAGCCCTACGCCCGCCTGGCGGTGATCCTCAACGACGCCCGCGGCTGGGCGAAGGCGACGCTGCCCACCTACCAGGACCGCAAGGCGTTCTTCGAGGGAATCGTCAACGGCGATCCCGACCCGGTCGAGCTGGTCCGCGAGGGTCGCGAGCGCGAGGTCCTGGCGCTGATCGAAGCGGCGAAGGAGAGCCACGGCGCCGCCGTCGGCTCCCAGTGAACCCGCTCTACATATACGTTGGTTTCGTCGCCGTGCTGATCGCGTTCTCGATCGGCGTGCGGATCTTCCGGCACGTGGCGACCCGCAAGTGTCACCTCTGCGGCGCCCAGGTCGAGCTCGGCAAGGGCCGCTGCCAGGTCTGCAACTACAGGTTCGTCAACTAGGAGGCTCAATGGAACTCAGGCAACTCGGCGACTCGGAGCTCGAGGTCTCGGAGATCTCGCTCGGCTCCTGGCTCACGTACTCGGGCGGGATCGAGCGCGAACACACCGAGGCCTGCACCAAGGCCGCGTTCGAGGCCGGGATCAACTTCTTCGACACCGCCAACGTCTACGGCGTCGGCGCGGCCGAGGAGGCCTGGGGCGAGATCCTCTCCGGCTACGCGCGCGACTCCTACCTGCTCGCGACCAAGGTCTACTTCCCGATGTCGGAGACCGACTCCGGCCTGGGGGCAGCGCAGATCGAGAAGCAGATCGACGCCTCCCTGAAGCGCCTGCGCACCGACCACGTCGACCTCTACCAGTGCCATCGCTTCGACGCCCAGACGCCGATCGAGGAGACGATGGAGGCCCTGACGGCCGTCGTCGACGCGGGCAAGGCGCGCTACATCGGCTTCAGCGAGTGGACGCCCGAGCAGATCCGCGCGGGCCTGGCCGTCGAGGGGGCGGCCAAGCTCGTCTCCTCACAGCCCCAGTACAACATGATCTGGCGCGCCCCCGAGGAAGAGGTCCTCGGCCTCTGCGCCGAACACGGGATCTCGCAGATCGTCTGGTCGCCGCTCGCCCAGGGGGTGCTGAGCGGCAAGTACCGCCCCGGCGAGGCACCGCCGCCGGATTCCCGCGCCGCCAGCGACGAGATGGGCTTTGCGATCAGCAGCTACATGGACGACGGGGTGCTCGAGGCGGTTGAGAGGCTGCGCCCGATCGCCGACGAGGCCGGGCTGACGATGGTCCAGCTCGCGCTCGCCTGGATCCTCCGCCGGCCCGAGGTCGCCTCGGCGATCATCGGCGCGTCGCGCCCCGAGCAGGTGCACGGCAACGCGGCGGCGTCGGGGGTCGAGCTCGACGCGGACACCCTGACGGCGATCGACGAGGCACTCGACGGCGTCGCGATCACGGGCCAACGGCTGGCGCCGTTCGCCACCGAGGGCGTCACGCACCGCTAGCGGTAACTAGCCGAGATCGAACGAGTCGCGCCGGCGCTCCTTCGAGGCGAGCAGCGCCCAGTCGGCGCGCTCGTGGAGGGCGAGCGGATCGCCGTCGCCGGCCGCCGCCCCCCAGGAGGCGGTGACCCGGCCGTCGCCCAGCGCCGCCGCCGCAATCTGCATCACCAGCCGCTCCGCCGCGGCCTCGGCGCCGTAGAGGTCGGTCTCCGGGAGCACGATCGCGAACTCGTCGCCGCCGATCCGGAAGATCACGTCCGCGAAACGCGAGCCGGCGAGCACCGCAGCGACCTCGCGCAGGATCCCGTCGCCCGCGGCGTGGCCGAGCTCGTCGTTGACCGCCTTGAAGCCGTCGAGATCGAGCAGCACCAGCGCCAGCGCGTGCTGGTAGCGGCGCGCTCGCTCGCCCTCGTGGACGAGCCGCTCGTCGTAGGCGTTGCGGTTGAGAAGCTGGGTGAGCGCGTCGCGGCGGCTCGTCTCGGCCCCGTCCTCGAACCGGCTCGCGTGGGTCATCCGGGCCTCGATCAGGCCGCTCAGCACCTCCACGGTCCGCTCGTCGCCGGCCGCGAAGGCGTGCGGGTGCGCGGCGTAGACCCTGAGCACGCCGGCGACCGCGTCGTCGTGGCGCAGCGGCGCGCAGAGCATCGATCCCGCGCCGAGTCGCAGGCACGTTTCGCGGTCGACCCGCGGATCGGTGGCGGTGTCGTCGCTGCGCAGCACCCGGCCCGTTTCCGCGCAGAGCCCGGAGAGGCTCGAGTCGCGGCGCACGCGGACACCGGGGTACGTCTCGGCGGTCCCGGCGACGGCCTCGTGGACCATCTCCTCGCCTTCGACGCGCTCGACGACCGCGGCGTCGGCGCCGGTCAGCGCGATCGCGCGGGAGAGGACGATCTGCATCACGGCCTCGAGCCCGAGCTCGGTGGCGATGATCTCGTTCTGCGCCTCGATGATCGCCAGCAGGCGGTCGCTGTGGGTGCCGTTCTCCACCTCTGCTAGATCGGCGCCTGAGCGCCGAAGGTTTAGGCGTGGCCGGCTACGCGGCCGGAACCGCGAACAGCGCGATCGCCGCGAAGTGCGCCGCCGCGGCGGCGATCACGAGGACGTGGAAGATCTCGTGGTAGCCGAACACGGCCGGACTCGGGTTCGGGCGCTGGGCGGCGTAGACGACCGCCCCGGTGGCGTACAGCGCTCCGCCGAGGGCGATCAGCAGCCCGGCGACGATCCCGGCCTCGGCGACGATCGCCGGGAAGCCGATCGCCCCGATCAGCCCGACCGAGATGTAGACGATGGCGGCGACCCACTTGGGATGGTCCACCCAGACCAGCTCGACGACGGTGCCGGCCAGCGCGCCGGCCCAGACCGCGATCAGCAGCGCCGTCGACAGCGGCGGCTCCATCACCAGGAGCGCGAACGGGGTCACCGTGCCGGCGATCAGGAAGAAGATCATCGTGTGGTCGAGCCGGCGCATCCAGCGCCGCGCCGAGGGCCGTTCCCAGTTGTGGACGTGGTACAGGGCGCTGACCCCGAACAGGGCCGAGAGGCTGACCGCGTAGATCGCCACCGCCAGCCGCGCCTCGCCGTCCTTCGCGATCACGATCAGGGCGGCGCCGAGGACGAGCGAGACGAAGAACGCGTACTCGTGCGAGACACCCCGCAGGCGGGGCTTGACCTTGGCGATCTGCTCGGCGGCGGCGTCGCGAGCGTCGGCCATCCGCTCGACCGCGGCGTCGCGGCGCTCGCCGAAGGCCTCGATGGCGGCGTCGCGGCGGTCTCCAAACGCTTCGACCGCGGCGTCGCGGCGCTCGGTGAACTTCTCGCGGGGACTCATCGTCAAGCATTATCGCGGGGCGCGGCCGCTGCCGCGTCGGTGGACCGGACAACGGGCGATAAAGGGGTGCACTTCGGGGCCGCGCTGACCAACGTGCGTTTGGACCCCCTATCGGGGCCTCGACGCACGTTCGTCATCGACCCCACCCCTGCCCAGCCCTGTAGACGCTACATATAGCGCTTGCCGCGAGAAGGAAACCGCTAGCGCTAGTAGAATAGTTAGCGATGGATTGTCCTCGCTGCCACCAGCAAACCCGCGTCCTGGAGAGCCGACGCGCCGACGACGGCGCGGCCACCCGGCGGCGGCGGGTCTGCGCCGGCTGCGGCCACCGGTTCACCACCTATGAGCGCCGCGACCGCGAGCCGATCTTCGTTCGCAAGCGCGACGGGTCGCGGCAGCCGTTCGACCGCACGAAGCTGCGGGCGGCGCTGCTGCGCTCGACGCACAAGCGCCAGGTCGGGCCCGGTCAGGTCGAGGCGCTCGTCGACCGGGTCGAGCTGGCGGTCGAGACCGGCGGCGGCGAGCTGGCGGCCGAGCGGATCGGCGAGCTCTGCCTCGATGGCCTGCGCGAGATCGACGACGGCGCCTACCTGCAGTTCCTCGGCACCCTGCCGTCGTCGAATGCCCAGTTTGCGGAATCGGCGGCGGAGGGTTCCGTCCGGGGCGCCCGCGAGAGTGCATCGTTACCCGCTCAGGCGGGCTGAAGGCTTGATGTTAGTTAGTTGACGAGGAGAGATTGTATGTCGAAAAGCGCTGCAAACACGGTAAATCTGAGCGAGGGCGGGCTGGTCTGCGAGCGCCGCCATACGACCCCCGGCGTCCACCCCTTCGACGAGGTCGAGTGGGAGCTTCGCGATGCCGTGATCGGGGACCCGGCCGACCCCGCGTTCGAGCAGCGCGGCGTCGAGTTCCCGACCACCTGGTCGCAGAACTCGACCAACATCGTCACCCAGAAGTACTTCCGCGGCCGGCTCGGCACCGACGATCGCGAGAGCTCGGTCAAGCAGATGATCTCCCGGGTCGCCGGAACGATCGCCGGCTGGGGCCGCGACGGCGACTACTTCGCCTCCGACTCGGACGCCGACGCCTTCGAGGCCGAGCTCACCCACATCCTCCTGCACCAGAAGGCCGCCTTCAACAGCCCGGTCTGGTTCAACGTCGGCTTCGAGGAGCACCCGCAGTGCTCCGCCTGCTTCATCCTCTCGGTCGAGGACACGATGGAGTCGATCCTCGACTGGAACACCAAGGAGGGTCAGATCTTCCGCGGCGGCTCCGGCTCCGGGATCAACCTCTCCAACATCCGCGGCTCGGTCGAGCACCTCTCCAAGGGCGGCCTGGCCTCCGGCCCGGTCAGCTTCATGCGCGGCGCCGATTCCTGGGCCGGGACGATCAAGTCCGGCGGCAAGACGCGCCGGGCGGCGAAGATGGTCGTGCTCGACGTCGACCATCCCGACATCGAGGACTTCATCTGGTGCAAGGCCAAGGAGGAGGAGAAGGCCGAGGCGCTGCGCCAGGCCGGCTTCGACATGTCGATCGACGGCGACGGCTTCACCTCGATCCAGTACCAGAACGCCAACAACTCGGTCCGGATCACGGACGAGTTCATGGCCGCGGTCGAGGCCGACGCCGACTGGAACCTGCTCGCCCGCAAGGACGGCTCGACGACCAAGACGCTGCCCGCCCGCGACCTGCTCGCCCAGATCGCCGACGCCGCCTGGCGCTGCGCCGACCCGGGCGTTCAGTACGACACGATCATCAACCGCTGGCACACCAGCCCGGAGTCGGGGCGGATCAACGCCTCGAACCCCTGCTCGGAGTACATGCACGTCGACGACTCGGCCTGCAACCTGGCCTCGATCAACCTGATGAAGTTCCGGCGCCCCGACGGCTCCTTCGACACCGCCGAGTTCGAGCACACCGTCGACACCGTCTTCCTCGCTCAGGAGATCGTCGTCGGCCCGTCGAGCTACCCGACCGAGAGGATCGGCGACAACGCGCGCGCCTTCCGCCAGCTGGGGCTCGGCTACGCCAACCTCGGCGCCCTGCTGATGAGCGACGGGGTCCCCTACGACTCGGACGAGGGCCGCAACATCGCCGGCGCGATCACCGCCCTGATGACCGGTCGCGGCTATCGCAAGTCGGCCGAGATCGCCGCCGCCGTCGGCACCTACGACGAGTACCCGAAGAACCGCGAGGCCCACAACGCGGTCATGCGCATGCATCGCGACGCCTCCTACGAGCTCTCCGACGAGGGCGTCAAGGGCGAGCTGGTCGGCGCCGCGCGGCGCAGCTGGGACGAGGCGGTCGAGCTCGGCGACGAGCACGGCTACCGCAATGCCCAGGCGACGGTGCTCGCCCCAACCGGAACGATCTCGTTCCTGATGGACTGCGACACGACCGGGATCGAGCCCGACTTCTCGCTGGTCAAGTTCAAGGAGCTGGTCGGCGGCGGTCAGATGACGATCGTCAACCAGACCGTGCCGATGGCGCTCGAGGCGCTCGGCTACTCGGACCACGAGACCGAGCAGATCGTCGCCCACATCAACGAGAAGAGCACGATCATCGGCGCCCCGGCGCTCAAGGACGAGCACCTGCCGGTGTTCGACGTCGCCGTCGGCGAGCGGGCGATCTCGCACATGGGCCACATCAAGATGATGGCCGCGGCCCAGCCGTTCCTCTCCGGCGCGATCTCGAAGACGGTCAACCTGCCGCAGACGGCGACCGTCGCCGACATCGCCGAGGCCTACACCGAGGGCTGGAAGCACGGCCTGAAGGCGCTGGCGATCTACCGCGACGGCTCGAAGACCGCGCAGGCGCTGCGCACCGATGCCCAGGACGAGGTCGAGGAGGAGGCCACGGAGACGGCCAAGCCGGTGCGCCGGCGGATGCCGCGCGAGCGCCAGTCGATCACCCACAAGTTCTCGATCGCCGGGCACGAGGGCTACATCACCGCCGGCAAGTACGAGGACGGCTCAATCGGCGAGATCTTCCTCACCGACATCGGCAAGGAGGGCTCGACCCTGCGCGGGATGCTGAACGCGTTCGCGACCGCGATCTCGATCGGGCTCCAGTACGGGGTGCCGCTGGAGACCTTCGTGAAGAAGTTCAGCTACATGCGCTTCGACCCCGAGGGGATCACCGGCAACCCGGAGATCCCGTTCGCGAAGTCGATGCCCGACTACATCATGCGCTGGCTCGGCAGCCGCTTCATCGAGGACCTCGACGAGCTCGAGGACCTCGGCATCCTCACCCCCGAGGTGCGGGCCCGCAAGGAGGCGCAGCTGGCGATGTTCAGCGACGACACCTCCGCGCCACCGGCCAACGGCGGCAACGGCAACGGGCACGCGAATGGCGGTTCCGCGGAACCGCAGCCCGAGGCCAAGCCCGCCGCCGCGGCGCTCACCGACACCCCGCCGGTGATCCCGGCGAAGCTCTCACCGGCCGGCGACCTCGGCCCTGCCTGCGATCAGTGCGGCGGGATGATGCAGCGCACGGGCTCCTGCTACACGTGCTCGAGCTGCGGCAACAACACCGGCTGCGGCTGACCGCTGAGCTGATCCCAGGTCATCACGGCCGGCCGTCGCCGGCGGGCGGGCGGTACCCGGGGATCTCGAAGGCGACCAGCCCGCCCGGGCCCGGCTCCGCCCAGATCCGCCCCCCGTGCGCCTCGACGATCGCCCGCGCGATCGCCAGGCCCAGGCCGCTGCCGTCGGCGTCGCGGGCGCGGCTTTCCGGCGAGCGGTAGAAGCGCTCGAACAGGTGCGCCGCCTCGTCCGGCGGGATCCCCGGCCCGTCATCGCCGACCTCGAAGCGCAGCCGGGACCCGTCGGCGACGGTCCGCACCTCCACTCGCCCGCCCTCGGAGGTATGGGCGACCGCGTTTGCGACCAGGTTGCGGACCACCTGGGCGAGGCGGTCCGGGTCCGCCTCGAGCGTGCCTGCCAGACGCGAGACGCTGTAGTCGCGGGGGCCGAGCAGCGGCAGGTCGCGGCGCAGGTCGTCGAGCACGTCGGGGACCTCGACCCGGCGCAACTCGAGCGAGCGGCCCGCGTCCTCGCGCGCCAGGGTCAGCATCTCGGAGATCAGCCGCTCCATCCGCCGCAGCTCGCGGTGGACGACGTCGAGCCGCTCGCGCTCGGCGGGTCCGACTTCGCGGCGCAGCAGCTCGAGCTCCCCCTCGGCGATCGTGATCGGGGTGCGGAGCTCGTGCGAGGCGTCGGCGACGAACTCGCGCTCGCGTTCGAAGGCGCCCTGGAGCCGGTCGAGCATGTGGTTGAGCGAGTCCGTGAGGCTGCGCACCTCCGTCGGGCCGCGGTCGTTGGCGAGCCGGCGGTCGAGGCCGGCCGTGTCGATGTCGGCGGCGAAGGCCGCGATCCGCTTCAGCGGCCGGGCGACCAGCGTCGCGATCCAGAACGCGGCTCCGACCAGCAGGGCGAGGGCGAGGGCGCCGACGACCAGAAGCGCGCTTCGCAGGCTGTCCTGCGCGGTGCTGACCTGGCCCAGCGATTCGGCGACGCGGAAGGTGCCGATCCGCCGGCCCTCGCTGACGAGCGGCTGGGTCAGAACCCTGACCCGAGCCTCGCCGCCGGCGCTCACCGTGTCGAAACCCGCCGGCGCGGTGAACAGCTGCGACGGGTTGGTCGGCGCCCCGTGCTCGTCGGCCTCGGTCGTCCCGGCCTCGGCTTCGAACAGCTCCTCGCTGTTGGTGACCACGGCGGGCCCGTCGCCGATCTCGATCGCGAAGATCCGCGAGTCGGGGTGATAACCCTGACCGTTGACGAACGCTCGCGAGGTCACGCGCAGCTGCGCCGGGGTCGTCGCCCGCGCCGCGGGCGAGGCCTCGAACTCCGCCAGGTCCCCGCGCAGCTGGTCGTCGATGCGGCCCTCCAGGTCGGCTCCGGTTCGTTCGTGCAGGACGTAGAAGCTGGCGCCGAGGACGGCGATCGCGACCAGCACGATCGCCGCGACCAGTCGGCCGCGCAGCCCCGCCGGCCAGAACCCCTCAGCCACCGCGAATGACGAGCCTGAAGCCCGCCGAGCGGACGGTCTCGATCGGCGGCGGGTCGCCGTCGACGGTCAGCTTGCGGCGCAGGTAGTTGACGTAGACGCTGAGCACGTTGGTGCCCGGGTCGTGGTCGTAGCCCCAGACCGAGTTGAGGATCTGCTCGCGCGAAAGCACCTCGTTGGGGTGGCGCATCAGGTAGACCAGCAGCTCGAACTCGCGGGCGGTGAGGTGAACGCCGGTGCCCGCGCGCCACACCTCGCGTGTGTGCAGGTCGACCTTGATGTCCGCGGCCTCAAGGCGGCCGGGGTCGCGCTCCGGCGGCCGGCGCAGCTGAGCGCGGATCCGCGCCAGCAGCTCGTCGAGGTCGAAGGGCTTGGTGACGTAGTCGTCGGCGCCCAGATCGAGGCCGGCGACCACGTCCTCCTTCTCACCCAGCGCCGTGAGCATGATCACCGGGAGCTGCGGACGGCCGTCCCGGATCGCGGCGAGCACCTCGCGACCGCCGCGCCCGGGCAACATCACGTCCAGCAGGACGAGGTCGAAATCGCCGGTCAGGGCGAGGCGCTCTCCCTCCTCGCCGTCGCTTGCGACCGCGGTCTCGAATCCCTCCGACCCGAGGGCCTGCTCGAGCAGCCGCGCGATCCCGGCTTCATCTTCGATGATCAGCACCTGCACGGATTTCGATCCTAGGCCCATGCGGCACGGTTCCAGGAGTTTCTTAGAGCTCTCTAACGAGCGGCTTAGCCGGGTTTGAGCGCCGCCGAGCATGCTCGTGGCGATGACCGGACGTCCGACTACACGACCGCGGGTTCGGCGCCTGCCGCTCGGCGTGGCGCTGAGGTGGTCGATCGGCATCTCGGCGCTGGCGACCGTGCTCGTCGTCGCGCTGCTCTGGGTCCAGATGGCGCTCGGCAACGACCCGGCTCTCGGTCCGAAGCTCGACCGCCAGCGCCGCGCCGCCTCGCCCACCCCCGCGCCGGCGGTTCAGCAGACGGTGGTTCCCGTGGCCCCGCAGCCCGCCCCGGCCCCAGCCCCGGTGCAGACGTCGACGTCGTGAACGCCGACGCCGGCCGCGAGCTCGAGCGGCGCTGCGAGTGTTTCGGCTCGACCGCCGGGGTGCTGATCGGGGTCCCGCGGGCCCCCGGCGCGCGCGACCCACAGCTGCAGGCGCTCGCCATCGAAGCCTCGCTGGGCGCCGCGCATCGGGAGCTGACTCGCTTCGAGCCCGAGAGCGAGCTCTCGCGACTCAACCGCGATCCCGAGACCACGGTCGCCGTCACCGGCCTGCTCGCGTCGTTCGCCGCCGCCGCGGCCTGGGCCGCGCGCCGCAGCAAGGGGCTCGTCGATGCGACCGTGATCGACGCCGTCGAGGCCGCCGGCTATCGCGAGTCGCGGCGCGACCGCGCGCCCGCCGATCTCACCGAGGCGCTCACGATGGCGCCCGAGCGGCGTCCCGCCCGTCCACGCGACCCCTCCCCGTGGGCGGGCATCGACGTCGACCCCGCCTCCGGCCGCGTCACCCGGCCGCCGGGCCTGCGCCTCGACAGCGGCGGGATCGCCAAGGGGCTGCTCGCCGACCGCTGCGCGGAGGCGCTCGCGGGCTACAGCTCCTTCGCGATCGACTGCGCCGGCGACCTGCGGATCGGCGGAGCCGATCGCCTCGAGCGCCGGCTCGAGGTCAGCGATCCGTTCTCGGGCGAGAGCGTCCTCACCTTCGGCCTCACCGAGGGGGCCGTCGCCACGAGCGGGCTGCGGCGGCGGATCTGGCGGCAGGGCGACGTCTTCTCCCACCATCTGATCGATCCCGGACGCGGGACGCCGGCCTGGACCGGCCTGGTGCAGGCGACGGCGGTGGCGCCGACCGCGCTCGAGGCCGAGACGCTCGCCAAGGCCGCGCTGCTCAGCGGCCCGACCGGGGCGGGCGCCTGGCTCGGCCGCTGGGGCGGGGTCGTCTTCGACGACCACGGGGCGGCTACCGCCTACGGCCCGCTGCGCGCGCGGCTGGAGCCGGTGGCCGAGGCGGCGTACGCGTGAGCGTCGATCCCTCGCTCAGCGACCCGGGCGCGCACGCCTTCTGGCTCGCCAGTCGCGGGCTCGGCATCGTCGCGATGATCCTGCTCTCGGCCGCGGTCGGCTGCGGTCTGGCGCTCTCGGGGCGGATGACTCAGCGCCCGGGCGCGGCCGCATGGCTGAAGACCTCCCACGAGGCGCTCACCCTGACCTCGCTTGGCGCGATCGCCGGCCACGGGCTCCTCCTGCTCGGTGATCCCTACCTGCATCCCGGCCTGAGCGGGATTGCCGTCCCCTTCGTGCTCGGGTCACAGCCCGTGTGGACCGGGATCGGGATCATCGGCGGCTGGTTGACGGCGCTCTTCGGGCTCAGCTTCTACGTCCGCCACTGGATCGGGCTCAACGCCTGGCGCAAGCTGCACAGGTGGACCGCATTCGCCTACGTCCTCTGCCTCGCGCACACCATCGGCTCGGGGACCGACGCTCGCTCGTCCTGGCTGATCCTGCTGCTCGCGGTCTCCACCCTGGTCGTGGTCGCGGTGGGCGCGAAGCGGATCTCGGGCCGGGCCAATGGCCCGGCCCGGGTGGGCACGCCCATCCGCAGTCCGGTCCGGTAGGCGGTCCTCGCCCCGAGGCCGCCGACGCCAACGTATGCTCAGCCGAGCCACTTGACGACGCGCCACAGGAGGACGAACCATGCCGATGCTCGAGCTCACCTACCCCAAGGGAGCGATCTCCCCCGAAGCCCGCGATGAGCTACTCGAGGCCCTGGCGACGAACATGCTCGCCGCCGAGAAGGCCCCGGACACCGAGTTCTTCCGCTCGATCACCTGGGTCTACGCGAACGAGGTCGATCCGGACTCGATCGCGGTCGGCGGCCGTCCGGGCGCCGAGCCGCGCTTCCGCGTCCAGGTCACCGTCCCCGAGGGGGCGCTCTCCGATCGCCGCAAGGGGATCCTCGTCGACTCGTTCAACCGGGCCGTGCTCCAGGCCGCCGGGCTGGCGGAGAGCGAGGGCCTGCGGGTGTGGACGATCATCAACGAGGTCACCGACGGCAACTGGGGCGCCGCCGGCCAGCAGGTCCGCTACAAGCAGCTCGTCGAGCTCGCGGCCGGCGAGCGCGACAAGGAGGGCGCCCCGGCCTAGCGCGGGAGCGTCAGCTCGACTTGTCCCAGCGCTTCAGGTAGGGCAGCGGGTCGACCAGCGAGCCGCCCTTGTACCAGCCGGGCGGTGACCACATCTCGAAATGCAGATGGCAGGCGGTGGCGTCGCCTGTCTGGCCGACCAGCCCGAGCTGCTCCCCCGCTTCCACGTGCTGGCCCTTGCGGACCGAGGAGCGATGCAGCAGGTGCATGTAGACGGTGTCGTTGGCCTTGCCCTGGCCGTCGATGACGACGTAGTTGCCCGCCGCGGACTGGTAGTCGACGAATCCGACCCGCCCGGGCTGGGCCGCGACGATCGGCTTGCCGCACTTGGCCAGGATGTCCTGGCCCTCGTGGTTGCGCCCGGCGCCGAGGCCGTCCCCGTAGGTGTGGTGTCCGCGGACCGGAAAGACCCCCTCGGTGGCGGTGCCGGTTCCGCCCGTACCTCCCGTGCCCACCCCGCCGCTCGTCGCCGCGATCGCCTGGGCGCCGAGGGCGCAGAGCGCGGTCGCCGCCATCAGTACCGCCGACGCTGATCGCCAGCCGCTGCCCGTCCACTTCTCAGTCACGTTCGCCAGTCCCTTTCGTCGGCCTACGGGGTTAGCTGACGGGCTGGCGCTGAAAGAGCCTGCGCCCCCACCGGTCCCTCGGGATCTCGGCGGGTTAGCCCCAAACAGATGGGTCCCCCGATCTCCTCACCCCAAGTCCGTGGCGCGGAGATTCGGCTTTACCGGTTATCGGCGCGCGAGGCTACAAGACCGCGCCGACGTTTGCGCCGCCTCCGCGGGATATGCTCGAACAAGCGACGAATCAGCTCACGAACCTGCGCAATCTGCCGATCCAAGGATCAAGCAGGGAAGCCAAGAGGCCAGGGGGATCTCAGATGAAGCGCACGGTGATCACGTTCGGGACGCTTGCGCTCGCGTTCTCGATCACGACCGCGTCGGCGCTCGCGGCGCCGGCCGCCCACCAGCGGCTCGACACCAGCGCGGCCCGCGGGTACTGGACGGCGAAGCGGATGAGCCGGGCGATCCCGGCCGGCACGCCCACCGCGCAGGTTCCGGCCGCGCGCCGGCAGGCCCGCCGCGCCGCGCGCGAGGCGCCGTTCTACGTCTCCGAGCCGGTGCTCGATCCGACCGCGCTTCCCTATCCGGCCGTCGGCAAGGTCTTCTTCCGCCTCGCCCGCGTCGCCTACGTCTGCTCGGCGGCGATCGTCGACGCGCCGAGCGCCCGCGTCGTCTGGACGGCGGGGCACTGCCTGCGCGATCCGGGGCGCCGCGGCCGCTGGGCTTCCAGATGGACCTTCGTCCCCGGCTATGAGCAGGGCGCCCGCCCCTACGGCAGCTGGCCCGCGAGCGTCCTCTGGGCGTCGCCGGGCTGGCTGCACAACAACGACAACTACGACTTCGGCGCCGTGCAGATCGCCCGCCAGGGCGGGGTCGGTGTCGAGAGCGCGGTGGGGTACGGCCTGCCCTTCGGCGCCAACCAACCCGTGCAGCAGGACTGGGAGGCGATCGGCTATCCGGCAGACGGGTACTTCGCCGACGCGCTGTGGCACTGCCGGTCGCCCTACGGCGCCTCCGATCCGAGCTCGGGCAAGTCTGGACCGCTGCCGTTCTCGATCGGTTGCGACATGGGCGGCGGCTCGAGCGGCGGGCCCTGGATCAGCGCCGGCACAGGCGCGATCGGCGCCGTGACCGCCTACGGCTACAACGACGAGCCCGATCTGCTCTACGGCACCAACCTCGGCGACGCCGCTGCCGGGCTGTACCAGAGGATCGCGTCGCGCTGAATCAGCCGCCTGGTCACCAAGCCAGGCCGTGTCCTGCAGCGAATGGGCCGATCGGCCGATAGCAAGGGGGATGGAAGGAAAACCGACCTGGCTGTGCCCGACGCAGTTCGACCGCGAACGCATGCTCGACATGGAGTCGAAGCTTCAGCGCGCCCGCATGATCCTGTACGGCTCGCTCGGAGTCGTGTTTGTCGTGGGCATCCCGTGGGTCGGGCCCTGGATCCTGCTGCCGCTGACCGCATCGATCGTCATCTACGCGGGCCTGAAGCCGTTCATCGCCCGGTCCGCGCGGCCCGAGTATCCGCTCGCCGCCACGGTAGTCACGGCGCAGATCCTGATCGGAGTCGCGATCGTGCTCACCGGTGGCCCGGTGAGCCCTGCGATCACGATCCTGCTGTTGCCGATCGTCACTCTCCCGGCCCGTTTCCCCACCCGCGGGGTCGTAGCGGGCGTCCTGCTCACCGTCGTCGTCCTGCTCGCCTCGACGGTCGGGGCGGATCCCGCAGCGTTCGCCGACGACCCGACCTTCACGCTGGTCTCGCTGGCCTCGATCTTCGGTCTCGCCGCGTTCGCTCACACGCTGATGAGCTCCGAGATCGAGCAGCGGGCCGATGCGACCCTCGATCCGCTGACCGGCCTGCTCAACCGCAAGGCCCTCGCCTCCCGCTTCGCCGAGATCGCCGAGCAGGCCTCGGTCGCCCGTGGGTGGGTCTCGGTGATCGAGTGTGACCTCGACCACTTCAAGCGGGTCAACGACGAGCACGGCCACGGACGCGGGGACGCGGTGCTCAAGGACGCCGCCTACACGCTGCGACGGAACCTGCGCACGTTCGAGCTCGTCTACCGCCTCGGTGGCGAGGAGTTCCTGATCGTCCTCCCTGGCGCCGGCCAGGCCGAGGCGACAACGGCCGCCGAGCGGGTGCGCCGCGGGATCGAGCACGCACGACCCGGTTCCCTGCCGGTCACGGCGTCCTTCGGCGTCGCCTCCGCGCGCGGGGCTGAGGTCCAGTTCGAGCCGCTCTTCCGGCGCGCCGACGAGGCTCTCTACGAGGCCAAGCGCGCGGGCCGCAACAGGGTTGTCGTGTCCGAACCCGAGGCGTTCGACTCCCTCGAGCTCGACCGGCCGCTCCCGGGGCTGGCGCCGGTCTGACCCTCATCCATGCCGGCGCAGGAACTCGCGCACCCGGTCGCGTGATCGGTAGCGGCCTCCGTACAGCGATGAGACGTGGCCGCCGTTGCGGACCAGCATGAAGCGCGAATCGGCGAAGTCGGCGGCGACCATCATCCCCTCGGTCGGGCTGGTGACGTCGTCGAGCTCGCCCGAGATCACCAGGGTCGGCATCCGCGGGCGCGGCGCTGCGGACGGCGCGGGCGGCTCGTAGAGCTTCGTCGGCCGCGGCCAGGAGAGGCAGCCGAGGTACCCGGCCGTGGACCCGAGCCCGATCTCGCGCGGCGTGAAGGGGGCGAACTCGCGTCGCGGATAGGCGGCGAAGGCGGCGCGCAGCTGGCGCCGGCGCTCGGCCGTGCCGGCCTCCTTGTCCCAGAGCATCGGATAGTCGTTGCAGCTCACCGCGAGCTCGTCGCCCCTGGAGTAGAAGCGGTACTTGCCGTAGCCGCCCCCGCTCGCGGTCAGACGCCGGTAGGGACGCCGGTCGCCGTCCAGGTAGGCGGCGGCCGCCTCGTCGATCCTCAGGTAGTTGTGGGTCGGCGACTCGTAGCCGGCAAACGCGATCGCGTCGAGCAACGGGCCCACGCCGCGCGGCGTCTCCCGCAGCCGCCCGACCACCCGCCGCAGCCGCGCGGCGGCGTCGCCGTGACAGCGACCGGCCCGCTCGCAAACGGTCGAAAGGGCCGCGATCCCCGTCTTCCAGAGGCTCGGGTAGAGGGGGTTCTCGCCGCGCACCGGATAGGCGCTGTCGAGGACCAGGGCGCGCAGCGAGTCGCCGTGGCGAAAGGCGTAGGACTGCCCGAGGAACGTGCCGTAGGAGTCGCCGTAGAGCGAGATCCGCCGGTAGCCGAGCGCCTTGCGCACCGCATCGATGTCGTCGGCGGCCGCGGCGGTCCGATAGGAGGCAAACCGCTCGCCGAGCAGACGCGCGCACTGGGCGACGCCCGCTTGCTCGGAGCCGCGCGCGGCCTGCAGCGCGGGACAATCGATCGCCCGCGAATGCCCGGTGCCCCGCATGTCGACGACGACGAGGTCGCGGCGCTCGAGCAGCGGCCCGAGCATGCGGACGTAGTAGCGGGCGCTGGCGATCGAGCCGTAGCCGGGTCCGCCCTCGACCGCGAAGATGGCGCCGCGCGAGGGCCGGTCCGCGTCACCGCGACGGCGGACGGCGAAGCGGACCGGAATCGTTCCCAGCGAGCGATCGGCGCGCTCGAAGGGCAGTCGCAGGGTGGCGCAGCGCAGCCGCTGAGGGCGCACGTGCTCGGGGCAGGCGCCGAGCTCGGCCGAGCCGGCCGCGCGCGCCGGCGCCTCGTCCTGCGAGAAGCCGATTGCCGCAACGGCCAGGGCGATCGCGGCCGAGAGCCTCATCTCCGAAAGTATGCAGCCGATGTCTCGCCGCGTCGCGATCTCCGCCCCAGAGGCCCGCCGGGCCGCGCTCGCCGCCCAGGGCTTCGACGACCCGCGGCCCGGCTCCGAGCCGGGAGGCTGGGATCTGCGCCGGGTGCTGAAGCGGGTGGGCCTGCTGCAGATCGACTCCGTCAACGTGCTCGAGCGCGCGCACTACCTGCCCGCGTTCAGCCGCCTCGGGCCCTACCGCCACGAGCTCCTCGACCGGCTCTCGCACCGCGCGCCGAGGCGGCTGTTCGAGTACTGGGGCCACGAGGCGTCGCTGATCCCGGTCGAGCTCCACCCGCTGCTGCGCTGGCGGATGGACCGCGCCGCGGACGAGGCCTGGGGCGGGATGCGCCGGATCCAGCGCGACCGCCCCGAGCTGGTCGCCGGGGTTCTCGAGCAGGTCCGCGAGCGCGGGCCGATCGCCGCCTCGGAGCTGACGGCCGAACGGCCGCGCCGCAGCGGGCCGTGGTGGGACTGGTCGGAGTCGAAGCGGGCGCTGGAGTGGCTGTTCTGGTCGGGACAGGTGACCTCGGCGCGGCGGCGGCGCTTCGAACGCCTCTACGACCTACCCGAGCGGGTCCTGCCGGCGGAGGTGCTGGCGGCGCCGACCGCGTCGCCCGAGGAGGCCCAGCGCGAGCTGCTGCGATTCGCCGCGGCGCGGCTCGGGGTCGCCGCCGAGCGCGACCTGCGCGACTACTTCCGGCTCGGCGCGGCGGAGTCGAAGCTGCGGGTCGCCGAGCTGGTCGAGGCCGGCGACCTGCACCCGGTCGAGGTCGAGGGCTGGGGCCGAACGCCGGGCTACCTGGCGGCGGGCGTGCGGATCCCGCGCCGGGTCGAGGCGACGGCCCTGATCGGGCCCTTCGACTCGCTGCTGTGGGAGCGCAGCCGGGTCGAGCGGATCTTCGGCTTCTCGTTCAAGCTCGAGCTCTACGTCCCGGCCCCGAAGCGCCGTTACGGCTACTACGTGCTCCCCTTCCTGCTCGGCGAGCGGCTCGTCGCCCGGGTCGACCTGAAGGCGGACCGCGCCGGCGGCGTCCTGCGGGCGCGGGCCGTGCACCTCGAGGCGGACGCGCCCGCCCACACGCTCGAGGCGCTGGGAGCGGAGCTGGAGACGATGGCCGGCTGGCTCGGCCACGACTTCGATCAGCTCGGCTGATCGGACCTGAGATCAGCTCTGCTGATCGGGCCTGACGGAGGCGACGGCGCGGCGCATCCCCTCCAGCCAGCGCTCGGGATCGGCGCCCTTGAAGGCCATGTGCTTGGCGACCTCCGGGTGGGGCAGGATCAGGAAGCGCTCCTCGCCGATCGCCTCGACGGCGACCTCCGCCACCTCGTCGGGGTCCATGATCCCGCCCGCCTCCAGTAGTGCACCGCCGATCGGCTCGCTCTTGGCGCTCTCCAGCATCGCCGTCTGCACCCCCTGCGGGCACATGCAGGAGACCGCGATCCCGCGCTCGCGGTAGGTGATCGAGAGCCACTCGGCCAGCGCCACGGCGGCATGCTTGGTGACCGAGTAGGCGGCCGCCGAGACCTGGGTCGTGAGGCCGGCGGCCGAGGCGGTGCTGACCAGATAGCCCTGACCGCGCTCGAGCATCTCCGGCAGCAGCTCGCGGGCCGCCCAGACGTGCGACATCAGGTTGATCTCCCAGGTCGCCTGCCACTCCTCGTCGGAGGCCTCCGGGCCGCCCATCGGCCCGGGAACGCCGGCATTGGACCAGAAGAGGTCGATCGGGCCGTTGGCTTCCACGGCGCCCGCGACCAGGGCCGCGATGCTCGCCGGATCGGTGGCGTCGACGCGAAGCGCCGCCCCGCCGATCTCCTCGGCGACGGCCTCGGCGCCCGTCGCGTCGAGGTCGGCGGCGGTCACCGTCGCGCCCTCGGCGGCGAAGCGCCGCGCCAGCGCCGAGCCGATCCCGCCGGCGGCGCCGGTGATCACCGCGTGTCGGCCCTCGAGCTCCATCTGCCCGCGGACCCTAACCGGTGCAGGGGCTCAGAAGGCCGGGCAGCTGAAGGCGCTGAGCGCGGCCGGCAGGGCCGGGATGTCGATGAGGAGGCCGACCGGGATGGTGCCGGCGAGCGCCAGCCCCGTGATCGCGCCGCCCAGGTCGTTGGACCTCGTGGTCAGCGCCGAGGTCTGGCCGCAGACGGCCGTCAAGGCCGGCAGCGCGGCCACCGTGGAGAGGAGATCGGCGTGGGAGACCCCGTCGAGCTTCGCGACGACGCCGGTCAGGTCCGCGTTCGTGATCCCGCCGAGGACGCCGTTCAGCGCGGCGACCTGGGCGAGAAGCGAGTCGACCGTGGTCGTGAGCCCGTCGATCGTCGCCGTCAGCGAGGCGATCGTCGCGTCCTGCTGGTTGATCCGGTCGATCAGCGCAGAGAGCTGCTCCGAGCTGATCCCGCTCGCCCCCGCCGGCCCCTGCGGTCCCTGGGTCCCCTGTTCACCCTGTGCCCCCGGCGTCCCCTGCGGACCCCGGACGCCCCAGGCGATCGGCTTCTCGTGGCGCTTGCGCTTGCAGCGCTTGCCGGCCGGCAGCAGGCGCAGGCTCCCCTTGTGCTTGCCCTTCGCGACGTAGCAGCCGTGGATCGACCCGTCGGCACCGACGGGCGCCGCTGCCGAGGCGGTGGATGCGAGTCCGAGCGCTGAAATCAAGGCCACGATCGCGGCCACCGCGCCCATCCCTGAGCCCGAGTTCACCTTCATTTCGCCGGCGACGCTAGCGCCTCGGGGCCACCCGTGCAATCGAGCTGGACGAGTGTCCAGGCGTGCCCGCTACCATCACTTCAGAAAGTAAAGCTCCTTCATTAAGCAAAGGACTGATCGATGCAACTGCTCCTCGTACCTCTTGACGACAGCATCCTCTTCCCCGGGATGACGGTGACGATCGCCGCCGACGTCGGCGACGCCGAGCAGGTCTTCCTGCTCCCCCGGCCCGACGGCGAGTACGGCACGATCGGGACGATCGCCGACGTGGTCGAGAGCGGGCGGCTGCCCGGGGGGATCAACGCCGTCACGCTCACCGGTGTTCGCCGCGGCCGCGCCGGCACCGCGTCGCCGGCCGCCAACGGCGAGCTCACGATCGACGTCGAGCCCCTCCCGGACGCCGTCCCGACCGAGGGCCGGATCCGCGATCTCCAGCGGGACTACCGCGCCATCGTCGAGGAGATCCTCGAGCTGCGCGGCGACGATGGGCGCGTGGCGGCCTTCCTGCGCTCGATCTCCGAGCCCGGCCCGCTTGCGGACACCTCCGGCTACAGCCCCGACATCTCGGACGCCGACAAGCAGCGGCTGCTCGAGACCGTCGACGTGACCGACCGCCTTGAGCTGGCGCTCGAGCTGCAGCGCGAGCGCCTCGCCGAGCTGCAGGTCCGCAAGCGCATCCGCGACGACGTGGAGCAGGGGGCGAACAAGCAGCAGCGCGAGTACTTCCTGCGCCAGCAGATGGAGTCGATCCGCAAGGAGCTGGGCGAGGACGAGGGCTCGGTGGTCGAGGAGTTCCGCGCCAAGATCGAGGAGTCGGCGATGCCGGACGACGTCCGCGAGCAAGCCGAGCGCGAGCTCGGGCGGCTCGAGCGGATGGGCGATTCCACGGGCGAGTCGTCGATGATCCGCACGTACCTCGACTGGCTGCTGAGCGTTCCCTGGGGCGAGCGCTCCGACGAGCGGCTCGACCCGGTTCTCGCCCGCGAGGTGCTCGACGCCGACCACGCCGGGCTGGAGGACGTCAAGGACCGGATCACCGAGTACATCGCGGTCCGCGGGCTGCGCCGCGAGCGCGGCCTCAGCGACGAGGGCCGAGGCGCCGGGGCCATCCTCACCCTGATCGGGCCTCCCGGCACCGGCAAGACCTCGATCGGCGAGTCGATCGCCCGCGCCACCGGCCGCGAGTTCGTGCGCATGTCGCTGGGCGGCGTGCGCGACGAGGCCGAGATCCGCGGCCATCGCCGGACCTACATCGGCGCCCTCCCCGGGCGGCTCGTCCGCGCGCTCAAGGACGCGAAGACGATCAACCCGGTGATCATGCTGGACGAGGTCGACAAGGTCGGCGCCGACTGGCGCGGCGACCCGAGCTCGGCCCTGCTCGAGGTCCTCGACCCGGCCCAGAACCATTCCTTCCGCGACCACTACCTCGACGTCGAGCTCGACCTCTCCGAGGTCCTGTTCATCGCCACGGCGAACGTCGCCGAGACGATCCCGGGGCCGCTGCTCGACCGCATGGAGGTGGTGCGCTTCGACGGCTACACGACCGACGAGAAGGTCGCGATCGCGCGCGGCTACCTGTGGCCGCGCCAGGTCGAGCGCAACGGCCTGCGAACCGAGGAGGTCGAGATCTCCGACGGCGCCCTGGAGGGGATCGTCACCGAGTACACGCGTGAGGCCGGCGTCCGCTCGCTGGAGCGCGAGCTCGGCAAGCTGCTGCGCAAGACCGCCACCCGGATCGCCTCCGAGGAGGCCAAGCCGCCGGTCGCGATCGACGACGAGGCGGTGCGCGAGGCGCTCGGCAAGCAGCGCTTCTTCCAGGAGGCCGCGGAGCGGACCGCGGTCCCGGGCGTCGCCACGGGTCTCTCGGTGACCGGCGCCGGCGGCGACGTGCTGTTCATCGAGACGACGTCGATGCCCGGCAAGGAGGGCTTCGTGCTCACCGGCCAGCTCGGCGACGTGATGAAGGAGTCGGCGCGGATCGCGCTCTCATACGTGCGCGGCCACACGGCCCAGCTCGGCCTCTCCGACGACGCCTTCGCCGAGCGCGAGTTCCATATCCATGTCCCCGCCGGGGCGATTCCCAAGGACGGCCCGAGCGCCGGGATCACGATGACCACCGCGCTCGTCTCGCTGCTCAGCGGGCGCCCCGTCAGGCACACGGTGGGGATGACCGGCGAGCTCACCCTGCAGGGCCGGGTGCTGCCGATCGGCGGGCTGAAGCAGAAGGTGCTGGCGGCGCACGCCGCCGGGCTCACCGACGTGGTGATCCCGGAGCGCAACCGCGCGGACCTCGACGACGTTCCCGCCGAGGTCCGCGAGGAGCTGCAGTTCCACCCGGTGCTCTCGATCGACGAGGTGCTCGAGCTGGCGCTGGAGCCGCCGACCGCCGCCCCGCCGCGTGAGCCGGCGGGGCAGGCAGCGACCGGTTAGCGCCTCAGCGCCAGTTGGGGCGGGACTGGGTCTGCGTCCCGTCCGGAGCGCCGAACTTGGCCTTGAAGGTGAGCTTCCCGGTGTCGCAGTTCTCCTCCGGGTACTGGCCCTCGGCCTGGTAGTGGAAGTTGACGTCGACCTTGCCCTCGACCGTGTTGCCGAAGAACGTGCCCTTGATCGTGCTCACGTTCCCGTAGGTGGGCTGGGTGTAGTTGCCCTTGAACTTGGCGGTCTGCTGGTTGACCGCGATATTGGACGCGAGGTCGAAGTTGACCGACGGGATCTGGCCGGAGACCTCGCAGTTCGACGGGATGCCCTTGCCGCGCAGATGCGTGATCTTCGTGACCGAGCCCTGCTGGATCTTGACGTCGAGCGCGATCTTGCCGGTGGTGTTCGTCACCGAGCCCGCATAGGTGCCCTTCGCCGCCTCGGCCGGGGCGGCGATGACGAGCGCGCCCGCGGCGACCGCCGCAATAAGTCCGATTCTCATGGTCCCTCCGTGGCCCCCTCTTGATTAGCCTGATCGGAGGGGGAAGATAGCGGTATCCGGCTTGCTTGCACCGGCAACTATTTTTCGCTATACTTTCTGAAGCCAGGGGTAGTACACCGGGGGACACACGAATAGATGAGGGGTGAAACATGCCTCGCCCGAGGGGCGCTGCCGACCAGCGCCAAGTACGCCGCAAGCGCGGCGAGCACGACAACCAGACTTCAAGTGCCAGGGCGCAACAGCGCACGGACACGCACGCCGTCGCCGAGCCGACGACGGACAGCCTCCAGCTGTTCATCAATCAGGCGATGCGCTATCCGCTGCTGACCGCGGCCGAGGAGGTCGATCTCTCACAGCGGATCGAGAAGGGCGACCTGGAGGCCAAGGAGCGCCTGATCAACAGCAACCTGCGGCTGGTGATCAAGTTCGCCCGCCGCTACCAGGGCTTCGGCCTGCCGCTCGGCGACCTCGTCCAGGAGGCGATGCTGGGCCTGATTCGCGCGGCCGAGAAGTTCGACTGGCGGCGCGGCTACAAGTTCTCCACCTACGCGGTGCTGTGGATCAAGCAGTCGATCCAGCGCGGGCTCGACAACACCGGTCGCCCGGTGCGGATCCCGGCGCACATCGCGCAGCGCGAGCGCACCGTAAACCGCACCACCTCCGAGCTCGCGGTGAAGCTGAACCGTGAGCCCACCGACGAGGAGGTGGCGAAGAAGGCGAAGCTGCCGCTCGACGAGGTGATGGCGGTCCGCGACCTGACCAGGGTGACGACCAGCCTCGACATGCCCGTCGGCGAGGGCGACACGACGCTCGGCGAGCTGCACGCGGAGAAGACCGCCGCCCTCGAGGACGAGGTGCTTGAGCGCGAGCAGGAGGAGGCCGTCGGCTCGGCGCTGGCGAAGCTCCCCGACGCCGAGCGCCGGGTGATCGAGGCCCGCTTCGGAACCGGTGGCCGGCCCGAGCTGTCGATCCGCGAGACGGCTCGCGCCCTGGGCGTGACCCAGAACGCGGCCCGCGAGCTCGAGGCCAGGGCGCTCGCGCGCCTGGCCACAGACGGCTCGCTGTTCGGCTTCCGCGCCGCGGCCTAGAACAAGCCGCTGGGGCACCTAAACGGGGTCTGACCCCGTTTAGGGCGCCGGGAAGCGCGTCACCTCGAGCGAGGTGGCCCCGGTGTCGACGCGCAGCTGATCGGACGGCCCCGTGCCCCCGAAGGGGGCGGCGCTGACCGCGACCAGGTTGACGTACAGGCTGCGGCCCGGGGCCTGTCGCACGGTCGCGACCCCGTACTTGTGCGAGGTCTGGGCCCCCTCGCCGGGGACGCAGTTGAAGCCGGTGAACTTGGACAGGTGCCCCTTCCAGGTGATGTCGGCGGCCGCCGCGCCGCCGGGCTCGGTCTGGTTGGGGGCCTCGGCGAGGAACATCCGGGTCGAGATCCGTGCCGGAGCGGCGAGCCCGAGCGCGTCGGTGACCAGGGTGCCGCGCACGAGCAGCTGCTCGCCCTGCTGCAGGTCGGAGAGCTCGTGCGAGAGCACGACCGTGTCCCGCTTGGCGATCGGCACGCCGTCACACAGACAGGCGCTCTCGCTCTCCGCGGCGGGCTCGCGCGCGTCGCCGGGACGGAAGCGCACCACCCGGATCCCCGCCATGTCCTGGACCACGGTCGGCGTCGTCTCGTTCTGGCCGACCAGGAGCACGTCGCCCGGCTGCGCCTCGGGATGGCTGGCGTCGACCACGAGGTTTACGTGTGCGGGCCCGTTCCAGCCCGCGGGTATCCGCGCCTCGGCGTCGCCGAAGGTGACGACGGCGTGGTGGTGCTGGTGGGTGACCGCCTGGTGCCAGGGTGAGTGTGAGAGCTCGATCCCGCCCTCAACGGAGTCGGGGCCGGGCGCCAGTAGCAGCGTCGCGTTCACGTTCGGGGCGTAGGAGTAGGCGTTGCCGACCAGGCCGGGGTGGTTGGGGTCGTCGGCGTCCGTGGTCAGCTCGAGCTCGCAGAAGGCGAGCAGGCGATCGCCGGCGGCGAGGTCGGGGAGCGGGGTCTCGGACTTGGTGTCGGGCCCCAAGGTGAGGACGACCCGGCGCGCTGCACCGGGCGCGGTGGCGATCGCCAGCGTCTCGACCAGCTCCGGCTTGTTGGCAGTCGCCCCGACCACGATCGAGTTCCGAGGCGGCCCGGCCGGGCCGTCGTCGGCCGCGGGATCCTCGCGCCGGCCCCGGCCGCCCGGGCCCGCCGCGCCCGGGCCCGGGGCCGCCCGACCGGGGCGGTCCGGGCCCCGAGCCCGGGGCCCGTCGCGCCGGCCGCCCGCGCGCCCGGGTTGGCCGCCGCCCCGACCGCCCGCCTGGCGCTCGGCGGGTTGCTGCTCTCGATCTCGCTTCGGCTTCTCGGGCGGCGGGCGGTCACGCTCCTCGCGCCGAGGCTCCGGCGCGGGACGGTCGCGCCCGCCGCCGGCGCCGCCCTGGCCGCCCGTCCCCTGGCGATCGCGGCCGTGCCCGCGGCCGCCGCCGGGCTCGCCCCCGCCCCGCCCCGGCTTGGGCATCAGCCCTTGTCGAAGATCATCGCCACGCTGGGATCGCTCGGGTCGATCTTGAGCGTGACGGCGTCGCCGACGACGAAGGGCGCCGCGGGGTAGATGTACTGATTGAAGGTGATCTGGTGCGCCGCGCCCCCGGCCGGCTGCGCGGTCACCGTGATCACGTTCTCCGCCCCGCCCGGCGTGTCGGTGGCGCCGGTCGGCTCCATCGAGTCGATCGTCGCCGGCGTGTCAACGCCGTCGTTCATCAGCTTCTTCGCCCGATTGGCGAGGTCCATCTGGCCGCGGTCGGCGCCGACGCCCACCTTGCTCGTCTGCGCCTGGACCGATTCGGCAGCTCCCTTGAGCTTGTCCATGAAACCCATCTCGGCTCTCCTTCTGTTGGTGTGCGACGACTCTATTGCGCTCGCTGAAGCGAAGCTAATGCGTGATCGTCTTGATCACGATCAGCGCCGCCCCGACCGCGAGGGCCGCCAGGGTGAGGGCCACGTTCGGCACGCGTGACAGTCCCGCAACCCGGTTCGCGAGCAGCGAGTAGGCGCCGATCACACCGAGGCCGAGCCAGGGGGCGATGTCGTAGGCGGTCGGCAGCTCGATCGCGCCCAGCTCGACGAGCACGAACGGGATCAGCGACGCGAGCGCGGCGAGCATCCCGGCGGCGCCGTCGCGAAAGGACAGGCCCAGCTCGGCGCGGCTGAGGTGCCGCCCCTCGCGGATCACCTGGCCGATGTACTCGGCGTACTGCTCGGCCAGGGTCGCGGCGATCACCGAGCCGACGACGGCGGCGATCACCTCGTCGGCCTCGGAGTTCGCCTCGTCGAGGACGAGGATCACGGCGAGGGCGACGATCGAGCCGTAGACGGCCCGCGCGGCCCGCTGCGCTACTCGCTCGTTGCCCACCGGCGGGATTCTCCCGCCTGGAGCCTCAGCCGGACTCGGCCGTCTCCAGCAGGCCGCGCCCGAGCGCGTAGCGGACCAGCTCCGAGCGCTTGGTCATCTGCAGCTTCTGCTGGATGTGGGCTCGGTGCGACTCGACCGTGCGCACGCTGAGGAAGAGCTCGTCGGCGATCTCGGAGTTGGTGTGGCCGAGCGCGATCAGCCGCAGGACGTCGAGCTCGCGGTCGGAGAGGCCGTCGGAGTCCTCGCCCGGATCGGCGGCGAGCTTGGCGCCGAGCTCCGGTTGCAGGTAGGTCCGCCCGTCGGCGGCCAGGCGGACGGCGGTCACGAGCTCCTCGTCGACGGCCTCCTTGAGCACGTAGCCGAGTACCCCGGTCTGGATCGCCTGGCGAGCGTAGGCGGGGTCGCTCTCCATCGTCAGGACGACGATCCCGGTGTCGGGCGAGGCCTGGCGGAGATCGGGCACCGCTCCGATGCTCGGCCCGCCGGGCATGTTGAGGTCGAGGATCAGGACGTCGGGCTTGTGGCCGCGCATGTAGCGGGCCGCCGCCTCGATGTCACCGGCCTCGGCGACGACCTCGAAGTCCTGCTCGGCGTCGAGCAACAGGCGCAGAGCGCTCCGGACCACGGCGTGGTCATCCGCTAGCACGATCCTTATCGACCCCATAAACCCTAACCCTCGCGGCACAGCCTAACGAGGCTGCGGTAGGGATACCCCTGTAGTCAGCCAGGCGCAACTTCCCGCTCGCGAACGAGCAGCGTCTGCAGCGCCCGGCCGATCGGCCCGCGCTCGTCGTGCAGGGCCGTGTCGGCGAGCCCGACCCCGTTCGGCTCCGGAACCGTGGTCCGCGTCGAGGCAGACCCACTCGCCCGCCGGCAGGCGGTGCAGGTGCACCGTGAGGTCGACGTTGACGAAGATGTAGCGCCCCAGATCGAGCGTCGCGCTGACCCCGTTGCCCGAGTCGGCCGCGATCAGCACCCGCTGCAGGGCGGTGGGCAGCTCGCCGGCGACCAGCGGCTGGCGCATCCGCATCCACACGATCGCCGGACCGGGGTCCCGAAAGGAGCCGGCGGCGAACCGGTACTCCATCGCGGTGTGGTAGCCGACGTCCTGGCCGGTGTCGAAGAAGGGCCTCTCCTCGCCGAGCTCGAGGCCGGGCGCCGGGCGCGCGGCGTCGGCGAGGCCGGCCGGGATCTCGGTCTGCCGCTCGGCGAGACGCCAGGCCGAAGCGCGGATCAGGGTCTCGCCCGAGCGGTCGACGAGCGTCGCGGCGAGCAGCTCCACCGAGCGGCCCGGGCGGACCACCTCGACCTCGACCCGCAGCGGCGCAATCGGCACCGGGCGCAGGATCTCGTAGGTGAGCCGACCGAACGCCCATCCCTCGGGTGTGGCCCGCTCCAGCTCTCGCGCGATCAGCGCCGCCGGCGGGCCGGCGTGCTGGGCGCCCGGGTCCCAGGGCCCGCGGGTGATCTCCGATGAAACGAAATACCCCCCGTCGGGGACATAGAAGGCAGAGGACATCAGCGCACTAACCTAGGAGACAAGCGATGGAGAAGGTCATCAAGACGGAGGCCGAGTGGAGGCAGGAGCTCTCGCCGGAGGAGTACCACGTGCTCCGCGAGCAGGGCACCGAGCGCGCCTTCACGGGCGAGTACTGGGACAACCACACGGATGGCGTCTACCGCTGTAAGGGCTGCGGCGCCGAGCTGTTCGCATCCGGGACGAAGTTCGACTCCGGGACCGGTTGGCCGAGCTTCTTCGACCCGATGGATCACGAGACCGTCGAGACCCGTCCCGACAACAGCCTCTTCATGAAGCGCACCGAGGTCGTCTGCAAGCGCTGCGGCGGCCACCTCGGCCACGTCTTCGACGACGGGCCGGACCCGACCGGGCTGCGCTACTGCATCAACAGCTGCTCGCTGGACTTCGATCCGAACGACGAGGGCTAGCGCCAAGCCCGGCCGTTTCTTGGCTGGGAGGGGTGCGCGCGCCACGAACGTCGATTTGGCCTCCTCCTGGGGGGTCAGATCCACGTTCGTCCGCTAACGACCCACCCCACCCGGCCCCTACGGCGCTCCGATCACCTCCGGCGCCCCGGCCTCGACCAGCGCCGCCGGCAGCCGGACCGAGCCGTCGGCCTGCTGGCCGTTCTCGATCAGGGCGATCAACGTGCGGCTGACCGCCACCGCGGTGCCGTTGAGCGTGTGCAGGACCTCGGGGGACGCCCCGGGCTCGGGCCGGAAGCGCGCCCCCAGCCGCCGCGCCTGGTAGTCGGTCGTGTTCGAGCAGGAGGTGAGCTCGCGGTAGCGCTCCTGGCTCGGGATCCAGGCCTCGCAGTCGAACTTGCGCGCCGCGGGCGCCCCGAGGTCGCCGATCGCGATCTCGACCACCCGGTAGGGGAGCTCGAGCGCGGTCAGGATGCGCTCCTCGAGGGCGAGGATGCGCTCGTGCTCGGCGCTCGACTCGGACGGCTCGACGAAAGAGAACATCTCGACCTTGTCGAACTGGTGGACCCGGAAGATCCCGCGGGTGTCCCTGCCCGCGGCCCCGGCCTCGCGCCGGAAGCAGGTCGAGATCCCGGCGTAGCGGCGGGGCAGGTCGGCGGCCTCGAGGATCTCGTCGGCGTGCAGGGCGGCGAGCGAGACCTCCGACGTGCCGACCAGGAAGAGCTCGTCGCGCTCGACCGCGTAGATCATCTCCCGCTCACCGGGGAAGAAGCCGGTGCCGTAGAGCGGCCCCTCGCGGACCAGGACCGGCGGCACGACGGGCTCGAAGCCCTCCGCCCGCACGGTCTCGACGGCGAAGCGGATCAGCGCCAGCTCGACCATAACCAGGTCCCCGAGCAGGTAGGCGAAGCGCGAGCCGGAGGCCTCGGCGGCCTTCTCGATCTCGATCCAACCGTGCTCGAGCCCCAGGTCGAGGTGGTCGCGGACCGCGAACTCGAAGGTCGGCGGCTCGCCGACCTCGCGCAGGGTGACCGCGTCGTCCTCCCCCCCGTCCGGGGCGTCCGGGTGCGGGAGGTTGGGAAGTTGCGCCGCGAGCCCGTCCAGGCGCGCCTCGACCTCGGACAGCTCGCCCTGCATCCGCTTCAGCTCGGCGGAGACGTCCTTCATCCGCGCGATCACCTCGGCGGCGTCCTCGCCGGCGCGCTTGCGCTCAGCGATCTCGTCCGAGGCGCGGTTCTGCTCCGCGCGCCGCCCCTCGACCTCGGGCAGCAGCTCGCGGCGGCGGGCATCGAGCTCGAGCAGCTCGTCCAGCGCCTCGGCGGCGCCGCGGCGCTCGAGCGCCGCGCGGGCCGGGCCCGGGTCCGCTCGGATCGCGCGGAGGTCGAGCACTCGGGCCGGCCGGCCGGGCTCAGCCGCCGCCGGCGGCGGAATCCTGCGCGTCGGACTGAAGCTCGCTGGCGTCGCCGGGCTTGACCGGGCGGTTGACGTCGCTGCCGGAATACTCGGCGACGAAGTCGGCGACCGCCTGCGCCTCGTCCCCGACGAGGATGTTCTGGGGCATGATCGCGCCCGAGAAGCCGCCGTTGCGGATCGCGTAGAGGACGTCCTCGGTGCTCTCGATCCGCTCGTTCAGGTTCGGGCCCTGGTTGCGGAGCACCCGGTTGGCCGACCCCTGCGCGCCGGCGGCCTCGAGCGAGTGGCACCCTGAGCAGCGCTCGGCGAACAGCGTCGCGCCGTCGTAGCCGGGGTCGCTGTCGGCGAGCTGGATGCCGCCGGTGCCGCAGGCGCCCAAGGCGAGCGCAGCGACGGTCGCAGCTATGAAGGCGAGAAGGGGTCGCACCGCGGCGGCATCATACTTTTTGACCCCTTGGCCGCGCCGACGCCCGATCAGCTACGCAGCGCGATGGCGCTGGCACCGACCGCCGTCGCCGTCGTCACGGCGGCCGGCGACGCCGGGCCGGCGGGCGCGACCGCGAACGCCGTCACCTCGCTCTCGCTGGATCCGCCGCTGATGATCGCCTGCCTCGACCGCGGCTCGCGCACCCTCGACGCCGTCCGCGCAGGGGGCGCCTTCGGCGTCAGCGTGCTGGCCGCCGGCCAGGAGGAGCTGGCCCACGGGTTCGCCTCCAAGGCCCCGCACACGGAGAAGTTCCACGAGGTCGCCTGGAGCGAGCGCTCGGGGGTGCCGATCCTCGAGGGCGCCGTCGCCTGGGTCGCCTGCGAGCTGCGCGAGCTGCACCCCGGCGGCGACCACGAGATCGCGATCGGCGGCGTGCTCGACGCGGGCGGCGACGGCGGCGACCCGCTGATCTTCTACGGGGGCGCCTACCGCGCTCTGGACTGAGGCCCCGCCGCGGGCAGGCGCTCGACCGGGATCGGCAGCTGGTGCGCCTGGCACCAGGCGATCAGCTCACGCCGCGCAGCCTCGGCCGGGTTCTGGGTCTGGGCGCCCTGCGACCGGGCCTTCTGCTGGGCTCGGGTGTTGCCGTGTTGGTCCATCTGCTCTCGTAAACACTTATCGGCCCCGGAGTCGCGGTCGTTTAGGAAACATTTGGCCAAGTTGCAAACCGGCCAAGCTCGGGCGCGTGCTCAGAACAGGTGCCCGCTCGTCCCCGCGGCGCGCATCGCGAGGCCGAAGACGACCAGCGCCGAGACGGCCATGATCCCCGTCTCGCGGCGGACGATCGCGAGCGCGAAGCGGTGCTGGCGGTCCTTGGGCAGGGAATCGAAGTCGACCCCCTCGAGCTCGCGCTCGGCGGCGCCGACCCGTGCTGCCTCGGCGAGCAGCGTGACCAGCAACGGCAGGACCCCGTAGACGTAGTGCAGCTTGTCGGCCGCCTCGTGGCCGATCAGCAGGAGGATCGTCCCCAGCAGGACCTGGAGGACGACGGCGACCTGGGCGACCCGCAGCAGGTACCAGAAGGCGACGCTGGGCGCGCGCCGCAGCCAGGCGATCGCGCCGACTACGCCGGCGGCGAGGTTGGTGATCAGGACGCCGACGCCGACGATCAGGTGGACGGTCTCCATCGCCGGCGCATCAAAGCAGACGCCGCCCTCCAATCCCGTTCGTTTGGGTCGGATTTTCCGCTTTCTGATGCGGAAGCACACTATGTAGCAACCCATCACAAGGTGGGATAGAACTCGGGGGCTCGTGCTCCAGAGTTACCTGCCCGTTCTCGTCTTCATCGCCCTCGGCGCGATCGTCGGCTCGGCATTCGCGATGCTGAACCGGCTCGTCGGCCGCAAGCGGGTGCATGGCCGCGCGATGAAGAGCGACCCCTACGAGTGCGGGCTGCCGAGCGAGGTCTCGCGCACCTTCCGCTTCGGGGTCAGCTTCTACATGATCGCGATGCTGTTCATCCTCTTCGACATCGAGGTCGTCTTCCTCTACCCGGTCGGGGTGATCCTGAAGGCGGCCGACTCGGTCTTCGTCCTCGTCGAGCTGCTGATCTTCGTCGCCCTGCTGTTCGTGGCGCTGGGCTACGTCTGGCGCCGAGGTGCGCTCGATTGGAGGTAAAGCGGGAGAAGCTGCGAGCGCTGTCCCCGCTCGCCGAGCCCGGCTCCCCCGAGCACCTGCGGGTGCGCCAGCTGCGGGCTCGCGACCTGCTGCGCGGCGACCTCGACGACGCGGAGCTGGAGGAGCACGTCTCGCAGTCGGTGCTGACGACCTCGCTCGACAAGCTGCTCGCCTGGGGGGCGTCGAACTCGCTGTTCCCCCTCACCTTCGGCCTCGCCTGCTGCGCGATCGAGATGATCGCCGCGGTCGGCTCGCCGCGCAACGACCAGGCGCGGTTCGGCGCCGAGGCGCTGCGCGCCTCCCCCCGCCAGGCCGACTTCATCATTCTCTCGGGCCGGGTCTCGATCAAGATGGCCCCGGTCATCCGCCGGCTCTACGACCAGATGCTGGAGCCGCGCTGGGCGATCTCGATGGGGGCCTGCTCGTCGTCGGGCGGGATGTTCGCCAACTACGCGGTCGTCCAGGGCGCCGACAAGTTCATGCCGGTCGACATCCACGTCCCCGGCTGCCCGCCGCGCCCGGAGGCGCTCTTCTATGGCTTCGGCAAGCTCCAGCACCAGATCGAGCGCAACCCGGACATGGGCTGGCGGCGGCGCTACAACGCGATCGGGACCGAGGAGTGGGCGCGCGACGACGTGATCGCCGGCCAGCCCTCGGAGGCGACGGAGGCGGCGTATGCGCGGGCCCGCGACGCGGTGAGCCGTGCCTGACGCGCCCGGCCTCGAGCTGATCGCCGGCGAGCTGCGCGACGCCCAGCCGGGGAGCGTCCTCGGCACCTACCACGAGCACGGCCAGGGCTGCCTGATCGTCGACCCCGACCAGGTCCTCGCCGTGCTGCGCTGGCTGCGCGACACGCCGGGCCAGGAGTACCGCTTCCTCTCCAGCCTCCACGGGGTCGACTACCTGCCCGCCGAGCCCCGCTTCGGCGTCCATTACGAGCTGCTCAACCGCGACCGGGTCGAGCGGATCCGGGTGCGAGCGGCGATCCCCGATCCGGGCACGCCGTCGGGCGGGACATCCGGCGATACCGAGGAGGTCGACGGGATGCTGTTGCCCTCGATCGAGAGCTGCGTGCCGCTGTTTCCGACCGCCGAGTTCCAGGAGCGCGAGGTGTACGACTTCTTCGGCATCTTCTTCCGCGGCCACCCGGACCTGCGGCGGATCCTGCTGCCCGAGGTCTACGTCGGCTGGCCGCAGCGGCGCGACTTCCCGGTCGGCGGCGAGCCGGTGATCTTCACCCACAACGAGCACCAGGTACCGGGCTGGTCGCAGTGACGGACCTGCGCGAACGCGGCAGCGCTCCGGCGCACGGCGCCGACGTGATCTCGGCGACCACGGCGACGGTGGTCGGCACCTCGCCGATCGAGCGCAGCGACGCCGGCGAGGCGCTGGAGCCCGAGCACGAGTTGCTGACCGTGAACATGGGGCCGCACCACCCGGCCACCCACGGGGTGCTGCGGCTGCTGGTCAGCCTCAAGGGCGAGGAGGTGCTCGACCTGGTCCCGATCGTCGGCTACGTCCACACCGGGATCGAGAAGAGCTGCGAGGACAAGAGCTACTGGAAGGTGATCCCGTTCGTCGAGCGGATGGACTACCTCTCCTACTTCTTCAACATGGAGGCGTTCTGCGGCGCGGTCGAGCGGATGCTCGAGCTCGAGATCCCGCCGCGGGCCAAGTACCTGCGGACGATCCACCTCGAGCTCAACCGCATCCACTCGCACCTGTTCTGGATCGGGACCACCTCGCTCGACCTGGGCGCGGTCTCGATGCTCTGGTACGCGCTGCGTGAGCGCGACACGATCCTCGACATCTTCGAGATGTCGACCGGGCAGCGGATGCACACCCGCTACTTCCAGGTCGGCGGCGTCTTCGAGGACATCCCGGTCGGGTTCGAGAAGAAGCTGCGCGAGTTCTGCGACGCGATGCCGGACAGGATCAGCCAGTACGAGGCGCTGCTCGACCGCAACGAGATCTTCCTGCGGCGGACGAAGGGGGTCGGGATCGTCTCCCGCGAGCGATTGTTGGAGCTCGGGGTCACCGGCCCGCTGCTGCGCGCCTCGGGCGAGCCCTGGGACCTGCGCAAGGCCGCCCCGCACCTCGCGTACGGCGACGTCGAGTTCAAGATCCCGGTCGGCACGGTCGGCGACGGCTACGACCGCTACCGCTGCCGGATGCAGGAGATGCGCGAGTCGGTGGGGATCATCGAGCAATGCCTCGACGGCCTGCCCGAGGGGCCCTGGATCGCCGACGACCGCAAGGTCGTGCTGCCGCCGCGCGAGGAGCTGGCGACCTCGATGGAATCGCTGATCCACCACTTCAAGCTCGTCACCGAGGGCTTCCGCGTCCCCCCGGGCGAGATCTACAACCCGATCGAGGGACCGCGCGGCGAGCTCGGCTGTTACATCCTCGCCGACGGCTCCGCGAAGCCCGCCCGCGTCCACTTCCGCGACCCCTCGTTCGTCAACCTGCAGAGCCTCCGTGACATGTGCGTCGGCGGCTACGTCGCCGACCTGATCCAGAACCTCGGCATGCTCGACCCGATTCTGGGGGGTGTGGACAGGTGAGCTCCGAAGAGCTGCAGCCCGCCCACCTGATGGAGCCGACGGATGATCTGACGGCGGATGAGCGCAAGCGGCTGATCGCCTCGATGAGGCCGTCGGACGCCGAGGGCGTGCCGGAGCTGCACGAGGTCGACATCCCCGACGACCTGCGCGAGGAGATCGAAGAGATGATGTCGCGCTATCCCCAGCTGCGCTCGGCCTCGATCCCGGCGCTGTGGGCGATCCAGCGCCACTACGGCTGGTGCACCCCGGACGGAATCCGCCAGGCGGCGGCGGTGATGGGCGTCACCCCCGCCTACCTCGAGTCGGTCGCCTCCTTCTACGACCTCTTCGCGACCCAGCCGGTCGGCACCCACCGGGTGCTGGTCTGCACCAACATCTCCTGCTGGATGCGCGGCGGCGATCAGCTCCTGGAGTCGTTCTGCGAGGCGACCGGCGCCGACCATCACGAGGCCGCCCACCAGGGCGCCAGCTCGGCCGACGGCGAGTTCTACGTCAAGGGCTTCGAGTGCCTGGGCGCCTGTGACCTGGCGCCGATGGCGTCGATCGACGCCCGCTACTACGGCCCGCTCGACGCCGCCGACGCCGTGGCGGCGATCGAGGCGCTGCGGGCCGGCGATCCGCCGCCGGACTCGAAGGCGCTGAGCAGGCGCCCCGCGGCCGGCGGGGACGAGCCGGCGCCGGACCCGCGCCTGGAGGGGACCGACGTTGCCTGAGACGCGGGTGCTGTTCCGCCACATCGACGAGCCCGGGCTGACGACGCTCGAGGGCTATCGAGGCCACGGTGGCTACGCGGCGCTCGAGCGCGCCGCCAAGGAGCTCGAACCGTCCGATCTGATCGGCGTCTTCGAGGAGTCCGGCCTGCGCGGACGCGGTGGAGCCGGCTTCTCGATGGGCAAGAAGGGCTCCTTCCTGCCCCGCGGCGAGATGCGCAAGTACGTCTGCTGCAACGCCGACGAGTCCGAGCCCGGAGCCTTCAAGGACCGCGAGCTGATGATGAAGAACCCCCACCAGCTGATCGAGGGGGTGGCGATCGCCTCGCTCGCGGTCGGTGCCAGCTACGCCTTCATCTTCATCCGCGGCGAGTACTGGGAGATCGCCGACGTGCTCGACCGCGCCGTCGCCGAGGCCTATGAGGCCAACTACCTGGGCCCGAACGTGCTCAACAGCGGCACCCAGGTCGAGCTCGTCGTCCACCGCGGCGCCGGCGCCTACATCTGCGGCGAGGAGACGGCGCTGCTCGACGCGCTCGAGGGCAAGCGCGGCAACCCGCGGCTGAAGCCGCCGTTCCCGGCGATCCAGGGGCTGTACGGCGGGCCGACCCTGATCAACAACGTCGAGACGCTCTCGAACCTGCCGCACATCGTCAACAACGGCTCCGACTGGTTCAAGAGCTTCGGCTCCGAGCAGTCGCCGGGGACGAAGGTGGTCTCGATCTCGGGGTGCGTGCAGCGGCCCGGCAACTACGAGGTCGAGCTCGGGATCCCCTCGCGCGAGATCGTCTTCGACCTCGCCGGTGGCCCGGACGAGGGGCGGCGGGTGAAGGCCTGGTTCCCGGGCGGCTCCTCCTCCCCGGTGCTGACCGAGGCGGAGCTCGACCTCCCGTACACCTTCGAGGACATGGCCGAGGCCGGGTCGATGCTCGGCTCCGGGTCGATCATCGTCTGCGACGACACCGTCTCGATCCCCGAGCTGGCGCTGCGCACGGCGCGCTTCTACCACCACGAATCCTGCGGTAAGTGCACCCCCTGCCGCGAGGGCACGAACTGGACGGTGAAGATGCTGGAGCGGATCACGCGCGGCGAGGCGACGCCGGTCGACCTCGAGATCGTCGCCTCGGTGCAGAAGAACATCATCGGTCACTGCCTCTGCGTGCTCGGCGACTCGATGGCGATGCCGGTCGGGGCGATGGTCGCCAAGTTCCGCTCGGAGTTCGACGAGGCGATCCAGCGGCCCGAGGTGCTGGCGGCGTGAGGGAGCGGCCCGAGATCACCCTGAACGTCGACGGGGTCGAGGTCCAGGCGGCCGAGGGGGAGATGCTCGTCGACGCGGCGAAGGGTGGCGACGTCGAGATCCCGGTCTTCTGCTACGAGCCGAAGCTCGGCGGCCCGGTCGGCGCCTGTCGCATGTGCCTGGTCGAGATCGAGGGGATCCCGAAGCTGCAGACCGCCTGCTCGACCCCGGTCCGCGACGGGATGGTCGTCTACACCCGCACCGACCGCGTGATCGAGGCGCAGAGCGCGGTGGTCGAGTTCCTGCTCGTCAACCACCCGCTCGACTGCCCGGTCTGCGACAAGGGGGGCGAGTGCCCGCTGCAGGACATCGCGATGGGCTGGGGGCCGGGCCGCAGCCGGGTCACCGACCCGAAGCGCCACTTCCGCAAGCCGGTCCCGCTGTCGCCGCTGGTGCGGATCGATCGCGAGCGCTGCATCCTCTGCTACCGCTGCGTGCGGTTCAGCCAGGAGGTCGCCGAGGACGAGCAGCTGCAGCTGCTCGAGCGCGGCTCGTCGAGCTACGTGGGCACCTTCGACGACCGCCCCTACATCGCCCCCTTCCACGGCAACATCATCGAGCTCTGCCCCGTCGGGGCGCTCACCGCGGAGGCGTACAGATTCCGCGCCCGGCCCTGGGACATCGAGGACTCGGGCTCGATCTGCACGCTGTGCCCGAGCCAGTGCAACGTCAAGTTCACGGTTCGCGACGAGCAGGTCGAGCGGGTGCTCGCCCGCGACAACCACGAGGTCGACAACGGCTGGCTCTGCGACAAGGGCCGCTTCGGCTTCCAGATGATCTCCTCCGAGGACCGGATCACCGAGCCGCGGCTGAGCGGCAACCGGGCGGGCTGGCAGGAGGCGCTCGCGGCGGCCTCGCAGAAGCTCGGCTCGGGCAGGGGCCGGATCGCCGCGATCGCCGGCGGCCAGGCCTCCAACGAGGAGGCCTACCTGGTCCAGCGGATCGTCCGCGAGGCGCTCGGCTCGCCGCACGTGAGCTCGACCGAGGAGCTGCCCGCCGCCCAGGTCGCGGCGCTCTCGGCCCCGCAGCTGGGCGCCTCGATCGCCGATATCGACGACGCCGAGTCGGTGCTGCTGATCGGCGCCGACCCGCTCAACTCGATGCCGATCCTCGACCTGCGCCTGCGCAAGGCGGTCCGCCACTCCGAGCTGCGCCTGGTGATCGCCTCCGATCGCCCGACCGCGCTCGACGGCGGCGCCGAGGAGACGGCCCGTTACGCGCCCGGCGACGCCGCCGCCTTCCTCGCCGCGCTGGAGGCCGAGCTCGGCCCCGACCCGGCGCCCGAGGGGCCCCACCGCGCCGACGCGGAGCGACTGGCCGGTGAGCTGCGCCCGGGGAAGACGCTGGTGATCTGGGGTGAGCGCCTCGGCCGCGGGCCGGACGGCCAGGCGGCGCTCGACGCGCTGCGCAACTGCGTCACCGAGCTCAAGTGCGCGGCCGAGAGCGGGGGCACGTTCTCCGTCCCCGAGGGCACCAACGCCCGCGGCGTGCGCGAGGTCGGCTGCCTCCCCGGCGCCGGCCCCGGCTTCACTCCCGCCGAGCCGGGCATGACGCTCGACGAGATCAAGCGGGGCCTCACATCCGGTGCCCTCGACGGCGTCATCCTCCTGCACGCCGACCCGGTCCGCGACCTCCCCGACGGTCCCGGCTGGGCCAAGGCGCTCAACCAGGCCCGCACCGTGCTCTCCATCTCATCATTCGAGGACGCCTCCACCAAGGCCGCGGACATCGTCTTTCCCGCCGAGGCCTACGCCGAGAAGGAGGGCACGGTCACCCACCCCGACGGGCGCCTGCAGCGCCTGCGCCCAGCCGTCCCCCGCCCCGGCGAGGTCCGTCCCATCTGGCAGGTCCTCGCCGAGCTGGCCGCGGCCCTGGGCGACGAAACCGGCATCGACTCCGCCCCCGAGGCCCTGTCGGCGCTCGCCTCGGAAGTCCCCTTCTACGCCGGCCTCACTCCTGAGGAAATCGGGGGCACCGGCGTCCGCTGGCAGGACCGCGAGGCCGGGAGCGCTTGGAGCGCGGGGGATGGGGTTGTTGCGGAGGATGTCCGGTCCGACGCGGCAACCCCATCCCCCGCGCCCTCCGGCCTGCGCCTCGGGACCTACCGGGATCTCTGGGCGGGAGAGGTGACGGACCGGAACGTGGCGCTGAGGTTCCTCGCCCCCGAGCAGCGGGTGGAGCTGGCCCCGGTGGACGCCGAGCGGCTCGGCCTGACGGACGGCGACGAGGTGCAGGTGCGCTCGAACGGGACGTCCGTGCGAGCGCGGGTGGCCTTGCGCGAGCGCATCCGCCCCGGGGCTGCGTTCCTGATCGAGGGGACGGCGCAGAACAACGCCAACCTGCTCAACGGCGCCGAGACCGTCGAGCTGGAGAAGCTTTGATCCCGCTCGCCGACACCAGCTTCACGGAGGCGACCTGGATCATGATCGTGAAGTCGATCCTGATCTTCCTGGTCGTCTTCTCGATCGTCCCCGTGCTGACCGTGGTCGAGCGCAAGCTGATCGGCCGCTTCCAGCACCGCTACGGCCCGAACCGCGTCGGCTACGTGGGGCTGATGCAGCCGCTCGCCGACATCATCAAGCTGGTCGGCAAGCAGGCGTTCCGTCCCGACGCCGCGATCCCCTTCCTCTACGCGATCGGGCCGGCGCTGGTGATCTTCTCCGGGATCACGACGATCGCGATCCTGCCCTTCGGCGACGTCCAGGATGGCGTCGGCCTGTACGGGATCGACGTCCCGATCGGCGTCCTCTACTTCTTCGCCTTCGGCTCCTTCGCCTTCTACGGCCTGCTGATCGCGGGCTGGTCGTCGGCCTCCAAGTACAGCTTCCTCGGCGCCATGCGCGCCGCCGCGCAGCTGATCTCCTACGAGGTCGCGATGGGCCTCTCGTTGCTCGGCGCGATCATGATGGCCGGCTCGCTGTCGCTGGTCTCGATCGTCGAGGCGCAGGGGCAGGTCTGGTACATCGTCCCCCAATTCGTCGGCTTCATCGTCTTCATGCTCGCCGGCTTCGCGGAGACGAACCGGGCCCCGTTCGACCTCCCGGAGGCCGACGCCGAGCTCGTGCAGGGATTCCAGACCGAGTACGGCGGCACCCGCTTCGCCTCCTTCCTGCTCGCCGAGTACCTGGAGATCTTCGTCGTCTCGGGGATCGCCGCCGCCTTCTTCCTCGGCGGCTGGATGGGACCCGGCCCCGCCTGGCTCGACCCGATCTGGATGCTGGCCAAGATCTTCGCCCTGATCGTCGTCTTCATCTGGGTCCGCGCGACGCTGCCGCGGCTGCGCTACGACCAGCTGATGAGCCTGGGCTGGAAGGTGCTGCTGCCGCTGGCGACCCTGAACGTGCTCGTCACCGCCGTCCTGGTGGTTGTCGCATGAGCGAGGAGTTCCCCTACCTCAAGGACGCCGACGAGGTGATCTCGGTCCAGCGCGGGCCCGACCCGGGCGGCGCCAAGGGCGCGTACCGCGCCTTCGGCGAGACCCTGCGCGGGCTGAAGACGACCCTGGCGCGGGTGATCGAGGGGCCGATGACGATCCAGTACCCGGAGGAGAAGACGCCCGTCTACCCGCGCTTCCGCGGCCGCCACAAGCTGCACAAGTTCGAGGACACCGACCTCGAGAAGTGCGTCGGCTGCTCGCTCTGCGCCGCCGCCTGCCCCGCGGACTGCATCCGGGTCGTCGCCGCCGAGAACGACCCCGCCGACCGCGTCTCGGCCGGCGAGCGCTACGCCGCGGTCTACGAGATCAACCTCGCCCGCTGCATCTTCTGCGGCTACTGCGAGGTCGCCTGTCCCTTCGACGCGATCACGATGGGCCACGAGTACGAGCTCGCCGACTACAACCGCAACGACCTGATCTTCACCAAGGAGATGCTGCTCGCCGAGCCGATCGAGCGCACGCCGCTGCGCAGAGAGGGCGAGTGACGTGAGCAGCGCGGCTGCTAACCGCGGCACCCCCGCAGCCGAAGGCGAGGAGGTGGCCGCGTAGTGGTGCAAATCGCGTTCTTCGCCGGCGCGATCGGGGCCCTGGGCGGGGCGATCGCGGTGATCGCGCTTCGCAACCCCTTCTACAGCGTCCTGGCGCTGATCCTGCACCTGGTCTCGCTCGCCGGCCTCTTCCTGCTCCTGCACGCCGAGTTCCTCGCCGCCGCGCAGATCGTCGTCTACGCCGGCGCCGTCGTCGTCCTCTACATCTTCGTCGCCGCCTACGTGGGCGGCGGCGAGGAGCCGCTCTGGGACTCGATCCCGGGCCAGCGCTACTTCGCCCCCCTGCTCGCGGCGGCGCTCTTCGTCGAGGTCTCGATCGCGGTGATCGGCACCTCGCTCGCCTCGATCGACACCGAGGGGCCGACGATCCCCGCCGGGTTCGGCTCCCCGGCCTCGATCGGCCGGCTGCTGCTGGAGCGCTTCCTGATCGCCTTCGAGGCCGCCTCGATGCTGCTCCTGATCGCCGCCGTCGGCGCGATCGTCCTGGCCGGTAGGAAGCGCGAGGAGCAGAGCGAGGTGACGGGCTGATGGACGTCTCCTGGTACCTGGTGCTGTCCGCCCTGTTGTTCGCCACCGGCGCCTGCGGGGTGCTGATCCGCCGCAGCCCGCTGGTCATCCTGCTCTGCCTCGAGCTGATGCTGAACGCGGGCAACCTCGCCCTGGTCGCCTTCTCGCGCTCGAACGGCAACGAGGAGGGGCAGGTGTTCGCGCTCGTGGTGATGGTCGTCGCCGCCTGTGAGGTGGTCGTCGGGCTGGGCCTGATCGTCGCCATGTTCAGGCGCAAGATCACCCTCGACGTCGACGAGATCCGGGAGCTGAAGGGCTGATGAGCGCGACCACGTGGGCCTGGCTGGTGCTCGCCTTCCCGCTCGCCGGCAGCATGGTGATCGCCTTCGGCCGCGCCGCGATGCCGGGCCGCACGCCGGCCTGGATCGGCACCGCCTCGATCGCGCTCGCCTTCGTCTGCTCGATCGGCGCCCTGCTCGCCCTGCTCGACCACCCGGTCGAGGGGCGCCAGCTCACGGACTCGCTCTACAGCTACGCCTCGGCCGCCGGGCTCGACATCCAGCTCAACATCCTCGTCGACCCGCTCTCGGTCTACATGTGCCTGGTGGTGACCGGGGTCTCGGCCCTGATCCACCTCTACTCGCTCGCCTACATGGGCTCCGACCGCGGGTACGCGCGCTTCTTCAGCTACCTCAACTTCTTCGTCTTCTCGATGCTGCTGCTCGTCCTCGCCGGCAACTTCATCCTCCTGATCGTCGGCTGGGCCTTCGTCGGCTTCGCCTCCTACGCGCTGATCAGCTTCTGGTACCGGCGCGAGACCGCGACCAAGGCGGGGATGAAGGCGTTCGTGATCAACGTGGTCGGCGACGTCGGGCTCGTGCTCGCCGCCTTCTTCGTCTTTCGCGAGCTCGGCACCTTCGACTACCTGGCCAGCTTCGACGCCGCCCGCGCCAGCTTCTCCACCAACCAGGGCGTGGTGATCGCGATCTGCCTGCTGATCTGCGTCGGCGCCTTCGCCAAGTCGGCCCAGGTGCCGTTCCACACCTGGCTTCCGGACGCGATGGAGGGCCCGACCCCGGTCTCGGCGCTGATCCACGCGGCGACCATGGTCACCGCCGGCGTCTACCTGATCGCCCGCATGTTCCCCTTCTTCGAGCTCGCCCCGACCGCCGCCGACATCGCCGCTTTCGTCGGGCTGGCGACGCTGCTGATCGCGGCGACGATCGCGCTCGCCGTCACCGACCTGAAGCGGATCATCGCCTACTCGACGATGAGCCAGATCGGCTACATGATCATGGGCGTCGCGATCGGCGCCTACGCCGGCGGGATGTTCATGCTCATGGCCCACGCCTTCTTCAAGGCGCTGCTGTTCATGGCCGCCGGCTCGGTGATCTCGGCGATGGCGAACAATCAGAACGTCGACGACATGAGCGGCTTCCGGCGCGCGCTGCCGTTCACGTCCGGGCTGCTGATCGTCGGCTGCGTGGCGCTGGCCGCGTTCCCCGGCACCTCCGGCTTCTTCTCCAAGGACGAGATCCTCGGCTTCGCCGCGAACCGGGGCGGGATGTACTGGATCTTTGCGATCGGCGGCTACGTGGGAGCGCTGATGACCGCCTTCTACTCGTTCCGGATCGGCTTCCGGGTCACGACCGGCGCGCCCTGCGCCGAGGCCGCCGAGCTCGAGCGGGGCCAGATCCACCACGCGCCGCCGACCAACCCCCACACCGGCGAGTCCGAGGACACCGACGTCGGCTTCCCGGGGGAGGAGCATCACATCGCCGAGCGCGAGTGGCCGATGCGCGCGGCGATGGCGGTGCTCGGCTTCGGCGCCCTGTTCGCCGGGCTGATCCAGATCCCCGGAGTCGACCATGTGGTCACGACGTTCCTCGAGGGGACGTTCCAGAGCTCCTCGCTGTACGGGCTCGAGCCGTCCACCGGGGCCTCGTGGCTGGGGCTCGCGGTCGGCGGCACGATCTCGATCTGCGGGATCGCGCTCGCCTACGTGTGCTACGTCCGCCGCCCCGGGGTCACGGTCAAGCTCGCCGAGCGCTTCCGGCGCACGCACGACTTCCTCTTCAACAAGTGGTACTTCGACGAGCTGATCGACGCGCTCGTCTACCGCCCGGCGATCGCGATCGGCCGCTTCTCGAACGCCGTCTTCGAGCGCTTCGTGATCAACGGGATCGTCAACGGGACCACCGGGGTCGTGAAGGGCGCCGGCTCCGTCGTCCGCGGCGCTCAATCCGGCTTCGTCCGCGCCTACGCCCTGCTGCTCGTCGGCGGCTTCGCCGCCCTCGGCGTCTACTTCCTGGTGGTGGCGAACTGATGCTGAGCGTCCTGCTCTGGACACCTCTGGTCGCCGGCCTCGTCGCCCTCGCCGTGCCGCGGGCCGCATCGCGGTGGGTGGCCGTGCTCGGCTCGCTGGTCGCGCTCGGCCTGGCGATCGGCCTGGTCGCCGACTTCGACCCCGACGCCGCCGGCCTCCAGCACGTCGTCGACCACTCCTGGATTCCCGGCCTCGGGGTCCGCTACTTCCTCGGCGTCGACGGGATCAGCGTCTTCCTCGTCCTGCTGACCGCGGTGCTCTGGTTCGCGGTCACCCTCTGGTCGGCGCTTCGCAACGAGCCCGGCGACGGGCGCTCGCGCCTCTACTACTTCCTCGTCGGGCTCGCCGGGACCGCGGCGCTGGGGGCCTTCACGGCCCAGGACCTGTTGCTCTTCGTCCTCTTCTTCGACCTCATGCTGATCCCGTTCTTCTTCCTGATCGGGACCTTCGGCGGCGAGAACCGGATCGCGGCGACGACGAAGATGATCGTCTTCACCCTGGTCGGCTCGCTGCTGATGCTGGTGGGCGCGATCGCCACCGCGATCCTCGCCTCGGACTCGGTCGGCGAGCTCAGCTTCTCGATCCCGGTGCTGCAGCAGCATCTGCTCTCGACCGGCAGCCAGGAGTGGATCTTCTGCTTCTTCGCCGCAGCCTTCCTGGTCAAGATGCCGGCCTTCCCGATCCACGGCTGGATGCCCGACGCGTACAAGGCCGCGCCGCTGCCGATCCTGATCCTGCTCTCCGCGGTGCTCTCGAAGGTCGGCGCCTACGGCTTCCTGCGGGTGGCGCTGCCGCTCTTCCCCGCGGCAACCTCGCACTTCCAGGAGCTGGTGATGCTGATCGCGCTCGCCTCGATCCTCTACGGCTCGGTGATGGCGTTCACGCAGACCAACGTGCGGCTGATCGCCGGTTACTCGTCGGTCGCCCAGCTCGGCTTCATCACCCTCGGGATCTTCAGCCTGCGCGCCGACGGCGCCGACGGCGCCGTCCTGCAGATGGTCAACCACGGCCTCGTCGTCGCCGGGGTGTTCATGGTGATCGCGATCCTCTACGACCGCACCAGGACCGAGGACGTGACGAAGATGGGCGGCCAGGCGATGCGGGCGCCGGTCCTCGCGGCGCTGTTCCTGGTGATCGCGATGGCGAACCTGGCGATTCCGGGCTCGTCCAACTTCATCGGCGAGTTCTACATCCTCAACGGGGTCTTCCAGTCGAAGATCGCCTTCGCCTTCGTCGCCGCGATCGGGATCGCGCTGGCGGCGTTCTACAGCCTGCGGATGTACCAGCGGACGATGCACAACCGCCTCCCCGAGGGCGCCGAGTCGCGCGAGATCGGCGCCCGCGACGGCCTCATCCTGGCGCCGCTGGTCGCGGTGATCGTCGCGCTGGCGTTCTGGCCCGGGCTGATCCTCGAGCGCGGTCAGAACTCGGTCACGGCGGCCGTCGAGGCGGCGACCGCGCCAGCCGCACCCGAGACGGCCGGTGTCGACAGGCACGGCTGGACCGGCTACGCGCCCGTCGCCAACCACGATCGGATCAGTGAACTCTCGGCGTTCCAATGCACGCGGCTCGCGAAAGCGGTCGAACGTTGGAACAGCGCCAGCCTGGCCGACGACTATCAGGGCGGCTGCGAATGAGCTTCCACGCCGCCAATGGCGAGTTCCTCTCGCATAGCGAGAGAAAGTCGCCATTTCCCAGCCCCGCCGAGTTGACAGCCTCCATTTAGCGATGAGCTTCACCGCCCCCGACATCAACTACGGCGGGATCTCGCCGATCATCGCGCTCAGCGGCGGCCTCGTGCTCGCCCTGGTCGCCGGGCTGTTCGGCAGCCGCCGCCGGCAGCGGATCGTCGTCTCGATCGTCGGCTTCGCCACCCTCGGGGCCGCTGCCGGCCTGCTGATCGCGCAGTGGGGCGATCACAAGGACCTGGTCGCCGGGGCCCTGCGACTCGACGACCTCTCGATCGCCGCCAGCCTGATCTGCATCACGGCCGCCGCCTTCTGCATCCCGCTCTCCTGGCGCGAGCAGGCCTTCGACCGCCCGCTCGGCCCGAGCGGCCATGGCGAGTTCCAGGCGCTGCTGATCTGCTCCGTGCTGGGGATGACCCTGATCGCGCAGGCGCAGAACCTGATCGCCTTCTTCGTCGCCCTGGAGCTGCTCTCGATCCCGCTCTACATCCTCTGCGGCGCCGCGCTTCGCCGCCGCGAGTCGCTCGAGTCGGGGCTCAAGTACCTGATCATCGGCTCGCTCGGCTCGGCGACGCTGCTGTACGGGCTCGCCTTCGTCTACGGGGCCACCGGGTCGACCGACTTCTCGGGGATCCGCGCCGCCGCCGGCGGCTCGATCA
>JAWVFH010000043.1:0-28654 GCA_033856255.1 Solirubrobacterales bacterium | reverse complement strand
GGCCGCATCGGCGAGGTGCTGGTCGAGTGTGCCGCCGCAGGCGACGTTGAGCAGCTCCATCCCGCGGCAGACGCCGAGCACCGGCAGGTCGCGGTCGAGGGCGCCGCGGGCCAGCGCGAGCTCGAATGCGTCGCGGTCGGCCCTCGCGTTGGTGGTCTGCGAATCGAGTGTGGCGCCATAGCTCGCGGGATCGAGGTCGGCACCACCGCTGAGCAGGAGCCCGTCGAGCAGCTCGAGCAGCTCGCCGGGCTCGGCGGTGGCGGCGTCGCTGGGCGGCAGCAGGAGCGGCAGGCCACCGGCCTCGTTGATCCCGCGCGAGTAGGTGCGCTGAGAGATGTTGACTTCGACCTCCTGCCACGCGCCCCAGGCCGCGCTCTCCACCGCCGCGCTGATCCCGATCACGGGTCGCGACATCAGAGTCTTTCGAACCCGCGGAATCGCTCCCAGTCGGTGACGCTCGATTCGAACGCGGTGAGCTCGACCTGGGCCCGGTTGAGGTAGTGCTCCACGACCTCCTGGCCGAACGACTCGCGCGCGATCGCGCTCTCGGCGAAGAGATCGCGGGCCTCGTACATGTTGCCGGGCACGTGCGGCTTGTCCGCGGTGTAGGCGTTCCCGTCCAGCGGCGCCTCGAGCGCCAGCTCGGAGTCGATCCCGTGCAGGCCGGCGGCGATCATGGCGGCCAGCGCGAGGTAGGGGTTGACGTCGGCGCCGGGGAGGCGATTCTCGATCCGCAGGCCCTCGCCATGACCGACCGCTCGCAGGGAGCAGGTGCGGTTGTCGTTGCCCCAGGCGACCGCGGTGGGGGCGAAGGAGCCGGCGGCGAAACGCTTGTAGGAGTTCACGTGCGGCGCGTACAGCAGAGTGAGCTCCCGCATCGCCGCGAGCTGGCCGGCGACGAAGCGCTCGAACAGCTGGCGATCGGCGGCGAAGGCGTTGCCGCCATCGGCGTGCGCGAGCGAGCAGTGGATGTGGCACGAGCTGCCCTCGCGTTCGTTGAACTTCGCCATGAAGGTGATCGCCATCTCCTCCTGGGCGGCGATCTCCTTGGCGCCGTTCTTGTAGATCACGTGGCCGTCGGCGGCCTCGAGCGCCTCGCCGTAGCGGAAGTTGACCTCGTGCTGGCCGAGGTTGCACTCGCCCTTCGAGTTCTCGACCGCCATCCCGGCCGCGGCCATCTCGTTGCGCAGGCGGCGGATCAGCGGCTCGACCCGCGCCGAGCCGAGCAGCGAGTAGTCGATGTTGTAGAGGTTGGCGGGCTCGAGGTCGCGGTAGGCCTTGCGCCAGGCGTCCTCGTAGGTGTCGTTGAAGACGATGAACTCGAGCTCGGTAGCCGCCGCCGCGACCAGGCCGCGCTCGGTCAGCCTGGCGAGCTGTCGCCGGAGGATCTGACGAGGCGAGGCGACGACTTCCGAGCCGTCGGCCCACTGCAGGTCGGCGAGCAGCATCACCGTGCCCTCGTGCCACGGCACCGGCCGCAGGGTGTCGATGTCGGGGACCATCTCGAAGTCGCCGTAACCGCGCTCCCACGACGCCATCGCGTAGCCGCCGACGGTCTCCATCTCGACATCGACGGCGAGCAGGTAGTTGCAACCCTCGGCGCCGTGCTCGAGCACGTCATCGAGGAAGTGGCTCGCCGTCAGCCGCTTGCCCTGCAGCCGTCCCTCCATGTCGGCGATCGCGAGCAGCACGGTGTCGACCGTGCCGTCCGCGACCGCCTGCTTCAGTTCATCGAGCGTCACGCACGACGAAGGCTAGGGCCCTGTTGTCTTGTCCGCCGGCGTCGCCGTGAACTCCCCGGCGACCGGTGCTTCGATATTGCGCACCTGACCGGTGAAGGTACGGCGCGCCTTGAGCCAGCCCAGGGCGGCGCCGCCGATCACGATCAGCAACACGAGTGGCGCGTAATTGGCGTAGTTCGCGTCCCACTGGTCGTCCCATGGCACTCCCAACGGGCTCGTCGGCAAGAGGCCGGCGGTGCAGATGATCGCGACCCAGATGACGCTGATCGGGGCCATCCACTTCCACCGCTTCCCGAGGTTCCACGAGGACGCCTGCTCGAACTTGTCGCCCATACGCCAGCGCAGGTAGATCGGGATCGCGTAAGCGATGTAAAGCCCGATAACCGCGACCGAGATCACCGCGAAGAAGGCAACCGGCAGGACCGTCCCCGGGGCGCCCTTGAGCGCCGGAATCGTGATGAGGAGCGCCAGGAACGCCATTCCGATGACGGCGTTGAAGGGGACGCCGGACTTGTTGACTTTGGAGAAGAGCGAGCTTCCGGGCATGCCCTTGTCGCGGGAGAAGGCGAACGCCATCCGCGATGCGCTGGTCAGACATGCGAGCCCACAGAACAGCTGGCCGACGGTGCAGATCAACAGCACCGCCTTGAAGCCGGCGGTGTCGAGGGCGCCCGCGAGGATCGCCAACACAGAGCCGACACCGAAGCCGTTCTCCGGGTCAGAGATGTTCGCCGCATCCTGCACGGCGAAGGTGATCGCCAGCAGCACGAACCAGCCGATGATCGCCGAGTAGAAGATCGAGGTCCAGACGCCGCGAGCCGCGTTCTTCGAGGCGTTGTGCGTCTCCTCGGAGATGTGAGCCGAAGCGTCAAAACCGGTGATCGTGTACTGGGTGAGCAGGAAGCCAATCGGCAGCAGGTAGATCCAGAAGAAGAAGCCGCTCGTGCTGCCGTCCTGGAAGCCGGAATTGTTGATCCGCTCGCCGAAGACAAAGCTGAAGCTCTGGTGGTGGTCCGGAACGATGACCAGCAGTGCGATGATCACTCCGACGCCGATCACATGCCACCAGACCGAGACATTGTTGATCACCGCGAGCAGGTGGGTGCGGAAGATGTTCACGACCGCGGTGAGGCCGAGGATGAGCGCGAAGAGCAGGAAGTTCTCGGCGAGGATGTGCTCCGCGTCGCCGAAGTTGACGCCGAAGATGTCGAGCCCGTACGCCCCGAAGAGGACGCTCATGAAGCCGGCGCACGCGTAGTCGACCGAGGCGACGACGGCGATCAGCCCAATGAGGTTGAACCAGCCGGTGAACCAGGCCCAGACCGGCCCGCCGAGCTTGCCCGCGAACCAGTAGATGCCCCCTGACGTCGGATACTTGGCGACGAGCTCTGCCAGCGAGAAGCCGATGATGAGGATGAAGACGGAGACGATCGGCCAACCCCACGAGATCGCGATCGGGCCACCGTTGTTCCAACCGGTCGCATAGGCGGTGAAGCACCCTGCGAGCACGGAGATGATCGAGAACGAGATCGCGAAGTTGGAGAACCCGCTCCACGCGCGGTTGAGCTGCTGCTTGTAGCCGAGCTCGGCGAGCAGTCTCTCGTCGTCATCCTTGAATTGAGTCGCCGTCTGATCCGGAGTCGCCATGCACTCTCCCCTCCTTGGAGGCCGGCCCTTGATCGCCTGGTGCGATAAAAGGTGTGCCGACCCGACCTATGGACGACGCGACCCTAAACCCGCAACCGGACGCACGTCAAGGGCTCGAGGGCGATCTCCTACGGATTGTCGAGTTGCTTGAGCCACGGCTTGGCCATGCTGACCAACCGCCCCAGCCGCTCGGCGGTGGGATCACGAACCGCAATTACCGAGCGCGCTTCGGCGGGACGGACTACGTGATCCGGGTGCCGGGCAAGGACACCTCGTTGCTCGAGATCGACCGCGAGGCCGAGCGGATCGCCAACGAGCGCGCCGCGCAGGTCGGGATCGCCCCGCCGGTGGCGGCGATGCTGGCCGAGCCGCAGGCGATCGTCACCGTGTTCGTCGAGGGCACCGGGCTCGAGCCCGCGGATCTGCGACGGCCCGAGGCCCTGACCGAGGTCGCGCGGTCGCTGCGAGCCATCCACGAGCTCGGCGAGCCGCTGCCGACGGTCTTCGACTCCTTCCGGATCGTCGAGACCTACGCCGCGACGGCCGTCGAGCGGGGGGCTGCGCTCCCGGACGCCTACCAGGAGGCCGGTCGGGAAGCCGCCCGGATCGAGGCCGCGCTGAGCGGGCCCGAGCACGACCCGGTCCCTTGCCACAACGACCTCCTGGCGGCGAACTTCATCCGCGGGCGATCGACGGGGACCGGCTCCGCCGGCCAGCTCTGGCTCGTCGACTGGGAATACGCGGGGATGGGCGACCGCTACTTCGACCTCGCCAACTTCGCGGTCAACAACGAGCTCGGTGAGGCCGCGCAGGAGCAATTGCTCGCTGACTACTTCGGCCACGGCGCCGACCCTCGCGAACGCGCACGGCGGCTTGCCGCCTTGCGGCTCATGTGTTTCATGTCCGACTTCCGCGAGGCGATGTGGGGAGTCGTCCAGTCCGTGGTCTCGGAGCTCGACTTCGACTTCGCCGACTACCGCGATCGCCACTTCGATCGCCTGCGCGAGACCGCAGCCGATCCGCGCTTCGCGTCCTGGCTGGAGGAGGCCGGTGAGTCCGCGGGCTGAGCTCCCGAGCGCCGCCCGCTGCGTGATCATCGGCGGCGGGGTCGGCGGCGCCTCGATCGCCTACCACCTGGCGAAGCTCGGCTACCGCGACGTCGTGCTCGTCGACCGCGCCGAGCTCACCTCGGGCTCGACCTTCCACTCCGCCGGCCTCGTCGGCCAGCTGCGTGGCTCGGTCTCGCTGACGAAGATGATGATGCACTCGGTCGAGGTCTATCGCGGCCTGGCGACCGAGTCGGAGCTCGACCCGGGTTGGGTCGAGTGCGGCGGCATCCGGCTCGCCTCCAGCGACCAGCGGATGGAGGAACTTCGGCGCCAGGCCGGCTGGGCGAAGACCTTCGGCCTGCCGCTGGAGCTGATCTCGGCCGACGAGGCGAAGGAGATGTTCCCGCTGATGTCAACCGAGGGCGTGCTCGGCGCGGCCTGGCTGCCGACCGACGGCTACATCGATCCCTCGCAGCTCACCTACTCGCTCGCCGACGTCGCCCGGCGCGAGGGTGGCTTGCAGGTGTTTCAAAACACCCGGGTGACGGGGATCGAGGTCGCCGACGGCCGGGTGCGCGCGGTGGAGACGGAGAAGGGCCGGATCGAGGCCGAGGTGGTGGTCAACGCCGGCGGCATGTTCGCCGCCGAGATCGGCCGGATGGCGGGCGTGCGGGTGCCGCTGATCCCGTTCTCCCACCAGTACCTGGTCACGCAGCCGTTTCGCGAGCACGCCGCGGACCAACGACTTCCCACCCTGCGCGACCCCGACCTGCTGATCTACTTCCGCGAGGACGGCGGCGGTCTGGTGATGGGCGGCTACGAGCGCCAGAGCAAGCCCGCCTTCCTCCCCGATGGGACCGGCGCCTTCGACGCGATCCCGCCCGACTTCAACGGTCGTCTGCTCGAGGACGACTGGGAGCGTTTCGAGGAGATCACCGAGAACTCGAAGCGTCGGGTGCCGGCAATGGACGAGATCACGGTGACGAAGCTGATCAACGGCCCGGAGGCGTTCACGCCCGACAACGAGTTCTGCCTCGGCGAGTCGGAGATCCGCGGTTTCTTCGTCGCCGCCGGGTTCTGCGCCCATGGGCTTGCCGGTGCCGGTGGGATCGGCAGGGTAATCGCCGAGTGGATCGCGGAGGGCGAGCCCAGCCTCGACCTCTGGGAGATGGACGTGCGGCGCTTCGGCGCCCAGTATCGCTCGCCGTCGTTCACCCACGCCCGCACCCGCGAGACCTACGAGACCTACTACGACATCCGCTACCCGAACCACGAGCGCTCCGCGGGGCGTCCGCTGCGGATCACCGCCGCCAACGCCTGGCACGCCGATCACGGCGCCGCCTTCGGCGAGAAGTCGGGTTGGGAGCGGGTCAACTGGTACGAGTCGAACGCCAAGCGCAAAGGGGGCGACGACTCGCTGCGACCCCGTGGCTGGGCGGGCCAGCACTGGTCGCCGGCGATCGGAGCGGAGCATCGAGCGACCCGCGAGGCGGTGGCGATTTTCGACGAGTCCTCGTTCGCGAAGCTGGAGATCGAGGGCCCCGGCGCGGCGGCGCTGCTGGAGCGCCTGTGCGACAACCGGGTCGCGCGCGGGGTGGGGCAGATCACCTACACGCAGATGCTCAACGCGCGCGGCGGGATCGAATGCGACTTCACCGTCGCCCGGCTCGGCGAGGAGCTGTTTCAGATCGTCACCGGGACCGCCTTCGGCAACCACGACCGCGAGTGGATCCGCAAGCATCTGCCCGGCGACGGCAGCGCCCTGGTCCGCGACGTCACCTCGGCCTGGTCGTGCTTCGGGATCTGGGGCCCGCGGGCCCGCGAGGTGCTCACCCCGCTCACCCCGCAGGACCTCTTCAACGAGGCCTTTCCGTACATGTCCGCGCGCGAAACGACGGTCGGCGACGCCCCGGTGCGCGTCATGCGGGTCACCTACGTCGGCGAGCTCGGCTGGGAGATCTACTGCCCGACCGAATACGGGCTCGGCCTCTGGCGGGCGCTCTGGGAGGCGGGCGAGCCGCACGGGATCGTCGCCGGCGGCTACCGGGCGATCGACTCGATGCGCCTCGAGAAGGGTTATCGCGTCTGGGGCGCCGATATCACTCCCGACGAGACGCCCTACGAGGGTGGCGTCGGCTTCTGCGTCAAGCTCGACAAGGACGGCGGTTTCATCGGTCGCGATGCGCTTGTCGAGGCCGAGGACCACGGGCCGCGCACCCGGCTCTGTTGCCTGACGCTCGACGACCCGCGCTCGGTCGCGCTCGGCAACGAGCCGGTGCGGATCGAGGGGGAGATCGCGGGCCGGGTGACGACCGGCGGCTACGGCTACACGGTCGAGCGCTCGATCGCCTACGCCTACCTGCCACCCGAGCGCGCCGAGCCCGGCACCGCGGTGGAGGTCGAGATCTTCGGCGAGTGGATCTCCGGCGCCGTTGCGGCCGAGCCGCTCTTCGACCCGAAGGGCGAGCGGATCCGGGCCTGAGGCCGGCTGCCGCTCAGACGGTGTCGAGTGCCGGATCGGTCGAGGGGTGCGACCCGTGCTTGTGTCGTTCCTGCTCCTCGCGCTCCTCGCGCTCCTCGCGCTCGATCAGCTCGGCGGGCGTCTCGTCGACCCTGGTTCGCGTCAGGTAGACGACGAGGGCGAGGATCGTGGTCAGGAAGATGGCGCTGGTCACCGTCGTCCCGAGCCCGAGGCCGCCGTGCTTGGTCGGCTGGGACATCCAGTCGCCGATCGAGGCGCCCAGCGGGCGGGTGAGGATGTAGGCGAGCCAGAAGGCGAGCACCGGGCCCATCCGCAGGCGGAAGTGGGCGAGGGCGATGAGGGCGATCATCCCGGCGAAGATCAGTGCGGAGACGAAGAAGCCGAGGCCCATGCGCTCCGCGAACAGGTCGCCGGCCGCGGTGCCGAGCGCGAAGGTGAACAGGACCGCGAGCCAGTAAAACGACTCGCGTCGGCTGGTGACGATCGTGTGGATCGAGAGCGTCCGCTCGCTCGCATACCAGGCGGCGAAGGTAACCGCGAGGCAGATCGTGAAGGCGATCGAGGTCGTCTCCAGCGCGACGCCCATGTTGTCGACGAGGTTGTCTGTGATCAGCGTTCCGAAGATGCTGATCAGGACGACCGCCAGCCAATAGACGCTGGGCACGTACTTGCGCAGTCGAAACTGGACTACGAGGCAGACGATAAGCAGCGCGCCCGTGACGTAGGTCGTGTTCGTCAACCCGAGCCCGAGGGTGTCGTTCACGTAGTCCGCGGCCGTCTCGCCGACGGTCGTGCAGAGGATCTTGATGATCCAGAAGTAGAGCGTCACCTCCGGGACCTTGTTCAGCATCTGCCGGCCCAACGAGGGGGCGCTCGAGCGGGGCGCGGTTGCGGCGGTAGTCGTCATGGCCCGAGCGTTGCAGCCCGTGCCTGAACGTCTCCTGACTACTTTCGTCAGATCAGAGGTCGCGGAGGGTTTCGATCTGCGGTCGCCGCAGGGCGCGGAGCATCGCCAAGGTGGCGAGCACGACCGCCACCATCGCGACTCCGGCAACCGTGCCGAGATAGAGCCACGGCACGGAGAGCACGTCGGGCGGTGGATCGAACACGCCGGTCAGGACCTTGACCAGGACCACGGAGAGGCCGGTGGCGATCACGCCGCCCAGCAGCAGACCGCCGGCGGTGACGAAGGTCGCCTCGCTCCAGGCGAACGCGCCCAGTTGCTTCGCTCGGGCGCCGAGGGCGGAGGCGATCGCGAACGAGCGCCTGCGCTCGGCGAAGCCGAGGCCGAGCACCAGCCCGGTGCTCGCCGCGGCGAGCACCAGCGCGAAGGCGAGCTCGTCCTTGGTCCGGCCGGAGGGCTCCACCGCCGGCAGGCTGGTACCGATCACCTGGCGGCTCGAGGTGATGTCGGTGACCTTGGCGCCGGTGCCGACCACCGACTGCACCCGAGACGCGACCGTCGCCGGACTGGTTCCGTCGGTCTGGATCAGGAAGGACCCGACGGCGGTGCTGCCCGTCTGTTGGGCGACGTAGCTCGCGTTCGCGACCAGGAAGCTGTCGCGCGGTGCGGTCGGGAACTCCTTGGCGATGCCCGCGTAGTGGAACTGCACGGTCGTGTACTTCTTCGTGAGGCCGTTCTGCAGGCGCAGGCGCAGCAGGTCGCCGGGGTGAAGCTGGAAGTCCTTGACCGTCTCGGCGCTGACCAGGATCGAGTCGGGCTTGGAGCCCAGGGTCGAGAGCAGCTGGCTGGCGCTGCCACCCTGAAACCAGCCGTTCTGGAGCTGGCCGGCGGCACCGATCGTCGCCGGGTTCACGCCGTAGAGGTCCTGGAGGTCGGCGCCGACGTAGGCGAAGCGATGCTGCAGCGGTTCAACCGAGCTCACGCCCTGGACCTTCGCCAGCGCGGCGGCCTCGCCCGGCCCGACATTCGCGCCCGGGGATTCGGTCACGGTGACGTCGGCGCCGTTGGTGAGCCGCGCGTCGGCCTCAGCCTGCTGGGCGTAGGTCGAGTTGAAGACCGCGGTCGAGCCCGCGAACGCGACGGTGAGCGCGACCAGGGTCAGCGACCTGGCGAGCAGGCGACGCTGGCGGCCCATGGTCGCCGCCACGGTCGGCGACAGGTTTCCGGCCAGCGGCTTCAGGCCTCGGCCGAGGATCCTTCGACCCCGAAACAGCAGCAGGTCCGCGAGCCGGTAGGCGAGCAGGCCACCGCCGATCCAGAGCAGTACCGGAGCGAGCAGCGCGTACCAGTTGACCTGCACCTGGGGGAGCCCCTCGGGCGCGAGCACGAGCTGGTAGCCGTTGCGACTCGCCTGCCAGTAAACGAGGGCCGCGCCGGCGAGCGCGAGGAAGTCGAGCCGGGCCCGCATCCACCAGGGCGAGCGCTCGGGTCGGCCGACGCTGCGCCGCGCACCGGCAACGGTCAGCGAACGGGCCTCTCGCCAGGCCGGCAGCGCGATCGCCGTAGCCGCGATCACGAGGCCGGCCAGTGCGGCGCCGGTCGCCCACAGCACCGCCGCCAGCGATCCGGCGCCGAAGCTGGCCGTCCCGAAGGCGACGGCGCCGATTCCGAGCGCGCCCGCAAGCCCGAGGGCGATCCCGATGCCGCCGGCGAGCGCGGTCTCGGCCAGGGCCATGCGGACCAGCTGGTTGGTGGTCGCACCACGGGTGCGAAGCAGGCCCTGGTCGCGGCGGCGGCGTTCGGCGCCCGCCGAGGCGATCGAGGCCGTGATCAGGCCGGCGAGGATCGCTCCGGGCACGCCCAAGAAGAGGAAGAGGATCTGCGCGTAGAGCGCGTCGCCGCGGGCATGGTCGAGGGCCGACCCGAGGTTGTCGCCGACCAGTCCGGCGCCGGCAAGCTTCACCTCGAGGTTCTTCGCCTGGCCGGATACCTGGGTGAACGCCGCGCTCGGACTCGACGGCAGCGCCGCCTGGTCGAGGGTCGCGTGGACCTGGGTGCGAACCAGGTCCGGGCGGGCGGACGCGAGGGGTCCCTCGACCCGCTGGAAGGTCGCGGGCGGCAGGATCACGACGTTGTCGGGGGGCGCCTGAAGCTGAGCGCCGGGGGGCGCTCCGACCTTCTGAAACAGGGAGTCCGCCGCCGGCAGTTCGACCACGCCGGCGATCCGAACGGTGGCGTCGCCGAGCCCGGGACGCCCGATCTTGACCTGGTCACCGGGCCGGGCCTGCACGTTCGCGGCGGTCTGCTGGGCGAGCAGCGGTCCGTTGAGGCTTCCGGCGAGCAGCCTTACGGATCCGGGAAAGGTGCTCGGGTAGGAGGCCGGCATGCTCAGGACCTGACCTGGGCCGGTCCGCTGCACCGTCTGGCCGGTGGCCGCGGTGAGACCGTTGGTGGAGGCGAAGCGCACCGTGGCCGTGGCGCTGACGCCGGGCAGGTTGCGCGTTTGGTCGATCACCTTGGCGGGGTTGGCGCCCGGCTGGGCCTCGACCTGCCAGTCGACGGGGACGCTCTGCACAGCCCGGTCGGTCATCTTCGACGTCGTCGAGGAGAGGAAGGTGCCGATCGAGGCCAGCAGCGCGACGCCGATCGCGACGCCGATCGCGGTCGCGATCACGCGCGAGCGGCGGTGGGCGATCAGTCCTGCCAGCCAGCTGAGAGAGAGGGTCATCGCGGCGCCTCCTTCGAGTCGTCGTTGGCGCTGACGAGCAACTCGCCGTCGGCCAGTCGCCATCTGGTCGGAAGGCGCGCCCCGATCGCCGGGTCGTGGGTCGAGATCACGAGCGCGGCGTCGGCGTGGTCGGCCGCGGCGATCAGCAGGTCGACAACCCGGGATCCGATCTCGCGGTCGAGCTGGCCGGTGGGCTCGTCGGCAAGGATCAGGCGAGGCTCTCCCGCCAGCGCTCGGCAGACGGCGACGCGCTGCGCCTGTCCGCCCGAGATCTCCTCAGGGAGCTTGTCGCGCAGCTCCGAGAGCTCGAGCTGGGCGAGCGCCCGATCGGCCCTGGCCGTTGCCTCGTCGTTGCCCTGTCCGCCGAAGATCAGCGGCAGGGCGACGTTCTCGACCACGCTCAGCGCTGGAAGCAGGCTCGGGCCCTGGAAGACGATCGCCACGGGCCCGGGTCGCAGCGCCTCTCGAGGACCGATCCCCGGCCAGTCGACGGTGCCGACCGTCGGCTGATCGAGGCCGGCCATCAGATGCAGCAGGGTCGACTTGCCCGATCCGGAGGGGCCCATGAGCGCGATCCGATCGCCGTCGGAGATCTCGCAGTTGGTCTGGCGAAGCGCGACCCTGGCCGCGGAGCCCTCGCCGTAGGAGCGTGCGGCGCCGCGCACCCGCACGAGCTCGCCGTTCATCGCTCGACCACCCGGCCGTCGCGCAACGAGATCACGCGGTCGGCCTCGGCGGCGACCAGCGGATTGTGGGTGACCACGATCACCGCGCCGCCCTCGCCCGCGCGCTCGTGCAGGAGCTCGAGCACCCGCTGGGCGGAATGCTCGTCGAGCTCGCCGGTCGGCTCGTCGCAGAGCAGCACGGCGGGATCGTTGGCGAGCGCGACCGCGAGTCCGGCCCTTGCGAGCTCGCCGCCGGACAGCTCACTCGGCCGGGCCTTGGCGCGGTCGGCGATGCCGACGCGCTCGAGCAGGTCCTTCTCACCGGCGACGCGGCGCCGCCCGTGGGCGCCGAGCCGTCGCGCCAGGGCGAGGTTGGCGTCGATGTCGAGGTGCCCGACCAGGTTGACGCTCTGGTAGAGGATGCCGATGCTCTGAGCCCGGAGCTTGCTTCGCTCCTCCTCGGTGCGTCGCGTCAGCCGTTCACCGTCGACGCGGACGGTGCCGCCGTCGGGCTCGTCGAGCCCGGCCAGGCAGGCGAGCAGCGTGCTCTTGCCCGATCCCGAGGGGCCGGTGATGGCGACGATCTCGCCGCGGTCGACCTTGAGCGTCACGCCCTGGAGGGCGAGCGTCTCCTCGTCGCCGGCGTGAAAGAACCGGTAGAGGCTCTCGCACTCGACAGGGATCGTGGACGCCCTCATGCCGTCCACCGCAGCGAGTCGGTGACGATCATCCACGGATCGACGTTGTCGGCGCCCACCGGACCGCTCAGGGTCAGGGTGGCCAGCCGGCCGTTGTGGAAGAACTCGTAGCGCTCGAAGGCGTCCTGGACGACCTTGCCGGTGACCGGGTCGGGTGCGCCGTTGCCCGTGTAGGTGATCAGCAGCGCGGTGCCGGCGCTGCGCTTCACCGTGCTCACGTTCCCGGGCTTGAAGCCGGGGACCGTGCCGGCGAGCTGCTTCAGCTCCGCCTGGCCATCGGCCACGGTCGGGGCAGAGCCGGCGGTGCTGGAGTCGAGCTGGATCGTGTTCAGCTTGTCGGTGAAGGTGACCGCGCCTCCCTGGGAGGAACGTGACCAGCCTTCGGGCACCTTGACCTGATAGCCGGCGCCGGGCGGGCTGTAGGCGACGAAGACCTGGTTGTCGGGAATGTCACCCGCCGGGCTGACCTCGGCCGCGTTCGGGTTCACCGTCGTGCTCGAGCTCGAGCCGCCGCAGGCGGCCAGCCCGAGCGGGGCGCCGAGCGCGATCACGGTTGCGCCGAGCGCGAAAAGGCGGGTTCTCATTGCGTTGCTCCTTTGTCGTTGTGTGTCCATCGGGATCGACGACCACGCTAGGAGCCGGCCGGTCAACGCCAAGGACCCCGCAGGTCAACGGGGGGTAAAACCTTGGGGCGCCGCTCGCGCCGCCGTCCGGGCGCGACTACCGTTGCCTCCGTGGACGTGCTGGTGGTCGAGGACGACGAGGCGATCGCGCTCGGGTTGGTGCGCGTGCTCGAGCAGCAGGGCCTCGGGGTGACCCGGGTAGCCGAGGGGAGGCGCGCGCTCGCTGCGGCGACGCCGTCGGTCGGGATCGTCGTCCTCGATCTCGGCCTGCCCGACGTGGACGGGATCCAGGTGTGTCGCGACCTGCGCAGGGCCCGGCCCGATCTGGCGATCCTGATCCTGACCGCCCGTGATCGTGAGATGGACGTGGTCGCCGGCCTGGACGCGGGCGCCGACGACTACATGACCAAGCCCTTTCGCCTCGCCGAGCTGCTGGCCAGGATCCGCGCCCACCAGCGGCGCCTGGAGGCATCGAGCCCGACACCGTCGGGCAGGATCGAAGCGGGCCGGGTCTCGGTGGACGTCGATGCTCGCCGGGCCTGGGTCGACGGGGGCGAGCTGGACCTGCGCCCGAAGGAGTTCGACCTGCTGGCGCTGCTCGCCTCGCGCGCCGGCCGAGTCGTTACCCGTGAGCAGATCATGGCCGACGTCTGGGATACGAATTGGTTCGGCTCCACCAAGACCTTGGACATGCACGTCTCGTCGCTGCGCCAAAAGCTGCCGGAGGCCACGATCAGCACACTGCGAGGCGTCGGCTATCGGTTCGAGGCCGAATGAGACGCCGGATCATGCTTGCGATCGTCGGGGTCGCGGCCGCCGCGGTCTTCGCGCTGGCGCTGCCGCTCGCGATCGGCGCCGAGAAGCTCTATCGCGAGGATGAGCTGCTTTCGCTGGAGCGCGACGCCACCGCGGCGGCGCGCGGCTTCGACGCGACGGCCCAGCCCGGTGACCCGGTCGAGTTCAAGCCGTCATCCGACCAGGTCGCGGCCTACAACGCGGCTGGAGCGCTGCTCGGTGGGACCGGCCCGGCGACGGCGGATTCGCTCGTCGAGCGGACGCTCGACTCGGGTCAGGTGACCGACCTGAGCACCGACGAGCAGCTCGTCGTCGCCGTGCCCATCCTCGCCAACGAGCAGGTTGTCGGAGCGATCCGAGCGTCTCGCTCGACCGCGGAGCTGTCTGAGCGGGTGCTTCGGATGCGGCTTACGATCGCGGGGGTTGCGGCACTGATCGTTGCGCTCGCGGCGGCGGCGGCACTGGCGCTGACGCGGCGCCTGACCAGACCGATTCGCGAGCTCGGGGCGGCCGCGGCCAGGATCGAGGACGGTCAGACCACTGGGCGCTCTCCCCGCTCGGGGATCGCTGAGCTGGACAGCGTCGCCGAGGCGCTCGACGAGACGGTCGCGAAGCTGGAGGCGGTCGTCTCTCGTGAGCGCGCCTTCAGCGCCGACGCCTCGCACCAGCTGCGAACGCCGCTCGCGGCCCTGCGGTTGGAGCTCGAGTCGCGCCAGCTCGCCGGGGTGGACGTGGACGAGCCGCTGGCGCAGGTCGAGCGGTTGGAGGCGACGATCGAGACCCTGCTGGCGGCGGCTCGCGACGTGGCGACCGAACGCGAGCCCTTCGACGTCGGCCCCCTGCTCGAGGATCTGCGTCGAAGCTGGACCGGCTTGCTGGCCGCCGAGGGCCGGGCGCTGGAGGTGGTGGTCCCACACCGCCTGCCGCATGTCCGCGCCTCCCGCGGCGCGGTCCGGGAGATCCTCGACGTGCTGGTCGACAACGCCGCCCGCCACGGCGACGGCACGGTCAGGGTCGAGGTCCGTCCGTTGAACGGTTCACTGGCGATCGACGTCGCCGACCAGGGCCCCGGGATCGCCGACCCCGACCGCGCCTTCACCCGGCGGTCGGGCGAGGGTCACGGGATCGGCCTGGCGCTCGCGCGCTCGCTGGCCGACGCCGACGGGGGCCGCCTCGATCTGGTCGACGCCGGCCCTCCGACGACCAGGTTCACGCTTCTGCTGCGCGCGGACCCCATGTCCGCCGACGACTGACGCGCCGACGGCGCGCCCAGGCGATCGCCGGGCGCTCGACGCAGACCCAGCTGATCGTCGCCAGCGCCAGCGACGGCACCAGCACGACGGGCAGGGCCGGGACCGGATCGAGCGGAAGCAGCCCCCGCGCTCGCAGCCACCAGAGCACCGGAACGTGCCACAGGTAGACGCCGTAGGAAATGGTGCCGAGCCGCGTCAGCGGCCGCCAGGAGAGCACGCGGGGGGAGTGGGCCGAGTAGGCGAGGACGACGATCGCACCGAAGCAGACCGCCGCGGGCAGGTCGTGCAGGGCGCCGGCCAAGCCGCTCGGCAAGAGGAGCTGGGCGGCGACCTGGAGGCCGAGCGCGCACGCGGCGATCAGGCCGAGCAGGCGGGCGCGCCCTGCGTCGACCGGCCGGTTTCTGGCCAGGGTCGCCGCCAGCATCCCGATCCCGAAGAACGGCAGCATCGCCGGCAGCACCTTGGTCAGCGGCAGGAATGAGCCGGTGGCGCTGACGATCCAGCTCCACGCCAGCCCGAAGGCGATCAGCGAGATCGGCAGCAGGATCCGGCGGCGGCGGCCGAGGCGCATCGCCGCCATCCCAAGCAGCGGTAGGACCGCGTAGAAGCTGACCTCGACAGCGAGGGTCCACATCGGCGGGTCGAGGGTGAGCACGGAGTCGCGGCTGAAGTTCTGGGCGAAGGCGAGGAAGAGGGGCAGGCTCTCGCCGCTGGGCAGGCGCACGCCGGGCACCGCGCCCGCGCCCCACAGCAGCGCGAAGGAGCCCGCCAGGGCCAGGTAATAGGCGGGGAGGATGCGGGCAGCGCGGCTTCGCACGTAACGCCAGAGGTCTGGTCGCTCGGAGGTCTCAGTCGCTTCGAGCCAGGGGCGATAGAGCAGGAATCCGGAGAGGACGAAGAACAGCAGCAGTCCCCAGCGCATGCTGCTGAACACCCAGTCCGCTGCCCCGCTCGCGCCGGTCGCCGGGGGAGCGACGCGCGCGTAGAGCCAGAGGTGGAAGAGGAGGACCGAGAGTGCGGCCAGGCCGCGGAGCCCGTCGATCCCCGAGCTTCTTCGCGCCGTCGAGCCGCCCGCGGGCTCCAAGGCAGCGACCCCGCCGGAGCGGGGCCGCTTGCCCTGGGGTGTGACGGATCGCGTGACGGGCTACTCCGTGCCCTGTGCCTGGTGATCCGCGTTCGGGTTCGAGGGCTCGTCGGCGTGGCCGCCGGGGCCGTCGTTGCCCGGGACCTCGCTGCCCGCCTCGCCCGTGCTTTCGGCACCGGCCGATTCGCTCTGATCGTTCCCGCTTTCGTCCTGGACGTTGTCGGGATCGGTGGCCGAGTTCTCCGGGGCCGTCGATTCGCCTTGCTGCTCCGCCGACTGGCCGGTCGCCGGAGTCGGGCTCTGCTGGGGCTGTCCGCCGCCCGCCGAAGCGATGGCGGAGCCGCCGAAGGCGAGGGCCGCCAGTACGGCGATTCCCGCCAATACCTTCTTCACTCGTGTGGCCATTTTGGTGTCTCCTTTTTCGTTTGGCCGATTGATGAGGCCAAGCTAGAAAGGCCGGGTGACCCGGCTGTGACGGGAGCCAAAAGGTTCCCTAAAAAAACGAAAGCGGCCCCGCCGAGGCGGGGCCGCTGTGCCTGGACCTGGCAATTCGCGTTGGGCTACTTGTCGTCCGCGCCCTCGGGACCGTCAGGCGTTTCTGAGCCTTCCGGACCGTCGGCCTGGTCGTTCGGACCGTCGGCCTGGTCGTTCGGACCGTCGGCCTGCTCGCCCTGGTCGTTTCCGCTTTCGTCCTGGACGTTGTCGGTGTCCGTGGCCGAGTTCTCGGGCGCATTGGACTCGCCCTGCTCGGCCGGCTCGCTTTGCGACGCGGGCTCGCTCGACTGCGAGCTGCCGCCCGCCGAGGCGAGCGCGGCGCCGCCGACGGCCAGTGCCGCCAGCGCGGCAACCGCTGCGAGGACCTTCTTGATTCGCGTTCCCATCTTTCTCCTTTGGCTGAGCCGATGAAGCCGCCAACCTAGGTACGAAAAGTGACCTGACGATGACGTGAGTTGAAAGGCTGCCTAAAGCGCCTCATCATTTGCCCGTCATCTAGCGGCGCCAGGATTCACTTATGCGAGTGCTCGTGGTCGAAGACGATGAGAGGCTGGCGTCGGTGATCCAGCGCGGATTGCGGGGCGACGCGATCGCTGCCGACGTGGCGGGCAAGGGCGAGGACGCTCTCTGGATGGCGGGTTCGATCGAGTACGACGCGATCGTCCTCGACGTGATGCTGCCCGGTATCGATGGCTTCGAGACCTGCCGCCGCCTGCGCGAGGATGGGATCTGGTCGCCGGTGGTGATGTTGACCGCGCGCGACGCGGTCGAGGACCGGGTCGCGGGCCTCGACGGCGGTGCCGACGACTACCTGACCAAGCCGTTCTCGTTCGCCGAGCTCTTGGCCCGTCTGCGTGCCCTGGCTCGGCGGGGCCCGGCCGAGCGACCGGTCGTGCTCGAGGTGGACGACCTGCGCCTGGACCCGGCGACGAGGCAGGTCTGGCGAGGTAGCGAGGCGGTCGAGCTGTCCGCCCGCGAGTTCGCGCTGCTCGAGACCTTCATGCGCCGGCCGGGTCAGGTGCTGTCACGCTTCCAACTGCTCGAGCACGTTTGGGACTACGAGTACGAGAACCGCTCCAACGTCGTCGATTCCGGCGTCCGTCATTTGCGCGAGAAGATCGATCGCCCGTTCAACGTCGAGTCGATCGAGACGGTTCGCGGAGCCGGCTATCGAATGCGTAAACCGAAGCCCGCATGAGCAGGTTGCCGATCCGGGTGCGGTTGACCGCGGGGTTCGCGCTCCTGGTGACCGTCGTCTTGGTGCTCGCGGGACTGTTCATCTATCTGCGCGTCAACTCCGATCTCGATCAGGCGATCGACAAGGGCCTCCGCACGCGCGCGGACGACGTCGCGGCGCTTGTGACCCAGGCGGACTCGGGCCTTGCCGAGGGCGGCTCGGGCCGGCTGGTCGAGACGACGGAGAGCTTCGCCCAGGTGCTGCGATCCAACGGAACCGTGTACGACTCGACCCCGGGCGCGACGGTGCCCGCGCTCGATCCGAGCGAGATCCGGGGCCTCACCGGACCGCAGACGTTCGACCAGCGCACGGTCAGCGGCATCGAGGGCCAGGCGCGGTTGCTCGCGAGCCCCGTCTCCGCCCAGGGCATGCGGCTGGTCGTGGTCGTCGGTTCCTCGATCGCGGATCGCGATGAGGCTCTCGACGGATTGGTCCGGGCATTTGCGATCGGTGGTCCGATCGTCATCCTGCTCGTCTCCGGCGCCGGTTACCTATTGGCCTCGCTGGGGCTGGCCCCGGTCGAGGCGATGCGCCGCCGCGCCGACAAGGTGACCCTCGCCCACAGCGGCGAGCGCCTGCCGCTGCCCGTCGCCAACGACGAGATTCGCCGGCTCGGAGAAACGCTGAACGCGATGCTGGCGCGCCTCGAGGATTCGTTCGAGCGCGAGCGCGCCTTCGTCGCCGACGCGAGCCACGAGCTGCGCACGCCGCTGGCGGTGCTCAAGGCCGAGCTCGAGGTGACCCTGCGCGGTGGTGGATACGACGACCAGGTGGAGGCGGCGCTGCGGGTGGCGGTCGAGGAGGTCGATCAGTTGGCCAGGTTGGCCGATGACCTGTTGCTGATCGCGCGCGGGGAGGACGGCGGGCTGGGCGTGAAGCTCGAGCGTGTGAAGCTGCGCGCGCTGCTGACGACGATCGCCGAGCCGTTTCGCGATCGCGCCGCCGCCGACGATCGCTCGATCGACGTCGACGCCCCAGCCGATCTCGCGGCGGCGGTGGACCCATTTCGCGTCCGCCAGGCCGTCGCCAACCTGATCGACAACGCGCTGCGCCACGGCAGCGGTCGGGTCTCGGTTCGGGCGCGACGCACCGCAGGCGAGTTGGTGATCTCGGTGACGGACGAAGGGCCTGGCTTCTCCGACGAGTTCGCCGGGAGGGCATTCGAGCGCTTCTCGCGCGCGGACCCGTCACGGGGCCGGGGAGGGTCAGGACTCGGGCTGGCGATCGTGCGAGCCGTGGCCCGCGCGCACGGTGGTGACGCCTCGATCGAGTCGGTGGAGGGGAAGGCCCTGGTGGTGGTGCGCCTCCCGGCCGGCGAATAGCCTCAGGCGGCCGGCAGCCGGACGAGGAAGCAACCGCCGGGCGCCTCCCCCGAGCAGGGCTCTACCTCGCCACCCACTGCCCGGGCAAGCCGCCGGGAGAGCGCCAGCCCGAGGCCCGCCCCTCCGTCCGAGGCTCCCGAGGCTCGATATCCCGGCTCGAAGATTCGCTCCCGCTCGGCCAACGGAACTCCCGGGCCGTCATCGCTGACGACGATCCGCAGGGCTTCGCCGTCCGGCTCGATCGACACTCGGACGCGGGTCGCGGCGTGGGCGCACGCGTTCTCGATCAGTGGGGCGAGGATGCGCTCGGCCATGTCGCGGTCGGTCGCCAGCGCCGCCCCGGGAGGCGCCGGTCCCTGTTCGAGCTCCAGCTCGCGTCCAGGTTGTTCGTGGCTTCGTTGTTCGTCGAGAACTCGGCCCACCACCTCGACCGGGTCGGACCGCTCGCCGTGGGTCGCGGTCTCCGCGCGGGCGGCCGCAAGCAGTGCCTCGACGATTCGCTGGAGCTGATGGGCGCGGTCGACGATCGCGGAGAGGGCGCTTCGGTACTCATCGTTCTCTCGATCCCGGCGCAGGGCCAGCTCGGCCTCGGCGATGATCGCCGCCAGCGGCGTCCGCAGCTCATGGGAGACCTCGGCTGTGAACCGCTGCTCGTGGCGAAGGCTCTCCGCCAGCCGTTCGAGCATCCCGTCGAAGGTGGCGGCGAGCGCGCTGAGCTCGTCGTGGGGCTCGGCGGCGTTGAACCGGTGATCGAGGTCGGTCTCGCTCCACTCGGCGGCGTCAGCCGTCATTCGAGCGACCGGGCGCAGTGCCCCGCCGACCACCAGGCGCACCCCGGCGACGATCAGCAACAGGAGCACGCCGGCGAGGATCAGCGAACCGATCAACGCGCGGTGGGCGGTGCGCTCATAGGGATCCAGCGAGATGCCGCTGACGATCGTCCCGGCAGCGGTTCCCGGGTGGCGTACCGCCAGCGAGTACAGGCGGGTGTCGGTGGCGGGATCCTCGGCGTACCGGCGATCCGTGCCGATCAGCGAGCGGGCGAGGCTCTGCAGCCGCGGCTCCGCCCGCGGGCGCTCGAGCGTCTTCTCGCCGGCGAACACCCAGACCTGGGCGTCGGTCACGGCGACGTCAGCGTCCTCGATCACGCGGAGCTCGCCGTGCTGGAAGGCGATCGTCTCCAAGGCCGTCTGCGCGCGGCCCTCGAGCAGGCGGTTGGCGTCGTCGTCGAGGCTGGAGCGCAGCAGCACGTTGAAGCCGAGGGTGAGCGCGGCGAGGGTGACCACCGCGCCGAGGGTCACCAGCAGGACCAAACGCCAGCGCAGGCTGAGGCGCCGAATCACAGCCTGTAGCCGACCCCGTGCACGGTGACGATCTCGGTCTCGCTGCCGAGCTTCGTGAGCTTGCGCCGCAACCGCCCGATGTAGACGTCGAGCGTGTTGTCGTGGACGATCGCGCCGTCCGGCCAGGCCGCCCGGACCAGGTCGCGCCGCCTCACCGCCGCGCCGGTGCGGGCGACGAGGGCGCCGAGGAGCCGAAACTCGGTCGGAGTGAGCGCCTCCGTGCCGGCGGGTCCGGCGAGCTCGTGGGCGATCGGATCGAGGCGCAGGTCACCGACCGAGGTCGCCGGGTCGTAGCCGGAGCGGCGCTCGAGGGCCCGCAGCCGCACGACCAACTCGGCAAACTCGAACGGCTTCGTCAGGTAGTCGTCGCCTCCGGCCTCGAAGCCCGAGAGCAGATCGGTGACCGCGTCACGTGCGGTCAGGAACAGGATCGGGGCGGTCACGCCGCGGGCGCGCAGCGCCTGGCAGACGTCGCGTCCATCCGCATCGGGCAGCCCGATGTCGACCACCATCAGGTCGGGCGGCGTGGCTTCCGCGGCGAGCATCGCCTCGTGACCGGTGGTCGCGGTGACGACGGAGAATCCCTCCTCCTCGAGCCCCGAGCGCAGCAGGCGCACCAGCCCTGCGTCGTCCTCGAGCACCAGGATCCGGGCGGCGGTCACTGCGGCAGCTCGATCCAGACGTCGACTCCGCCCTCGGGTCGGTTGCGGACGTGCGCCGCACCGCCGTGAGCGCGCGCGATCGAATCGACGATCGCCAGGCCGAGGCCGGTTCCGCCGCGCTCGCGCCCCATGTCGGCACGGCTGAAGCGCTCGAAGGCCCGGTCGATGAAGTCGTCGGGGATGCCAGGGCCCTCGTCGGTGACGTGGAACTCGACCAGGTCGCCGTTCTGCTGCGCCCGCAGGTGAACGGGCCCGCCGCCGTGGCGCAGCGCGTTCTCCACCATGTTGGTCAGCGCCTGCTCGACGCGGGAGCGGTCCGCCTCCACCATCCTGCCATCGGGCGGGCGCTCGTAGCTGACGGTCGTGCCGGCCCGCTCAGCGCGGGCGGCGAACCGCGTCGTCATCGCCGCCAGGACATCTTCGACCGGGAACGGCGCCGCCGCGATCTCGACCTTGCCGTTCTCCGACCGCGCGACGACCAGCAGGTCCTCGGCGAGTTGAATCAGGCGGTCGATCTCCTCGGTTGCCGAGCCGATCGCGTCGCGCAGTTCCTCCTCGCCGTCGGCGTGCAGGAGCGCCAGCTCGAGCTCGATCCTGTGGAGCGCCAGCGGTGTTCGCAACTCGTGGCTGGCGTCGTCGACGAATCGCCGCTCGCGTTCCAGCACGGCCTCGAGTCGTCCGAGCATCGCGTTCAGGGTCTCACCCAGGCGCGACAGCTCGTCGCGCGCCGCCGGGACCGGCAGCCGCTCGCCGGGCTCCGACGCGGAGATCTCGGCCGCGCGCCGGCGCATCGCATCGACCGGCCTGAGTGCGGCCGCCGCCATTCCGTAGCCGGCCAGCGAGGCGAGCAGCAATGCCACCGGGCCGCCGATCAGGAGCAGCCTGAGAAGGCTGTCGAGCGCCTCGTTCCGATCGCCGAGCGAGGATCCCACGACCGCGACCAGCTGCCGGCCGCCGACATCGACGGGCACGGCGAGCACGCGGACCGGGCCCTCGACGCCGGCCAGCGTGCCACGGTCGAGGAACACGGGCTCGGACGTCGCTCGCTCGAGATCGGCTCCCACGAGCGCGGCCACGCCGTCCACCTGCGGGCTCGCGTCGATTACCCGGCCGTCCGTGGTGAGGATCTCGGCGAAGGCCTCGTCCTTCTCGATCAACGAGCTGCCTCCGGATCCCGAGAGACTGCCGCTGGCCGCGTCGCGCGCAAGCGTCGACACCTCGGTCGCGCGGGAGCGCAGGCCCTGGTTGATCGAGTGGTCGAGCTGCGCCTCCATGCGCACGTAGAGGAACAGGCCCACGGCCACCAGGACGATCGCCATCACGCCCGAGAACGCGAGCGTCACCCGGACACGGATCGGCAGCCGCTTCAAGCGCTGCCAGCCTCGCGCAGGCGGTAACCGGAGCCGCGCACGGTCTCGATCGAGTCGGTCCCGAACGGTTTGTCGATCTTGCGCCGCAGGAAGCGCACGTAGGAATCGACGACGTTGGACTTGTTCTCGTAGTCGTAGTCCCACGCCTGCTCGAGCAGCGCGTAGCGCGAGAGCACCTCTCCCGGCCGCCGCATGAACGTCTCCAGGATCGCGAACTCCTTCGCCGAGAGCTCGATTTCGACCTCGCCGCGCCAGACCCGCTTCGTCGCCGGATCGAGGCGCAGCTCGCCGACCTCGAGCTCGACTGGGCGCTCGACCGCCCCGCGGCGCACCAGCGCCCGCAGCCGCGCCAACAGCTCCGCGAACGAGAATGGCTTCGTCAGATAGTCGTCGGCCCCTCCGTCGAGCCCGGCGACGCGGTCGCGGACTCCATCGCGCGCGGTGAGCAGCAGGATCGGCGACCAGACGCCGGCGGTGCGAAGCCGCCGGCAGACCTCGAAGCCGTCGATGCCCGGGAGCATGATGTCGAGCACGATCGCGTCGTACTCGGTCGCCTCGGCCATCCAGAGCGCGTCCTCGCCCTTGATCGCCACGTCGGCCGCCATCCCCTCGCCGCGCATCCCGCGGCGGATCAGCCCGGCCATCTTGACCTCGTCCTCGACGATCAGCACACGCATCGGGCCCAGCCTACGCGCGAAGATGAAAGCGCGATGAAAGCCGTTTCCGCATTCGCGGCTGTTTCACGAGGCTTTCATCCGGCAGGCGGATAAGGGCTGCGGAACCCGAACAAAGGAGTGACCGTGATGAGACCGATGATCACCAGCCCGAGGGCTCTCGCAGCGCTGACCGCGTGCGTCGCCGCGATCGCCGGCCCGGCGACCGCCGCCTCGGCTGATGACGACGAAACACCGTCGTTCAGCGCCCCGACGACGATCGACAACCCGTATCTGCCGTTGAGCAAGTTCAGTCGCTGCACGCTCAAGGGCCACGAGGGCAACCAGAAGCTGCGGATCAAGCGAACGGTGCTCGATCGGACCCGGACGTTCGACGTCGAAGGCGTCCCGGTCGAGGCGCTGGTCGTCAAGGACCGCGTCTGGGCGAACGGGAAGCTGATCGAGCGCACGATCGACTTCTTCGCCCAGGACGACGCGGGCACCGTCCACTACCTGGGCGAGAACGTAGACAACATCCGGGACGGTCAGGTCGCCAATCACCACGGTGGCTGGCTCTACGGACGTGACACGCACAAGCTCGGCGTGCTGATGCCGGCCGTTACGCACGTCGGCGTCCACTGGCTCTCCGAGGACGCGCCGCCGATCACGGTCGAGCACGATCGGCTCGTCGGCGAGATCCCGAGCGTCGAGGTCCGAGGGCACACCTACGACAAGGCGATCAAGGTGCGCGAGTTTGCCCTCCCGGACAGGGAGGTCGAGTACAAGGTCTACGCCAAGGGAGTCGGCGTGGTCGACGAGCTGCCCCCCGAGGGTGACGTTGGCCTCGTGGGCTGCGCGAAGGCGTGAGCCGCGGCCGGACTCAGAGCAGCCCGGCGAGGATGTGCTCGGTGCCGCGGATGTGGTTGCGCATCAGCGCAACCGCGCCCGCGGCATCAGGCTCGCGCAGCTGGGCGACCAGCATGCGGTGCTGAGCGTTGGAGCGGGTAAGGACCTCCTCGGGGTGCGCGATCTGTGCGATCAGATCGCTCATCTGCCCCTGCACCTCGGTCATCTCCGTGACCAGACGCGGCGAGCGGGCCGCCTCGGCGACGCCGATGTGAAAGCGGATGTCGGCGCGGCGGTAGTCCTCGAAGTCGGTGGCGGCGACCATCCTCTCGACCAGCGCGTCCAGGGCGTCGAGCTCCGGCCCCTTGGCGCGCTCGGCGGCGAGGATCACCGAGCCGACCTCGATCGCGACGCGATGATCGAGCGTCGCCGCGGCCGCTCCACCGAGCGGGTTCTCCTCGTGCTCTGAGAGCGGCGGCTGCTCGGCGACGAAGGTGCCGCCGGCCCGTCCCCGGATCGAGGTCAGGTGCCCCGACTGGACCAGCGTCGTCAGCGCCTGGCGCAGGGTCGAGCGGGAGATCTGCAGCTCCTCGGCCAGCTGGCGCTCGGGTGGCAGCTTGCTCCCCGCCGTCAGCAGCCCGACGCGGATCGCGGTCCCGAGCCGCTCGACCGTCTCCTCGAACGTCGTCGGCGGGCGCACGGGCTGGAACACCGCTTCGAGGGCGGTATCGCGCTTCACCGGCCTAACCTAACGCCGCTCCGCCTCGCCTCCTAACCGCAGCGCGCTGCGGATCTCCGGGATCGCCTGCTCGTTGGTGCGGAAGTGGACCGCGATCATCCCGATCGCGCTCGCGGCCTCGATGTTGACGAGGACGTCGTCGACGAACAGGCACTGCTCGGGGCTGATGCCGCTGAGCCGGGCAACGGTGAGCTCATAGATCGGCGGATCGGGCTTGCGCACCCCGACGAAGCCCGAGTCGACGACGAGCTCGAAGATCTCGTCGACCGGCAGCATCGAGCGCCAGACCGGCTCCCACTCGCGCACGTTGTTGGTCAGCAGCGCCATCCGCCGGCCGCTGTTCTTGATCTCCCGCATCAGCTCGATCATCGCCTCGTTCGGCTCCAGCGCCTCGAAGTAGATCTCGCGGAACCGGTGCATCTCCGGCCGGTGGCCGAGCTCCGGCTCGAGCGCGGTCGCGACCCGGTTGAGGAAGTCGGCCTCGGTCATCCGGCCGGTCTCGAGCTCGAACAGCGGGTGGGCGCCATCGTGTTCGGCGATCGCCTGCATCGCGCGCCCCAGCGACGCGCCCGAGATCCCGGTTTCGTCCTGGAAGGCCGCGAACGAGTTCAGCAGCGGCGTCGTCAGCACGCCCCCGAAGTCCGAGATCACGGCCTCGATCCGCGGGGCTATCACGCGCGAGCCAGGGTGTCGTAAGCGCCGGCGCCGGTGCTGCCGGCGCCGCGCAGCTCCAGGGCCGCGCCGAGACGCTCGACGCCGCCGTTGGAGAAGCCGGACACCGAGGTCACGTCGCCCGCGATCCGCAGCGCCAGCCCGTCCTCCGCGCTGTAGAGCTCGAGGCCGACGCGCCGGGGCCGGCCGTCGGGGCCGTGCTCGGTCGAGAGCAGCGCCTGCTCGAGCTGCGCGAAGGACTCGCCGTCGCCGATCGCTCCCGCGACCAGCTCCTCGCCGTGGCCGGCGGCGCCCGCCGGCCGCAGCGCCGCAATCGCCAGCAGGCGGCCGTCGTCGAGCCGGGCCGAGACCACGCGCACGGCGTCGATCTCGTCCCAGTCGAGCTCCCCTGCGAGCGTCCAGACCGGCTCCGGCGCGGGCCCCGCGGGGTCGATCGCCGCGAACGCCTCCGGCGTCCACTCGAACCGCAGCGCCTCGCCGGCGGGCGATTCGAACTCGAGCGCCACCGCCTCAGCCATCGCGCTCGCCCGGCTCGAGCTCGGCCTCGGGTTCGTGCACCTCGCGCGCCGTGCCCTCGTAGTCGTAGTCGCTGCCGGCCGGTCGCCTCCGGGGCCGGGTCCCGGCGGCCTGCGGGCGCGGTCCCGGGACCGTCCAGGCGAAGGCGATCCGGCGCCGCGCCAGCCGCGCGACGACCGCCCGGAAGACTGCGCGGGTGGGCGGGATCAGGAGCGCGAACCCGATTACGTCGGTGATGAACCCTGGGGCGAGCAGGAACGCGCCGCCGAGGATGATCATCGCCCCGTCGAGCGTTTCGCGCGCCGGCACCCTGCCCTCGGCGAGCGCGAGGTTGAAGCGCTCCCATGCGACCCGCCCCTGCGAGCGCGCCAGGGCGGCGCCGAGGAAGCCATCGAGGATCAGCAGCAGCAGCGTCGGCGCCCAGCCGATCGCGTCGCCGACCTGGATGATCACGTAGATCTCCGCGATCGGCAGGACGATGAAGAGGAGGAAGAGGATCAGCACCATGTGGCCGACAGGCTACGTAACCGCGTCCTCTACGATCTTCACATGACCAGCGAAGAGAATGTCTACGAGGCGCTCGAAGAGGTGATCGACCCCGAGTTGGGGCTCGACTTCGTCTCCCTCGGCCTCGTCTACGACGTCGAGATCGAGGGACCTGAGGTGTTCGTCACCTTCACCCTGACCACGCCCGCCTGCCCGATCGGCCCCCAGGTGTCCGAGCAGATGCGGGAGTTCGTCGGCGATCTCGATGGGGTCGAGAAGGTGCACCCGAAGATGATCTTCGACCCGCCGTGGTCCCCGGAGATGATGTCCGAGGACGCCAAGTTCGCGCTGGGGTACTAGGGCGCTCGAAGAAGCGCTCGGCGCTATTCGTCGATCGCGACCGGATCCGCGAGCTGAGCGAGTCCCTCCGCTTCACTCGGAACGGAATCCAACCGGGAGACTTGGTCGCCGGTCAGCGTGATCACCATCGCCGCCTCAGATCCGTACGTTGCCAGTTCGCCCCGGCTCTCACGAGAGACGGTGATCTCGTAAACCACCAGAAATTTGGCCGGGTCGGCACGATCGACGAAGTACCGGCGGTTGGTGATGACGAGCTCTTCCGCCAGCTCGGCAAGGGCTGCCCTCACCTCCGCCCGACCGTGCAGCTCCCGCTCCCCCAGCATGAAGCCCGGGGGCCTGACGATCACGTCCTCGGTCATGTAACTGACGTAAGCGTCGGCGTCCCGGGCGTCCAAGGCCGCTGCCACAGCCCGAACCGTCTCGATGTGGGGCGGAGTCGCGTTGGGCTTGCGGACCCATCTCGGGCTTGGCATCGACCCATGTATACCCGGCCCCAGCCGACGGCGCTCGGGTGCTGAACGCCCGAGCGCCCCGGTGTGGACCGGGGCGCCGGCGGGCTATTGCCTGTGTGTTTGGCCGGCTCAGCGCCAGCGGATGCGAAGGCGGATCATTTGTCGAAGCTGCTCGACCAGCTTGCCCGGCTCCAGCTCGCCCGGCTCCAGCTCGCCCGCGTGGGGTCGATCGCAGAAAGCAGGGTGGCGCAGTCGGACTTGGCGGCGGCGATCTCGGCGTCGATCTGGGCCAGATCCTCGGCAGCCAGATCCGGCGACGCCATCCCGTCGGCGCTCCAGCTCGCGCGGCTCCAGGAGGCGCGAGACCAGCTTGCGCGGCTCCAGGAGGCGCGAGACCAGCTCGCCCGCTCGAACTCCGAGCAGGACTCCGGCGTCGCACTCCAGCTGGCGCGAGACCAGCTCGCGCGGCTCCATGATGCGCGGCTCCAGCTCGCCCGCAGCCCGTCGACCGACGACGACCAGCTCGCGCGGCTCCATGAGGCGCGGCTGTAGTCGATCAGGCCGGTGGCCGGGTTGAGCAGGGTGTTCATCACCAGGCCGGCGTTTGTCTTTCCGTTTACGTCCTTGACGACCGCCCGGTCGGCGGCGATCTCGGCGCCGTCGATCTTGACCAGCGTGTTCGTGTCGACGGCGACCGGGGTTCCGGTCGCGTCGACCACCATCGGGGAGCTGACCTTGGCCGCATCGACGGCACGGGTGCGGTCGACCAGGAACGCCTTGACCTGGTTCGGGGTCGCGGTCGGATCGGACTGAAGCATCAGCGCGGCCTCACCGGAGGCGACACCCGCCGCCATCGATGTCCCGCCGACGCGGAAGTAGCCGCCGTCGGTCAGGCAGGTCGGGCAGAGACGCGTGTACTCGGCGCCCGGGGCCATCGTCGAGACCATGTGCGAGCCGGGGGCGAGCACGTCCGGCTTCACAAAGCCGTCCTGGGTCTTGCCGCGGCTCGACCAGGTCTCCAGCGCGTCGTCGTTGACGTCCTTGGTGCCGAAGTCGTCGACCGCGCCGACCGTGATCACGTACGGATCGTTGGCGGGCGCGTAGCTGACGGCGTCGGCGGCCTTGCCCTCGTTGCCTGCGGCGACGACCACGACCAGACCGCTGTTCCAGGCCGCCTCGACCGCCGCGTCGAGCGGATCGGTCTTGTAGGACTCGGCGACCGTCGAGCGCAGCGAGAGGTTGACGACGCGGATGCCGTAGGTGCTCTTGTAGTCCATCGCGAACTGCAGGCCGTCGATGACGTCCATGACGCTCGCGTTGCCCTGCTCGTCGGCGATCTTGACGTCGATCAGGTTCGCCTCCGGGGCGACCCCGACGTACTTGCCGTCGAGCGGGTCACCGGAGGGACGGTTGGTCCCGTTGCCGGCGATCAGGCCGGCGATGTGGGTGCCGTGCCCGAAGCTGTCGCCCGGGCGCGTTGCGGCGGGGTTGATGACCGCCGAGGCGATGACCCGCGAGGTCGGGTCGGTCTCCGAGACGCGGAAGTCGGGCAGGCTGCCGTCGATCCCCGTGTCGAGGAGGGCGACGCCGATTCCCTTGCCGGTGTAGTGCTTGTCGTTCCAAACCTGGGGGGAACGGATCGACTGGTTGTAGGCGGTCGCGAGCTTGGTCGGGTCGACCGTCACCGCACCTTGCGTCTCGACGGCCGCGTTCAGCGAGACGGCGTGGATCGCCGGGTCGGCGGCCAGATCCTGAGCGGCCGAGGCGCGAAGGGTGGTCGAGAAGCCGTTGATGAGCTCGAGGCGCTGCTCGACCACGCCGCCGGCCGAAG
>JAWVFH010000042.1:0-104816 GCA_033856255.1 Solirubrobacterales bacterium | reverse complement strand
CCGACTGCGGCAAGGGCCCCGCCAACCCCGCCGACCTGAAGTCAGCGCAAGACGACAACTACACCCAGGGCGCCTTCGGCGAGTCGGTCTGCTCGCTTGACAACTCCGAGCTCAACCTCTCCTTCTTTCGCGCCTACACCCCCGAGCTGGTCGGGTGGTTCGACGACTTCGGGCCGGGCTCGGGGTTCAACGACGCGATCGGCGGCATGGGTCGCGTCGCGACCGACCTCAACGCCTTCAGCGTCTCCGGTCCCGGAGGGCTCCCCGATCTGACCCAGCCCCTGACCCCGGAGCAGATCCAGGCTGCCCTCTCGACCGGCAACACGCGCCGTTGCCCCGGCACCGCGGAGCGCCCCGTCACCGACATCGACCCCTCCGACACCTCGGTCCCCTTCACCGACGGCGGCGCCCTCACCGACGGCGCCGCCGGCGACTGTGATCCCAGCGACGGCGCGGCCGGACCCTGACTTCTTTAGCGATTGCGTCGAAACTGGACGAATGTTCGAGGCAAATCGCTAAAGGTCCCCCGAACTCCTGCCGATGGGGGTAATGCGGCAGCTCTCGGCGGCTGCAAACTCGGCACACGGAAGTTTGGATGCACGCCGCTCGCCGGCGGCTGGTTCGAGAGTGGCTCCGAGACGTGGTCGCTGGCGGGAGGCGGTGTAGTCAGCGATGGCGATGAGCCCGAGGGCGAGCTAACCGAGCAGCTTGGCCTTCTGGGCGTTGAACTCGTCCTCCGTGAGCAGCCCCTGGGAGTGCAGATCGGCGAGCGTCTTCAGCTGCTCGACGGTGTCCTGGCCCCCTGCGGCTGGAGCCGCCGGGGCGGCCGGGGCGTTCATGCCGACGAAGGTGTCGGCCACGGCGCCGAACATCTGCCGCAGCGACTCGCGGCCGGAGTCGTCGGCAACCGTCGCGTAGGCCCAGGTCCCCACGGGATCCTCCGCGTCGTACCAGATCGGATACCGATCACCCTGGCGCGGGATCTCGACCCGCGAGACCGTCCTGGTCTTCTTCGCGTCGAACGGCGGGCTGCCGTCTAGCGGCTCGACCCGAAAGACCATTTTCACCCGCGGGTTGTCGTTGACCGTCATCCCGGTGTCCTGGACCGAGATCACGGTCCCGGCACCCTTGAGCCCGGACTGCATCAACTCCGCGGCCTGCTTCTTCTTGCTCTTGAAAAGCGCCATGGCCGCACCCTATCCGCAAACCCAGAGCCATCCCACTCGGCGAACGTCCCGGACACGTCGCTATGCGCGGGTCTCCGGGACGTTCGGTGGTGGGGCGAGGGCCAGGAGGTGGTGGGGGCGGTCGTAGACGTCGTTGGAAGGGAGGCGGCGGACCGTCCAGCCCGCACCCTCCCAGCACGCCTGCTTGCGCGCGTCCTCGCCGACGTCGAGATGGAACGGCCCACCGTCGATCTCGACAATGAGCCGGACGGTCGGCCAGCTCAAATCCGCTTCCTCGCCGGCGATCCTCGTGTTGAGTCGCGGTAGTGGCCGTCCGGCATCACGGAGGATCTCCATCGCGCGGACCTCCGCACCGCTACGGGCGCGCTCGAGCGGGATGCCCGCATAGCGGGCGAGCGTGACCCCGAGCCGCCGCGAGCCCCGCCGGCCGCGATATCTGCTGAGAGCGTTTGCGAGTCCAGCGATGGTGATCCGATCGAGCCGAACTGCTTCCCTTACTGCCCTCGCCAGCGCTCGGTCGCCCACCTCGCGGCCGAGGTCGAGCAAGGTCCGGGGCACCGATGTGATCGGGATCCCCCGCAGCTCAGTGCAGTCACCTGCGAGCGTTGAGCTCCGGTACGCGATGATGCCGCCGTGGCGGCGAGGGCCTCCGGAGCCTGGACGCGTGACGGTTTCGAATTGGCGCTCCAACGACCACAGCCCCCACGCGGCGGCGGCGCTCACGTGGCTCACACGGTTCGTGGCGCAGTCAGCGCGGCCGCCATCCAGCGACCCCAATCGTCGTCCTCAAGGACCGGGCCGATGGCGAACACCCCCTCCTCCACTGCCACGAGCCGTCGGTTTGCCAGTCGATGCACGACCGCGGCCTCGCTGAACCCCAAAGCGTAGAGCTGCCGGAGTGATACCCGGTTGAACTGCCGGCCCGCCAGATCCGCGAGGTGAACGTCCCGCATACCCCCTCCAGGCAGCGGGTCCGGGACGTTCGCCCCCCCCGGGACCCGCGAACGGAGGGGGTGGGATTCGAACCCACGGACCGAGTGAACCCGGTCAACAGCTTTCAAGGCTGCCGCATTCAACCGCTCTGCCACCCCTCCGGGATCGGCTCAGTGTGACGAATACTCTGACCCCGATGGCAGCGTCCGCGAGATGGCACAACTGGGCGGGTGATCAGCGTTGCTCGCCCGTCGCGATCGAGCGGCCAAGGACCAGGGAGCAGCTGGCCGAGATCGTCGGCGCGGCGGCCGAGCGAGGGCTCACGGTCCGCGCCCACGGCTCGGGCCACTCGTTCTCCGATGTCGCGCTCACCGACGGGGTGATGGTCCGCTGCGACCGGCTCGACAGGGTGCTCTCGGTCGACCGCGAGGCCGGCCTGGTCAAGGTCGAGGCGGGGATCGTGCTCGCGGACCTGAACCGCAAGCTGGACGGGTTCGGCCTCGCGTTCGAGAACCTCGGCGACATCGATCACCAGACGCTCGCCGGGTCGATCGCCACCGGCACCCACGGGACCGGCGCTCGCCTGCGCAGCATCTCGGCCCAGATCGAGGCGGTCGACATGGTGCTCGCCGACGGCAGCTCGCTCGAGATCTCGGCCGGCGAGCGGCCCGCCGAACTCGCCGCGGCTCGGATCGGCCTCGGGTCGCTGGGCCTGATCTACGCCGCGACGATTCGCGCCGTCCCCGCCTTCACGCTCGACCGGCTCGACAGCCCGCGGCCGCTGGACGACGTCCTCGGCCGGCTCGACGAGCTCAACGCGGGCTGCGACCACTTCGAGTTCTACGTCTTCCCTCACACGCGGACGGCTCTCTGCCGCGAGAGCCGGCGCACGGTTGGGCCGCCGCGGCCGCGCTCCCGCGCCGCCGTCTACGCCCAGGAGGTGATGCTCGAGAACTGGGTCGGGCAGGCGTTCGCGCTCGCCGGCCGCCACCTCCCCTCCCAGGTCCCGCGCCTGGCGCGGCTGGCGGCGGCGGGCACCGGGCGGTCGACCAAGGTCGACCGCAGCTACCGGGTCTTCGCCTCCGAGCGGCGGATCAAGTTCACCGAGATGGAGTACGGGATCCCGCGCGAGCATGCGCCGGAGGCGGTGCGCCGGGTGTTGCAGCTGGTCGCCCGCCCGGAGCACCGCGTCGCCTATCCGATCGAGGTCCGCTTCGCCGCCGCCGATGACGTCCTGCTCAGCGCCGCCCACGCCCGCGACGTCTGTTACATCGCCGTGCACCAGGACCGCAAGCTCGACTGGCAGCCCTACTTCCGCGGCGTCGAGGAGATCATGGACTCCTACGGCGGGCGGCCCCACTGGGGCAAGCGCCACTTCCAGGACGCCGAGAGCCTCGCGCCCCGCTATCCGCGCTGGAGGGAGTTCCTCGCCGTGCGCGACCGCCTCGACCCGGAGCGGCGTTTCGCGAACGTGTACACGGACCGCGTTCTCGGATAGAGTCGCTCCCGGTGAGGCAGGAGGCCAAATTGATCGAGGGCGGACACTCGACTCGGCGTGAGTTGCTGCAGGCCGGCGCGGCGCTCGGGGCCGGCGCGGCCGCCGCCAGCCCGCTGCTCTCGATGACCAACGCGGTCGCGGCGGCGAAGAAGTGCTACGGAAAGCTCGACGACATCGAGCACTTCGTGATCTTCATGCAGGAGAACCGGTCCTTCGACCAGTACTTCGGCACCTTCCCCGGCGCGATCGGCTTCGACGACAAGACGAACCGCCAGGCGTTCAGCCAGCCCGGTTACTCGGGTACGGGCTCGGTGAACGGAAAGCTGCTGCCGTTCCACCTGGACGGCAAGACGCCCGAGGGCCAGTGCCTGTTCGACCCGACCCACAACTGGGCGCCCCAGCACCAGAGCTTCAACGGCGGCAAGAACAACCAGTTCTACAACGCGCACGCTCCCGATCAATACGACGGCGCGGCGGCGCCGGGCGTGATGGGCTACTACCGCAAGGACGACATCGCGCTGCACTGGAAGCTGGCGAAGGAGTACACGCTCTGCGATCGCTACCACTGCTCCGTGCTCGGGCCGACGCAGCCGAACCGCAGCTACGCGATCTCGGCCTGGCTCGGCCAGGACGGGCAGGGCGGCGGCCCGACCCTGTCGACGAAGTTCGACGGCAGCGGGTTCATCGGCGACTTCACCTGGGAGACCTACCCGGAGCGGCTTTCCAAGAAGGGGATCAGCTGGAAGAGCTACACCCAGCAGCTGGGCCAGTTCGACAACATCTTCACCTGCTTCAGCAACTACAAGAACGACCCGGCGCTGAACGCCCTCGGGATCCAGCCGACCTATCCCGACGACTTCGTCGCCGACATCAGCGCCAACAACCTGCCGCAGGTCTCGTTCATCCAGATCTCGTTCTTCCAGTCCGAGCACGCCTCCACGTCGCCGGCGGCCGGGGCCTACGGGATCGCCGGGGTCCTACAGGCGATCTGGAACAACCCGAAGCTCTGGAAGAAGACCGCGGTGATCCTCAACTACGACGAGAACGGCGGCTTCTTCGACCACGTCGCCCCGCCCGTACCGAAGGAGGGGACCGCCGGCGAGTTCCTGACGATGACGGACCTGCCTGCCGAGGCCGGGGGCGTCCGCGGCCCGGTCGGTCTCGGCTTCCGCGTCCCCTGCATCGTCCTCTCACCCTGGTCGAAGGGCGGTTTGATCAGCTCGAACACCTACGACCACACCTCGGTGCTGCGCCTGCTCGACGGCCGCTTCAAGGTAGGTATCCCGAACCTGAGCAAGTGGCGGCGCAAGAACACCGACGACCTCGTCGAGGCCTTCAACTTCGCCGCCAAGCCCGACTACTCGGTCCCGACGCTGCCGCCCACGAGCATCACCTCGCCGCTCACCACCACCGGGGCCTGCACGGAGTCGGATCCGCCGCCGTACCCGCTGCCGGCGAAGACGGCGATCCCCAAGCAGGACAAGCTCAAGCGCAAGCTCAAGCGCCCGAGCGGACCCTGCTGACCGCCCGCGTCGCCCGGCGCTAGATGTAGCCGAACTCGCGCGCCTTCGCGGTCAGCTCGTCGCGGAACTTGGGGTGCGCGATCTCGATCAGGCGGATCGTCCGCTCGCGGATGGAGCGGCCGCGCAGCTCGGCGACGCCGTGCTCGGTGACCACCTTGTCGACGATGTTCTTGTACGAGGTCACGGCGGCGCCCGGGTGCAGGGTGGGGACGATCCGCGAGACCGATTCGTCGTGCGGGGTCGAGTGAAGGACGATGAACGACTGCCCGTGGTCGGCGTAGAGCACGCCGCGCACGTAGTCGGCCTGGCCGCCGCTCGACGACCAGTAGTCCGTCCCCAGTGACTCGGAGGCGCACTGGCCGAGGAAGTCGACCTCCAGCGTCGCGTTGATCGCGGTCATCCGCGGCTCGCGGCCGATGTTGCGCGGGTCGTTCGTGTAGTCGACCGGCCACAGCTCGACACCGGCGTTGTCGGCGACGAAGTCGAGCAGCCGCTTGGTGCCGAGGACGGTGGTGGTGATCACCTTGTTGCGGTGGGTCGCCTTGCGGGTCCCCGTGATCGCGCCGCCCTCGATCAGGTCGACGAAGCCGTCGCTCATCAGCTCCGTGTGGACGCCGAGCTCGCGGTGGCCGGAGAGCAGGTGCAGGACCTGGTCGGGGACGGACCCGATCCCGGCCTGGATCGTCGCTCCGTCCGCGATCCGCTCGACGACCAGCTCGGCGATCCGGCGGTCGGTCTCGCTCGCCTCGCGCGGCGGCACCTCGACCATCGGGTAGTCGGCCTCGCACCAGCCCGCGACCTGACTGACGTGGACCTGGTTCTCGCCGAAGGTGCGCGGCAGCCGCGGGTTCGCCTCGAGGAAGAAGGGCACGTCACCGATCAGGGGAGCCACGTACTCGGCGTGCGGGCCGAGCGAGAAGTAGCCGTGGCGATCCGGCGGCGCGCAGGCGGCGAGCGCGACGGTGCGCTTCGTCGTCGCCCGCATCAGCGCCGGCACCTCGCTGAAGTTGTTGGGGACGAGGTCGCAGTGGCCGGCGTGGAAGGCGTCGCGGTCGTGGGGGGAGAGGAACCAGGAGACGTGGCGGAGGTTGGGGACCTCGCCGTTGATGTAGCGGCGGTCGCGCAGCGGCAGCATCTGGTGCAGGCGGACGTCGCGCAGCATCTCGGCGCCGTCCTCGATCGCGTCGATCACGGTCGCCGGCTCGCCGTTGCCGAGCCCGACGATCGCGTCCGCTCCCGGGGGCAGCTGGTCGATCACTGCCTCAGGCGGGCAGCGCTTTGCCTCCAGGGCGGCGTGGATGTCGGGCGGGCGGCTCATCGGTCTACAGGAACGCCTTGCCCTCGCCGCGGTAAGTCGGCACCTGGTCGACGATCCGCCCCTCCTCGACCAGGTAGAGGGAGTCGAAGCGCTCGCAGAGCTCGCCCGCCTTCGCGTGGCGCAGGTAGACCCGGTCGCCGACGCGCAGCTGGTACGCCGCCGCGCCCGTGACCGGCGTCTGCACCTCGCCGGCGCCCTCGTCGCGATCGAAGCGAAGGCCGCCCGGCAGGTAGGGCTCGGGCAGCCGGTCGCGGCCGCCGGCCCCCGAGGCGAGGTAGCCGCCGCCGAGCAGGGTGGCGATCCCGCCGACCGGGCGGCGGACGACCGAGAGGCAGAACATCGCCGCCGGCTCCAGCGCCAGCGAGCGGTAGTTGTCGAACAGGGCCGGGGCGTAGAAGCCCGACCCCGCGGTGAGCTCGGTGACGATCCCGGCGCCGGCGGTGCGGGCGAGGCTGCCGGTGCCGCCGCCGTTGACGAAGCCGAGCTCCCCGGCCGCCTCGCGGACCGCCTCGACGATCAGCGGCAGGCGGCGATGGATGTCGGCCTCCGACCGCGCCTGCATGAAGCGGATCGACGCGCTCCGCAGCGGCCGGCCCGGGATCCGGTCGCCGACCCCGGCGATCTGGCCCTCGTAGGCCATCAGCCCGGCGAGCTCGGTGCCCGGGCGCTCGGCGATCTCGGTCGCCATCCGCCCGGCGCGAGCCGGATCGTGGACCGGCGAGCGCTTCGGCCCGATCCGCGCCATCCGCCCGCCGAGCGGCCACCAGGAGACGTCGACGTCGAGGCAGACGCGGACCCGCGAGGGACCGCCGCCGATCGCGCCCTCGATCAGGTCGAGGTGAGGGCGGTCGTCGACCATCAGCACCGGCGCCCGAGAGGGGTCGTCGGCGCCGAGCCGCGCGACCTGGGCGATCGCGGCCCGATCGACGGTGGGGTAGGCGACGACGATGTCCTCGAACCCCTCGCCGGCCAGGTACAGCGCTTCGGGGGCGGTGAAGGCAAGGATGCCCTTGAACCCGGGATCGAGCTCGAAGATCCGCCGCAGGATCGCGGTCGATCGCACCGACTTCGAGGCGATCCGGATCGGCAGGCCGCCGGCCTGGGCGACCATCGCGGCCGCGTTGCGGCGCATCGCGTCGAGATCGACGAACGCGAACGGCGGCGCGACGCCGGCGAAGGCGGCGTCGTAGCGCGCCTTCAGCTCCTCGCGATCGATCTCCGGGGGCAGGTTCACAGCGCGGGCGAGCGTATCTAGACTGACCGCAGTTCCCCCAGGAGAGGTGGCCGAGTGGCTGAAGGCACTCGCCTGCTAAGCGAGTAGGGGGCGCAAGCTCTCTCGCGGGTTCGAATCCCGCCCTCTCCGTTAAGTCGCGCTGACGTTACGGCCGAGGAAGTCGACGACATCGTCGAGGACCTCGTCGCTGTTGGTCTCGTTGAAGATCTCGTGGCGGGCGCCGGGGTAGATCTTCTGCTCGAAGTGCGTGCCGCGGGCGGCCTCGATCGCCGGCCGCGTGTTCGCGACCGGTACGAGCTGGTCCTCCTCGCCGTGAATCCACAGGGTCGGCAGGTCGCCGAACGTGCCGCCCTCGGCGAAGGCTGCGGTCGCCGCGCCCATGCCGAGCAGCGTCTCGCGGCGGAACGGACCGTGGTAGACGAGCGGGTCTGCGGCATAGGCCTCGCCGACCGCCGGGTCGCGCGACAGCACCGCCGGGTCGATCGGCACATCGGGGATCGGGTCCATCTCGGCGAGCGCCTGAAGCGCCGGATTGCCGCCCACCACCGGCCCTGAGAGGACCAGGGCGGCCAGCTCGCCGCCGTGGCTCTGGGCATAGCGCGCGGCGATCAGGCCCCCCATCGAGTGCCCGATCAGCGCCGTCGGCAGCCCCGGGTTGTCCGCCGCGGCGCGCTCGGCGACCAGGTGGAGGTCCGCAACCGCGCCGTCCAGATCCTCCGCGAGCGCCCGCTCGCCGTCCGACCGGCCGTGCCCGTAGTGGTCCGGCGCGTAGACGACGGCGCCGTCCTCGTTGAGGCGCGCCGCGACGTGGTCGTAACGACGCGCGTGCTCGCCGTAGCCGTGCGAGAGCAGCACGACGTATCGCGGCTCACCGACGTCCCACCGGTGGACCACGATCCGCCCGCGGGTGCCATCGATCTCGAAGTCGCTGGCCGACATCGCGCGACTATAACCTCGGCTGGTGAATCGCCTTCGTTCTGCGGCCTTGGCTGCCGTAGCGGCGCTCTTCATCACCGCTTGCGGCGGTGATGATTCGAGCTCGACGACGACCGAGCCCTCGAGCTCGACGAAGAACCCGGGCGTGGGTGGCTGAGCCGCTCTAACCTGGGCGAATGCCCGAGCACTTCGACGTCCTGATCGTCGGCGCCGGCCTCTCCGGGATCGGGGCCGCCCATCATCTGCAGACCGAGTGCCCGGGCAAGACGTACGCGATCCTCGAGGCGCGTGAGGCGAGCGGTGGCACCTGGGACCTGTTCCGCTACCCCGGGATCCGCTCGGACTCCGACATGCTGACGCTCGGCTACTCGCTGCGCCCCTGGACGGAGGCCAAGGCGATCGCCGACGGGCCGTCGATCCTCAGCTACGTCCGCGAGACCGCGAGCGAGGAGGGCATCGACCGCCACATCCGCTACCGCCACCGAGTCGTCGCCGCGAGCTGGTCGACCGACGACGCGCGCTGGACCGTCGACGTCGAGGTCGGCGCCTCGAACGGCGACGCGCCCGAGACCCTCCAGGTCACGTGCAACTTCCTCCACTCGTGCAGCGGCTACTACGACTACGACCAGGGTTACGTGCCCGAGTTCGAGGGCACCGACAGGTTCGCGGGTCAGATCGTCCACCCGCAGCAGTGGAGCGACGAGATCGAGTACGCCGGCAAGCGCGTCGTCGTGATCGGCAGTGGCGCGACCGCGGTCACCCTGGTCCCGGCGATGGCCGAGGCCGCCGCCCACGTGACGATGCTGCAGCGCTCGCCGAGCTACGTCGTGTCGTTGCCGGGCGTCGACCCGATCGCGAGGGTCCTGCGCCGCTGGCTCCCGCCGCGGATGGCCTACACGCTGCTGAAGTGGAAGAACGTCCTGCTGACGATGCTCAGCTTCCAGCTCAGCCGCCGCCGGCCGGAGCTGGCGAAGAAGCTGATCCGCAAGGGGGTCGAGAACCGGCTGCCGGCCGGTTTCGACATCGACACCCACTTCACCCCGACGTATAACCCTTGGGACCAGCGCATGTGCCTGGTCCCGGACGGCGACCTCTTCGACGCGCTCGGCTCCGGGCGCGCCTCGGTCGTCACCGACCGGATCGAGACCTTCACCGAGCGCGGCCTGCTGCTCGAGTCAGGCGCCGAGCTCGAGGCCGATCTGATCGTCACCGCGACCGGGCTCAACATGCTGCCGCTCGGCGGCATCGAGCTGACGGTCGACGGCGAGGAGGTGAGCTTCCCCGAGCGGCTGGCCTACAAGGGGATGATGCTCGAGGGCGTCCCCAACGCGGCGATCTCGATCGGCTACACGAACGCCTCCTGGACGCTGAAGTGCGACCTCACGTGCGAGTACGTCTGCCGGCTGCTCAACCACATGGACGAGCACGGCTACGCCTACTGCACCCCCCACAACCGCGACCCCGCGATCCGCCCCGAGCCGATGATCGACTTCTCCTCCGGCTACGTGCAGCGGTCGATCGACAAGTTCCCCAAGCAGGGCTCGCGCCGACCATGGCGCCTCTACCAGAACTACGCCCTCGACATCCTCGCCCTGCGTCACGCCGGCCTCGAGGACGGGGCGCTGGAGTTCTCGCGCTCGTGAGCGACCCACCCGCCCACGGCCCGCCCTTCGCCGGCTACCAGGCCGAGATCTTCCTGGGCGGGATCGGCGGCGACAAGCCCGAGCATCCGGTCTCGATCGCTGAGCTCGAGCGGGTGGTCGAGGAGACGCTCGAGGACCCGAAGGCGACCTCGTACGTGTTCGGCGGCGCCGGGCGCGAGGACACGATGCGGTCCAACCTGGAGGCGTTCCGGCGCTGGCGGATCGTGCCCCGGATGCTGCGCGACGTGTCCGAGCGCGACCTGCGGGTGACCGTGCTCGGGACCGAGATGCCGGCCCCGCTTCTGCTGGCCCCGATCGGCGTCCAGTCGATCGTCCACGACGACGGCGAGCTCGCCGTCGCCCGGGCCGCGGCCGCCGTGGGGCTGCCGATGATCCTCAGCACCGCCTCCTCGTTCCCCCTCGAGGAGGTCGCAGCGGCCGGCGCCGGGCCGAAGTGGTTCCAGCTCTATTGGCCGCGCAGCCGCGAGCTCGCCGCCAGCCTGGTCGAGCGCGCCGACCGCGCCGGGTACGGGGCGATCGTGCTCACCGTCGACACCTTCCTGCCCGGCTGGAAGCCGCGCGACCTGCAGGGCGCTTGGCAGCCGTTCTTCGATGGGATCGGGATCGCCAATTACACGTCCGACCCGGTCTTCCGGTCGCTGCTCGACAAGCCCGTCGAGGAGGACCTGCAGGGCGCCGTGGGCCAGTTCGTGGCCCAGTTCTCCAACCCCGAGCTCAGCTGGGACGACCTCGAGTTCCTGCGGGCCGAGACCGAGCTGCCGATCGTGCTCAAGGGCATCCTGCACCCCGACGACGCCCGGATGGCGGCCGAGCGGGGTATCGACGGCGTCCTCGTCTCCAACCACGGCGGCCGCCAGATCGACGGCGAGATCGCCGCCCTCGACGCGCTCCCGGGCGTCGTCGATGCGGTCGGCGACGAGCTCGCGGTGCTCCTCGACAGCGGCGTGCGCTCCGGCGCCGACGTCGCCAAGGCGCTGGCGCTGGGCGCCGACGCGGTCGCGATCGGCCGGCCGTATCTGTGGGGCCTGGCGCTCGGCGGCGAGGCCGGCGTACTCGCGGTCCTGCGCTCGGTGCTCGCCGAGCTCGACCTGACGATCGGCCTCAGCGGCCACCGCCGCCCAAGCGAGCTCGGCCCGGAGCTCCTCGTGCGCGAGGGCGACGCGCCGGGTTGAGGAACGGGCGAGGACCGCCGATACGTTGAACGTATGGGCCCTGATCACCTGGGAGTGCCGAGCCGAGCCCGCGTCGCGCTGATCGCGATCGCCGCCGTCGCGCTGGCCGGGTGCGGATCGGGCCAGCAGCAGCCGGCGACGACGTCGGCGGATCAGCCCGTCACCCCTTCCACCGATCCCGCCCAGGTCGAGGCGGCTCCCGCGGCCCTGCCGCCGGCGCCGGAGCGGCTCACCCTGCAGACCCCGCCCGGCGCCTACCCGGTGATCTGGGTCAAGGTGCATCAGGAAGTCGAGATGCGGACCGAGCCCGGCGGCGGCGAGCTGATCGAGCGAATCGGCCGCGAATCGCCGTTCGGCTCGCCGAGCGTCTTCGGCGTTGTCGACAAGCGGGGGCCGTGGGCCGGGGTGACGACGAGCCTGCTGCCCAACAACCAGCTCGGCTGGATCAAGCTCGATCCGCAACGGATCGAGTACGGGTGGACCAAGTACTCGATCACCGTCGACCTCTCCGAGCGTCGCGCGGCGCTGGCGAAGGGCGACCGGGTCGAGCTCTCCTTCCCGGTCACGGTCGGCGCTCCAGGAGCCGACACGCCGAGCGGGCGCTTCGCGGTCAGCGACACCTTCACCGGGCTCGACTCCGCCGCCTACGGCTGCTGCGCGCTGGCGCTCAGCGCCACCCAGCCGAACCTGCCCTCGGGCTGGCTCGGCGGCCGCACGATCGCCATCCACGGGACCAGCGGCCCGCTCGGGATCGCCGCCTCGCACGGCTGCGTGCGCGCCGCCGACGCGAGCGTCGCCAAGCTCGTGCACACGATCCCGCTCGGCACCCCGGTGTTCATCCGCGCCTGAGCGCGGCTAGGCCGCGGCGGCCTGTTCGCCGAGCGCGGCATCGAGGTCGGCGGCGAACTCGTCGATGTCGGCCAGCAGGTCACGGTCGCCGGCGAGGCCGAAGAAGACGCTGCCGTCGTAGCTGAGCACGCCGATCGAGAGCGCGTGGTTCTGCGGCGAAAGCGGCACGAACGGGTAGATCGCCTCGATCTTCCGTCCCAGCAGGTAGAACGGGACCTGCGGCCCGGGGACGTTGGAGACGACGAGGTTGAAGGCCAGCGGGCGCGAGATCGCGCCGGCGAGCACCCGGTTGATCGTCGGCGGGGTCCACCCGGTCGCCTCGATGATCAGCGAGGCGGCGGTCGCCTGCTCGGACGCCTTCAGCCGCGTCGTCTCGGCGTGGATCCGTTCCAGCCGGGCGCCGGCATCCCCCTCGGCGACCGGCAGCCGGACCAGCAGGGTCGCGATCCGGTTGCCGAGCTCGAGGTCCTCGCCCGGGCGGCGGATGCTCATCGGCACGAGCCCGACGAGGTTCTCGGGCACCTCTACCCCGCGGCGCTCGAACAGCCTCCGCAGGCCGCCGGCGGCGACCGACAGGATGACGTCGTTTACCGTCGCCCCGGAGCCGCCGCGAATCGACTTCAGCAACGCCAGCTCGGTCTGCACGTAGGCGACCCGGCGGTCGCGGCCGATCTCCGCGTTGAGGAAGGTGCGGGGCGCGGTCGGCCCGCTGGTCGCCAGCTTCGCGAACCCCTCGGCGGTCCTCATCACCCTGCCCGCGGTCGAGCGCGGCATCGTCAGCGTCGTTCGCGCCGCCTTGCGCGCAGCCCGCAGCGGCGCCCTGATCCGGTCGGAGGCGTCGCGGACGAAGAGCAGCTCGGGGCTCGGCTCGTCGGGCTCCCAGCGTTCCTCGGTCACCTCCATCTCGGTCCCCTCGGGGCTGGCGTCGAGGATGATCGTGCCGACGTCGACCGCCGCGACCCCGTCGACGAGGGCGTGGTGGGTCTTGTTGATGTAGGCGTGGCGCTTGCCCTCCAGCCCCTCGACGAGGTAGAGCTGCCATAGCGGCCGCGTCAGGTCGAGCGGCTCCGACATCACCCGCCCGACCAGCTCGCGCAGCTCGGCCATCCCGCCCGGCTTCGGCAGCGCCAGGCGGCGGACGTGGCGCTCGATGTCGAATCGGGGGTCGTCGGCCCAGACCGGGTTCGAGAGCGCGATCGCCCCGACCGAGGTGATCCGCTGCCGGAAGCGGGGGATCAGCGAGAGCCGCGACTCGACGTGCTCGACCAGCTCACGGAACTCCGGCTGCTTGCCGGCGACGACGATCGTCGCCCCGACGTGCACGTGGATCGGCCCCCGCTCGGCGAGCAGCGAGGACATGTCGGAGGCCGAGAGGCGGTCGCTCACTAGTCCGCGGCGGCCGGCTTACCGGCCATGAACTCCTCCAGGCCCTCGCGGGCCTGGGCACGGATCTTGCCCTGTACCGGCGGCGACCAGCCGAGCAGCAGGCCCATCGGCCCGAGCGCCTGGCGTGCCCAGGCGTAGAGGTCGAACTCGTCGCGGTGGTCGGCGATCAGCCCGTTGTCGAACCTGAACGTGGCGTCGATCGGGTTGTGGACCGCGCGCCCGGTGGAGAAGGTGTAGTCGGCGTCCCAGTGGGCCGATCCGCTGTCGGCGTCCGCCTCGACCTTGGAGTGGACGACCTGGAGGTCGGCCGCCCGCCCGCAGAGCATCCGCCACATCGAGCCGACCTCGGCGCCGTGCAGGTCCTGGAACACCGGATCGTGGAAGTGGGCGTCCGGGGCGTAGCAGGCGGCCATCGTCTCGCCGTCCTGGCGCGCGAAGGCCTCGTAGAAGCGGTTGATCAGCGCCGCGTTGGCGGCCGGGTCGCCGGGCATATGTCGATCGTATCCGCGACGAACCTGTCTCGGAACCTCGCGCGTTCGCACTGGCGAGCGGCGAGGGCCGGCTGGCAAGGACACAGTCGGCGACGCGTGGCAGAGCCACGCGAGCCGGCGAGGACGCGGCCAGGCGGCCCGTCGCCCCCGCCAGGCGTGCGCGGGGGGTTTCGAGCCAGGTTCTAGGGCAGGTACGCCATCGGGTCCGTGACCACGCCGTTGATCCGGACCTCGAAGTGCAGGTGCGGGCCGAAGCAGTAGCCGGTGCAGTCGGAGATTCCGATCACGTCTCCCTGCTGGACCTCCTGGCCGGTCGAGACGGCGAAGCTCGACTGGTGCGCGTAACAGGTCGAGATCCCGCTGCCGTGGTCGATGCAGGTGTAGTTGCCGTAGCCGCCGCTCGAGGCCTCGGGCTGGGTGAAGAGGACGACGCCGTTGGCCGCCGCGTGGATCGGCGTGCCGCTGGGGACGGCGATGTCGATCCCGGGGTGGTTCTCATAGGCACCGTTGATGTAGCGCGGCCCAAACGGCGAGACCACGGGGCCGTTGACCGGCCAGATGAAGCCGGCCGAGCTCTCGCCGCGGAACGGTCCCGCGGGCGCCGAAGGCACGCCCGCCGCCTGCTGGGCGGCGGCGACCTGCGCCTGGATCTGGTCCTGGATCTTGGAGATGTTGCCCTCGAGCTCGTGCTCGGTCGCCTGGGCGCCGTCGAGCGCCGCCTGCTGATTGGCGCGCGCCGTATCGAGCTCGCCCTGGCGCGCCTCGAGCTCGGATTGGGTGCGCACCAGCTCGGCCTTGCGATCGGCGATCTCGTTGCGCTCGGCGGTCACCCGTTTGACGGTGACGATCGTGTCGTTGCGCAGGCTGCGCACTCGGCCGACGATCTCGGAGTCGTTCTCCTCAATCCGGCGCAGGTACTCGTAGCGGTCGATCAGGTCGTCGAAGCCGCTCGAGTCGAGGACCACGGTCAGCAGGTCCGGCTGGCCCGCCCTGTAGATGCCGACGAGGCGGTTGCGCAGGGAGTTCAGCGATCGCTGCAGGTTGTCCTTCAGCTGGACGAGGCGGACGCGGTCGGTGTGCAGCTCGCGCTCCTTCTTCGTCAGCTCCGCCTGGACGACGGCAACCCGGTTGCGCAGCACGGAGATCTGGCCGATCAGCTCGTCGATCTGGTCGCCGTACTTCTGGATCGTGGTCGAGAGCTCGCCCTCGCGGTGTTTGACGTGGCCGAGCCGGTCGCGCTTGTGCTGCAGCTGCGTCTGCAGGTCCTGGCCGCTCGCCCCGCCGGCGAGCAGGGCAAGCCCGGCCACAAGGGCGATCGCGCTGAACAGCGCCAGCCCGCGTCTGGGGGTTGGATCGGTACGCATCCCGCCCATAAGGGTGGCGGAAGCGGTCCGCGGGCACGTCGTTCGTGCCTGGGATGCACAGCGAATTGCCTGGCTGCGAGCATGGCGGGCGATGGGCCAGTCGAGACGCAAGCGTGAGCTCGGTCGCGGGGAGCGCGTGCTCCCCGGCGTCTGGCGCCTGCGCCTGCCACTGCCCTGGCCCGGCGTCCCGCACGTCAACGCCTTCGCCGTTCGCTCGGGCGACGGGATCGTCCTCTTCGACACCGGGATGGCGACCGAGGACGGCCAGCGCCACCTCGAGCTGGCGCTGGCCCAGGTCGGTTTCCGGCTCGAGGACGTGCGCCTGGTCGTCTGCACGCATGCGCACACCGACCATTACGGCCTCGCCGGCCCGATCGTCGACCGCTCCGGCGCGGAACTGTGGATGCACCCGGCCTGGGGGCACATCCGGGCGATGATCGACGACCCCGACGCGGCGCTCGACCGGCGGATCGAGGTGGCGCGCCAGAGCGGTGTGCCACCGAGGGGGCTCGAGCTGTACGAGAAATCGCGCCGCGGCAGCGACCCGGGGATCGTGCGGGCCGTGGCGCCCGACCGCGAGCTGGTCCCGGGCGTCGAGGTGGAGACCGACCTCGGTACCTGGCAGGTGATCGAGACCCCGGGTCATGCGCCCTCTCACGTCTGCCTGCACCAGCCCGACAGCGGCCTGCTGATCTCCGGCGACCACCTGCTCGGTCGGATCTCGCTGTTCTTCGACTACGGCCACACCCCCGACCCGGTGGGCGAGTTCATCGGCGGCCTCGACGAGGTCGACCGGCTCCAGCACACCAGCCTCTGCCTCGCCGGCCACGGAAGGCCGTTTCGCGACGTGCCGGCGAAGGTCGCCGCCAACCGCGCCGAGCTCGCCGAGCAGCTCGACCGCGCCCGGGGAGCGCTGGCCGACGGGCCGCGGACCGCGTTCGAGATCATCGGCGACATCGTCGGACCGGAGAACCTGAACCCCGCGACAGCCGCCTGGGGCCTGCAGCTGGCGCTCGCCTACCTCGACCACCTGGCGCTGGCCGGCGAGGTGGTCGAGGTCGAGGAGGCCGACCCGCGCCGCTGGCGGCTCGCCTGAGTCCTTGCCCGTCGCCCCGATTTGTGAAAGGGTCGCGACGTAGGGGAAGGGCGACCGAGCAGGAGGCCGTGATGACCAGAGGTCGGTGGAGGGGCATCTCGCTCGTCCTGCTCGTGGTCCTTAGCCTGCTCGTCGCGGCCTCCGCCTCCGCCGCCTCGAAGCCGACCGTGATCCACGCCCAGGGCTTCGGGGTCAGCAAGCCGGTCCGAGGCCTCGGCCCGTCCGACGGTGCGAGCCCCGGCCGGCCGATCGGCCGCGTCAACCCGCTCGCCGGCGAGGGCGACGCCGGCGTGCGCGCGACCCGCAACCGCGGCTCGGTGCCGGTCGATCCGCTGGCCGCGGATTCCGGGGCCGCGGGCTCGCGGACGCCGGCGCCGGGCCCGGTCTTCGAGGGCATGTCGAACCCGTTCGCCTGCGGCGGCTGCACGCCGCCGGACACCAACGGCGACGTCGGCCCCAACAACTACGTCCAGGTCGTCAACGCGACCAAGGTCGCGATCTACAACAAGACCGGCACCCTGCTGACGCCGGCGTTCGAGCTCTCGAGCCTGTTCCCGGCCGGCCCCTGCAACCCCGACAACGACGGCGACCCGAACATCGAATACGACCCGATCGCCGACCGCTGGGTGCTCGCCCAGTTCAAGGACGACGGCGGCCCGGGGCCGTTCCACATGTGCTTCGCCGTCTCCCGGACGCCCGATCCGGCCGGGGCCTACTTCACCTACGACTTCCCGACCCCTGAGTTCCCCGACTACTTCAAGGTCGGCGTCTGGCCCAGCGGCTACTACGTCAGCACCAACGAGAGCACCTACACGGCCTACGCGCTGGACCGCGCGAAGATGCTCGCCGGCGATCCGACCGCCACCGCGGTGCGCTTCCCGGGCCAGAGCAACTTCCTCATGCCCGCGGACGTCGACGGGGTCCGCGACCCGGCCTCGACCGACGGCGGGCTCTTCTACACCTTCAAGGACGACGTCTTCCACGGCGGCGGCCCCGACCGGATCGAGCTCTTCCAGCTGACGCCGAACTTCGCCAGCCCGCCGGGCACCTTCGCGATGATCGGGTCCTTCCCGGTCACGCCCTACACGTACACGGTCTGCGGGTTCTTCGACCTCAGCTGCATCCCGCAGAGCGGCACCGCGCAGATGGTCGACGCGGTCAGCGAATGGCCGATGCAGCGCTTCACCTACCGCCAGTTCGGCGACCACGCGGCGCTGGTCGGCGACTTCACGGTCGGCGGCGGCAGCGCGTCGGCGGATTCGCCGGCGGGGCCCGGAGCAGCGATCCGCTGGTTCGAGCTCCGCAACACGGGGGCCGGCTGGGGCCTGTTCCAGGAGGGGACCTACGATCCGGGCGGCGGCCTCAACCGCTTCATGGGGAGCATCTCGATCGACGTCGAGGGCAACATCGGCCTCGGCTACTCGGCCTCCTCGTCGAGCGCCTTCCCGAGCATCCGCTACGCGACCCGCGCTCCGACCGATCCGGCGGGGGCGATGGGAAGCGAGCAGGTGATGGAGGCCGGGACCGGCTCGCAGACGAGCACCTTCGACCGCTGGGGCGACTACAGCGCGATGTCGGTGGACCCGAGCGACCAGTGCACGTTCTGGTACACGAACGAGTTCTACCCCGTCACCTCGGTGAACGCCTGGCACACCGCGATCGGCAACTTCAAGGTGCCGAGCTGCGCCGACGCGGACAAGGACGGCGTCGCCGACAACTCCGACGCCTGCCCCACGGTTGCGGACCTGACCACCGCCGACGGCTGCCCCTCGAACGGGTTCACGATCGGCAAGAAGAAGGTGAACAAGAAGAAGGGCACCGCGACGGTCACCGTGAGCGTGCCGGGAGCGGGCGAGCTGAAGCTCAGCGGGAAGGACCTGAAGAGTCAGCGTCCGGCGAGCGCGGCGAAGCCGGTCGGCGCGGCGGGCAACTTCAAGCTCAAGGTGATCCCGAAGGGGAAGACGAAGAAGAAGCTGAAGCAGAAGGGCAAGGCCAAGGTCACGGCCAAGATCACCTTCACGCCGACCGGGGGCCTCGCGGCCACCCAGTCGGCGAAGGTGAAGCTGAAGAGGAAGAAGTAGCTATCCCTCCTCGACCACGTCCGGGCCCGGGTAGGCCTGGACGACCAGGTTCCAGTCGAGCAGCTTGAGCCCGACCGAGGCATCGGTCGCGCCGGCGTAACGAACCCGGATGTCGTGCTGGCCGGCGGTCACGACGCCGGTCTGGACGACGGTGTGAACCGTCTCCTTGGGCTGCGGGTCGGCGCTCGAGGTGAGGAAGTTGACCTTCCCCACCCCCGCGGGCGAGCCGTCGATCGTGACCTGGATCGGGCAGCCCGTCCCCTCGTTGGTGGCGACGCACGTCGCCTCGCCCGAGAACGTGACCACGACGTCGGTCGTGCTGTCGGTCTGGAACACGGCCCTGGCGCCGGGGATGTCGAACGGCGTCTTCGAGTAGACCGGGCCGAAGTCGACGGTGCTGGTCATCAGCCGTTCGATCGGCTGCTGCGGTAGCTCGCTCTTCTCGGCGAACCTCGCCTTCGTGGCCGCCTTGTCGAAGTAGGTCCGTTCCGCCTGCTTGGCGGTCAGGAACGTGGAGCCCGCGAACGACGGCGCGACCGAAATCGCGACCGCGATGACGATCGCGAGCGGGGCGGCGACGGCCGCATATCGAAGGTACTTGGCGTCTCTGAGAGTGGTGATCACGGGTCCTCCGTGTAGTGGTGGGTCCTTTCCCTAGTAAACCTACCAACAAAGATCTAAAGGTGCTAGCATCCCCCGACTCACGGACGGACCACCACCACTCAGCACGAAAGGACACGAAGTGAAAGTCAAGGTTCTCGCCGCCACGATGGCGGCGATCTTCGGACTCGCCATGCCGGCGGCCGCCTCCGCGACGACCCTGATCGGGTCGGGCTCGGTGGCTGCGCAGCCGGTGCTCACGGCCCTGTTCCACACCTACGAGCAGCTGCACAAGAACATCAAGTTCGTCTACACGGCCAACGGCGGCAACGCCGGCGTCCAGGACGTGCAGAACGGGACCAGCCAGTTCGCCGGCCAGGCCCGCTCGCCGCTCCCCAGCGACGCGGGAACGACCTACGTCAAGATGTACTTGGACGGGCTCTGCATCGACGTCCACCCGAGCAACCAGGTGAACGGGATCACGATCCCGCTCCTGCGCGACGTCTACCACGGCGTGGTCACGAACTGGGCTGACGTGCCCGGCTCGAACCTGACCACGACGATCGACGCGGTCGGCCGAGACACCAACGGAGGGACCTACAACTTCTTCCTCCAGGCGGTGCTCAACAACGAGCCGCCCGGCTCCAACGTCAACGCCCTGACCTCCGACGGCCTGGTGATCAACGCCGTCAAGCGGGACCCGAACGCGATCGGCTACGCCGGCCTCGCGTGGCAGGGCAAGGGCGTCAGGCCCATCGCCGTCGACGGCGTCAAGTGCAAGGCGAGCAAGGTGAAGTCGCTCAAGTACCCGCTCTCGCGCTACATCTTCCTCGTCCTGCCGACGGACAACCCGAACCCCGACGTGCAGAAGTTCGTCGATTGGGCGCGGACCTCGAAGCAGGCCGGCAAGGTCATCAACAAGGCCGGCGGCGTCGCCGCCTTCAACAAGGGCGCGTAGGCACAGGCACTCGGGCAGAAGGAAAGCTCGAACGTGTCCTCGTACACGCTGAGTGAGGGCCTGCTCCTCGACCCCGAGGAGCAGGCCCTCGCCGGTGCGCCGCCGCGCTCATCCGACCGCGCGGTCGAGCTGTGGCTGCGCGCGGTGGTGATCGGCTTCATGGTCCTGCTGCTGGCGATCGTCGTCACCGTCTTCGTGCGCGCCTGGCCGTCGTTTGCCCACAACGGGCTCGCCTGGTTCAGCGCCGGCGGCAACGTCGACAACCAGTTCCAGGAGATCTCGCTCTCCGGGCAGGCGGGCGGCAACTACGTCTGGACCTTCCACGCCTGGCCGCTGATCTGGAGCACCTTCCTGATCACCGGCGGCGCCGTCTTCTTCGCCGTGATCAGCTCGCTGTTCGTCTCCGTCTTCATCGTCGAGTTCGCGCCGGAGTGGATGCGCAACATCCTCCAGCCGGTGGTCCGCCTGCTGGCCAGCGTGCCCTCGGTGATCTACGGCCTGCTGGGCGTGCTGGTGATCGTCCCCTTCATCGGCAACCACCTGATCTCCGAGGCGTCGAAGGCCTCGGTCGCGGGCGTGATCTCGCTCAGCGGCTACAGCGTCGTCGCGGCGACGCTGATCCTGACGATCATGATCGCGCCGATCATGATCTCGATCTTCTCCGACGGCCTGCGGGCGGTGCGGCCGGGGTGGATCGAGGGCTCGCTCGCCTGCGGTGTCAACCGCTGGCGGACGATCTGGAAGATCGGCGTGCGCACCGCGCGCCCGGCGATCGTCGCCGGCACCGTGCTGGCGACCGCGCGAGCGTTGGGGGAGGCGGTGATGCTGGCGATGGTCTCGGGCTCGGTCGCCTTCTCGCCAAACCCCGCCGACGGGATGATCTTCTTCGTCGAGCCGTCGCGCCCGCTGGCGCCGTCGATCATCAAGAACATCGATCAGCTCGGCTCGAAGCCGGCGAACGCGACGATCTTCGCGATCGCCGCCGTGCTGCTGTTCTCGGCCGGGATGTTCTCGCTCTGCGGCTGGGCCGCCCGCAGGGCGCTGCGACGCCAGACGGGGATGGGCTGATGGAGGCCCGCGAGTCGAGCGCCGCCTGGTCGCTGAGCGACCGGATCGGGCTCGCCTTCTGCTGGTTCCTCGGGCTCGCCTTCTGCGCGATCGCCGTGGCGATCGTCGTCTATTTCCTCGTCCAGGGGATCAAGTACGTGAACCTCGACGTCCTGACCACGGCCCCGAAGCAGGGATTCAGCCAGGCGACCACGGGCGGCATCCTCGATCCGCTGATCGGCACCGTGCTGCTCGGCGTGATGGGGATGGCGATCGCCCTCCCGGCCGGCGTCGCGATCGCGGTCTGGCTCTCGGAGTACGGCCAGCCGGCGGCGCTGGCGCGGGTCGCCGAGTCGACGATCGAGGCGATCGCCGGCATCCCGTCGATCGTCCTGGCGCTGTTCGGGACGGTGATCTTCTCCAGTCAGCTGCTCGGGTTCCTGAGCCAGCGCACCGAGGAGGGGATCGTCTTCGGCCGCTCCTTCTTCGCCGCCGCGGCGATGCTCGCGCTGGTCGCCCTGCCGCTGATCGTCGGCTCGACCCGCGAGGGCCTGCAGGCGATCCCCCAGCACGTGCGCGAGGCGTCGTATGCGGTCGGCAAGACGAAGGCCGCGACGACTCGGCGGATCCTGCTGCCGGCCAGCCGGCCCCAGGTCGCCACCGGGGCGATGCTCGGGCTCGGGCGGATCATCGGCGACACGGCGATCATCGTGGTCCTGCTCGGCGCCACGGTCAACCTCAGCCCGACCGACGGCATCTGGCCCTTCAGCACCCTCAAGGGCACCGGCAGCACGCTGACCAGCTTCGTCTACGCCAACTCACCGACCGGCGACCTGAACCAGCCGGAGAAGGCCTATGCGGCCGCCTTCGTGCTCCTGGTCATGGTCCTGATCCTCAACCTCGCCGTGGACGTCGTTCACCGGCGAGCGAGAAAGGTTGGAACATGGAGTTCCTGACCCCGCCCCCCGTGCGCAGGCTGGATCTGGACGATCCGCCGGCGGCCCGCGAGGTCCCGCCGCAGAGGGCGCTCGTCGACAGCAACGGCAACGGCCACCGGCGCCTGCCCGCGGCCCAGGTCGCGATCCCGCGGATGGAGATCGAGAACCTCGACGTGCTCTACGGCGACAAGCTCGCCGTCAAGCAGGTCTCGATGCCGATCCGCCAGGGCGAGGTGCTGGGCCTGATCGGCCCCTCGGGATGCGGCAAGACGACCCTGTTGCGGTCGCTCAACCGGCTCACCGAGCTCACCCGCACCGCTTCGCTGCGCGGCCGGATCACGCTCGACGGGGTCGACATCACGACGCTCGAGCCGACCTCGCTGCGGCGCCGGGTGACGATGGTCTTCCAGCAGCCGAACCCGTTCCCGATGAGCGTCTTCGACAACATCGCCTACGTCCTGCGCGAGCAGGGCTCGAGGCGGGGGCGCAAGCGCGACCTGGCGCCGAAGGTGCAGTCGGCGCTCGAGCGCGCCGGCCTCTTCGAGGAGGTCAAGGACAACCTCAACCACCCGGCGCTGAAGCTTTCCGGCGGCCAGCAGCAGCGCCTCTGCATCGCCCGCGCGCTTGCCGCGGAGCCCGAGGTGCTGCTGCTCGACGAGCCCTGCTCGGCGCTCGATCCGAACTCCACCAAGGTGATCGAGGACCTGATCGTGAAGCTGCGCGACGACGTCGCCGTCGTGATCGTCACCCACAACCTCCAGCAGGCCTTCCGGGTCGCCGACCACGTCGGCTTCATGTACCTCGGCGACCTCGTCGAGTACGCCCCCGCCCAGCGGATGTTCGGCTCGCCGCGCGAGCAGCGGACGAAGGAGTACGTCAGCGGTGCCTTCGGCTAGCCCCCCGATCAGGGCCGGCATCGCGGTCGCGTGCGTGCTCGCAGCGGCCGCGGTCGCGGGCTGCGACACGACCCAGGACAAGGCCGCGCGCCTGCACATCCGCTCGGCGCGGATCCTCGCCGGCCGCGAGGGGATCAAGGTGAAGCAGGTCGACAGGGACGTCGACGTCGTCGACGCCTCGCTGCTCGAAGGGGACGGCGAGGCGGCGATCGCGGTGACGCTGCACAACGATTCCGACAAGCCGGTCAACGACCTCCCGGTGATCGTCGGCGTGCGAACCGCGGACGGCAAGGACGTGCTCCTCAACGAGGACAAGGGTCCCTACTTCCAGGCTCACATCCCGGCGCTCGCCCCCGGCGAGCAGACGACGTGGGTCTACACGAGCAAGGACGAGCTACCCAAGTCCGGCAAGGCGTTCGCGAAGGTCGGCGTCGCCCCCTCGCCGCCGGTCGCCACCGCGACCCAGCTGCCGCAGCTCGCGATCAGCGGGATCGACTCCTCGGCCGGCAAGGTCGAGGCGACGGTCTCCAACCAAACCGGTTTGCCCCAGTACGACCTCGCCGTCTACGCCTGGGCGCAGAAGGACGGCGGCTACGTCGCCGCCGGGCGTGCCTCGGTCGGCGACCTCGAGGCCGGCGACAGCGCCCACGTGGCGCTGAGGCTGGTCGGGGACGCCGACGGCGCCGACCTGCACGTCTCCGCACCCCCAACGATCTTCGGATAACGAGCGAAGGAGCGACGATGAACCAGCCCCGCCAGACGATCGACCAGCCGCAGCCCAGCGCCCTGCCGGTCACCCCGGCGACGCTCGTCTCGGTCGGGCCGTTCGAGCCCTGCGAGCAGTGCGGCGCCCCGCTCGACCGCCAGCAGCGCTACTGCGTCAACTGCGGGGCTCGCAGCGCCGGGGCCGCCAACCCTGCGTCGCGCTACTTCGCCGCCGCCAGTCGCCAGCGCCGGCGTTCGGCCGTTGCCCCGGCGCCGGCCGGAGCGGGGGGGACGCCGTCGGTCTCGTCGACGAGGACGGCGGCGGTGTTCTTCTTCGCCCTGCTGCCGATCGCCGTCGCCGTCGGGGTGATGGTCGGGCGAGGCGGATCCAGCCCCGACGAGCAGGCGATCCTCGACGCGCTGCGCGACGGCAACGGGGGCGCGGTGGCTTCGACCGGCGGCGACTCGACCGCCGTCGCCGACAAGTCGAGCGCCCTGCTGTCGAGCGACTTCTCGCTCGACAAGGGCTTCACCGTGAAGCTCGACGCACTGCCGATCGACGGCACCGACCAGGCCGCGGCCGACTCGGCGAAGAGCGATGCCGAGGGCAAGGGCGCCAAGGACGTCGGGATCATCAACCCGGGCGACTTCCGCACCACGCCCGACCAGGGCCAGCAGGACTACATCCTCTACTCGGGTGAGTTCTCCAGCAAGGCGGAGGCCCAGAAGGCGCTCGGCGGGCTGAAGAAGGACTTCCCCGACGCCACGGTGATCGGGGTGACGAGCTCCGCCGCAAGCGCCGACGGCTCCGCCGCCACCGCCGGCGGTGGCGGCAAGGTGATCGCCCACTCGAGCCACGGCGACGTCCACCAGGTCGCCGGCGCCCCGCCGCCCACCGACCAGGAGATCCAGCAGAGCACCGACATCGTCAACCAGATCGCCAACCAGCAGGGCGAGGACTACACCGACTCGCAGCAGCAGCTGCCGGACGTGATCCCGGTCGGCGGCGATCCCAACAACGCCCCGCCGCTGCCGACGGGCGCGGGAGACTGACGTGGGGAGGTTCGCCACATCCGACCTGCGGGCCCGGCTGGTCGCCTCGACGAAGCCGCGCCCGCGGGCGCGCCCGCCCGCGTCGGGGCCTCCCCAGCCGGCCGAGCGGTCCCCGGCGCACGCCGCCGACCTCGCCGAGCTGCGCGCCCAGCGCGACCGGCTGGTGGAGAAGTTCACGGTCATGGAGGCCGACCTCGGGGGCGCCTTCTATGAGATGGCGATCCGCGACCACGTGCGCATGGACGTGCTCACCCGCAAGGCGGCCGAGCTGCAGCGCGTCGACGCGGAGCTGATGTCGGTCGAGCGGGCGCTGGAGCTCGAGCGCACGGGCGCGGCCGGAATCTGCGGCTGCGGCGCCCCCTACTCGCACGGGACGCGGTTCTGCGCGCAGTGCGGCTCCCCGGTGACCCCGGGCTGATGCTCCGCGGCGTCGCCAGACGGCTGGTCGAGGTCGCCCAGGGCGTCGATGGCAACCGCTTCCGCGTGCTGGCGGCGTCGTCGACGATCGCCACCTCGGCGATCATCGGCGCGGCGCTGACCGGCGGCGGCGCGGGCACCTGGGCGGCGCTGGTGGGCAGCGCGATGGGCCAGGCGCAGACGCCCGCGGCGGCCGACGGCGCCACCGCCGGCACCGGCTCCGGCCCGGCGATCCCGCCGCCCCCGCCGATCCCGTCAGCGGGCGCGCCCCGGGCCGCCGCGCCGGGCCCGTCTGCGTCGCCGGCCACGACCGCGCCGCCGACGCAGACGACGACCACCACCACGCCGACCGAGACGACCACCCCCACCGAGCCCGATCCGGAGCCGACGACCCCGGCACCGACCGCGAACCCGACCCGGGTCAAGCACGTGTTCGTGATCTCGCTCTCGAGCCCGGGCTACGAACGGACCTTCGGCGAGACCTCGCAGATGCCGTATCTGTCGCAGACACTGCGCCCGCAGGGCGAGCTGCTCTCCAACTACGCGCTGCTGACCGCCAACAGCCTGCCCAATTACGTCGCCGCGATCAGCGGCCAGCCGCCGAACAAATTGACCGAGGACGACTGCCCCGGCTACGACGAGTTCCCGGCCAGCGCCTCGGACCTCGACCCGAAGGGGCGGGTCGAGGGCAAAGGCTGCGTCTACCCGGTGCAGGCGCTGACCCTCGCCGATCAGCTCAACAGCTCCGGGGTCACCTGGCACGCCTACGTTGCCGGGATGGAGGACGACCTCGGCAACCCGAAGAGCTGCGTGCGCCCGGTCGCGGGGACCCCGTTCGAGGTCACCGAGGCCGGCTACACGCCGACCCGCAACCCGTTCGCCTACTTCCACTCATTGCTCGACCTCGGCGCCTGCACGATCAACGACGTGCCGCTGGAGGAGCTCGACGACGCGCTGAAGACCGCCTCGACGACGACGGGCTATTCGTTCATCGTCCCCGACCTCTGCGACTCGGGCGCCCCGGGCCGCTGCCCGGAAGGCGAGGCCGACGGCCCCGAGCGCGCCGACGAGTTCCTGCGGGAGTGGATCCCCAAGATCCAGAAGTCGGCCGCTTACAAGAAGGACGGCGCGATCGTGATCACGTTCGGCGAGTCCAACCCGGTCCCCGCGGACCCGGCCGCCGGCGACACCGCCGACGCGCCGCCGGCGGCGAGGACGCTGCCGGGCGAGGACGATCCGCTGCGAACCGGGGCGTTGGTCCTCTCCCGCTACGCCGAGCCGGGGGCGACGAACACGACCAACTTCACGCCCTACTCGCTGCTCAAGTCGGCCGAGTACCTGTTCGGCCTGCCGAGCCTGCTCGCCGAAGCGTCGAGCACGAAGGTCGGCACCTTCGCCCAGGACCTGCTCACCGATTCCGGCGACTAGGCCGCCGCGCCGCCCCTAGACTCCGCGTATCAAGCGCCCGTAGCTCAGCGGATAGAGCGTCCGGCTACGAACCGGGAGGTCGCACGTTCGAATCGTGCCGGGCGCGTTAGTGGGAACTACCGCGGGGTCTTCAGCCGCTGGTCCAGCGGCTCGGTGTTGGCGGTGGCCCGCAACGCCCGGCCGATCACGAGACGCTGGATCTCACTCGTACCCTCGAAGATCGTGTAGAGCTTGGCGTCGCGGTACCACTTCTCGACCGGGAAGTCCTTGATGTAACCCCAGCCGCCGAGGGTCTGGATCGCCTGCTCGGTGGCTCGGACAGCGACCTCGGAGGCCTTGAGCTTGCTCATCGAGCCCTCGGCGTTCTCGAAGGGGATGCGCTGGGCCGCCATCCAGGCTGCGCGCCAGGTCAGCAGCCGCGCCGCATCGATGTCCGCCGCCAGATCGGCAAGTGGAAACGAGACACCCTGGTTTTCGATGATCGGCTGGCCGAACGCCTCGCGCGAGGCGGCGTAATCGCGCGCGAACTCGAGTGCGGCCCGGGCAATGCCGATCGCCTGGGCGGCGACCATCGGGCGGGTGCGCTCGAACGCTCCGAGGGCGGCCGAGCTGCGTCGCTGAACAGCCGCCTCCGCGCCACCCTCATCGGCTGTGTTCGCCGGCGGCGCCTTGCCCTGCTCGGCCGCACGTCCTTTGGCGATTCGCTCCTCAAGGCGATCGACCCCGCCGAGCAGCTGCTCGCCCGGCACCCGGCAGTCCTCGAACAGGATCTCGCCGGTGTGGGTCGCTCGGCAGCCGAGCTTGTCGAGTTTGCGCAGAAGCTTCAGCCCGGGGGTGCCCTTGGAAACGATGAAGACACCCTGCCCGCGATGGCCCGCATCGGGGTCGACGGTGGCGACCACGACGTGGACGTCGGCGATCCCGCCGTTTCCGATGAACACCTTCTGACCGTCGATGACCCAGTCGTCGCCATCTCGGCGGGCCTGGGTCTGGATCGAGCGCACGTCGCTGCCGCCGCTCGGTTCGGTGACCGCGAGGGCGGCTAGCTTGAGGTCACCCGGAGTGCCGAAGCACTCCGGAGCCCAGCGGGCGAGCTGCTCGTCCGTGGCGGCCTGGCGGATCGCGGCCAACGCGAGCGCCGGCATCACGATCGAAAGACCGAGGCCCGCGCAGCCCCAGAACAGCTCCTCCATCAGGATCGGCAGCGAAAGGCCGGTTGGATCGGTCGAGAGCTCCGCGTAGAGCTCCCAGTTGTAGAGGCCCGCGGCGGCAGCCTCCTCGAGCACCGGCCAGGGGAACTCGTCCTGGTTTCTGTCGTAGCGATCCGCCGCTGGGCGGATCTGCTCGCGGGCGAACCTCCGCGTGCTGTCGCGCAATTCGATCTGCTTCTCGGTGAGCTCGAAGCCGAAGCTCATGTCTGCACCTCGTCCGGGTCGAAGTCCGCAAGGGCTTTGCGCATCGTCTCGAGGGCGTTCCACGAGCTCGGGAAGCCGGCGTAGACGGCGACCTGGCGCAGCACCTCACGGACCTCCTCCTCACTCGCTCCGTTTCGCACGGCGGCTCGCACGTAGACGCCGAGCTGGAGCTGCTGGTCGAGACACGCGAGCATCGAGATCGTGCAGAGCGCGCGGGTCTTCGGGTCGAGCGTCTCGCCCGCGTAGACGTCCTCGTAGACGAAGTCGACGACGTAGCGGTGAAACTCCGGATCCAGCGCCTCGAGAAAGGCGCGGCCGCGATCGACGTTCTCAGGGCCGACGAAACGGCCCATCACCTCCTCGCCGCGCTCAGGCATCGGCGCCCCCGCGCTCGGAGAGGTAGGCCTGTGGATCAAACGAAACCCGGATTCCGGTAGCCGCGAACTTCCCTACGAGCTTGTCGTCGGCGAACACCTCCGCCTCGGCCCAGACCAGGCGGCCGCCAGCCCTCACGACCTCGGCCTCGGCGCGCATGCGCTCGATGTCCTTGACGTTCACCGGCCGGATGAAGCGCGCGAAAATGTCAATCGTCGTGATCGCGCTCTGCTTGATCTCCTCGTCGGTGAGGATCGTCGTCGTGGCGGCCGCCATCGCGGCGTCGGCGAGCGCGGTGGCGACGCCGCCCTGGATCACGCCCAGCGCGTTGCCCAATCCCTCCTGCGCGGGCATCTCGTAGGTCGCCTTGCCGCGATCGAAGTCGATCAGGTGCATGTCGAGCGTTTCCGAGACGGGCGATCGCAACTCTCCCGCCTTCGTCTTCTCCATCATCTGATCTACGAATTCGTGGCTCAATTGATCTCCTCGGCTCGTTCCTACTTTTAAGTAACCTTACTCTAGAGTAATATCAAACGATGGCCTCGAGCGCCCCGCCCACCCGACGCCGAGTCCCCCGCGCCGAGCGCGAGGAGTCCATGCTCGACGCCGCCGGGGCAGCCTTCGCCGCAGGCGGCTTCGCGGGGACGTCCATGGACGAGATCGCGGCCGCCGCCGAGATCTCCAAGCCGATGCTCTACAGCTACTTCGGCTCGAAGCAAGGACTCTATGTGGCCTATCTCGAGCGTTCGGGCGCCGCCCTCCTCGACAGCATGCGGGCGGCCCCACGGGCAGGAAGTACAACCGAGGAGCGACTGCGCGCGGGAATCGAGGCGTTCTTCGATTACGTCGACGGCCATCGCCCCGGCTGGGCCGTTCTCTACCGCGAGGCCGCAAGCCGCGGCGGACCGTTGAGCGCCGAACTCGCCTCCCTGCGAGACCGCATGGCAAGGGGAGTCTCGCGAAGCTTCGCGAGCGAGGCCTTTGCCGAGGCCTTCGTCGGGGCCGGTGAGTCGCTCGCCAACTGGTGGCTCGAGCGCCCCGAGGTCCCCAGGAAAGAGGTGGTCGGACTGCTGATGAGCATCGCTCGAGCCGGACTTCGCGACGGATCGCCGGACGGGAACTAGGGACGGATCACGTTCTCGGGGTTGGGCTTGTTCTCCGAGTCCGCCTGGCTGTAGTCGCCGAAGGGGCCGTCGCGCTCGGCGACCACCGCCGGCACGCCCTCGGTGGCCGCGCGCTCGATCCATTCCTTGGCCTCGGGGATGTTGCGCATGATCCCGTCGAGGATCGAGCCGAGGGTCTGGGTCGAGGCGAGGCCCATGTTCTCGTAGGCCTGGTTGACCATCAGCTTCATCGCCGCCAGCTGGGCCAGCGGCAGCGAGGCGAGCTCGTCTGCGCGCGTGCGCACCGTCTCCTCGAGCCGCTCGAAGGGGACGGCCTCGTTGATCAGCTCGATCTCGGCGGCGCGCTTGCCCGACAGCGGCCGGCCGCTGAGCGCGTGCTCCTTGGCCTTCGCGAGCCCGAGGCGGTAGATCCACATCCCCGACAGGTAGGCGCCCCACAGGCGCGAGTACGGGGTGCCGATCTGGGCGTCCTCGCTGGCGATCACGAGGTCGGCGCAGAGCGCGAAGTCGCTGCCGCCGCCGACGCACCAGCCGTGCACCTGGGCGATCACCGGCTTCGGCGAGCGCCAGATGCTCATGAACTTCTGCGTCGGCGCGAGCGCCTGCGAGGTGGTGCCGATGAAGTCCTTGCCGGGGTTCCACTCGCCGTCGGTGGCGACGAGGTCACCCCAGTGACGGAAGCCCTCGCTGAAGTCGTAGCCCGCGCAGAAGGCCCGGCCGGCTCCGCGGACGACGATCACCTTCACGGCCGGGTCGCGGATCGCGCGGTGGACCGCCGCCTCGACCTCGTCGGGCATCGGCGGGACGATCGTGTTCAGCGACTCGGGGCGGTTGAGCGTGATCGTCGCGACGGCGCCGTCGGCGTCGTAGAGAATCGTCTCGTACACGTCAGCTCAGCCGCACCGGCAGGGTGGCGAGCTGGTTGATGAACGGCGAGACGACGGGCACGGGCGTCCCGTCGAGCTCGATCTCCGGGTAACGGGCGACGGTCTCCTCGAACAGGACCTGCAGCTCGAGCCGGGCGAGCGCCGCCCCGAGGCAGAAGTGGCGGCCGCCGGCGCCGAACGCCTGGTGGTCGTTGGGCGTCCGGGTGACGTCGAAGGTGTCGGGATCGGAGAACCGCTCCTCGTCGCGGTTCGCCGCCACGTACCACATCACCACCTTGTCGCCCTCCTTGATCTGCTGCCCGCCGAGCTCGATGTCGCGGGTTGCGGTGCGGCGAAAGTGGGAGAAGGCCGGGAACATCCGCAGCGACTCCTCGACCGCCCCGGCCACCAGCGAGGGGTCGTCCAGCAGCTGCTGCCACTGGGCGCGGTCCTCCAGCAGCGCCCGCATGCCGCTGCAGTAGGTCGCCTTGGTGCTGTCGTTGCCGGCCGCCATCAGAAGGAAGAAGCCCATCACGATCTCGTGCTCCTCCAGCCCGTGGCCGTCGAGCTCGGCGTGCACGAGGACGCTGGTCAGGTCTTCGGTCGGGCTCTCCCGGCGCTCCTCGATCAGCGCCTTGCAGCGCTCGAAGATCTCCGGCACGTCCTCCTCCATGATCAGGTTCGTGTCCTCGCCGCGGGTGTCGCGGTCGCCGGCCCCGAGGGCGTTGTTCATCAGCCGGGCCCAGATCACGTCGTCGGCGGGCGGGATCCCCATGAAGCTGCCGATCACCCGCGAGACGACCGGCTGGGCGACGTCGGTGACCAGGTCGCAGGTCCCGCGCTCGCGCAGTCCCTCGAGCGCGCCGACCGTGATCTCGCGGATCGCGTCCTCGTGCTCGGCGATCCGCCGCGGCGTGAAGCCGCGCTGGAACAGCTGCTTGAGGCGGTCGTGCTTGGGCGGGTCCATGCCGATGAACATCGCCTGGATCAGCTCCAGGGGGATCACGGAGTCGGTCAGCGCGGTGATCCCGCCCCGCTCGGAGGAGTAGGTCTGCCAGTCGTGGCTGACCGTGTGCATGTCCTCGAGCCTCGTGATCGACCAGAAGCCGTCCTCGGCCGGGAACTGGGTGATCCCCTCCGACCAGTGCACGGGGCACTCGGCGCGCATCCGCTTGAACAGCTCGTGCGGCGGCCCGTCCTCCCAGTGCTCGAGGTCGCCGACCAGGGCCTGATCGAGGCGGGTCTGCTTGGTCGTCATCCGGGCCTCCTCTCGAAGCGGCGTCGGATGGACCCTATTGCCTAGTGAACTGATCCATCAGCCGGCCGATCGTCTGCATCATCGGCTGGTCGCGGGTTGCGTTGTAGGCGATCAGCTCCTGACTGGGCTGGTCGCGGTGCCGCTGGCACTCGGGGAAGAGGACCGGGTAGGACATGTGGAAGTTGTAGGTGGCCTGCTGGCCGGCGCGGCGCTTGAGGAAGGCCGCGCGCCCGGCCGTGGTCAGCTTGTTGATCCACTGGCACCCGTCGCTCTGGGCCAGCTGCGGCGTGTTGCCCAGGTGATAGACGACGGGCGCCTGCTCGGCGAGCTTGCGGACCGCCGGCAGGTCGATCTGGAAGTCGAAGTCCTGGACGGCGATGAAGTCGGAGCCCGGCGGCACCTTGGGACCGTCGGAGAGGCCGAAGGCGTTGCCGCCGATCCACTCGCCGTTGTCGTGCGCGTCCGCGATCGCCGCCTGGACGGCCTTCGGGAAGCGCCGGTAGGCGGGCGTGTAGAAGTCCATCATCCAGCCGTCGTTGTCGAACCGCGTCCGGATCTTGCTCATCATCGTCACGATCTGGCTCGGCTTCTGGTACTCGAGTGAATTGAGCTCGATCCCGAACTCAGCGGCGGGAGTGGTGTCGCGGACCATGTCCGTGATCGTGTTCCAGGCTTTGACCTCCGCGCCGGTCACGGGCTCGTTCTTCTGAAAGCGGAGCAGGCTCGAGGCCCAGGTCGGCTCCAGGGACGCGAGCGCGCGGCCGACGCTGCGTGCGTTCTCGCCCGGCAGCACCCAGGCACCGCCCTGATAGACGCGCACGGCGGCGATCCGCGAGAGCTGTGAGGGAAACGCCGTCGCCGCCGGCGAGGACGGCTCGGGCGCCGGGCTCGCCGAGGCCGTGGGGCCGGCGAGGACGGCGCACGCGAGGGCGCCGCCGAGCAGCGCCCGGCCGGCGATCGAGGCAGGTCGTTTCCTTCTCTGGTGCATCGGTCCGCAACATACATTCGTAGAGTCCGCCCATGGACCTGCCCGAACGGCTGCTGATGGGCTCGGGGCCGAGCACGGTCCCGGCGCGCATCTTGGAGGCGATGGCCGCCCCGACGATCGGCCACCTCGACCCGGCGTTCCTGGCGCTCACCGACGAGGCGAACGAGCTCCTGCGCCGGGCGATGCGGACCGAGAACGCCGCCACATTTCCCGTCTCCGGGACCGGCAGCGCCGGCATGGAGGCGATGCTCGTCAACTTCCTCGAGCCCGGCGACCGGCTCGTGGTCGGGGTCTGCGGGATCTTCGGCGCGCGGATCGCCGACGCGGCCGGGCGCCTCGGCGCCGAGGTGGTGCGGGTCGACGCCGAGCCGGGGACGGCGGTGGACCGTGACGCGCTGGCGGCGGCCCTGGAGCCCGGGGCGGCCGCGCTGGCGATCGTCCACGGCGAGACCTCGACCGGCGTGGCGCAGCCGCTGGAGGGCCTCGCCGAGCTCGTGCGCGAGCGCGACGCCCTGCTGCTGGTCGACTGCGTCACCTCGCTGGCCGGCTACCCCCTGGCTGTCGACGAGCTCGGCATCGACGTCGCGTTCAGCGGCACGCAGAAGTGCCTCAACTGCCCGCCGGGGCTGGCCCCGCTGACCGTCGGCGACCGCGCCCGGGAGCGGCTCGGCGCGCGCGCGACGAAGGTGGCGAGCTGGTGCTTCGACCTCGAGGCGATCCTGGCCTACTGGGCAGCGGGCGAGCGCGTCTATCACCACACACCGCCCGTGAACACGATCTACGCCCTGCGCGAGGCGCTGGCGATCGTCGACGAGGAGGGGCTCGAGCCCCGCTGGCGGCGCCACGAGCGGGCGGCCGATGCGCTGCTCGCCGGGCTCGCGGAGCTTGGGATCGAGCCGCTGGTGGCCCCGGCGCGGCGTCTCAACGCGCTGACCACGGTCGTCCCCGGCGAGCGGATCGACGAGGCGGCGGTGCGGGGGAGGCTGCTGGAAGAGGATGGGATCGAGATCTCCGGCGGCCTTGGCCCGCTCAAGGGCCGGGTCTGGCGGATCGGCACGATGGGCGTCAACGCCGACATCGGGCCGGTTGCGCGGCTGGTCGGCGCGATCGCTGCGATCGTCGAGCCGGACGCCGCCGGTGAGGCCGAGCGCCGGGTCGCGGAGTCGTGGTCGGCGGGGGACCTGGGCGAGCGTCTGGTGGCGGAAGGCGCCTAGAAGGAGGCGCCGGGCTCGACCGGTACCGGCGGCTGCACGTGGCGCTCGAGCTCTTCGAGGCGGCGGCTGAGGGCCTCGACCTCACCGCGCGCCTGCTCGGCGTCCTCGCGCGCACGCTCCGCCTCCATGCGCGCTTGCTCAGTCTCGATTTGGGACCGCTCGACCTGGGCCTGCAGCCGCTCGACGTCCGACGCGGCGAGGTCGTCGAGAGCCGCGACGATGACCTCCTCGATCCGGCTCGCCAGCGCCGGCGAGACGTTCGCGAGCGCACTGGAGTCAACGGGCCGCGAATCGGGCTCGGGCTGGAACTCGGTCTCGGGCTGGGGCTCGACCATCGGCTCGTACGGTCGCCGCGGCTCGGGCGCTTCGCCCTGATTGGCGAACGGGTCCGGAGAGGAGATCGACTGCGCAAGGTTCCAGCCCTCCGGCTCGGCGATCGCAGGCTGCGGGCTCCAGTCCGCGTCCAGGCCGGGCTGAGGCGCGAGCGGGACCGGCTGCGTCTGGGGCAGTGTGCGCAGCAGCGCCTCGATCCCGGCGTCGCTGGCGACGGCGACACGGACCTCGCTGCGCGCGATCACGCCGATGTCGGAGACGGCGAGCGCGTCGAGCGGGTCGGCGAGCGCGACGACGATCGCGCCGTCGGCGTCGAAGGCGATCGGCAGGGCGCGGTAGCGGCGGGCGGTATCGGGCGGGATGAGGCTCGCGGCGCCGTCGTCGGCGGTGAACTGGAAGATGTCTACGTACGGAAGCCCGTTGCGCTCGGCGATTGCCATCGACAGCTGTTCCTCGGTGATCGCGCCGCTCTCGACCAGGAGGTCGCCGGCGACCTTGCCGGTCTGGCGGCCCTCTTCCACGGCCTCGTCGACGAGCTCCCGGGTGGCGAGGCCGAGGTCGACGATCACGTCGTCGAGAAAGCCGGAGTGCCCGTCGGGGGACGTCGCGGGCTTCACGCCCTGACGGTCGGCGAACCGTTGCGGGGTCTGGGCGGGGGCGGCGGTTTGGAGCTCGAGGCTCACGCCACGCTCCCGCTTGTCGCTGCGATGGTCGCCTCGTCGACTATGGCCTCGGCCCCTTCGAGGGCCTCGGAGGGCGAACCGGTCTCGCTCAGCGCGACGGCGCCGTGGGAGATCGCCACCTGCACGGCGCGGCCGTGGGTGATCCTGCGGAGTCCGTGGGCGAAGCGCTGGGCGAGCGCCTCGACTCCGGCGCTGTCGTCGCAGCCGATCATCGCCACGCCAAGCTCCATCGGGCCGACGCGGCCGACCTGATCGGTGCTGCGGGCGGCCCCGGCGAGGGCCTCGGCGGCATCCTTGAGCGCGAGCACGGCGAGCGGCGAGCCGGGCGCCTCACCGCCGGCGTCGACCCGGAAGCAGACCGTCATCGTCTCGACCGTCCCACGGCGGGCGAGCTTCCACTCGCGCTGCAGCAGGCCAAGGAAGTGCTCGCGGTCGTGCAGTCCGGTGTCGGCGTCGGCGTTGGTGGCGGCGCCGATCCGCTGCTGCAGCTCGCGCAGCGTCGCGCGGGTGTGGACGCGTTCCCATTCATAGGAGAGCAGGCGGGCGGCAAGCCCGAGCAGGACGACGTGCTCGGCGGCGTAGTCGCCCTGGCGCCGCGAGAGCGCTGCGATGATCCCGACGACGGCGCCGTCGCTCATCTCCAGCGGCAGCGCGACCCACTCGCCCAGCCCGAGCGACTGCAGGTGGGCCGCGTCGAGGTCGTCGATGCCGTTGGCTCCCTCGAGCACGGTCGAGTCGGGCCCGAGGCCGTTCGCCGACTTCTTCTGCGCCAGCGGCAGCATGTTGCCGCGCTCGATCCCGACGATCGAGGCGCCGCGGACGTCGAGGACTCGAAGCTTGTCGTCACCCGGCTCGATCTGGCCCAGCACCAGCTCGCCCGGAACTTCACCGGCGAGCACGTCGAGAGCCGCGTCCGAGGCCTCGGCGAAGCTCTGGAAGCGACGGCTGATCAGCGGGAACAGGGATTGCAGGGAACTTTCCACCTCCCAACCATCGGCCGGAAGGCACGATTACATGAGCGTCAGGCGTGCCTGTTCAGCCTTCGACGAAGCGTTTCAGCTTGCCCGGCATGCTCTCGACCAACTGACCGCGCAAGACGCCGACCAGCGGGCCCCGGATCAGCATCCCGAGCATCCGCCCGAGATCGACCTCCATCCAGTAGGTGGCCTTCGTCCGGTCCTCGCCGAGCGCCTCGAATTCCCAGCTGCCGCGCACCGATTTCAGGTCCCCTTCGGTCTGCTCCCAGCTGATCGCGGCCGGGTCGTCGTAGCCGAAGCGAAGCGTCGAGTTCAGCGTCCGCACTTTGCCGTCGGTCTCGGTGCGGACCAGGATCTGGTGGCCGTCGTCGTCGCGCTCCACGCACTCGGCGAGCTTGATCTCGGGCTGCCAACGCGGCGAGCCCTCGACGTCGGCGGCGACGGCGAAGACCTCCTCGATCGGGGCCTCGATCTCGGCGCTGGCGCGTCCGGAGATTGCCATTGCTCTCAGCCTAAAGCGTCATAGGATCGGGCGGTGAAGTTCTTGGTCAGCGGAGCCAGCGGGTTCCTCGGTGCGGCCGTCTGCTTCGAGCTGCGCTCCCGCGACCACGCGGTGGCGGCGCTCGTTCGCCGGCCCGGCTCGGAGCCGGCGGGCACCGAGCCTGTGGCGGGCGACCTCGGCGACGCCGCGGCGCTCGACGCAGCGCTGGCGGCGGCCGAACCCGAGTGCGTGATCCACCTCGCCGCCGAGATCGCCACCCAGCGCGATCCGGCGCGGATCGACGAGGTCAACGTCGACGGCACGCGGCGGCTGCTCGAAGCGTGCGCCGCCGCCGGCTCGCCGCGCTTCGTCTTCACCTCGACGGTGGTCACCGGCGACGCCGACGGCGCCCTGCTCGACGAGTCGTCCGAGCTCCCGGTCGAGACGGCCTACGGGCGCTCGAAGCAGGAGGGCGAGCGCCTGGTCCGCGAGTCCGGACTCGACAGCGTGATCATCCGCCCGAGCCACGTCTACGGGCCCGGCGGCTGGTTTGAGGAGGAGATCGTCGGCCGGGTCCGCGGCCCGGGTCGCTTCGCGGTCATCGGCCGTGGGGACAACTGGTGGGACGTGGTCCGGGTCGAAGACGTCGCCGCCGCCTGCGTCGACGCCGCCGAGCGGGCCCCGGCGGGCTCGCTCTACCACGTCGTCGACGACGAGCCGCTGCGCTACTACGACTTCGTCGCCCTGACCGCGGAGGCGGCCGGCGTCGGGCCGCCGCGAAGGATCCCGGCCTGGGTCGCGCGGCTGGCCGCCGGCGCCGACCCGATCCGCGCCGTGGTCCGTTCGGCGCGCAGCTCGAACGCGAAGATCAAGGCCGAGCTCGGCTGGGCGCCCCGCTTCCCCACCGCCCGGGAGGGCGTCCCGGACGCGGTGGCCTCGCTCGCCGCCTGAGCGCGCTACTTACGCCTGCGGTCGGTAGGCGAGGTACATCACACCGTTCTCGTACGAGTCAGACGCCGTAAGCGACAGGTTGGCGGGCGCGGCGCCCTCGGGGAAGAGCCGCGGACCGGACCCGCGGGTGAGCGGGAAGACGAACAGATGCAGCTCGTCGACCAGGCCGTCGGCGAGCATCGCCCGGACCAGCGTGCCGCTGCCGCTGACGTAGAGGTCGCCGACCTCGTCCTTGAGGCTGCGGATCGCGTCGGGGTCGTACGGCCCGATGATCTCCGAGTTCCTCCACGTCGCATCGGTCAGCGTCCCGGAGACGACGTACTTGGTGGTGTCGTTGAAGAACGGCGCCCCGGGATCATCCTCCACGGTCCGCGTCGACCACGCCGGCTCGAACATCTCGTAGGTCGTGCGCCCCAGCAGGATGCCCTGGCTGCGTTCCGCGAAGCCGCTGATCACCTCTCCCATCCGGGGATCGAAGCCGTAGTCGAAGGTCCACGTCGGCGTGTCGATCACCCCGTCGAGGCTGATGAACTCGTGTACGCGAATCGCTCCCACTTCTCTTACCTCCGTATCGACGTTTGCCGTTTAGACCCCGCGATCGCCGCGAACTCATCGATCGCCGCCCGCCGCGAGCCCGCAACGGCAGCCCGTGGCGGGTTTCGGTCGCTATCCGACCGAAAGTCGCCACAGCGCCCATGGTCATTTCGACGGGTCGAGGCGGTCGGCGAGCCGGTTCATCGCCCGCGCTCGCGCCGCGGCGGCGGCGCCCTTCAGGTCGGTGCGCTTGTCGCGCGGTCGCTTCACGTTCGCGTCCTGGAGGGTGGCGATCCGCTTGAAGGCGAGCAGCTCCTCCCGCGATCCGAGCAGCGAGGTGCGCAGCTTCGGCCGCGTCTCGGCGATCGCGGCCTCGAGCACGCCCTCGAGCGTGTCGTGGCGGCCGAGCAGCTCGGCGGCGGTCTTCTCGCCGACGCCCTTCGCCCCGGGGAGCCCGTCGGAGGGGTCGCCGCGCAGGGCGATGAAGTCGGGAACCTGTTCGGGCTTGACGCCGTAGCGGCGCTCGACCTCCTCCGGGTCGACCCGCTGGGCGCCGCGAACCCCGGTGCTGATGTAGAGCACCGTGACGTCGCCGGACGCGCACTGGAACATGTCGCGGTCGCCGGTCAGCAGCAGCGTCGTGCCACCGGCCTTCGACTCCAGCTCCGCGAACGAGCCCAGGAGGTCATCGGCTTCGAGCGAGTCGTGGACGGCGACCGTCCACCCGAAGGCCTCGAAGAAGGCCGGCGCGTCGGCCCATTGGGGGACCAGGTCCTCCGGCATCTCGGGGCGCTCGGCGTGGTAGCCGGGGTAGAGCTCGACCCGGTAGGTGGCCGCGTCGGGTCCCATGCAGAGAACGACGGCGCGCGGCCGGTGCTCGCCCACCTCCTGCAGGATCAGGTTCGCGGAGCCGAGCAGGGCGTTGACCGGCTTGCCGTCGGCGCCCCTGATCGAGTCGGGGAGGGCGAAGAAGGCGCGATAGAGCATCGACGGCAGGTCGACGACGAGCAAGGGGGCGGCCATGACCGGCAAGCTATAAAGGACGTGCGTGAGGCGCTTGACGGCAGGGATGCTGACCATCGGCGCGGCAGCTCTGATCTTCGCCGCGCCGGCGTCGGCGATCGACAAGGTCGTGACGATCGACTCGGCCGGCCCCGGCCCCGAGACCTTCGACCACGTCTCCGTCCACGAGATCGGGCCGAGGCGGGCCGACCGCGTGCTCGTGCTGATGCCGGGAACCCAGGGCGGCGCCGGCGACTTCACCCTGCTCGCCGACGAACTGACCAAGCGGGTCGCCGGCCTCCAGGTCTGGGCGATCGACCGCCGCTCCCAGGTGCTCGAGGACACCTCGATGTTCGAGCGGTCCCTGGCCGGCCAGGCGACCCCGCAGGAGATGTTCGACTACTACCTCGGCTGGGTCACCAACGGAGGCACGCCGGCCAACCACTTTCAGTTCTTCGACGCGAGCACGGCCCCGTTCGCCCGCGAGTGGGGAATGAAGACGGCGCTCGACGACGCCCGCAAGGTCGTTCTCGCCGCGGGCGAGGGCGGGCGCCAGGTGATCCTCGGCGGCCATTCCCTCGGCGCCTCGCTGACGGCGGCCTACGCCGCCTGGGACTTCAACGGCAAGCCCGGTTACAAGGACGTCGACGGCCTGGTCCTGATCGACGGTGGCCTGCTCGGCAGCTTCGACGCCTACGACCTCGCCCAGGCCCAGCAGCAGATCGCCGACCTTCAGACCTCGAGCCCGTTTCGCGACCTGATCGGCAACCAAGTTGTGGAGTCCGCGGGCCTGTTCGCCGAGGTCGGTGGGATCTTCGCCCGCCTCGACCCAACCGGGAGCGCGGCCAACCTGCAGGCCTACCCCCTGCTGCCCGACGCGTACAAGCCGCCGGTCACGGTCACCAACCGCGGCCTGCTCGGCTTCGACTTCGATCGCGACAGCTCACCGCTGTCGGCCGACCTGCACATCAACGGCGGCGGGTTGGCGGCGGGCGGCGACCCGCGCGACTGGGTGGACGGCGGCGTCACCCCGGTCGCCCGCCTGGCCGAGACGTTCGGCGCCGAGCCGAACTCGGTCGAGTGGTACTTCCCCAAGCGGCTGACGATCGACACCAACGGCGCCGACCAGATGAAGATGAACGACGTCGCCAAGTTCCTCGGCCTGCGGCTGATGCACACGAACGAGATCGACGTCCCGATCTATGCCTTCCAGACCACGCTCACCGACGGTGACGTGCTGCGCGGCGCAAACAGGCTGGTCAAGCGGGCACGGACGCCGAAGAGCCAGTCGCTGCTCGTCAACGGCGCCCCCCAGCAGAGCCACCTCGACCCGCTGACCGCCGCCCCGGGCAAGAGCGAGTTCCTCAGCAGCCTGCTCGCCTTCCTCGACCCGCACGGCGAGTAGGGACCAGCGCTCAGACGACGGTCGCCTGCAGCAGCGCGCCGATCGCGCCGCAGGCGAGCACGACCCACAGCACGGTCAGCCTCCCGTGCCACCGCTGCAGGGCGGCGAAGGCGCCAAGCGCCAGCAGGGCCGTGTAGACGTCGACGACGCTGGTGTGGACGATCTGGACCGTGACCGCCGCGATCAGCCCGATCACCGCCGCGGCGACGCCGAGCAGGAACGGGCGGATCCGCTCGTTCGCCGCCACGGCGACGAACTGGCGGTGGAGGAAGATCGGGAAGACGAAGGCGGGCAGGAAGATGCCGAAGGTCATCGCCAGGGCCCCGGCGAGCCCGCCGGCGACGTAGCCGACGAAGGTGGAGAAGATGATCAGCGGCGCCGGCAGGACGCCGCCCATCGCCAGGCCGTCGACGAACTGCGAGTCGGTGAGCCAGTGATGCACGTCGACGGCGCTCTGCTGGAGGAAGGGGATCACGGTGAAGGCGCCGCCGAAGGTCACCAGCCCGGCCTTCAGGCCCTCCCAGAAGATCGTCGCCGTCAGCGACACGGTCACCGTGCCGGCGAGGAGGAGGAGCACCGCCGGCCCGGGAGCCAGCGAGCTCGCCCGCCCCCTCCACCGCCCGGCGTTCGTCCACAGCTCGTAGACGAGGCCGCCGCCGAGCAGCACGACGATGAAGGTGGCGTCGAAGGCGAGGGTGAGGACGAGGCCCGCGATCGCGATCAGCGCCAGCGGCACGTCGGTGATGAAGGTGCGGCTGAGCCGGACGAGGGCGCGGGCGACGATCGCACCGACCGCCGCCGTGAGCCCGTAGAAGAGCTCGTCTAGGTGGCCCTCGAGGCTCGCCTCCACGTAGACGGCCGAGAGGGCGAGCATGAGCACGAAGCCGGGCAGCATGAACCCGAGCCCGGCAAGGAAGCCGCCGAGCTTGCCGCCGCGCAGGCGCCCGAAGAAGACGCAGAGCTCGTGCGCCTCCGGCCCCGGCAGCACCTGGTAGACGGCGAGCGTCTTGCGGAACGTGTCCTCCGAGACCCAGCCGAGCTCGTCGACGCACTCGGCCTTGATCATCGCGATCTGCGCCGCCGGGCCGCCCCAGGCGAGAGCCCCGAAGCGCAGAAACCGCAAAAAGATGGAGCGGGGCGAGTCGGACACGAGGGGCAGTTTGACCGCAGTCGATCGATAAGGTCCTAGACCTCGGATTTGGCGGGTGCCGTAGAGTCGGTGGCCCGGGACTCGGGCATCGGCGTGCAAAAACGACGTGGAAGGGCGACCGGGATGACGAAGACGGCTGAGCAGAGACAGGACATCGAGGCGTACGCGCAGGCGAGCCTCTCACGCAGCTTCCTCGATCTCGTTACGTCGGTCGTCCCCTATCTGGCGCTGACCGCGTTCATGTACATGAGCTCGGGCGATTCGATCTTCCTGACGCTCGGACTCGCGATCCCCGCCGGCGGCTTCCTGCTGCGGACGTTCATCGTCTTTCACGACTGCGGGCACGGTTCGTTCATGCCCACCAAGCGCGGCAATCGCTGGGTCGGGCGCTTCACATCGCTGCTGGTCTGGCAGACGTACGAGAACTGGCGCTTCGATCACGCCGTCCACCACGGGACCGCCGGCGACCTCGACCGCCGCGGCCAGGGGGACGTGCCGACCCTGACCGTGGCCGAGTACTACAGCCGCTCCTGGCAGCAGCGGCTCGGCTACCGCCTCTTTCGCAACCCCCTGGTGATGTTCGGCCTCGGGCCGATCTGGTCGCTGATGATCGGGCCCCGGATCAGCTCCCGCGACAAGCGCCGCCGGCTTCGCAACAGCATCATCCTCACCAACCTCACGCTTGCCGTGGCGCTGACCGCGCTCTGTCTGGCGTTCGGGATCCCGACCGTCCTCCTGGTCCAGGTCCTGCCCGCTTACCTGGCGGGGATGGCCGGCGTCTGGCTGTTCTACGTCCAGCACCAGTTCGAGGACGTCTACTGGGAGAGCAGCGACCGCTGGAGCTACGACGACGCCGCCCTCGAGGGCAGCTCGTACCTGAAGCTGCCGAAGCTGCTGCAGTTCTTCACCGGCAACATCGGGCTCCACCATGTCCATCATCTGAACGCGCGGGTGCCGAACTACAGGCTGCAGGCCGCTCACGACGAGAACGAGGTCTTCGCCAACGTCCCGGTGCTGACGATCCGCGACAGCTTCCGGTGCGTGCGGCTGAAGCTCATCGACCAGGACAGCGGCCGGCTGCTCACCTGGGCCGAGGCGCGCGCCCTGGTCCGTGCTCCGGCCGGCCGGCCGGTTACCGCCGGCGCCTAGCTCGCCGACAGGACCCGCTGCTTCTCGGCGGCGAACTCCTCGTCGGTGAGGACCCCGGAGTCGCGCAGCTTCGCCAGCCGCTCGAGCTCGGCGGCCCGGGAGTCGCCGACGGCTGTGGCTGGGGCGTCGGGCGCCTGCCTGCCCGCGACCCGGCGCTCGCGCGCCTCGCGCATCCGCGCCGCGATGCTCTGGGCGACGCCCTCGGAGGAGCCGGCGGTGACGCGGTCGGGAAACTCGCGCGCGATCTGGCGGCGCAGGCACTCGGTCCCGATCGCGAGCAGCACGATCAGGATGATCGACGGACCGAGGCGATGGGTGCCCTGGGTGGGATCCCACCAGAAGAGCACGATCAGCAACACCGCAAGGGTCGCGTAGGCGAACCGTGGCTGGCGATACCAGGGCGCGATCCCGTCGCGGATCCCGGTCGCCAGCGACGTCGGCCCGGCCAGCCAGGCCGCGATGACGACGAAGATGCCGTAGAGGATCACGCCGTTGGCGATCTCGGTCAGCTGTGAGGTGCCGATCGTCCACACCGAATTGACCGCGTCGTCGGAGCTGGCGACGTCGGAGAGCGAGGCGACGATCGCGGTGCCGGCGGCCCGGTGGGCGAGCAGGACGAGCGCGCCGATCAGGATGAACGCGAATCCGACCGTCCGCAGCGTCTGGCGCCGGCGCGCGCCGGCGAGGTAGATCGCGAGCGCGAAGAGGAGCAGGGTGATGGCCAGCAGAGCCCAGGCGAGGGTGTGGAGGATGTCGACCGCCGTCTGCGCCCCCTCGAGCTGGTCGGACTTGAGGATCTCGAGGCTGGCTGCCTCCGGCGGCAGTTTCGAGGCCAGGTCCGCGGGCAGGCCGAGCTCGGTGATCAGCTGGTCGAGGATCGCGCCCAGCTCGAGCGTCACCGTGCCGTTGCTGGTCGAGACGGCGGTTCCGTCGCCCTCGACGATGTTGAGGAACTTCTCGTGCGCAGCCCGGTTGGCGGCTTCCCAAAGGTCCTGGACCTTGGCCTCGGCGAGGATGCGGTCGGCGGCCCGGGTGGCGAGCTGGCGCACGCCGCCCGAGATCGGGCCGGCGAGCGGCGCCAGCTGCGGCGGCAGCTGCGCGGCGATCTCGGCCTGTACATCGACGTTCGAGTAGAGCTGGTTGACGAGGAAGTCCGAGAGCGCGCCCTGGATCGCCTCGTCCTGGAGCAGCTCGGTGGAGGTATCGACCCAGGTGTCGGTCTCGAGCAGCTGGCGCTTGGCCCAGATCGCGAAGATCGAGACCACGGCGATGATCGACGCGAGGACGATGAGGATGAGCGGTACGGCCCGCCGGCTCTTCGTTGCGCTGTCCCCCGCCTCGCTCATCCTCGTCGGACCCTATCGCGCTCTACCCTGACGCCTATGGCGCGTCCCCGTCTGCTCGGCATCAACCACGTCGCGCTCGAGGTCGGCGACCTCGACGCGGCGCTCGAGTTCTACGGCTCGGTGTTCGAGTTCGAGCTCCGCGGCCGGATACCGGGGATGGCCTTTCTCGACATGGGCGATCAGTTCCTCGCCCTCTCCGAGGGTCGCTCGCAGATCGCCGACGACGCGCGCCACTTCGGCCTCGTCGTCGACGACAAGGAGGCGGCGCGGGCGGCGCTGGAGGCGGCTGGAGCCGAGATCAGGCCCGGCCGGGGCCTCGACTTCGTCGACCCCTGGGGCAACCTGGTGCAGGTCGTCGACTACCGGGAGATCCAGTTCACGAAGACCGACGGTGTGCTCGGGGTGATGGGCGTGGAGATCTCGAAGGGCGAATCGGCCCTGTCCGAGCTGCGCGAGAAGGGACTCGGCGGTCAGTAAACCTCGGGGTTGACGCAGGCCGGCAGGCGCTCGCCGGCCAGCCCGGCGAGCAGGTTGTCGACCGCGCGGTCCGCCATCGCTTCGCGCGTCCGATGGGTCGCGGAGCCAAGATGGGGAATGACGAGCAGGTTCGGCGCTGAGAGCAGCGAGTGGTCGGCCCGCAGCGGCTCGGGGTCGGTGACGTCGAGCCCGGCGCCCGCGATCCAGCCCTCGCGGAGGGCACGCTCGAGCGCCTGGGCGTCGACGATCGGCCCACGGGCGGTGTTGACCAGGTACGCGGTCGGCTTCATCCGCTTCAACTCGGGTTCGCCGATCAGGCCCCGCGTCGCCGGGGTCAGCGGGGTGTGGAGGGTGACGAAATCGGCGGCGGCGAGCGCCCGCGGCAGCGCCTCGGGGTCGTCGCGGCCGACCAGCAGCAACTCGCAGCCGAAGCCCTCGAGCCGGCGCGCGACCGCGGTCCCGATCCGGCCACGGCCAACGATCGCCACCGTCGCTCCGTGCAGGTCGCGGCCGAGGAAGGAGGCGGGGTCCCAGGTCCCCCATTCGCCGGCGCTGACGATCCGCTCGCCCTCCGGCAGGCGGCGGGCGATCGCCAGCATCAGCGCCACGGCGAGGTCGGCGGTCGAGTCGGTGAGCACGTCGGGCGTGTGCCCGACCGGGATCCCGCGGGCCGTCGCGGCCTCGACGTCGACGTTGTCGACGCCGACGGCGTAGTTGGAGATCACCCGCAGCCGTGGGCAGGCCTCGATCAGCTCGGCGTCGATCGGGTCGGTGAGCAGCGACAGCAGGCCCTCGGCCTCGGCGGCGCCGGCGAGCAGGTCAGCCCTCGGCGGCGCCTCGCGCTCGCTCCAGACCTCGACCTCGTGGGCGGCGCGCAGGCGCTCGAGCGCCGTCCCCGGCAGCTCGCGGGTGACGAAACAGCTAGCCATCCCGAGCAACGCTGTCACACTCGATCGATGGACCTCGAGCTGCTCAGCGAACGCCTCGCCGCCCGCGGATCGCCCGCTTACCGCGCCGACCAGGTGTGGGAGTGGGCGGCCCGCGGGGCGGGCTCGTATGACGAGATGACGAACCTCCCGGCCGAGCTGCGCGGCCGGCTCGACGACGAGGTCCCGTTCTCGACGCTGCGGCTCGAGCGGACGGCGCGCTCGGACGACGGGACGGAGAAGGCGCTGTTTGCGACCGGCGACGGCCGCCCGGTCGAGGCGGTGCTGATGCGCTACCGCGACGGGCGGCGCTCGCTCTGCCTGTCGAGCCAATCGGGTTGCCCGCTCACCTGCACCTTCTGCGCCACCGGCGCGATGAGCTTCGGGCGCAATCTGACCAGCTCGGAGATCCTCGACCAGGCGCTTCACTTTCGCCGCCACGAGCCCGTCAACCAGGCCGTGTTCATGGGCATGGGGGAGCCGATGATGAACTTCGACGCCGTGATCGGCGCCTGCGAGCGGCTGCCGGACCTCGGCGTCGCGACCTCGCACACGACGATCTCGACCGTCGGCTGGATCCCCGGGATCGAGCGCCTCGCGACCGAGGGGCCGCGGGTGCGGCTGGCGCTCTCGCTGCACGCCGCCGACGACGCCCTGCGCTCGGAGCTGATGCCGGTCAACGAGCGCTACCCGCTCGCCGACGTGCTCGACGCCTGCCGCGACTGGCGGGCGGCGCGCGGCAAGCGGGTCTACGTCGAGTACCTGATGCTCGCCGGGGTCAACGACCGGCCCGACCAGGCGCGCGCCCTGGCCGACGCGCTCACCCCCCGGGCGGCGTTCAAGGTCAATCTGATCCCCTACAACCCGACCGGCGGCGAGTTCGAGGGCTCCGATCCGGAGGCGATCGAGGCCTTCCGCTCGACGCTGGTCGGCCGCGGGATGCCGGCGACGGTTCGCCTCACCCGCGGGCGCGACATCGACGCCGCCTGCGGGCAGCTGGCCGCCGCCGCCGCATAGGGTCGGGGCCGATGGTTCGCCGCGCGCTGCCGCTTCTGCTCGTGCTCGGCGCGGTCCTCGCCGGCTGCGACAGCGGCTCGGACGGGAGCTCGACCGAGTCGACGAGCTCCTCCGTGACCACGACCGCCGCAGGCACCCCCGACGAGGTCCAGTGGCCCCTGTTCGGCCGCGTCGAGCAGCGCACCCACTACATCGCCGACGCGCCTGATCCGCCGTTCCACATGCTCTGGGAGTTCTTCGCCAAGCAGCTGATCGAGTTCCCGCCGGTGCTCGAGGACGGCTTCGTCTTCGTCGTCAACAAGACCGGCGAGGTGTTCGTCGTCGACGTCGAGACCGGCAAGGTCGTCCGTCGGGCCAACCTCGGCAACGACGTCACCGGGCCGGCGTATTCGGACGGGATCCTCTACCTGGCCCAGCTCGGGGGCGTGCTGACGGCGCTCGAACCGCGTACCGGCGAGAAGAAGTTCACCTTCAAGGCGTCGTCCCATCTCGAGTCCTCGCCGCTCGTCGTCGACGGGAATGTCTACTTCGGCTCCGACGACGGCACCTTCTTCGCGCTCGACGCCCAGACGGGCAAGGTCGCATGGCAGACCAAGCTCGGCCACGAGGTGAAGGCGAGCCCGAGCTTCGACGACGGCACCGTCTACGTCGGCGACTACGAGGGGACCGTCTGGGCGCTCGACGCCGCCACCGGCAAGGTGCGCTGGAGCACGGACACAACCAAGCTGGCCCCGGCCGGGGACGGCGGCTTCTACTCCTCGCCCTCGGTCGCCTTCGGCGACGTCTACGAGGCCCGCACCGACGGGACGATCTACGCGCTGCACGCGTCGGACGGCCGGCTCGACTGGCAGTTTCAGACCTCGAACTCGATCTATTCCTCGCCGGCCGCGGCCGCGGTGCCCGGCACGCCGCCGACCGTCTACGTCGGCAGCTACGACCACCAGCTCTACGCGCTTGACGCCGACAGCGGCAACAAGCGCTGGGTGTTCAACGTCGGCGGCGTCGTCCCCGGGACGCCGACCGTGGTCGGCCAGACCGTCTACACGTCGAGCTTCCAGATCAAGAAGACGTTCGGCGTCGACGCGAAGACCGGCAAGCAGGTGTTCGAGTGGGGCTCGGCGGGCTTCACGCCGGTGATCTCCGACGGCACCCGCGTCTTTTTGACCGGCTTTCAGACCGTCTGGGCGTTCGACGCCAAGGACCCCGGCGAACAGCAGGCTCAGAGCCAGTCCGAGCGCGGGCCCTCGCTGACGCCTCCGGGGCCGAAGACGCCGACGGGAACCTAGGGGGTCGCTACTCGGGTTCGAGCAGTTCGCCGGCCTCGATCCCCTTGCCGGCGGGGACGCGCAGCGAGATGTCGCCGTGGCCGTAGTCGTCGAGGGGCCAGTCCGAGGTCAGCACCGCCTCGAATCCCTGGTCGGTGAGCGCCTGGCGCCATGCCCGCCCGGTCTCCAGGTCGCCGAAGTCGCGGACGATGTCCCAATCGTCGTAGGCCGCGTCGCCGACCTTGAGCTCAGCGAGCCCATCGGGGTGCAGCGAGCCCTCGGACGCTCCCAGCGCCTTGCCGATCCGATCTCGAAGTCCCATCGGCGCCACGGTAGACCGTCTAGCTTCTCGGCGGTGAAGTGGAACCGGGCCAAGGGCCGAAAGGGCCGCGACGTGATCGACATCCGCGGCGCCGAGCAGCCGAGCGGCGGATCGTCGTCCTCGGGCGGGCTCGGCGGGCTGCCGATCCCGAACATCGCCGGGATCGGCGGCGGCGCCGGGATCGTCGTCCTGATCGTGGTGATCGCGATCCAGGTGCTGGGCGGGAGCGGCGAGGGCGGCTTCGACCTCGGCCCCGCCTTCGGCGGCGGGGTGGCGGCGCCCGGCGCCGACAACCCGGCGCCGATCCCGCCCGGCGAGGACCCGCAGCGCGACCTGAAGGAGTTCTCGACCTACGTCTTCAACGACGTCCAGGACACCTGGGCGGCGATCCTGAAGCAGGACGGCAAGGACTACCAGCGGGCTCAGCTCGTGCTCTACTCGGGCGCCGTCTCGACCGGAGGCTGCGGTGGCGCGACCTCGGCCGTGGGGCCGTTCTACTGCTCGGGCGACAGCCGCGTCTACCTCGACCTCAGCTTCTACGACGAGATGAAGCGCCAGCTCGGCGCCCCGGGAGACTTCGCCTGGGCCTACGTGATCGCCCATGAGGTCGGCCACCATGTCCAGAACCTGCTGGGAACGACCGACGAGGTCGCCCGCGAGCAGAACTCCGGCAACGCCAACGAGCTCTCGGTCCGGACCGAGCTGCAGGCTGACTGCTACGCCGGCGTCTGGGCGGCGACGGTGTTCAAGGCGGGAGACCTCGAGCAGGGCGACATCGACGAGGCCTTCACCGCGACGGAGGCGGTCGGCGACGACACGCTCGCGAGAGAGGCCGGCAGGCAGGTCAACACGGACAGCTTCACGCACGGAAGCGCGGAGCAGCGGCGCCATTGGTTCCAGGCCGGTTACGACTCCGGCGACCCGGCGAGCTGCGATACGTTCTCGCCCGGCGACGTCTAACCCGTGGTGGCGGAGCGGTAGGATCCGCTCGTGGGCTTCTTCTCAAGTAGGCGCAAGAAGGAGAGCGCGATCCCGGACTCGGCCAACGAGCAGGCGCTGGGCTCGTTCGCCAACCCGGAGGGTCAGGCCGTCGTCGGCCAGCAGGTCGGCGGTGGGATGCCCAACGTCCAGGGCATGGGCGTCGGCGACACCCTCGCCATGCTCACCCAGCTCGGCCCGGCGATCCAGCAGGCGATTGCCTCCGGCAACGTCCAGGTCACCCAGGGTCAGCCGCAGGTGATCGACATGCGCGGCTCCGGCCTGCGCGAGCAGATCCTCGGGATCATGGGCCAGCACGGGATCGACGCGACGCCCGGCGCGACCGGGCAGACCGTCGACGCAAGCGCCTACGGCAACATGCAGCAGCAGATCCTCGAGGCGCTGCACCAGCACGGAATCAGCCCCAACCCGGCGGCCGCCAATCCGGAGGAGATGGCGCAGATGCAGCAGGAGCTGATGGGGGTGCTCGCCAAGCACGGAATCAACCCGGGCAGCGGCTGGTCGACGGGCGACAGCCCGCAGATCCCGCCGCAGGGCGAGGGCGGGGCCACCTGAGGCCGGAGGCGTGACGGCGCCCCGCCTCCGGCAGGCGGTGTTCGCCGTCGCCGAGCTCGAGCCCGCGGTCGAGCGGCTCACGGCCGAGCTCGACCTGGGCGAGCCCTTCGCCGATCCGGGCGTCTCCCACTTCGGCCTTCGCAACGCCGTCTTCGCTCTCGGCGACACCTTCCTCGAGCTCGTCTCGCCGGTCGAGGAGGGAACGTCCGCCGGCCGCCTGCTCGAGCGCCGCGGCGGCGACTGCGGCTACATGGCGATGTTCCAGGTCCCCGACGTCGCGGCCGCGCGAGCCCGGGCGCGAGGGCTCGACGTTCGCGAGGTCTTCGGCGTCGACCTCGACGAGATCACCGAGGCTCACCTGCACCCGGCCGATATGCGCGGCGCGATCGTCTCGGTGTCCGAGCCGCGACCGCCCGCCTCATGGCGGTGGGGCGGCCCCGACTGGGAGCAGCGCGCCGCACCCGGAGCGATCGCCGGGATCACCGTCTCGGTCGCCGATCCGGGGCGGGTCGAGGAGCGCTGGCGCGGGATCGTCGGGGACGTTCCCGGTCTCGAGTTCGTGGTGGACGACGCGGAGCCCGGCATCGTCGCGGTCCACGTTCAGCGCGACGACGACGTAGTCAAAATCCGGCCCAGATAACGTCTCGACGTTTGGTGGGGGCGCTACTCGCTGAGCTCGACGCGGTCGATCGTCTGCGGCTCGATTGGGCGGTCGCCGGCGCCCGTGGGCGTGGCCTCGATCGCGTCGACCACGTCCATGCCGTCGGTGACCTGGCCGAAGACCGTGTGCTTGCCGTCCAGCCACGGGGCTGCCTCGGTGGTGACGATGAAGAACTGCGAGCCGTTCGTGTTCGGCCCCGCGTTCGCCATCGCCAGGGCGCCGCGGACGATCTTGTTGTCGTTGAACTCGTCCTCGAACTGGTAGCCGGGGCCGCCGGTGCCGGTGCCCTCGGGGCAACCCCCTTGGATCATGAAGTCGCTGATCACGCGGTGGAAGACGAGCCCATCGTAGAAGCCGTCTCCGGCGAGCTTGCGGAAGTTCTCGACCGTCTGCGGCGCGGCGTCGTCGAAGAATTCGATGGTGATAGGGCCTTGGTTGGTGTGAAGCGTGGCTTGTGACATGGCGCGTGACTCTAGCGCGAGCGGTCGTATCCTCACCCCGGTATGCGCTGCTCCGAGTGCGGCAACCTCAACCGTCCGGACGCTCGCTTCTGCGACTCGTGCGGAGCGCGGCTCGAGTCCCCGGCGGAGGCGCCCGCGCCCGCGCCGGGACCACCGGCAGACGCCCCCGAGCTGATCGCCGGGCGCTACCGGGTCGAGAGCTTCCTCGGCCGCGGCGGGCGTAAGCGCGTCTACCGCGCCCTCGACACCCAGTCCGAGGACCGCGAGGTCGCGGTCGCCGTCTTCGACACCGAGGGGATCGAGGAGACGGCGCTCGCCCGGGCCCGGCGCGAGGCACAGGCGATGAGCAAGCTCGGCGAGAGCCCGTACATCGTCCGCGTCCTCGACTCCGGCGAGGAGGGCAGGGTGCCGTTCATCGTCAGCGAGTACGTCGGCGGCGGCGACCTCGCCGGGGTGCTCGACGACTGCCAGGGGCGGCGTCTGGAGATCGACCGCGCGATCGCGATCGCGATCGACGTCTGCCGCGCGCTCGAGCACGCCCACGCGCGCGGGATCATCCACCGCGACCTGAAGCCGGCCAACATCTGGCTCGGCGACGACGATTCGGCCCGGCTCGGCGACTTCGGGCTCGCCACCACCGACCGCCGCTCCCGCGCCGCGGTCGAGGGCATGCTGGTCGGGACCGTCGCCTACCTGCCACCCGAGCAGGCGCTGGGGCGAAGCTCGGATGAGCGGTCCGACCTCTACTCGCTCGGGGCGATGCTCTACGAGCTGCTCACCGGCGACCCCCCGTTCCCCGGCGAGGACGCGGTAGCGATCATCGGCCAGCACCTCAACGCGCAGCCCGTCGCTCCCTCGCGCCACCGGCCGGAGGTCACCCCGGCGCTCGACCGGGTCGTGCTCCAGCTGCTCGCCAAGTCGCCCGACGAGCGCCCCCAGAGCGCCGCCGAGGCCCGCCGCGCGATCGAGGCCGCCGCCGCCGCTCCCGCCGAGGAGCCCGCCTCCGAGGTGGCGGACAACCCCCTCGAGGCGTTGGCGGGCGGCGTCTTCGTCGGCCGCGACGCCGAGCTCGACCAGATGCGCGGGTCGCTCGAGGATGCGCTCGAGGGCCAGGGCAGGCTGCTTCTCCTCTCCGGCGATCCCGGGATCGGCAAGACGCGCACCGCCGAGCAGCTCGCCACCTACGCCGGGGTCCGCGGGGCGCGCGTCTACTGGGGCCGGTGCCAGGAGTCGGAGGGACAGCCGCCCTACTGGCCGTGGTCGGAGGCGCTGCGCTCCTACGTCCTCGACGCCGACCCGGTCGGCCTGCGCTGGCAGCTCGGCAGCCGCGCCGCCGACGTCGCTCAGATCGTTCCCGAGCTCGCCGACCGCCTCGGCGACCTCGGCGAGCCGCCCGACATGGAGACCGAGCAGGCACGCTTCCGGCTCTTCGACTCGTTCGCCGGTTTCCTCGCCGGCGCCTCGAGCGACCGGCCGATGGTGATCGTGCTCGACGACTTGCACTGGGCCGACGAGCCGTCGCTTCTGCTGCTCCGTTTCGTCGCCCGCCGCCTCGCCGACACAGGCCTGCTGCTGATCGGCACCTACCGCGATGTCGAGCTCGGCCGCCACCATCCGCTCGCCGACACGCTCGGCGACCTGGCCGGCGTCGAGGGCGCCCGCCGCGTGACGCTGAAGGGACTCGACGCGACCGGGATCGCCGACTACATCGAGCTCACCGCCGGCGTCGACCGCCCTCCGCCCGACCTCACCGAGGCGATCCGCGACCAGACCGGCGGCAATCCGTTCTTCATCGGCGAGGTCGTGCGGTTGATGGCCGCCGAGGGTCAGCTCGGCGAGGAGGGAGCCCGGCGCCAGGTTTCGATTCCCCAGGGCGTCCGCGAGGTCGTCGGCCGCCGCCTCGACCGCCTCTCCGACGACGCGAACGCCGTCCTGCGGATCGCCGCGGTGTACGGGCGCGACTTCCGGCTTGACGTCCTCGGCCGCGTCTGCGAGCTCTCGGCGGCCGAGATCGAGGCGGCGCTGCGCGAGGCGGTCGGCGACCGGCTCGTCAACGAGCCGGCCGCGGGGCTCTTCTCGTTCTCGCACGCACTCGTCCGTGAGACGCTGCAGGCCGAGGTCGCCGCCTCGAAGCGGGTCGCCATGCACCTCGAGATCGCCGACGCGCTCGAGCAGGTCTACGCCGGCGAGCTCGATCGCCACCTCGGCGAGCTCGCCCATCACTTCATCGAGGCCGCCCCCCTGGGCCAGGTCGACCGTGCCGTCGACTACGCGACCCGGGCGGCGGCCACGGCCAGCCGGCGGCTCGCCTACGAGGACGCGGCCGTCCTCTACGAGAAGGCGCTCGAGGCGCTCGAGCTCGAGCGGAAGCCGGACCTCGATCGCCGTCTGGGGCTACTGCTCGACCTTGGCACCGCCCAGACTCGCGCCTCCCGGGTCGGTGATGCGCGGGCGACGCTCGACCGCGCGGCGCGGCTGGCGCGAGAGCTCGGGCGAACGGACCAGATGGCGCAGGCGGTCCTGGGGATGACCCTGCTCTCGGTCGCCGGGGTCGTCGACGACCGCCTGATCGAGCTCCTCAACGAGTCGTTGGAGGCGGTCGGCGAGCAGGACAGCCCGTTGCGCTCTCAGCTGATCAGCGGGCTCGCCCAGGAGCTCTATTGGACCGATCCGGCCGGGCGCTCCGACGACCTGGGCCTCCAGGCCCTGGAGATGGCGCGGCGTCTCGGTGACTCGCAATCGCTGGCGTTTGCGCTGATCAGGCGCCAGTTCACCGGCGCCGTCGGCCTCGAGGAGACCCGCCGCCGGTTGCGCGAGAGCAACGAGATGCACGACCTCGGCAAGCGGCTCGGCGACCGCGAGCTGGAGCTGCGCGCCCATGTCTACCGCCTCCGCAACCGGCTCGAGCTCGGCGAGATGCATGAGGTCGACGCCGACCTGGCCGCGTTCGAGCGGCTCGCCAACGAGCTCCGCCAGCCGACCCACCTCTGGCACGTGCCCGGGCTGAAGGCGATGCGGGCGCTCATCGACGGGCGCTTCGACGATGCGGAGCGCCTGATCGCGGAGGCCCTGGAGGCAGGCACCCGCGCCGAGGAGCCCGTTTCGGCGCAGTTCCAAGGCACGCAGATCGCCTTGCTGCGCCGGCTGCGGCGCTCGGAGGCCGACGTCGCCGAACTCGGGAACCTGGTCGCCGGCCTGGCCGACCTCGCCGATCGCTTTCCGGCGATCCCGGCCTGGCGGTGCTCGCTCGCCGCCACCCACGCCGAGCTCGGCCACGAGAACGAGACCCGGGCGGTGTTCGAGACGCTTGCCGCGGACGACTTCGCCGACCTGCCGCTCGACGCGCAGTGGGCGATCTCCCTCTGCCTGCTGGCCGAGGCGGCCGTCTTCCTCGACGACGTCCCGCGAGCGCGGCTGCTCTACGAGCACCTGCTTCCGTACGACGGGCTCAACGTGATCGCCGGCCGCGCGGCGGCCTCGTACGGGCCGGTCGCTCGGATCCTCGGCCTCCTCGCGGTCACCGACGGCCGCCTCGACGACGCCGAGCGCCACTTCACCGACGCGCTTGCGATGAGCGAGCGCATGGGCGACCGGCCGTTCTCGGCCCAGGCTCGCCTCGGCCTTGCCCAGATGCTGCTCGCGCGCGGCGGCGCCGACGGCGATCGCCAGCGGGCGCTCGACCTGCTCGCCAAGGCACTCGAGTCGGCGCAGGAGATCGGCATGCACCGGCTCCTGAACGAGGCGCTCGCCGCCCGGCTCGAGGCGCAAGGCCTCTCCTCGCTCGACGCCACCACCTCGATCGACTTCTTGATCGACGAGGTCGCCTCCGAGCGGCCCGACATCGCCTCCCACGCCGCGCCCGACGGACAGGTGACGATCCTCTTCTCCGACATCGAGGACTCCACCCTGATGACCGAGCGGCTCGGCGACGAGCGCTGGCTGCAGGTCCTGCGCGCGCACAACGGCCTCTTCCGCCGGCTCGTCCCCGTGCACGGCGGCTACGAGGTCAAGAACCAGGGCGACGGCTTCATGCTCGTCTTCCCCGACCCGCGGCGGGCGATCGAGTGCGCGGCGGCGATCCAGCGCGAGCTCACCGACCGCGACCCGGTCGAGGGCGAGCGGGTGCGGGTGCGGATGGGGATGCATTCGGGCGAGGCGATCCGCGAGGAGGGGGACTTCTTCGGCCGCAGCGTCATCCTTGCCGCGCGGATCGCCGCCCAGGCGCGCGGCGGCGAGATCCTCGTCTCGGAGGCGCTGAAGGAGCGGGCCGAACCGGAGAACGGCGACGGAATCCGCTTCGACGACGGCCGCGAGCTCGAGCTCAAGGGCCTCGCCGGCACGCACGTCGTCTACCGCGCCGACTGGCAGCAGGCCGTCCCCGTCTGAGGGGTCAGACCCCCGGGGAACTGGCGCATCGGCCATGCCCGCTCTTTACAGTCGGTTGAGGATGCATCTGGGGTGGAAGCACGGACGCCGGGGGGTGTCGGTACTCGCGATTGCGGTCGCTTGCCTGGCGCTGCCGGCGCTGGCCGTCGCCGCCTTCCCAGGCAGCAACCCGGGTGAGAGCCCACGGGCCAACACCCCCAACGACCCCGGCTTCGACGCCTGCGAGCTCGACGACGCCGATACCCCGCAGCTCGACTGCGACAGCTATTGGAACGAGGACTACCGCCTGTTCGGGTTCAGCCCCGACACCGCGAACACCGCGCCGGTGCCGCCGCAGCTGCACGGGACCGCGGCGACGACCTACACCGACTGCTCGCAGCTCGACCAGCAGGGGCGCAACGCCAACCTCGCCGCCCTCGACCCGGCCTGCGCGCAGATCGCCGGGATCCGCGCCGACACGGCGTGGAAGTACACGACCGGCGACCCCGACGTCGCTGTCGCGATCCTCGACACCGGGATCCGCTGGCAGAACACCGAGCTCGTCAACAAGGTGCGGCTCAACACCGGCGAGCTCCCGCTGCCGCAGCACGCGAACGGCACCGACTGTGCCGCTGACGACTGCAACGGCGACGGCGCCTTCAACGTCCGCGATTTCGCCGACGACCCGCGGGTCTCGATCGCCGCCGGCGATACCGAGGCGGACGGGATGCTTGACGGCTCCGACCTGATCGCCACCTTCTCCGACTCCACCGACGCCGACTCCAACGGCTACGCCGACGACATCGCCGGCTGGGACTTCTTCGACGACGACAACGACCCCTTCGACGCCTCCAGCTGCTGCAGCGCCAAGGGCCACGGCTCCGGGCGGGCCTCGGAGGCGGTCGCGTCGGCCAACAACGGCAACGACAGCCCCGGCGTCTGCCCGGATTGCCAGCTGCTGCCGCTGCGCGTCTGGGACACCTTCGTCGTCCCGATCGACAACTACGCGATGGGCACGCTGTACGCGACCAACAACGGCGCCAGCGTCGTCGAGGGCGCGGTCGGCGCGCTCGGCAACTCGCAGTTCGCCCGCAGCGTCTTCCGGTACGCGGACGACCACGGCGTCGCGCTGACGCTCGTCTCCTCGGACATCAACAGCGCCAACCACAACTACCCGACCAACTACAACGAGGCGATCTACGTCGCCGGATCGCTGCCCGACACGGCGCCTTACGGCACCTGCGACGGGCCCGGGAGCCTGCCCGGCGTCGGCGACGTGATCAGCCCGCCCGACGAGTTCTCCAGCGGCTGCCAGGAGCTGATCGACCTGCTCAGCGACAAGCTCTCGATCACCCCGACCGGTCAGCCCCTGACGACCAGCTTCTTCCGCAACTCGAACCTGACCCAGTACGGGGGCAAGGCCGACGTCGTCCTGATGGGATCGACCGGATCGGAGAACACCGGCCAGGCCTCCGGGGCGGCCGGCCTGATCGCCTCCTACGGGCGCGAGCGCTTCGGCGACGCCGACCCGCTGACGGGCAACGAGATCCGCCAGCTGATGACGATGACGGCCGAGGACGTGCTGCCTGCCAACACCGGTTCGATCGGGCTCGCCGACAAGGCGAACCCGGGCTGGGACCCGCACTTCGGCTACGGCCGCCTCGACCTCGCCGCGGCGATGGCGCGGATCGCCAACGACCACGTCAACGGGACGCCGCCGTGTCCCCCGGCGCAGACCAACTGCGTCCCACCCGAGGCCCAGATCGACTCGCCCGACTGGTTCGCCCCGATCGACGTCGACCGGGTGCCCGCCGCCGGCATCCCGGTTCGGGCGCGCGCCGCGGCGCCGCACTCGGACGCCGGCGTCGGCGCCTGGGAGCTCGAGTACGCCTGCGGCCAGGACGCGCCCGACTCGTCCTTCCTCCCGGTGCCGGGCGCCAGCGGCACCGGCGCTGTCGACGGGGTCATCGGGACGCTTCCCAAGGACATCCTGCAGTCGCTCGCCTCGACCTGCAACGGCGAGGTGACCAACGACGCCGGCCGCCCGGCGGGCAGCCCCGCCGACGGCGCCTGGCCCGCCGACCCGTACCCGAACCCCGACCCCGAGCGCCACGCCTTCCAGATCCGCTTCACGGTCCACGAGCTCAACGACCCGGCCAACTTCGGCCGTTACCGCAAGACGCTCTTCGCCTACGGCGACGACGGCAACCTGGCCGGCTGGCCGCGCCCCGTCGGCAGCGGCTCGAATGCCTCCAACCTGGTCACCGGGTCCGGAGGCGAGGCGCCGGAGCGCCTCTACGACCTCGACGGCGACAACGCCCTCGACGTGATCCAGCCGACGACCAGCGGCGAGCTCTACGTCCTGCACTCCGACGGCACCCCGCTGCAGAGCTGGAACGGCGGCCAGCCGGTGAGGACCGAGCCGACGGCGCTCGCGGCCCACCACGGCAGCTCGGGGATCCCGGCCCCGCGCGAGCCGCTGCGCGCCCCCCTGATCGGCGACCTCGACGGCGACCTCTCGCCCGACATCGTCGACGCGGCGGGGGAGCACATCTACGCCTGGGACCGCCACGGCCAGCCGCTCGACGGCTTCCCGGTTCGCATCGATCCGGCCCTCTCCGACCCCTGCGTCCCGGGCGCGCCGCATCCGTGCATGAACGCCGCCGATCGCGCGATCACCTCGCAAAACCACATCAAACGCGGCATCTTCGGCTCGCCGGCGCTCGCCGACCTCGACGGCGACGGCGACCTCGACATCGTCACCGGCTCGCTCGACCAGCACGTCTACGCCTGGGACGGCGAGGGCCGCCCGCTGCCCGGCTTCCCGGCCAAGCTCGCCACCGACGGCGCCGACGGCGCCGAGATCGTCACCTCGCCGGCGATCGCGCAGCTCGACGGCACCGGCCCTCCCGAGATCGTGATCGCGACCAACGAGGTCGCCCCCGGCAACCCGCAGTTCCCGACCAACCTGTTCGGGATCGTCAACTCGCTGCTCTCCTCCTCGACCGGCTCGAACCCCGTCTACGCCCTGCACGGCGATGGCACGCCCGTCGACGGCTGGCCGGTCGGGGTCGGGGTCGCCTCGGGCGCCCTGCTGCCGCTCGTCCTGCCCGGCCACGACGCCGCCGTCCTCGACACCAACGGCGACGGCTCGGACGAGGTCTCGCTGACCGCGGGAACCGGGATCGGCGGCCTCGTCGTCGACGGCTCCGGCGCCACCCAGGCCGGCTACCAGAACGCGGTCGCGAACTCGCCCGACCAGGGCCCCGTGATCAACCTCGCCGACTACCCGGCGATCGGCGACCTGGCCGGGGACGACACGCCCCTGGTGATCAAGGGTGGGCTAACCCTGAACGGCGCCGCCAACCTGCTGGCGCCGAACCAGAACCTCCCCTTCAGCCACGTGGTCCAGGCCTGGGACCCGGCGACAGGGGCCGCCCAGCCCGGATTCCCGACCGCGACCGACGACTTCCAGCTCGTCTCGCAGCCGAGCATCGCCCGGGTCTCCGGCTCGGGCCCCGCGCGCCAGGCGATCTACGGCACCGGCCTCTACCAGCTGCACGCCTACGGGCCGAACGGCCTCGAGGCGGCCGGCTGGCCGAAGTTCACCGGCGGCTGGATCTACGCGCCGTCGTCGATCGGCGACGCCGACGGTGATGGCGACCTCGACGTCGCGACCCTGACCCGCGAGGGCTGGTCGTTCCTCTGGGACACCGGCGTCAGCGCCTGCGACGACTCCAATAACGAGTGGTGGACGAACGCCCACGACGAGCACGGGACCTCGAACTACTCGACCGACGCACGGCCGCCGGGCACCGCCCGCGAGCTGACCGCGACGGACCCCGGCGACTCGTCCGGCTCGGTGACGCTCGGATGGAAGGCGCCGGGAGACGACTGGCTCTGTGGCACGGCCGCTCGCTACCGTGTGCTCGTCGGGGACAGGCCGATCGATTTCCCGACCGACGGCGATGTCGTCGCCGAGGCGGCGGCCGGCGGGCCGGCCGGAAGCGCGACCACGGCGACGCTGAGCAAGGCGCAGATCGGCTCCGCCACCCACGCGGCGGTCCTCTACCGCGACGACGCCGGCAACTGGGGCCTGGTCAAGGACGTCGCGCTGCCGGCCGACGGCGGCGGCGGGGGTGGTGGCGGCACCGGCGGAGGCGGTGGCGGTGGTACCGGCGGCGACGGCTCAGGCGGCGACACCGGCGGCGGCGGGACAGGCGACGGCGGGGATGGCGGCGGCGTCGGGAACGGCGACGGTGGTGGCCCCTGCGGGAACGCGATCGATGGCACGGCCGCTGACGACAAGCTGCTCGGGACGGATGGGTCCGACCGCATCCGCGGTCTGGCCGGCGCCGATCGAATCAACTCCGGCCCCGGCGACGACTGCGTTTCCGGCCAAGGCGGCGAGGACCGTCTCGACGGCGGCCCCGGCAATGACCAGCTCAACGGCGGCCGCGCCGCCGACCGGATCTCCGGCGCCGGAGGCGACGACGTGATCCGTGCCAGCCGCGGTGGTCGCGACCGGATCGACTGCGGCCCGGGCGACGACATCGTGTTCATCAACCGCAAGCGCGACAGAGCGCGCAACTGCGAGGAGGTCCGGTCCAAGTGAGGTCCCGCGCGCTGACGGTCGCCGTGTTCATGCTCCTGGCCGCAGCGCCGCCGGCGCTCGGTGCGTTCCCCTACTCCCACCCTGGCTCGACGACAAGCAACTACGCGGACCTCTTCACCGCGGCCGGCCAGACGCCCTCGGACCTCGAGGGCAAGGAGACCTGGATGTACTCGGCGACCGCCGCCAATCCGGCGGACGCCCCCAACCCGGCGATGGCGGCCCAGATCACCGCCGTCAACGCCAACCCGGCCGAGCTGCACGGGGTCCGCGGCGCCCACATCGTCGACGCCGACCCCGCGGTGCAGACCGCCTGGCAGGTGACCACGGGGCGGCCCGATGTGCTGATCTCGGTGCTCGACTCCGGGATCAAGTGGAACGACGACGGCGCGATGGGCAACGTCCGCTTCAAGATCCACCTCAACCCCGGTGAGCTGCCGACGCCGCGCAACGACCACCTGACGAGCCCCAACGAGCCGGGCGAGAACTGCGCCGCCGGCGGCCCCTACAGCCACGCGGGAGACGACCTGAACGGCGACGGCGTCTTCAACCTGCGCGACTTCTCCTGCGACAACCGCGTCTCGCCCAACCCGCCGAACAACGTCAACCCGGACCTGTTCGAGCCGCAGGACCTGCTGATCGCCTTCTCCGGCGACGGCGACACCGACCACAACGGCTACGCCGACGACATCGCCGGCTGGGACTTCCTCGACAACGACAACGACCCCTTCGACGACGTCCAGTACGGCCACGGCAGCGGCGAGATCCAGGACTCGACGGCCGAGGCCGACAACGCCCAGGGTGGCGCCGGCACCTGCCCGAACTGCATGTCGATCCCGCTGCGGGTCGGCGACAGCTTCATCGCCGACTCCAACCGCTTCGCCGCCGCGGTCACCTACGCGACCGACAACGGCGTCTCGGTCGTCCAGGAGGCGCTCGGGGCGATGAACAACTCGGGCCTTTCGCGCGAGGCGGTCAACTACGCCTACCGCCACGGGACCACCGTGATCGCGTCGGCCGCCGACGAGGCCGCCCAGCACAACAACTGGCCGTCGAGCCTGCCGCACGTGATCATGGTCAACTCGGTCCGCAACGCGTCGTCGTTCGTCGACGACAACGACATCCCGCTGCCGGTGAACCCGACGACCGAGTCTCCGCCGAGCTACCTGAAGTTCAACGGCTGCACCAACTTCTACGCCAAGCTCACGGTCGCGATCCCCTCGACGAGCTGCTCCTCCGACGCCACCGGGCGCGGCTCGGGGATCGCAGGGCTGATCTACTCGGCCGCCCTCGACGCGGTCGCGACCGGCAAGCTGACCCCGAATCCGCGTTGCACCCGGGTCGACGGCACGGCCTGCCCGATCACCCCGAACGAGGTCCGCCAGCTGATGGCCTCGGGGACGATCGGCGGCGTCGGCCAGGCCGACGACATCAACTTCTCCCAGGGTCCCGAACCGTCGTGCAGCCCCGTCCCGGCGCCGACTTGCACCGACCCGTTCCTCGGCCGCGGCCCCGAGAACCCGACCCTGCTGCCGGTCGTCACCCTGATTCCGACCTCGAAGCGCTATCCGGCGCGCGCCGGCCACGACCAGTTCTACGGCTACGGGCGCGTCAACGTCTACAGCGCGGTCAAAGCCCTGATGCCGGGGCCGCGCGGCGACTCCAGCGTCAAGTCTCAGATCCCACCGGAGGTCGAGATCACCTCGCCGGAGTGGTACTCGCAGAACGATCCGTCCCAGGCGACGCTCGACGTCGGCGCCCAGATCTGGGCCCGCGGCAGCGCCTACACGTGCCAGGTCCTGGTCGCGCCCGGCCACTACCCCAACAACGCCTCGACCACCGACACGCCTCCCGGCGACTTCAAGCCGGTGTCCTCGAGCCTGTGCGACGGCACACCGCATACCGATGCCTTCGACGGCGTCGTCGCCAGCCTCGACCTCGCCGACCTGGAGTCCCGCTTCCCGGTCGGCGCCAACGACTTCACCGGGCGCGAGCCCGGCCTCGGCGCCCAGACCTCGTCCGGGCGACCGAACACGGCCCCGTACGGGTTCGTCGTCAAGGTGGTGGCGACGGTCCAGGGCACTCCCGTGATGACCGGCGAGGACCGGCGGGCGATGTACCTGCACCGGGACGCCGACATGCTCGCGGGCTTCCCGCAGCGGCTGCCCGGGTTCACCGACGGCGAGTCCTCGCCGGCCTTCGCCGACCTCGACGGCGACAACCGCAACGAGCTGATCCTCGGCTCCTCGAACGGCCTCGTCCACGCCTACCGCTACGACCCCGCGACCGGCGACGTCTCCGAGCTCCCCGGCTGGCCGGTGCGCGGCGACGTTCCGGGCTTCGTGCATGAGCACGAGGGCTCTCCGGCCTATGCGTCGGGCGAGGTCGACGACGACCTCGGCGGCGCGATGATCACCGCGGTCGCCGTCGGCGACGCGAACCGCGACGGCGTCCCCGAGGTCTACGCCGGCGACCTGGAGGGCAAAATCTACGGCTGGGACGCGAGCGGGCACCGGGTGTTCTCGGTCGAGGCCGACCCGCGCTTCTCCGGCAAGCCGCTGGCGCCGTTCGTCAACGTCCGCGACGGCCACCGGGACCGGACCCAGCACGGCTTCCTCGGCTCCCCGGTGCTCGCCGACCTGGACGGCCACGACGGCGGCAAGCTCGAGGTGATCGCCGCCGGCATGGACAGCCACGTCTACGCATGGGAGGACAACGGCGACCCCGTTCCCGGCTACCCGGTCCTCGTCGTCGACCCGAGCAAGCTCGACCCCGCGAACCCGGTCGACCCGGTCACCCACCGGCCGAACTTCGTCGACGGCGGCGAGCAGTTCGACGCGGGCGGGATCGTCGACACCCCGGCGGTCGGCGACATCACCGGCGACGGGAGGCCGGAGATCATCGTCGGCACCAACGAGGAGTACAAGGTCGACGACGGCACCGAGGGCCCCTTCAACGTTTCGAGCTCGACCTCGCCGGCGCTCAGCCTGCTCTCCCCGCTGGGCCTGCTCAAGTACGCCAATGGGCGCATCTACGCGATCAAGTCCGATGGCGACCCCGATGGGGCGACCGGGCCCGAGAGCGCCTTCGTCGACGGCTGGCCGGCTCCGATCGGGATCGCGATGGCCGAGTTGCTGCCGGTGGTCGGCGACGGGATCAACGGCTCGCCGGTGATCGCGCCGCTCGACTGCGCTTCGGGTGACTCCGGTCCGACGGTGGGAACGATCCCGGCGGCCGGGCTCGGCTACCTGCTCAACCCGGACGGCTCATCTTGCCTGGGCGAGGACAGCGGCCTCTATCGCACCCTCGACGACGGCTCGGCGGGGACGGGCTTCAATCAGGTCGACCGGCCCGTGCTGCCAGCGGTCGGGCTGCCCGCGTTCGGCGACCTCGGCGGCTCCCAACCGTCGTTCGTCGCGCCCGCGGCCGGCGTCGTTCGTGCCCTCGACCTGGCGCTGAACGAGTACCAGACCGGCGGCCAGGACTTCATCGCGGCCTGGGACACCTCGAGCGGCGACATGGTCAGCGGCTACCCGTCGCCCGTCAACGACCTCTCGTTCCTGACCGGCCCCGTGGTCGGCGACGTCGGTGGCCTGCCCGGCGAGGAGATCGTCGCCGGCACCTCGAGCATGGACCTGGTGGCAATGGGCGCCGGCGGTGCGCCGACGTCGACCGCGTGGCCGAAGCTGACCACCGACTGGACGATCGCGACGCCACTGCTGGGCAGCTTCGGCACCCTCGACACCGATGCCGCGGCCCCGAAGGTCGTGGTCAACGTGACCCGCTCCGGGTACATCAACGCCTATGGCACCGACGCTCAGGCCTGCGCTCCCTCCTCGTCGCCGCGCTTCCACCACGACAACGCCAACTCGGGCGACTACCGTCGCGACGCGGTCCTGCCCGGCGTCCCCACCGGGGCAACGGTGAGCGCGGACAAGCAGCTCAGCTTCGCGGCTCCCGGCGACGACCTCCTCTGCGGCACCGCGGCCGCCTACCAGGTGGTCACCTCGGCGCAGGAGATCACGCCCGCGAACTTCGCCGAGGCGGAGACGCTCACCGGCGCCCCCGCGCCGGGCGCGGCGGGCACGACCCAGGAGCTGGCGATTCCCGCCGCCGCGAAGCGCTACGTCGCCTTGCGCGCGGTGGACGAGCAGGGCAACATCGGCCGTCCGGCGGTCGTCGACCTCGGCCCGCCGGCGGGTGGCGGTGGCGGCGGCACCGGCGGCGGAGGCGGCACCGGCGGCGGAGGCGGTGGTGACACCGGCGGCGACACGGGTGGGGACGGGTCCGGCGGCGACGGTGGCGGCTCGGGCGACACCGGCGGCTCGGGCGGCGGCACCGCCGGCGCCTGCACGACCGCGATCGTCGGAACCTCCGCCGACGACAAGCTCAGCGGTACCGACGGCCCCGAGCTGATCCACGGCCGTGGCGGCGACGACCGCATCGCGGCCGGTGGTGGCGACGACTGCGTCTTCGGCGGCGGCGGCGAGGACCGCGTCTCCGGCGGAGCCGGCAACGACCAGCTCGCAGGCGGCCGCCGCGACGACCGCGTCTCGGGCGGCGCGGGCGACGACCGGATCCGCGTCCGCGGCGGCGGCGCCGACCGGGTCAACTGCGGCCCGGGTGACGACACCGTTTCTCTGGACGGCGGGCGGGACCGGGCGCGCAACTGCGAGCAGGTGCTCTGAGGCGTGAGGCGGCTCCTGGCGACCGTCGGCGTTCTCGCGGCCACCGCAGTGGCGGTCGGTTGCGGGGGCGGCGATCCCGCCGACGACGACCAGGCCGCGATCACGACCACGCTCGAGAAGCTGTTCGCCGCCCAGGAACAGGGGGATGCGCAGACCGCCTGCGAGGACCTCTACGTGATCCAGGAGCCCCCGCGGCCCGGCGGTGAGGCGGAGGGCGCCCCGACCGACGGCGAGGCCTCATCCTCGACCGAGGCCGATGCGGGCGAGGCCGGCGCCGGGGAGTGCGAGACGGCGTTCGAACGCGCCGAAGCGCTGCGCCGCAGCGAGGTCCACGACCTTTCGACCGAGGTCGGCGCGGTCGAGGTCGACGGCGACCGGGCAACCGCGACGGTCCAGACCGAGCTGACCCGCTCCGACGGCAGCGCTCTGAGCCAGGACGTTCCCTATGACCTCGTGCGCACCCCGGACGGGTGGCGCATCCGGATCGCGGACGAGGGATGATTCACGTCAGGCGTACGAGCAGGGGGGCGGAAAGGGTTTTGATGCGCAGGATCCGGGCGCGGATGGCAATCGGGGGAGCTGCGACGACGTTGCTTGTCGTGGTGCTCGTTGGCGTCACCTCGGCTTCGACGCCGGCGGCCCACACCGTCACGGCCCCGCCGGCGCCGGGAACGGTCACGGTCACCTGGACGGGCACGATCCCGGCCGGCATCCAGCCCACCAGCGGGATCACCGACTGCAGCCTTGTCCCCGGCGCCCAGCGCGACGATCACTTGATCCACCTGCAGGTTCCCGCTTCGTTCTACAGCTCGGCCGATTCGCAGGCGACCTTCACGATCAGCTGGACCAACGCGAGCAACGACGAGGCGCTCACGGTCGAGGGCCCGGACGGGATCGTCGGCCACAGCGACGGCGGCGACCCGCACGAGACGGTCGCGGCCAACAACCTCGCGGCCGGGGACTACACCGTTCACGCCTGCCCGTTCGGACAGACGGGCGGCCAGGGACTCGTGCCGACGACGCCCCAGCAGTACACCGGCCAGCTCACCTTCAACACGACCGCGCTGCAGCCGGCGCCGCCGACCTCCGACGCGCAGGGGCTCTCGTTCTCGGCCTCCGTGCCCGCCGATCCGCAGCGCGACGAGGCGGAGCCGCTCGTGAACGTCGACCAGGACGGCAACGTCTACTCCTGCGGCCCGACCGGGTTCTCGGGCGCCTCCGACTACGCGCAGGTCTCGACCGACGGCGGCGACCAGTTCCACCTGCTAGGCGAGGAGCCACGCGGCCAGCAGGGGCTCGGCGGCGGCGGCGACTGCGGGCTGGCGACGGGGGTGAAGCGCAACCCCCAGGGCCACTACCAGTACGCCTACGCCGGGTTGGGCCCGCTGACCGGCTTCACCACCTCGACCTCCCCCGACGACGGCCACAACATCACCAACGCCGGGCCGCAGGGCAACACGAACACCGCTCAGGGCGGCGGTGCCGACCGTCAGTGGCTCACGTTCCTCGACGATCACACGGTCCTGATGAACTACAACCAACAGGTACCGCGCGGGATCGTCGTCCAGAAGTCGACCGACGGCGGGCTCACCTACGTACCCGGCAACGACACGACGGTCGCCCCGGGGGCTGACTTCCCCGGCCCGATGCAGTCGATGCCCGCGCGGTTCGTCGATCCCAATGCTCCTGCGGGCGACTACGTCGCCTACTTCGGCTGGAACGCCTCCGATGCCGACTTCACCTACGTCAACTTCGCGATCTCCGACTCGACGGGGCTCGGCTGGCACAACTGCCTGGTCCGGAAGATCCCGGTCGCCGAGAGCGGTACGGAGCTCGGCGCCTTCACGGTCGCCGACAACGACAACCAGGGCAACATCTACCTCACCTACGGCGACAAGAACAGGTTCCATAGCTGGTTGACGACGCTGGCCGCCGACAAGCTCAAGGACTGCACAGGCAACACGACCGACCAGCCCACCGTCGACCCCGGCTGGTCGACGCCGGTCCAGGTCGACCGCGGCAACGTCGGCACGACGGTGTTCCCGTGGCTCGCCGCCGGCGGCGAGCCGGGCCGCGTCGCGGTCGCCTTCTATGGCACCGAGTCCGACGGCGACCCGAACACCGGGACCTTCAAGGCGAGCTGGGACGTCTACGTCAACCAGTCGCTGGACGCGCTCTCGGCGAATCCGACCTTCAGCCAGGTGAAGGCGACGACGCATCCGTTCCACTACGACTCGATCTGCCTGCGAGGGCTCGACTGCGACATCTCCCAGCCGCCCGGCGACCGGTCGCTGGCCGACTTCTTCGCGATCGACTACAACCCGGTCGACAAGCGACTGTACGTCGTCTACGACCAGGGGGCGAAGAAGCCCGACGAGGCGACGGGCCACGTCGCGACCCCGGCGATGATCACCCAGGAGGGCGGTCCCAGCAACGGCGGCGGCACGGTGCAGCCGCGCCGGCCCGTGGTCCGCACGAGCTCGGACGATCCGGCCTCCGACGCGATCGCCGACTATTCGAGCCTGGCGCCGATCACCTCGAGCCCCACGAACGTGCCGGCGATGGACTTCCTCTCCCAGTCGATCGGGCCGGAGGTCAACCTCAACAACGGCAACGAGGTCGCCGACGGAGGCTTCAACGTGAAGCTGAAGCTCGCCGACCTCTCCGACGCGGCGCTCAGCAACGCCCTCAACGCGACCAAGACCAGCTCATTGCTGTGGATCTTCCGCTTCGTCAACGGCTACCAGGCCTCTGCCGCGATCGCCCGGTGGGATCCGGCCCAGGGGTTCACCTTCGGCTACAACGACTACACGACCGCCTCGGTCAACTGCAACTCGGACGGTGAGAAGTGCCAGGTCTTCCCGGGCGACAAGGCCCTGCGGGGCAAGGTCGACCAGGACGCCGGGACGATCAGGCTGCGGGTTCCGCGCGAGTATCTGGCCGGGCTGAACGGACCGACCGGGCCCGGCGAGCGCCCGACCCTGGTCAAGGCGGACGTCGGTACTCGCTTTTACGACGGGACGGCGTTCTCGCTCGGCAGCCCCTCCCCGGTGCCGTCGGCCCAGACGTACCTGTACCCGATCGACAACCCGCCGGCGATGGACTTCCTGCTGCCCGAGCCGAGCTCCGGTGGTGACGGCGGCGGCGGCGGCGGCGGTGGCGGCGGCAACGGCGGCGGTGGCAACGGCGGCGGTGGCAACGGCGGCGGCGGTGGCGGCGGCGCCTGCACGAACCTGATCAAGGGCACCGCGGGCAAGGATCACATCAAGGGAACCGGGTCGGCCGACAGGATCCGTGGCCGCGGCGGAGCCGACCGGATCTCGGGCCGGGGCGGCGACGACTGCCTCGCCGGCCAGGGCGGAGCCGACCGGGTCTCGGGCGCATCCGGCGATGACGACATCAGGGGCGGGCGCGGCAAGGACCGGCTCAAGGGCGGCGCCGGTGCCGACGTGATCCACGCCAAGCGCGGCGCCCGGGATCGGATCAACTGCGGCAAGGGCAAGGACACGGTGTTCATCAACCCCGCCCGCGACCGCGCCCGCCACTGCGAGCGCGTGAAGACCTAGCTCAGCCCGTCAGCCAGGCGACCGGGTTGGCGACCATGATCGTCCGCTCCTGGTCCTCGGTGAGCCCGGCCTCGCGCAGGTCCGGCAGCACCCGTTCCGGGACGATCCGGATGTCCCAGTCCTTCGCCATACCGCCGGCGAGCATCTGCTCGATCACGGCCTGAGGGAACCAGTCGATCGTTCCGCACGAGTCGGCGGAGAGGAAGACCCGCTCGGCGTAACCGCGCTCGAGTAACTCGAGCGTCGTCGCCTGGCGGCGCTCGTAGGGCAGGAACATCTCCAGCCCGTAGCGGTCGAGGCCGATCCGGACGCCGGTCTCCAGCACCCGCTCGATGTAGTCGAGGTCATCGGTGTCGCCCGTGTGGGCGATCTGGATCTTCGACGGCTCGACCCCCTCCTCGAGGAAGATCTCGATCTGGCGCGGCGCCGTCTCGCTCGCCGGCCGCGAATGGGCCATGATCGGCCGCCCGGTGCGCAGGCTCGCGCGCGCGGCCGCCCGGTGCACCTTCTCGACGTTCTCGGTCACGCCGGGCTCGTCGGCGGCGCACTTGATGAACGCGGCCTTGATCTCGGTGCCCTGGATCCCCTGTTCGATGTCGGCCACGAACAGCTCCGCGATCTGGTCCGGATCGCGGCCGACGAAGAAGGGCGGCAGATGGTCGTAGGTGTAGATGCCGGTGCAGGGAACCACCTGGAGGCCGGTCTGCTCGGAGACGCGGCGCATGAACTCGACGTCGCGGCCGAGGAACATCGCCGTCGGGTCGCAGATCGTCTTCACCCCGAGCTCGACCGCCGCCTTGGCGACCTCGATCGCGGCCTCGTATCCGTCACCGTCGTGCTCGCGCTCGGGGATCCCTCCCGACGCCTTCGCCTGGGGCCACTGCTCATGAACCGCCTCGTCGCGGGTGCGCAGGTGCTCGTGGATCAGGGTCGTGCCGAGCTGGTCGGCGTCTACCGGCCCGGTGACGGTCTCGACTGCGGCCATCGCGAGGGGGAGTCTTTCAGGTCAGCTTGATCACCGCGATCACCATGGAGGCGATCAGGCAGGCGACGAGTACGACCATCATGTAGCGCCAAGTGGCGGGCATCAAGCTCTGCGGGGGATAGTATGGGCGCGCAATCGGGAGCGAAGGAGGAGGGTCTCTTGTTCGAGCGGATCGTCGTCGGTACGGACGGCTCAGACACCGCGGCTGAGGCGGTTCGCCAGGCGACCGAGCTGGCGAGGGCAACGGGCGCCAAGCTCGACATCGTCAGCGCCTACCACCCAGTGCCACCCGACCGGCTGCGGGAGGAGAGCGGGGAGATCCCCGGCGACGTCGCCTACGCCGTTGGCCCGAAGGAGGACGTGAACGTGATCCTCGAGGCTGCGGCGAAGCCGGCGCAGGAGGCCGGGATGGAGGTTCTCACCCACGCCCGCGAGGGCGACCCGTCCGATGCGATCCTCGACGTTGCCGAGGAGGTCACGGCGGACGTGATCGTGGTCGGCAACAAGGGCATGACGGGCGCTCGCCGCTTCCTGCTCGGCAGCGTGCCGAACAAGATCTCCCACCACGCGCCCTGCAGCGTCTACATCGCCCGCACGACCTAGAGGCCGCCCGCCACGGGCTTCAGCCGGGCGCGTCGCAGTGGCGGTCCGGATCGACGGCCCTGGTCGCGTCCAGCAGCCCGGCGCCGTAGAAGCGCTCCGGTAGCGCGGGCCGCGCCGTGCATTCGAGCCGCAGCTCGAGGCGCTCGGGGTCCGGATCGGGGCCGGCGACGCCGCTCGCGATCACGAGTGCCGCGACCGCGCTGGCGTGGGCCGCCGACATCGAGGTGCCGACGTCGGGCCGGATCGCGAAGCGCTGGCGGCCGCCCTCGCAGCTCATCGGAAAGCAGGCGTAGGTGAGCTGCAGGATCGGGATCGTGTCGTCGGCGCACACCGGCCGCGACGCCGCGGGGCGGGGCAGGCCGCCCCCGGGGGCGAGCAGATCGGTGCGCTTGCCGTAGTAGGAGTAGGCGGCGAGGCAGCCGTCCTCCGTCGTCGCGCCGACCGCGAACGCCTTCGGCGCCGCGGCCGGGAACAGCGCCCGGTTGCGTCCCGAGGTCGTGAGCGCGTTGCCGGCCGAGCCGACGACCAGGGCCCCGTAGTCATCCGCCTTGCGGATCGCCTCGCAGACCGTGGGCACCTGACCGCAATCGGAGACGGCCGGATCGAAGTTGAGCGACAGGTTGATGATGTCGGCGCCCTTGCGTGCCGCCCAGAGGATCCCCGCGGCGACGTCGTCGGTGCTGCCGACGCCGTCGTCGTCGAGCACGCGAACCGGCATCAACCTGACGCCGTAGGCGATCCCGGTCTCATAGTCGGGAAGCGGGGATGGTTGGCCGATCGTCACCTGCTCGGCGATCGTTCCGGCGACGTGGGTTCCGTGCCCGTTGCCGTCCAGCGGCTGCGAGTCGTCGTCGACGAGGTCGATCCCGGGCACGAACTGGGTCGAGTCGAAGTCCGGGCTGGGGCTGTAGCCGGGCGCCGACTCGTAGGCGAGCCCGCTGTCGACGATCGCGACCGTGACCCCGGCGCCGCCCGGCCGCCCGAGCTCCGCCAGCCGGTCCCAGGCTCCCGCGACCCGGATCCCTCCGGGCCGGGCGCCGAAGCTCCACTGGTCGATGGCCCAGCCCCCGGGCAGCGGCGAGGTGCCGTGGTCGAGCGGCGTCGCCGCCGCGCGCGCGATCCAGTTCGGGGCGGCGAAGCGCACGCCGGGACGGCGCTCGAGCGCGGCGATCCCCTCGGCGACGGAGCGGCCGGGCGGCAGCTCGGCGATGGTCGAGCCGCCTCCCGCGAGGCCGACGACCGCCTGCCCGGGCACGTATGCGCCCTCACCGTCGCCGGCCGCTGCGGTTGCGGGCAGCGCGGCGAGCGCCAGCATCGTGCCGGCGCTCGCGAGCACCGTTCTGAGTCCATTCGAGTTCATTGCCCGGGGTCGGCCGAGATCTCGCTGCCCCTAGTTTCGAACACGGCGGGATCGCCGAAGTTGCCGCTCGCCGATACTTGGCGCGTGGACGAGGCAGGCCGGAGCGGCGACGAGGAGCTGATGAGCTTGGCGCTCGCCGAGGCCGCGCGCGCGGCCGAGCACGGCGATGTGCCGATCGGCGCCGTGGTGGCCCGCGACGGCGTGGTGATCGCCGCCGCCGGCAACGAGCGGGAGCTGCGGTCCGACCCGACCGCGCACGCCGAGATGCTGGTGCTGCGCAGCGCCGCCGGCTCGCTCGGCGGCTGGCGGTTGCCCGGCTCGACCCTCTACGTGACGCTCGAGCCGTGCGCGATGTGCGCGGGGGCGATCGTCCTCGCCCGCGTGCCGCGGGTCGTGTTCGGGGCCGTCGACCCGAAGGCGGGCGCCGCCGGCAGCGTCCTCGACGTCCTCGCCGACCCGCGGCTCAACCACCGGCCGGAGGTGGTCGGCGGGGTCCTCGCCGATCAGGCGTCGGCCCTGCTGCGCGAGTTCTTCGCCGCGCGCCGCTAAGGGCTTTGAGATCATCCGGCGGTGATGACCAAGCAACCGGAGCAGATCGTCGCGGCGGCCGCCGGGAAGATCGACGAGGAGCTGCTGGCGGCGGCGTTCGCCAAGCCGCGCGGCGCAACGACGGCCGTCGCGGGGGGCGTCGGGGCCGCGCGGGAGATCGGCTCGCAGTGGGCGGGCAAGCAACACAAGGGCGCCGCCGCCGCGGGGATCGAGCTCGGCAACCCGGGAGCGATCGCGGTGACGCCGACCAGTCTCGTGACGATGTCGGTCGGGGTCAGCCTGACCGGCAAGATCAAGGAGGTCAAGCAGGTGCTCAGCAGCGTGCCGCTGGGCGCCGTCGACTCGCTCGAGGTGAGCCGCTTCGGGCTCGCCGGCGTGCTCAAGATCGAGCTGGGCGAGAGCTCGTTCAAGCTGGAGGGGAAGGTCGACGACCTGCGCGAGGTGGCCGCCGCGTTCGAGCGGGCGAAGGCGACGACCTAGCCGGCCTCGGACGGACAGGGTGGGATTCGAACCCACGAGGCAGCTTGCACCGCCCACGCGATTTCCAGTCGCGCACCTTAAGCCACTCGGTCACCTGTCCCGGAGCGGGTTTGAAGATACCTGCGCGACGACCGCCTAGCCTCGGGCGCGGCGATCGGATGCCGGACGCATTGGCCATTTCCGGCGCCCGGGGGCGGCGGTAGGGTGGGCCATGGCCATCGGCGGCGCCCAGGCGTCCACGGAAGCGTTCGACGAGCGGTCCGCCGACACCCCGAGGTTCATGTGGGTGATGCTGGCCGTCCTCTACGGAGCTGGCGCCACGATCGGGGCCCTCTCGGTACTGCTGCCCCATCCGGCCTCGTTCGACGAGACGGCGCTGTGGAGCAACATCGCGCTCGCCTACGCCGGCGCGGCGATTTGCCTCCTCGGCGCCCGGCGCTGGCCGGTCTGGCCGCTGTACGGGATGGTCGGCCTCGGCGTCCTCGCGGTCACCAGGGCGGCCTATTACAGCCACGACCCGAGCGGCTTCTACACCCTCTTCTTCGTCTGGATCGGGCTCTACGTCGTCTTCTTCTTCTCGCGCCGGATCGCCGTGCTCTACATGGTCGCGATTGGGGTCGCCTACGCGATCCTGCTCGTGATCGAGGACGAGAACGCGGCCCTGGCGCGATGGGTGACGACGATCGGGACGATCGTCCTCGCGGCCTTCCTGATCGACTCGCTGGTCCGTCGCGTGCGGCGGGTTGCGCACGAGGCGGCATCGATCGCTCGCGAGCGGGCCGAGCTGATGGCGACCCTGGCCGAGGTCGCGCGCACCGACGAGCTCACCGGGCTCGCCAACCGCCGCGCCTGGGACGAGGCGCTCGCGCGGGAGCTGGAGCGAGGGCGTCGTGACGAGACCCCGCTCTGCATCGCGATCGTCGACCTGGACCGGTTCAAGGAGTACAACGACATCCACGGCCACCAGGCCGGCGACCGGTTGCTGAAGGAGCTCGCAGCGGCCTGGCGGGAGGAGCTGCGCACGACAGACGTGCTTGCTCGCTACGGCGGAGAGGAGTTCGCGCTCGCCCTGCCCGGCTGCGACCTCGAGGACGCGGCCACGATCGTCGAGCGCCTGCGCGCCTCGACGCCGGCCGAGCAGACGGCCTCGGCCGGGCTCGTCCTCTGGAACGGCAAGGAGTCGGCGGAGCTGCTGTTCGGACGCGCCGACAAGGCGCTCTACGCGGCCAAGGAGAGCGGTCGCGACCGGATCGTCAACGGCTAGGATCGCGCCCGCGATGGACAACGGCGTCGGCATCTGGCGGATCTATCTCTCGGGCGAGATCCATTCCGACTGGCGGGAGCGGATCGCCGAGGGGGTGCGGGCGGCGGACCTGCCGGTCGAACTGCTTGCACCGGTAACCGATCACGGCGCGTCCGACGACGTCGGCGTCGAGATCCTCGGCCCCGAGGCGGAGGGCTTCTGGAAGGACCACAAGGGCGCCGGCGTGAACGCGGTGCGCACGCAGACGCTGCTGCGCCGCGCCGACCTGGTCGTGGTCCGCTTCGGCGACAAGTACCGCCAATGGAACGCCGCCTTCGAGGCGGGTTACGCAGCCGCGCTCGGCAAGCCGCTGATCACCCTCCACGACCCCGAGCTCACCCACGCGTTGAAGGAGGTCGACCGGGCCGCGATGGCCGTCGCCGAGAGCCCCGAGCAGGTGGTCGAGATCCTCACCTACGCGATCACCGGGCCAGGCTGACCCCAGGGCTCAGAGCAGGCCGGCGAGCCCGTTGGCGACCAGGTAGACGCCGACGACAGCGGCCACGGTGGCCCCGATCTGGCGCATGTGCGACCTGGTCCAGGCGTCGAACCGGGCGACGGCCGCGGCCGCGCGCTCCGGGAACAGCAGGTAGCAGACGAGCGGGATCTCGATCAGCGCGAACATGATCAGGTTGAAGATCAGGATCTGAACGAGTTCCGTGCCGGTCGAGTGATCGGCCTCGGCGATGTCCTTGAGCGCGGCCAGGTACCAGACGCTGGGAAGGTCGAGCACGACGCCGAGCGCCAGGGCGAGCTTCGCCGAGTCCCGGGTGAGCACCCGGGTCGTCCACGGGTCGCGGGCGTCGGCGGGGTCGCGGTCGGCCTGCTTGGCGGCCTTGCGCGCCGCGCGGCGCTCGACCAGCGGCTTGTCGCGCCCGGTCGCCACGGCGAAGGCGATCCCGAGCGAGAGCAGGCCGACTATCAGGTCGATCGCGGGGCTGACGTTGTGGTCGGAGCCGCCGACGGCCCCCGAGCTGTCGATCAGCTGGAGCACGATGAACCCCACCGTGATGCTCGTCACCATGCCGCCGATCAGGAACGCCGCCAGCAGCTTCACGGGCTGCGGCCGGGTGAGGATCAGGATCACCACCGCCAGCAACGTCGGGTAGAACGCCGCGGCCAGTGCGAGCACGATCAGGTTCTCCATCGCCGCCCAACCTATTGCGGTGAGCTCGACGCGCGCCGTGCGATCGGGGTGAAATGCGGTGAGCTAGCCTTGAGCGCCGTCACCTGGAGGGGTGGCAGAGCGGTTGAATGCGGCGGTCTCGAAAACCGTTATGGGCGTTTTCTCGTCCATCGAGGGTTCGAATCCCTCCCCCTCCGTCTCATGATCTTCGCTCGTCACCGGGGTTGATCGGCCCCGGCGCCGGTAGACCCGGCGAGCCGTCCAGCCGCCTCCGACGACCAGCGGCTGCCCGGCGACCTACTTCAGACAGATCGCGAAAACCTGCATCCGCTCGGGGCTCCCGGTGGCGTCGTTGTTCGCGACACCCTCCCAACCGTCGTCGGGTGTGAAGCCCTGGTCACCGCCATCGGAAGGGAAGGTGCCGGCGACCTCGATCCCGTCATCGATCCCGGTGATATCCACACCACCGCCGGTGACCTGCGACCCCTTTGGACATGACGCGACATTCGAAATTTGGCCGCCGTCGGCGACAGACGCTGGGGGTGTTTGTACGTACTTGAAGGAGCCGGATTTGGCACAGACCGCTTCCACGGTCATCCCTACCGACCCCGGGCGACCGTTGTTGGCGATCCCAAGCCATCCGTTGTCGGGCTCGGATCCGGGGTCACTGTCGTCGACGGGTTCGCTCGAGGAGACCTCGACCTGGGGCAGGATCGAGCCGGTATTGATGCCGCCGCCAGTGACCTTGGTACCGGCAGGGCACGAGACTTCCTTTTGCGCCTGGTTGTTGCCCTTGATCGTGCGAGCCGCGGACTCGTAGACGAACTTCCCCTTGGCGCAGATGACCGTCGTGGTCATGTGTGCCGGCGAGCCCGAGTTGTTGTTCACCGAGGCGAACCATCCACTGTGACGCTGCGAACTCGCCGACCCGGCGACCTCGAGGTTGAGATCGGTCTGGTCGCCGCGGATCTCGACTCCTCCACCCGTCGGGTGCGAATCCGAGCCGGGGCAACCGACGGAGTCTTGCGTCCGGCCGATGTCTTGATTCGGGACGAATTGCTTGGCCGAGGTGTAGGTCAGCGGGTCGCCTGAGGACCCGGTCGCTACCTGCGCGACGAGCGCGGTCAAGCCGCCGCAGGTCAACAAGACGCACAGCACGCCCTTTCGACCCCTGCTTGCGAGTGAGCTAATCACGGCACCTGCCTCCGGAGCGTGCTTATACCGGTGGCACAAGCCCAAATGGGCGGCAAGCCTATTCCTCCGCTTGTAAGCGGTCAAGCGGCAGCGATCTGATCAACCTCACCAACGACTTTGGTTCGGAGGTCCAGGCGGCCTTTACGCCGGACGGAACTCGGGTCATGGCAGCCGCAGCCGTAGTCGAGGACGAGACCCTGACCGCCGCGCCGACCGCGATCGCCTTAGGTTGATCCCGGCGCGTTGGCGAGCACCGGCCCGAGGGCCAGTGCCCAGACCGCGCCGGCCCCGGCCAGATGCCAGGGGAAGTCGACCAGGTTGGCGAGCATGAAGCCGGCCACCGCCGGGCCCGCGAGCCAGAGGGCCGGCGACCGGCGTGCCCGCGCGAGCGCCTTGCCCACGGCGACGTAGAGGGCGATCGCCGCGAGCGCACCGGCAATTCCGAGCTCCGTCCAGAGCTCGAGCGGCAGGTCGTGCGCGTAGAGGACGTGTTTGCCCTCCTGGTACGGGCCGGACGCGAGCCCGTAGGTGTCGGCGCCGCTGCCGAGGACGGGGCGATCGAGGGCGGCGTCGTAGGCCGCCTCCCAGAGGGCGATCCGGCCGTGGAGGAGGCCCGCGTAGGGCTCGATGCCCTCGGTGGGCGCCGTGCACGACCCCTCTGGATCGACGGCCACTCCGGCTGCCGCCACCGCCGCAGCGACGACCAGGGCGCAGATCGGTGGAAAGAGCGCGCCGCGGTCGGCCGTCAGCGATTGGCGCGTCAACGCCCAGATCGCGGGCACGGCGATCAGGATCGCCGCCAGCGCCCCCAATCGCGCCCCGTCGCCACCGTAATCGCACGGCGGCGCGTAACGCCCGGCGACGAGGTGCGCGGCGACCGCCGCGGCCACGATCAGCAGCCCCGCGGCGCCCGCCATCGACCGCGAGCCGCGGGTCGTCGCCGTGGGGAATGCGAACGCCAGCGCCAGCACCGCGACCGCGCCAAGCTGGCCATAGAGGCTGTCGGAGAGGCCGATCACCGATCCCGCCACCGCGGCCGCCGCCGCTGCGGCGATCGCGAGATTGCGCCTTCGACCGCACATCGCGGTCAGCAGGATCGGCAGCGCGGCGACCTGGATCAGCGCGTTTGCGGGCCCGTACTCGAACGTCCCCCCGGCCTCCCAACTGCCGCCGACCTTCTGGCCGAAGGAGAACTCCTGGGCGCCGGCACCGACGAGGCCGACGACACCGCTGACCGCCGCGAGCGCGGCGATCGTGACGTAGATCGCGACCCGGCCGCGCCGTTCGCGCGCGATCACGACGGCGCTCACGACGAGAGCGGCGTAACCGGCGACGACGAGCCCGTAACGGACCGCGTCCGCCGGCTCGCCGATCGTCCAAGCGGCGCTCGCGGTCGCGATCACGGCGACTCCGGCGAGCGCCAGGACAACGGGTGAGCGGGCGGCGCGCAGCGCTGCGTCGCGATCGGAGAGCGCCGCCGCGAGCAGCGCCGACCCGGCGAGCAGCGCGAACAGCGCCCGGGCGGCGTCCGGGAAGCCGCCTCGGGCGAGGACCGCCACCGCTGCGGCCAGCACCGTCAGTCCGATCTCCAGGCGGCCGGCTGAGCGGGGCATCAGGGCCGCGGCCGGTTAGAGGTCGCCGATGTTGGCCAGCGTGTAGGTGAACGAGCTGCCGTCGGACGGGCGGAGGATCGTCGCCTGCTTGGCCCCCCATTTCTTCGCCATCTGCCCGTGGACCTTGGACTCGGTGGACGCGTTCTTGAGCTCGGTCTCACCGCCCACGATGATCGCGTCGGCGCGATTCTGCAGGCCCTCCTCGCTGGTGTCGACGGCCTTTGCGAGCTCGTCGAGGAACTTGAGCTTCTTGCTCTTCAGCTTCTGCGCGACCAGCTCGCCGTGGATTCGCTCGTGGTCGAGCGTCGCCTCGGCGATGTTCTCGATCGCCTGCTTGTGCGGGCCCGAGTCGTCGTTGAGCTGATAGACGGACCCGCCGGGAAGGAGCTTGGCGTTGATGATCATCTGCCGGGTGACCTTGAGGTTGTGGCCGGTGACGTAGAAGAACCCGTTGTAGGGCCCTCCCGGGTCGTGCACGCGCTGCGTGTCGACGTCGTCACCGCCGTCGGGCTTGTGAATCCAGTGATCGACGAGCTCGGGATCGTGCGACTCGCCCCACTCGATCGCGCAGCGGTTGAACCCGAACACGAACGTCCCCAGGGAGGTGTCGAAGGGGAAGTTCCCGGTGGCGGCGTCCGGGGACTGGTGGAACTTCAGGTCCTTGAGGTTGCCGCCCACCTTGATCTTGGCGGTCGCCGTGTCCGAGGTCTGGCCGTCGCTCACGGTCAGGTTCGCCTTCGTGTCGCAGACGGCGACGAGCTTCACCTTCGCGCCGGAGAGGAAGACCGGGTCCGCCGGGACGTCGCCGGGACAGTCGGCGATGAACGTCCACGTGTAGGAGGTGATCTTCTTCTTCGGCTTCGAGGCCGAGCCGTCGAGCTGGACGGTGCCGCCGCGCTTGACGTGATACGGCCCGCCGGGGACCGACTTCAGCTTGTCGTAGACGTCGTCGCGCACGCTCTCGCGCGGCTTGCCCCAGGCGTACGCCCCGACCAGTTGCCGGCCGACGTCGCCCTCGCTCGCCTGGCCGGCGAACGAGACGGCGCTGGCGCCGATCACGGCCAATGCGAAGACAACGATGGCAAGTCCAGCGGTCCGTTTCGCCACGGATTGATCCTATCGCCGCCAGGCGGCTCCGCCCAGCCCTCTCGACCAATGGACGAGGCGCGTTCCCATGGGCCGGTTCAGCTCTTCGCGGGGCTACCCTTGGCGCTGAACCGAACGTTCGTCGCGACGCAATCGCCCGTGTTGGGCAGGGTGCCCAGCTGACCGAACTGGCTGCGACTCACGTCGAACTTCACGTCACTTGCCGCCGTCTTGGCGCTTGAACTTTGCCTTCGCCGGTGACGAGTCGACGTTCCCCGCGAGGTCGGTGGCCCGGACCGCGAACTTGTAGTTACCGGGCTTGAGCTTCTTGTACTTGATCGGCGACGAACACGCCCGGAACTTCTTCAGCTTCTTCTTCGCGCGCTTGCCCTTCAGCTGGCACTCGAAGCTCGAGCCGGCTTCATTGGAGGCAAACTCCAGCTTCGCCGTGGACTTGAGCAGTTTCTTCTTCGGGGCCTTCGTGATCGTCGTCTGCGGCGGGACGGCGTCGGCCGGGGTCGTGCCGGGCGGCGGGTTCGTTCCCGGGGGCCCGGACTGAACTTGGTTCAGCAGGATCACGATGTTGTCCGTGTCTCGTTTTCCGAGCGCCAAGTCGAGGTCGGTGTCGTTGTCGAAATCGCCATACCCGACCGAACTCGGCCCCGATCCCGCTGCCTGGGGAGTGCCTGGGGCGCCGAAATCCCCGGTGGCGGAACCCGGCACGATCGAGATCGGGCCGGAAAAGTCCGTGGTCACGAAGTCCGGGTTGCCGTCCCCGCTGAAGTCGGCGACCGCCTCTGCCAAGCCTGACTCGGGGCTGCTCGGCGCTGGCGAGAAGACGTTGGCGCCGTTGCCGAGCAAGACATACGTGCTTCCGGTCGTCGCGACGAGGAGATCCTGATGGGCATCGCGGTTCACATCGGCTACGAAGATTTGCCCCGCCAGGTCGGTGATGCTCTGCACGATCAGGCGGCCTCCGTAAGTGAACGAACCGGTCCCGTTGCCTAGATATCTCGTGATTCCACTGTTGTTGAGCGCGCCGCAATCTTCGTTGTCGGTAACGGCCACATCGTCGTGGGCGTCCTCGTTGAAGTCGCCGACGACGATGTCCGACGAGTCGCAGTTGGTGCTCGGCGACTGCGCGGTCTTGGCGAAGTCGCCGGCGCCGGTCGCCAGCTCGATGTAGATCTCGTGGGAGCCCTCCAACGCGATGTCCTGGAGCGCGTCGCCGTTGAAGCTCCCAACCGCGGGGGCCGGAAAGAGCGGGCCGGGCTTGGGGCTCGTCGGGGCCTGCGCGAAGTCGCCCCCGCCGACTCCGAGGAGGATCGTGAACGCCGACGGGGTCTCGCTGACGACCAGGTCCAGGTTTGCGTCGCCGTTGAAGTTTCCCGTTGCCATCGGTGCGGGCGACACCGCGTTCGCGGTCGATGGCAGCGGCTCCGGGCTGGTCGGCGGCTCCGTGAAATCTCCGGCGCCGTTTCCGAGTGTGATCCGGACGGCGTTCGACCCGTCGGTGAATGCAAGGTCGGCTTTCCCATCGTTGTTGAAGTCCGCGGTGACGAATCCGCCCGGGGAGGAACCGCCCGGCTCCGGGCTCGTGGGCGCGGGGACGAAGTCCTGAGCGGACGCGACGGTCGGCACGAGAACGATGGCTGTGAGCGCGAAAACACCAGCGCCGCGGCGCAATATCCCTGGGCTACGCAGCCCGCTCGCCTGATGCATAAAGGCCCGATCCTCCCATGCCGACAATGCCTACCGAACATGGTCCGCGAGTCGCCGCCCTACCGCATCCGTAGTACCCCGCAGATGTCGTCCCGTCTCACCTACCGGCCGGCGGTATAACAGGTTGCGTGCCGATTCCGAGATGGAGCCGAAAGCCCAAGCCGTCGTCGCCACAGTTCGCGACGATCCAGGCTCTGGTGGCCGCCTTCGACGCCCGCGACGCCGACGCATACGTCAGTCACATGACCGAGGATGTCGTCGTCAGACCCCCGGGCTTCATGTTGGGGCAGGTGGAGCTGCACGGGCACGAGCAGGTGAAGGGCGCTTTTGCCGAGCTCGAGGAGGTGCTGGGCGAGCGGTCGAAGCTCGAGGTGACCAACCGTCGGTACTTCCGCGATCGGGCGGATGAGAATAAATTCCTGGTTGTCAACGAGATGACGATCTCTCGTGGAAGGGGAGGCGAGCTGGAGACGTTCGGATCGGAGGCGGGCCTCGTCGCCATGCTGACCGGCGACAAGGTCTCCAGGCTGGAGTCCTGGCCGAGTGAGGCGGAAGGACTCGCCCAACTGGCGGACCCCGTGAGGATCGACATCCAATGAAGGACGGACCATTGACGGGACGACGGTTGATCGCCGGGACGCTTGCTGCCGCGGCCCTCGTCGCGCTGCCGGCCGCGCCGGCTGTCGCCGGCTCGACGACGAAGCTGCGGATCCTCGACGACAGCCAGAGGGCGATCCTGAAGAAGGGCGTGCGGGTCGAGGTCGACTCCGCGACCGCCGGGACGGTCCAGGTCAGCGTCAGCTCGTCGACCTTCGACGACCGCAAGGCGAAGCTGACGAAGAAGCACCGGGTTCGGTTCCGCCAGCCGGGCAGCGAGGTCGTCAAGCTGGGCCTCACCAAGGCGGGCAAGCAGGACGTCCGCAGCTGCTCGGAGCGCGCGCTCACGGTCAAGGCCGGCTCCGCCAAGGACAAGGCCGAGTTGACCCGAGACTCGGCCGTCTGCAAGCTGCCGAAGATCGACCTCAGCGCGGCCGGGGACTGCGACTACATCGCCGAGCCGGACAACCCGCTCTGCATGCTGCCCTTCCCCGACGATTACTACACCCGCGCCGACGCCGGCAGCCCGACGGGCCGTCGTGTGGACTTCACCTCCTCCGGCCTGCCGGCGAACGCGAGCGGGGCCCATCTCGACGCCGCCTCCTACAACGCCTCCGACGGGTTCAGCCAGGGCTCGACGATCGTGCTCAAGGTCCCCGGGATCGACACCGCCGCCGACGTCACCGCCAACGGCTTGGTGCCGATCAACCACATCGGCCGCTACACGGACGCCGATCAGCGGGTCGTCGTGATCGACGCGAAGACGGGGGAGAGGTGGCCGATCTGGGCGGAGATCGACTCCAACGCCACCGATCCGTCGAAGGCGGCGCTCGAGATCCACCCGGCAAAGAACTTCGACTCCGGTGGCCACTACATCGTCGCCCTGCGCAATCTCGAGACCGGCGCCGGCGCACCGATCGAGGCGCCGGCCGGGTTCCGCTACTTCCGCGACGGGATGCCGTCGAAGCAGAAGGAGATCGACGACCGGCGCCCCGCCTACGAGCAGACCTTCAAGACGCTGCGCAACGCCGGGATCCGCCGCGACGGCCTCTACCTGGCCTGGGACTTCACGGCCGCCAGCGACCAGAACGGCTACCAGCGCGCGCTGGAGATGCGCGACCAGGCGTTCGCGACGCTGGGCGACACGACGATGGCCGACGGCGTCGTGCAGGGTTCGTCGCCGCAGTTCACGGTCACCTCGGTGACCAACTTCACCCTGGCGCAGAACGCTCAGATCGCGCGCCGGATCGACGGCACCTACGAGGTGCCCTGCTTCATGACGCCCGACTGCGCGCCGGGCGGAGTGTCCAACCTCGACGCGGGCGGCGTCCCGCGCCAGAACGGCGTCTCGACGGCGCCGTTCGAGTGCACGATCCCGCGGATCGGGGTCGACGGCCTCAGCCCGCAGCCGCTGGTCCCCTACGTCTACGGCCACGGCCTGTTCGGAGACGGGACGCAGATCCGGGGCAGCGTCAACCCCCAGCTCCAGAACCAGTACGGCTTCGTCGGCTGCGCCACCGACGAGATCGGGATGTCGAACAAGGACCTGGGCACGATCGCGGGCGTGCTCGGCAACCTCGCCAACTTCGCCCGCCTTCCGGACCGCCTCGAGCAGGGGCTGATCAACGAGCTGTTCCTCGAGCGGCTGATGTTCCACCCGCAGGGGCTCGGCACGGACGCGGCCTTCCACGTCGACGGCACGCTCGGCACCGCCTCGGTGCTGCGGACCGACCACGTCTACTACATGGGCGCGAGCCAGGGCGGGATCATGGGCGGCGCCCTGATGGCGATCTCGCCCGACGCCGTCCAGGGGTCGCTGCTGGTCGGGGCGATGAACTACTCGGTGCTGCTGCCGCGCTCGGTGGACTACGCGCCCTACGCGTCGCTGCTCAACAACGCCTACACGGACGAGCTCGCCCGGCCGCTGCTCTTCTCGATCATCCAGATGCTCTGGGACCGCGGCGAGCCGGACGGCTACGCACACGTGATGACGACCAACCCGCCGCCGAACACGCCGGCCCACAACATCTCCCTGATGGCCGCGGTCGGCGACCACCAGGTGACGAACTACGCGTCGGAGGTCGAGGCGCGGACGGCCGGCCTGAAGGCGCACGACCCGGTGATCGACGCGGCGCGCTGGGCGGACTACGACCCGCTGGTCGGCGTCCCGCGGCTGACCGCGGCCGACTACCCGTTCCACGGCTCGTCGTTCATCTACCTCGACGGCGGCCCGATGCGCGCCGACCCCAACGACCCGTCGAAGACGATCGGCACGCCGACGCCACCGTTCGAGAACCTGCCCAACACCCAGGGCGAGGACCCCCACGGCGCCCCGCGCGGTGCCGACGCCGCGGTCGCGATGACCGCGACGATGCTGCAGCCGAACGGCTTCATCGACGAGGTCTGCGGCGGCAGGCCCTGCTACGGCGGCGGCTGGACCGGCTTGCCCTAGCCATGAGGGCCGTTGTCTGCCAGAACGCCGAGCTCGGGGTCGCTGAGCTCGACGAGCCGGTCCCCGCCAAGGGCCAGGTCCGGCTGCAGACGCTGCGCTGCGGGATCTGCGGATCCGACCTGCACGCGCGTCACGGCACCGACGACTGGGCGGAGATGGCGGTCCGGGCCGGCTACCACCGCTTCGGCCGCTCGCACGAGCGGCTCGTCTTCGGCCACGAGTTCTGTGGCGAGGTCGCCGAGTACGGGGCGCGGTCGCGGGCCAAGGTTCCGACCGGCACGCCGGTCGTCGCCCTGCCGCTGCTGCGCAAGGATGGCGGCATCGACCCGATCGGGCTCTCGTCGCACGCCCCCGGCGGCTACGCCGAGCAGGTGCTGGTCGAGGAGTCGTTGATGTTCCCGGTGCCCAACGGACTGCCGCCCGAGACCGCGACCCTGACCGAGCCGATGGCGGTCGGGCTGCATGCGGTCCGGCGCGCCGACGTCCGCAAGAAGACGGTGACGGTCGTGATCGGCTGCGGGCCGGTTGGGCTCGCCGTGATCCTTTTCCTCAAGGCGCAGGGCGTGCGCACCGTGATCGCCAGCGACTTCTCGCCCGCCAGGCGGGACCTCGCGAGCCGCTGCGGAGCGGACATCGTCGTCGACCCCGCCGACGGCTCCCCGTACGAGGAGCTCCGCGGCCGCGATCTGCTCGAGGACCTGCCGTCAACGCTCGAGCTCGCCGTCGGCACGGTGGAGAAGCTTCACCGCCTCCCGGTCGGCTGGTGGCACGCGTGGCGGCTGGGCGAGCGGCTCGGGATCGCCAAGCCGAAGCACCCGGTGATCTTCGAGTGCGTCGGCGTGCCCGGAGTCATCAATCAGATCATCGACAGTGCGCCGCTGTTCTCACGGGTGGTGGTGGTCGGCGTCTGCGTCGGTCCGGACACGTTCACGCCCGCGATGGCGATCAACAAGGAGATCGACCTGCGCTTCGTCGTCGGCTACACGCCGCTCGAGTTCCGCGACACGTTGCACATGCTCGCGGAGGGCAAGGTCGATCCGCGCGCCCTGGTCACCGGCAGCGTGGGCCTCGAGGGCGTCGACGCCGCCTTCACCGCGCTCGCGGATCCGGAGCGCCACGCGAAGATCCTCGTCGACCCACGCAGCCAGGCGACCGAACCGGGTTAGCCCTCGGCCCCGGCGTAGCGCAGCGAGCCGGGCGTGTCGAGCAGCTCGCCGGTCTCCAGGAGCGTCTTCAGCCCGGAGAGGATCATCGGCCAGCCGCCGTACAGCTCGCTGTTGGCGTCCGGGGCGAGACCCGAGTGAGTGACCGTGAGCCGGCATGAGGTGCCGACCGGCTCGATCTCCCAGGTGACCGTCGTCGGTCCCTCGGCCTTCACCTCGTCGCTCCAGAGCGCGTTGAAGCTCTGGACGAGCAGCCGCGGCGGATCGACCTCGAGGTTCTCGCCGGCCGCGATCTCTACTGCGCCGGGAATGCCGGCCTCGTAGCCCGAGCCGGGGGTCCAGTCGGACGTCGTCCCGATGCCGAAGCTGTACTTCGCCCGCTGCTGCGGGTCCGTGATCGCCTCCCAGAGTCGTTCGGGGGTCGTCTTGATGAAGACCTCGAACACCGCCATGCCGTCCGCCAGCGGCGCGGTGCCGTCGGCCCAGCAGAATCGCTCTGTCGTTTCCATTTCTATGCCTCCAGTTGTTCCTTGAGTCCACTGAGCGTCGCCACCCAGGGCTCGGCGTATTTGCTCACCCACCGGTCGTGGACGAGCCTGATCGGGACGGGGTTGAGGAAGTGGAGCTTCTCGCGGCCACGTCGCTTCGTGGTCACCAGGCCAGCGCCCTCGAGCACCCGCAGGTGCTTCATCACCCCGAAACGGGTCATCGGCAGTCGCTGCTCGAGCGCGCTCAGCGTCTGCCCGTCGTGCTCGTAGAGCGCGTCGAGCAGGCTGCGTCGCGTCGGGTCGGCGAGCGCTTTGAAGACCGCGTCCATGGGGGAGATAATAGGTGACTAATAGGTCACATGTCAAGCGATACCATGCCGCACCTCGTGGGAGCGTTCGCCTCATTCGTCAGCGGCCGTCGGGGCAAGTGGGTCGTCCTCGCACTCTGGATCGTCGTCTTCGCGGTGATGCTGCCGCTCGGCTCGAAGCTCCAGGACGAGACCAAGGACGACACCGCGTCCTTCCTGCCGGCGAGCGCCGAGTCGACGCGGGTGGTGGAGCTGCTCGACTCCAAGTTCCCCAACAAGGAGACGAGCCAGGGACTGATCGTCTACCAGCGCGACGGCGGGCTGACGGAGGCTGACAAGGCGAAGATCGCCGCCGACGCGACCAAGCTCGAGTCCCTACCCGACGACCAGCTGCCCCTGACCGCGCCGCCGGTCCAGCCCTTCGGCAAGGGCGCGCCGCAGGGCCTGGTCTCGGCGGACGGCTCGCTCGCCTACACGGTGGTGACCGTCCCGACGGTCTACGACGACCTCGCCGACTGGGGCAAGCTCGTCCGCGAGACGACCGGGTCGGAGGCCGACGGCATGCAGATCAAGCTGACCGGCGACCTCGGGTTCAACACCGACTTCTCGGAGGTCTTCAGCGACTTCGACACCAAGCTCCTGCTCGCGACGGTGCTCCTGGTGCTCGTTCTGCTCGGGCTGATCTACAGGGCCGTAGCCATCGCGTTGACGCCGCTGATCGTCGTCTTCTTCGCCTACATGGTCGCCCAGGGGTTCATCTACCTCCTCGCGAAGAGTGGCTCCACGGTCTCCTCCAACTCGACCTCGATCCTGATCGTGTTGATGTTCGGGGTCGGCACCGACTACTGCCTGTTATTGGTCTCTCGATTGCGCGAGGAGCTGCGCCGGACCGAGGACAAGCACCTGGCCATGGCGCAGGCGCTGAGCAGGTCGGGGCCGGCGATCCTCGCCAGCGGACTGACCGTGACCCTGGCGATGCTCGTCCTCCTGGTCGCCGACTCGCGCAACACCTCGACCCTCGGGCCCGTGGCGGCGATCGGGGTCGCCAGCTCGATGTTGGCCGGATTGACGCTGCTGCCCGCCGTGCTTACCATCTTCGGGCGCCGGGGCTTCTGGCCGCGCCGCAAGACCGTCGCCTACGACCCGGATCACGCCAGCGAGGCCAGGCCCGGCGCTTGGCGGCGATTCGGCGACCGCGTGCTCCAACGGCCCGGACCGGCGCTCGCGATCACGCTGATGGTCTTCGTCGGCGGCGCCCTGGGCCTGATCGCCTACAAGGTCGATTACTCGTCGACCACGACGTTCAAGGAGTCCGTTGACAGCGTCGACGGGTTCAAGCTGATCGAGGAGGCCTTCCCACCGGGCGTGATGTCGCCGATGACGATGCTGGTCGAGTCCGACGGCGGCCCGGTCGACCAGGCGGACGTGGAGATCGCCGCTTCGGCCGCCGCCGGGGTCGACGGCGTCGCTTCGGCGACCCCCACCGGCGAGACGTCGACCGACGGCGCGATCGCCGCGGTCAGCGTCGTCCTCGCAGGGGATCCGTATACGAAGTCCTCGCTGGGGGTCGTGCCCGAGATCCGCGACGCCGTTTCGCACGCGGTACAGGGCGCGACGGTGCTGGTCGGCGGCGGCAGCGCGATTCAGTACGACTTCGATCACGCGACGGAGCGCGATCTGAAGCTGATCGTGCCCCTGGCCCTGCTCGCGATCGCGGTCATCCTCGCGATCCTGCTGCGGGCCCTGGTCGCACCGCTGGTCCTGATCGCGAGCGTGATCCTCTCGTTCCTCTGCACGCTCGGGATCTCGATCCTGTTCATCCGCTACGTGGTTGGCGACGCCGGCTTGAACGCCTCGATCCCGACCTTCGCCTTCATCTTCCTGGTCGCGTTGGGGAGCGACTACACGATCTTCCTGATGGCACGAGTGCGCGAGGAGGCCAGAGTGCACGGGACCCGCGAGGGGATGCTGCGGGCGATCGCGGCGACCGGACCGGTGATCACCAGCGCCGGGGTGATCCTCGCCGGCACGTTCTCGGTGCTGATGACGCTGCCCGTCACGTTCACCTTCGACCTCGGTTTCATGGTCGCGCTCGGCATCCTGCTCGACACCTTCATCGTCCGCACGATCATGGTCCCGGCCGCGGTCGAGCTGATCGGCGACAAGATCTGGTGGCCCTCGTCGGCGAGCGGCGGCTCGCAGCTCTTTCACGACCGCGCCGAGGACGACGAGAAGCTGCCCGCGGCCCCCGAGACCGCCGCCTGAGCGGCCGGAACATCCGGCCAGCCCCGTTTTCGCTACCTCAGCCCGGGTACGAAGCGGGCATGGAACTATCGCTACTACTCATCGTCATCGGAATCATCCTGGCCGTAGTCGTGAACTACGCGCTCGGGATCGCCTGCATCCTGATCGGACTGGTGCTGCTCCTGTGGCCGCGACTCAGCGGCGCCGGGACCAGGACCACGCGCGTCTGAGCGGGTACGGATCCATTTAGCCGCTGCCGAGGGCGGGTGCGGCGCGCAGCCGTCGGGCCGACCGGCCGGGCGATGTGCCCTGCGGCCGCCTCTCGGTCAGCAGCTTGGTGATCTCGACCGCCGGCGCGGGACGGGCGAAGAGGAAGCCCTGAGCGACGTCGCAGCCGACGGCGCGGACGGAGTCGAGCTGACCCTCGGATTCGATCCCCTCGGCGACGGCGACGAGGCCGAGCGTGTGGGCGAGGTTGATCAGGTTCGCGGTGATCGCGCGGTCCTTGGGATCGTGTTCGACGCCCTGCACGAACGAGCGGTCGACCTTGAGCATGTCGACCGGGAAGTGACGTAGCTGGCCGAGGGCCGAGAAGCCGGTGCCGAAGTCGTCGATCGCGATCTGCACGCCGGCTTCGTGCAGCCTCTCGAGCTCGCCGCGGGCCTGGTGTCCGGGCGCGCCCTCGATGATCGCGGTCTCGGTCACCTCGAGGCCAAGCCGCGTCGCCGGAAGGCCGGCTGCCTGGAGCTCGTTCTCGACCTGCGTGCTGATCCCGCCGGCAGCGAGCTGCTTGCCCGAGAGATTGACCCAGGTGACGAAGCGCTCCGGGAGCAACCCCTCGCGCTGCCACGCCGCGGCCTGCTCGCAGGCCTGACGCAGGACGAACTCGCCGAGCGGGAAGATCAGGCCGGTCGCCTCGGCGATCGGGATGAACTGCGCCGGTGAGACGTTGCCGCGGGTCGGCGAGCGCCAGCGCAGCAGGGCCTCGACGCCGACGATCGAGTCGCCGTCGACGCTGATCTCCGGCTGGTACTCGACGCTGACCTCGCCGCGGTCGAGGCCGAGCCGCAACTCGTGCTCGAGGCCCAGAACCTCGCCGAACTCCCGCGCCATGTCGTGGTGGTAGACCTCGTAGCGCCCGCGGCCGGCCTCCTTGGCCGCGTACATGGCGACGTCCGCGTCGCGGATCAGGTCCTCGCCCTTGCCCGCCTCGCCGGAGCGGGCGACGATTCCGACGCTGGCTCCGATCGCGAGCTCGTGGCCGTCGGCGACTGAGAAGGACTCGCTGAGCCGCTCGAGCAGGCGCCTGGCCAAGGCGACGGCCTCCGCCTCCTGCGCGCCTTCGATCAGGATCGCGAACTCGTCGCCACCGAGGCGGGCCAGGGTGTCGCTGGGGCGCATCACCTCGCGGAATCGCTCGGCGACCCTGCTCAGGAGCTGGTCGCCGGCGTTGTGGCCGAGGCTGTCGTTGACCTGCTTGAAGCCGTCGAGGTCGAGCAGCAGAACGGCGATCGAGGTGCCCGGGCGCTGCGCCCTGGCCAGCGCGTGCTCGAGCCGGTCGGCGAACAGGGCCCGGTTGGGAAGGTCGGTGAGCACGTCGTGGAAGGCCTGGCGGGTGAGCTCGGCCTCGAGGCGCACGCGCTCGCTGATGTCGCGCGCGTTGAGGACGACGCCGCGCACGTGGCGATCGTCGCGCAGGTCCGTGACGTGAGCCTCCAGGTGGCGCCACTCGCCGAACCGGTTCTGGAGGCGGAAGAGGATCTGATGCGGCTCGCCGTGCACCGACACCTCGTTGACGGCGGCGCGGTCGCCGGCGTGGACGAGGGCGAGGAAGCCGTCCCCGAGCAGGTCGGACTCGGGGATGCCGATCGCCTTGGTCACCGACTCGCTCGCGTACAGGCAACCGCCCCGCCCGAAGACGAGGACGAGGTCGGTCGACGAGGTGACGAGGCTGCGGAAGTGAGCCGTCTGACGGCGGGTCGCGGCGATCAGGGCGATGCCGAGCCCGAGCGAGATCAGCAGGCCGGCGATACCGAACACGACCTGGAGGGTGAGCAGCTGGTTGACGTTGCGGTCGGCCTGGGTGGCGATCGTCCGAGCAGCGTTCAGCGACACGTTGGAGGTCAGCGCGGCGAGCACCCGCAGGCGTTCGACTGGGTCGCTCGTCGTTGGGCGCTCATTCGCTTCCAGGGCGACCGACGCCACCGGGCGCCCGGCGAGGACCGCCTTGCCCGTTTCGGTCAGGTCGTCGACGAGCCGCGTCTCCTGGCGGAGCTGCGCGCGGGCCACCGGGTCGGTGGCCGCCGAGAGCTCGGTCTCGTCGTCGTCGCCGTTCACCCCGGGCGCCTTTCCGCCATCGAGCAGCGCCGCGGCGCTGTCCTCGAGCAGCTGCGCCGTCGAGGCGGGATCCGCCTGGGCCCCGCGCTTGGTGAGGACGACGTCGTTGAGGTAGCGCTCGGCGAGGGTCCGCTGGCGCGCGGCGATCTCGACCACCGCAGCCTGGTTCTGGGACCGGGAGGTGGCGCTCGTGGAGAGGATCAGGGTGAGGGCCGAGAAGAGGCAGATCGTGATCAGGATCGCCACAACGGCTCGCCGGCCGCGTGGGGCGAATGGCCGGAACGCCTGTCGCCGCGGCAGGCTCATCCGACGACCACCTGGTCGTGCATGCCACCGAGCAGGTGGCCGCTCATGTTGCAGAGCATCACGTAGCGGCCGGGGGTGAGCTCGGCGTCGACCTCATGGACGCCCGGCTGCTCGGGTTCGAGGGTGGCGATCGTGCGGCTCTCGACCGCGTCCTCGTCGACGGTGATCCCGTCGTCACGCAGGGGCAACGGCTTGCCGTCGGAGCGCAGGAGGATGAACTCGTGCGCGTCCGGACCGCGGTTGTCGATCGAGAAGCGGACCGGCCCGGCGTCCAGGTGCTGCGGGCCGTTGATCTTGAAGTCGCGCTCGACCACGTTCGCGGTCGCGACGCCGGCGGGAGCCGAGGCGGAATCGTTCCCGCAGCCGACCATCGCCACGGCGGCTACCAGCACGGTTCCGCAGACCAGCCTTTGGACAACTGTCCTCACCGACAAAACATCGGCTTGCGGAGCCGTGTTCTTGAGCCGCAGCGGTGCGCGCTCGCCGCCTAAGCGGCGCCCGGACGGGCCGCTTACGGAGCCCGCTTCGCCGCCTCCAGGGCCTCGGGATCGTGCAGGTGGCACTCGACCTCGACCCCGTCGACGTCGAGGCGGCGCGGCTCGGCGCCGTGATTGAACCGGACCTCGACGCCGTCGCCGGCGACCTCGGTGGCGGCGACGCCCTTCCAGATCGGGTCGTCGGACGCCGAGGAGCGCATCGCCGCGAGCACCTCGGCGGCGTCCTCGCCGGAGTGGCCCTCGCCCGCGGGCAGGCGGGCGTCGAAGGTGGGCGCGTCGAGCTCCTCAAGGTCGCCGATCATCTCCCGCTCGCGCTCGTAGTCCTCCTCCGAGAGCTTGGTCCAGCGGTCCTCGAGCGCCACGCGAAGGTCGCGGCTCTCCCAGCCACAGACCTCGAAGGCGCGCGGGCAGCGCGGATGGAAGCGACATCCCAGCGGCGGGGAGACCGCGTCGGGGATCTCGCCGCGCGGCAGGTCGCGGGGGATGCTGCGGAGCGGATCGGGCTCCGGGATCGCCCGCAGGAGCGACTGCGTGTACGGGTGCTTGGGGTCGGCGTAGATCTTCTCCGCCGGCCCCAGCTCGACGATCCGCCCCAGATACATGATCGCGATCCGGTCGCAGAAGAACTTCGCCGTCGCCAGATCGTGGGTGATGTAGACGTAGGTGAGGTCGAGCTCGGACTTGAGCTCGATCATCAGCTCGAGGATCTTCGCCCGCACGCTCATGTCGAGCATCGAGACGGGTTCGTCGGCGACCAGGATGTCCGGGCCGAGGATGATCGCCCTGGCGAGCACGGCGCGCTGCTTCTGGCCGCCGGAGAGGTCGGTCGGATACTTGTCGGCGAACTGTGCGGCCGGGGCGAGTCCGACCCGCTCGAGCGCCTCGGCCACCAGCCGCACGCGCTCGGCCTTGTTGTCGGCGATGTGGTGGAAGCGCAGCGCGTCGCCGACCGCGGCGCCGATCGTCATCGCCGGGTTGAGCGACGCGTGCGGGTCCTGGAAGACGATCTGCATCCGGCGTCGCAGCGGTCGCATCTCGTTCTCGTCGAGGCCGGTGATCTCGCTCCCGCGCAGGTGGACGCTGCCGGAGTTCGCCTGCACCAGCCCGAGCAGCGTCCGTCCCAGGGTCGTCTTGCCGGACCCGGACTCGCCGACCAGGCCGAGCACCTCGCCCTTCTCGAGGTCGAAGCTGACCCCGTCGACCGCGGCCACGGAGCCCGACTCGCGGCCGCGCAGCCGATCGACGAACGAGCCGCGCACCGAGTAATGCGTGTGCAGGTCGCGAACCCGCAGCAGGGGGACCGCGCCATCTTCGCTCACGTCGCTCACGCCTCCTCCGCGATCGCGATCTCGCCGCGCTCCAGCGGCTCGGTCCCGCCCTCGGGGATCTGATCGGCGGGGCCGTGCAGCCAGCAGGCCACCCGCTGGCCCCCCTCGGCCACCACCTCGGGCGGGTGGCGCTGGTCGCAGACCCGCATCGCGCTCGGGCAGCGCGGGTGAAAGCGGCAGCCGGGCGGGGGGTCGATCAGGTCCGGCGGGGCCCCCGGGATGTAGTTGAGCCCCGTCGTCCGCAGCGAGATCGTCGACCGCAGGAGCTCCCGCGTGTACGGGTGGGCGGGCTCGGAGAAGACCTGGCGCGCCTCGCCCTCCTCGGCGATCCGGCCCGCGTACATCACCGCGACCCGGTCGCAGGCCTCGGCGATGATCCCGAGGTTGTGGGTGATCAGCAGCAGGCCGGTGTCGAAGTTGCGGCGCAGGTCGGCGAGGATCCCGAGGATCTGCGCCTCGACGATCACGTCGAGCGCCGTCGTCGGCTCGTCGGCGATCAGCAGGCTGGGCTCGAGCACCAGCGCCAGCGCGATCATGATCCGCTGGCGCATGCCCCCGGAGAACTCGTGCGGGTACTGCTTGAACCGGGTCGGCGGGATCCCCATCGCCGCCAGCGTCTCCAGGGCGCGCTTGCGCATCGCCGCCTTGTCCATCTCCGGCCGGTGGGTGCGCAGGATCTCGAGGAAGTGGCTCTCGATCGTGTGCAGCGGATCGAGCCTGGTCATCGGCTCCTGGAAGATCAATCCGATCTCGGGCCCGCGCAGCTCACGCAGCTGGTCGGGCGCGAGCCCGATCAGGTTGCGCCCCTGGTAGAGGATCTCGCCGGCGCGGCTGGCGTTCGTCGGCAGCAGCCCTATGATGCCGCGGCCCAGGGTCGACTTGCCGCAACCCGATTCGCCGACCAGCCCGAGCGTCTCCCCTCGGTTGATCCGGAACGAGACCCCGTCGACGGCGCGCACCGGGTCGCCGCCGGTCCCGTACCAGACGCGCAGGCCGCGAACGTCGAGGACGGGGCCCCGGTCGTCGGTCATGCGACCTCCGTCTCTTCGGGGATCTCGGGCGGATCGAGCGGCCGCTCGCGGACCAGGGGGTTGAGGGTGTCGTTGATGCCCTCGCCGACGAGCGTGAAGCCGGTGATCAGGAGCACGATCGCGAGGCCCGGGAAGAGCCCGGTCCACCAGATCCCGGCGCCGGCGTCGTCGATCGCGCGCTGCAGGTCGTAGCCCCACTCCGCGGCCTCGGTCGGCTGGATCCCGTAGCCGAGGAAGCCGAGCGCCGCGAGGGTGCCGATCGCGTCGGCGGCGTTCAGGGTCGCGATCGCGGGCACGTTCTGGATCACGTTGTAGAAGACGTAGCGGCTGATGACCGTCCGGCGCGGGGCGCCCAGCGCCCGCGCCGCCTCGACGTAGGACTCCTCGCGCACGCTGATCACGTGGTTGCGGACGACCCGGAAGTACTGCGGTATGTAGACGATCGTGATCGCGATCGCGGCCGAGAAGATGCCCTGGCCGATCGAGTCGGAGAGCAGGAAGGCGATCACGATCGCGAGCAGGATGTAGGGGAAGGCGAAGAGCGCGTCCATGATCAGGACGAGGCCGCGGTCGAGGCGTCCGCCGACGTAGCCGGAGACCAGCCCGAGCGGCACGCCGACCAGCAGCGAGAGGGTGACCGCGACGACGACGACCTCGATCGCCGTCCGCGAGCCCCAGACGATCTTCGAGAGCACGTCGGTGGACTGGACCGTGGTCCCGAACAGGTGCATCGAGTCGGGATGGGCCTGCTTGGCGAAGCGAACGCCGTCGGCGCTCACCTGGTCGAAACCGTAGGGGGCGATCAGCGGCGCGAAGATCGCCAGGATGAGGAAGAAGGCGACGATCAGGACCCCGGCGATCAGCATCCACTTCGAGAGCCCGCGGGCCTCGGTCATCGGCTTCACCCAGCGCGGCAGTCGCATCAGACCTAGTACCTGACCCTCGGGTCGACGATCGCCGTGACCATGTCGATCATCACCGAGATCACGACGACGGCGAGCGCGAACACGGTGATGATCCCCTGCACGGCGATGTAGTCCCGTTCGTCGAGGTAGCGGACCAGCTCGGCGCCGAGCCCGGGCCAGTTGAAGGTCTGCTCGGTGACAACGGCGCCGCCGAGCAGGATCGCGAACTGCAGCCCGGCGATTGTGATCACCGGGACCATCGCGTTGCGGAAGGCGTGGTGGAAGACGACGCGCCGTTCGGAGACGCCGCGGGCCCGCGCCGCCTCGACGTAGTCACCCTTCATCGTCTGCAGCAGGTTGACGCGCACGAGCCGGATCATCACGCCGCTGACCACCAGGCCGAGGGTGACGGCGGGCAGGATCAGGTGGCGCACGCAATCCCAAAACGCGGACCACTGACCGTGGATCAGCGTGTCGATGAGATAGAAGTGCGTCGTCTTCGAGAGCTCGAAGTCGACGATCGGGCTCGCCCGGCCCGAGGTGGGTAAGCCGAGCGCGGGCGCGATCCAGATCTGCGCCAGGAAGCCGAGGAAGAAGACCGGCGTCGCGTAGATCACGATCCCGAACATCCGCCCGCCGAAGTCGAGCGGCCCGTCGCGGTAGCGGCCGGCTAAGAGCCCGACCGGGATCCCGACCAGGATCGTGATCATGAACGCCCAGAAGGTGAGCTCGACGGTCGCGCTGCCGTTCTCGACCAGGATCGAGGTCACGGTGCGGTTGTCGGTCAGCGTCGTGCCCAGGTCGAGCGTGAACACGTCGCCGAGGTATTCGGCGTACTGCTGCAGGATCGGCTTGTCGAACCCGGCCGCGTGCTTTCGCTGCGCCAGCTCCTCCTGCGAGAGCCGGCCGCCGAGCGCCGACTGGATCGGGTCGCCCGGGGCCACCCGCATCAGCAGGAAGACCATCGTCAGCAGGATGAGGACGGTCGGGATCGCCAGCGCCAGGCGCGTCAGCGCGTAACGCCGAAGCGACGTGCCGTGCGCCATCAGGCGCGCCTCTTTCGAGGCTTGTCTAGTCCTTCGTGATCAGCCAGAAGCGGAAGATGAACGCCGGGTCGAACGTGTCCTCGACACCGTTGACGCCATCACGGACGGCGGCCACCTGGTCGCCCTCCCAGATCGGGATGTTCGGCGCGTCCTCGGCCGAGATCGTCTGGATCTGCTCGAACGCCTTCTGGCGCACGGCGTCGTCGGTCGACGCCTTCTCCTGCGCGAGCAGCTTCTGAATCTCCGGGTTGTCGTAGTGGATGTTCAGGAAGCTGGTGCTGGAGAGGAAGTTGCCGACGTAGTCGTCCGGATCCGGGTAGTCCGGGAACCAGCCGAGCTGGTAGGTCGGGTACTTGTCGGTGAACGCCGCCTCCGAGTACTGGTTCCACTCGGTCGACTTCAGGGTCACGTCGAAGAGCCCCGAGTCATCGAGCTGGCGCTTGATCTCCGCGTACTCGTCGCCCGAGGAGGGCCCGTAGTGCGACGGCGTCCACCAGACCTCGAGCGGCACCGGCGTCTTGACGCCGGCGTCGGAGAGGATCTTGGTCGCCGCATCGACGTCGGGGGCGTCGCCGTACTTCTCCTTGAACGAGTCGGTGTGGAACGGCAGGCTCGACGGGATCATCGAGTACAGCGGCTTGACGGTGCCGTTGTAGACGTTGTCGACGATCGACTGGCGGTCGATCGTCTGCGCCACGGCCTGGCGGACCGCCAGCTTCTGGGCGTCGTTGTCGCCCGGCTGCAGGTCGAGGTTGAAGTTGAGGTAGCGGATCTCCGCGCCCTCGCCCTGGACGACGTTGACGCCGTCGGCGCTCTTCAGGTCCTCGAGGTCGGTCGGCGAGAGGCTGCGGTAGGCGACGTCGACGTCGCCCTGCTCGACCGCCAGCTTCAGCGCCGAGGCCTTGTCGAAGTACTGGATGATCGCCGTGTTCGTCTGGGCCGGGTCCTCGCCCTTGTAGTTGTCGTTGCCCTGCAGCACGGTCTGCTGGCCGGGCTCGTACTGCTGCACGGTGTAGCGGCCGGAGCCGATCACGCTGTTGTCGTCCTGAAGCTTGTCGGCCGGGAAGCTGTCGGAGGGGACGATCGCGAACGAGGCGGTCGCCAGCACCGAGGGCCAGGTGGCGTCGGGCTCGGAGAGGTGGAAGACGACCGTGTCCTTGTCCGGGGCCTCGATGCTCTTCATGTTCGCGAGCAGCGACGAGGCGCCGTTCGGATCGGCGATCTTGACGTTGCGCTCGAACGAGAAGACGACGTCGTCAGCGTCCAGCGTCGAGCCGTCGGAGAAGACATTGCCCTTGCGCATGGTGCACTCGTAGGTGACGTCGTCGGTGAAGTCACACGACTCGGCGGCCTCCGGCTGCGGCTTCGTCTCGCCGGGCGGGAACTGCACGAGGTTCTGGTAGACGTTGTAGATGATGTCGTAGGACGGGAGGTCGTAGGCGCCCGCCGGATCCAGCGAGATCGGCTGGTCGGTGGTGCCGCGGATGATCGTGTCGCTACTGCCGCCGCTGGAGCCCGAGTCGCTACCGCAGGCGGTGAGCCCGATCCCGAGCGCGCCGATTGCAAGTACGACTGCCGACAGACGGCTGAAACGCATATCCACTCCCAGTGTTCGTGCCGCGTCCCGCGGCGGTGCCTCTCTCGCGGCCAGCCTAGCTCAATGGGTCGCCTTTTCGCCTGTTCGCCCGGGCGAGGCGCCGCCCGCGATGGGTACTTTCGCCGCCTCGCGGTGTTTCGACCGCCGTGGGCTTCCGCGCCTTCGCCTTCCTCGTCGTGCTCCTCGTGCCCGCTCCCGCCGCGGCACAGGCGCCGCTCGCCTCGCCCGGGCGCACCGCCGCCATCGAGCACATTGGCGCCACCACCACCGCCGACGGCTACCGCTGGGACCTCTACCGAAACCCCGCGTACCCGTGCAGCATCTCCGGCTTCCAGACGTTCGCCGTCGGTACGCCGGCGGGCTCCGCGCCGAGCGACCCGCGACCGCTCTGGGTGCGGATGCGCGGCGGCGGCGTCGGCTGGTTCGACGCCTCCGGGCAGCCGCGCCCGAACGCCAACAACAAGACCGAGGAGGACCTCGGCGCGCTCACGGCGGTGGTCGAGAACAACGGGCTCAACCAACGCGTCAACGCCGATCCGGCCGGCTTTCGCGACCTCGCCGTCTCGATGTGCGACCACGACATCTTCAACGGTGGCGATCAGGCGGATCCCAATAACCCGAACCTGACCCCGGATGGCCGGCCGCGGACGGCGAACGGGCTGTTCGCGACCAAGGCGGCGATCCAGTTCGTCGAGGACCGATACCCGACCACGAGGACCTTCCTGCACGGGACGAGCGCGGGCTCGTTCGGCGGCTACGGCGTCGCCTGGAGCCTGCAGCTCCAGGACCGGCCAATCGCCGGCTTCGTCGCCGACTCGGGGGTCACCAACGCGCAATACGAGCTCGACGTCAACGCGCAGAACGGGGCCTGCGCCCGCGGCGCCGAGGAGCTCGCCGGGGTCGCGGCCCGGATCCATCCGCGGATCGCCGATCCCGCCAACCAGGCCGACCTCCTGGTCGCCGGCGGTGAGCTGCTGGCGCCCGTGTTCAACATCTGGAACCGCGACGATCAGCTCAGCTGCGGATCGGATCAGATCGGTTGCACGATGCCCGACGGGACGGTCGTCGTGATGGGGGCGATGGAATGCAAGATGGACCGGGTCTCCGATGCGATCGCCGCGGCGCCGGCGAGCCGCCACTCGGTGACCATGCGCGTCTGCGTCCGCGCCAAGGGAGAGGCTGTGGGCACGTGCGGTCGACACGTGGTCACCGATCCGACCGGCTTTTTGAACACCGATCCCGCCTTCCCGGCGGACTACGACGCGGCGATCCTCGACTGGGTGCACGGCCGCCTCGCCGATCGAGCGCCCAAGCTCACGGTGCGGCTCGGGCGCGCGTCGACGCTGAGGTTCGAACATGGGCATGGGGCGATCCGCTGCCTCGCCGGAGGCTATGAGCGCCGCAGCTGCCGGATCCGCGTCCGGGACCATCGTGCCGGCCGTCAGCTGACGCTCGCCCGTGGCGATCGGCGACTCGCCGAGGGTGCGAGCTCGACCAGCGTGAAGCTGCGGCTGACCCGCAGCGGCCGCCGGCTGATCGACTCGCTGCCGTCCGGGGTCTGGGCGCGGGTCACGGCGCGGGTCACCGAGGACTACACCGGGCGGTCCGGGGCGACGACAGAGCGTCTGCGGTTGCTACCCCGCTAAGAGGTCCGCCGGCGCTAGGCGGTTGCGGCCGCCGGTGAGGCCGGCGAGCGGTCCGGTTTGCCGATCGGGTGATGGCAGGCGGCCCAATGGTCGTGTCCGTAGTCGACCAGCAGGGGCTCCACCTCCGAGCAGATCTCGGTCGCGCTCGGGCAGCGGGTGTGGAAGCGGCACGCCGACGGCGGGTTCGCCGGGCTGGGGACGTCGCCCTCGAGGATGACCTTCGTGCGGGCGGCGTTGGCCCGCGGGTCGGGAATCGGCACGGCCGAGAGCAGCGACATCGTGTACGGGTGGATCGGCTTCTCGTAGACCTCGGCCGCCGGACCGATCTCGACGATCTTGCCCAGGTACATGACCGCGATCCGGTCGGCGACGTGGCGGACGACGCTGAGGTCATGGGCGACGAAGACGTAGGTGAGCTTGAACTCGTTCTGCAGGTCCTCGAGCAGGTTGATGATCTGCGCCTGGATCGAGACGTCGAGGGCCGAGACCGGCTCGTCAGCGATGATCAGCGTGGGCTTCAGGGCCAGAGCCCTGGCGATCCCGATCCGCTGGCGCTGGCCGCCGGAGAACTCGTGCGGGAAGCGGTTGTAGTGCTCGGGGTTGAGACCGACCGTCTCGAGCAGGTCGCGGACGGCGTCGCGGACTCCGGAGCGGGGGACGATCCCGTGCAGGCGCATCGGGTCGCCGACGATCTGAGCGATCCGCTTGCGCGGGTTCAGCGACGAGTAGGGGTCCTGGAAGATCATCTGCATCCGCGGGCGCAGCGCCCGCGACGACTTGCTGCTCAGGCCCGTGATCTCCTCGCCCTCGAAACGGACGGAGCCCGAGGTCGGCGTGATCAGCTGCAGGATCGAGCGGGCCAGGGTCGACTTGCCGCAGCCCGACTCGCCGACCAGGCCGAGCGTCTCGCCGCGGTTGACGCTGAAGGAGACGTCGTCGACGGCCTGCACGGCCCCGATCTGCTTGTCGAAGAGGATCCCCCGGGTGATCGGGAAGTGCTTGACCAGGTGGTCGACCTCGAGGATCGGCCCGCCGTTGCTGGAAGCATGCGCTTCGCTCATGGACGACTGCGCATTCGCTTCGCTCATGCGGCCGGCTCCTCGAGCCCGATCTCGCCCGAGCCGACCACCCGCAGGGTCTTCTTCTGCTCGGGAGGCAACCAGCAGCGGTCGGTGTGGCCGCGTTCGGGGATCCGCTCCTCGAGCGGCGGCATCGCGGTGCACCGGCTGAAGCTGTGCGGGCAGCGGGGCCTGAACACGCACCCCTCCGGGAGCGCGATCAGCGACGGCGGCTGCCCGGCGATCTGCGACAGACGCTCCGTCCGCGGGCGGTCGATCCGGGTCAGCGAGCCGAGCAGGCCCCAGGTGTAGGGGTGCTGGGGGTCATAGAAGATCTGATCCAGCGTCCCCGACTCGACCGCGCGCCCGCCGTACATGACCATCACCCGGTCGGCGACCTCGGCGACCACCCCGAGGTCGTGGGTGATCATGATCATCGCCATCCCGAACTCCTGGCGCAGGCGCTCGAGCAGGCGCAGGATCTGCGCCTGGGTGGTGACGTCGAGCGCCGTCGTCGGCTCGTCGGCGATCAGCAGCTTCGGCTCGTTGGTGAGCGCCATCGCGATCATGGCCCGCTGGCGCATGCCGCCCGAGAACTCGTGCGGGTACTCGCCCACGCGGCGGTCGGGATCCGGGATCCCGACCAGGCCGAGGAGCTCGACCGCGCGCGCCATCGCCGCGTCGTCGGAGAGGTCCTGATGGACCTGGATCGCCTCCACGAGCTGCTTGCCGACCTTGTAGAAGGGGTGCAGCGAGGAGAGCGGGTCCTGGAAGATCATCGAGATCTGGCTGCCGCGGTACTCGCGCAGGCCCTCGTCGTCGAGCTCGAGCAGGTCGCGGCCCTCGAACATGATCCGCCCGGAGATCTCGGCGTTGGAGGTCCGGGTCAGCCCGAGGATGCTCATATTGGTGACGCTCTTGCCGGACCCCGACTCGCCGACGATCCCGAGCGTCTCGCCGCGGGTGACCTCGAAGGAGACGCCGTCGACCGCCTTGACGACGCCGTCGTCTGTCGTGTAGTGGACCTTCAGGTCCTCCACGCTGAGCAACTGCTGGTCGCTCATTCGTACCGCACCCGCGGGTCGAGGTAGGCGTAGGCGATGTCGACGACGAGGTTGAGGGTGACGATGAAGAAGGCTCCGAACAGGGTGATGCCCTGGATCATCGGCAGGTCCGAGCGCTTGATCGCGTTGTACGTCTCGGCGCCCACGCCGGGGATGTTGAAGACGGTCTCGGTGAGGATCGCGTTGCCGGCCAGGAGCACGGCGACGTCGAGCCCGAGCAGGGTGATGATCGGGGTCACCGCCGAGCGGAGAGCGTGCTTCATGATCACCCGGCTTTCGGGCAGGCCCTTGGCCCGCGCCGTGCGGATGTAGTCCTCGCCCATCACGTCGATCATCTGCGCGCGCAGGTAGCGGGCGTAGATAGCCGCGGTCGCGGCGGCGAGGACGCACCAGGGCAGGATCATCGTGCTGGCCCTGCCGAGGAAGCTGTCCTGCTCCGCGTAGCTCCCGATCCCGGGAAATATCGGGATCACCCCCACGTCCTGGGCGAACAGGTAGAGGGAGACGAGGCCGAGCCAGAAGACAGGCGCCGAGATGAACGCGAGCGTCGTCACCATCGTGGTCCGGTCGAGCAGCGAGCGGCTCTTGACGGCGGAGATGATCCCGACCGGGATCGCGACCGCGAGCCAGATGACCACCGCGCCGACCACCAGCAGCACCGTCGCCGGCAGGTCGGAGAGGATCACGTCCTTGACGTCGGCGTTCGACTGGTAGCTGTGGCCGAAGTAGAAGGGCCCGTGTGAGTCGGTGCCCGGGAGGTCGAGCGGCGTGAAGACGCCCTTGATGTAGATCCAGAACTGGGTCAGGACCGAGTGGTTGAGTCCCAGCGACTCGCGAATCGCGGCGATCTGGTCCTGGTTCGCCTGCCGGCCGGCGCGCAGCGCTGCCGGGTCGGCGGAGGGGAAGACGTAGAAGAGGATGAAGACGACGGCGCTGACCAGGACCAGCAGGAGCACTGACCAGAGCAGTCTGCGGATGATGTAGCGGGCCATTGGTTGGGTTGGGAAACGCGTCCGGGACCCGCCTCGAGGGCGGGTCCCGGTTCGCGTGTCAGTTGATCAGCGTGCGCCGATCCTTACTTCAGGGACGTGAACGAGAGATCCCAGTTCGCGTTGAACTTGTTGATCACTCCCGCCACATCCGCCGAGGCGATGTTCGCCTGGTTGTCCCAGACCCACGGGACCGCCGGGGCCTGGTCGGTGATCATCTTGTCGACGTCGCCCCAGGCCTGATTGCGCTCATCCTGGTTGTCGACCAACGTCGCGGCGTCGATCGCCTTGTTGATCTCCGGCACGTTGAGCTGTGGCCAGTTGGAGTTGTTCTCCGGGACCACGTTCTCACCGTTGAACGTCGGGTCGAGCATCGACTGCCCGTCGTTGAAGTCCTTCAGCCAGCCCACGTTCGGGCAGACATCCGGCGCGTTATCCGGAACGCTGCAGAACTTTGTGTACATGATGTCGTGAGTCACCTTCTGGAAATTGACGTCAAAGCCCATTTCCTCGAGCTGGCTCTTGAACACCTCCGCGGTGTCGGAGCCCGGGGGTGAGTCGTCACCGACCATGGTGATCGTGCAATCCGAGCCCTCGCACTTGCCGCTCGACATCCCGGCCGCCTTGAAGTACTTGGCCGAGACCGCGGGGTCTCCATCGGGGTTGGCCACGAAATCCTGGCCGGCCCCCTCAAGCCCGCCAGCTTCCTCGAATCCGGGGAAGTCGGGGGGCAGGAAGTGCGTTGCCACCGGGCCGACGAGCTCGCCGCCGCGCGTGTTTCGCAGGTCCGTGCGGTTGGAGCCGGCGATCACCGCCTTGCGGATGTTGATGTCGTCGAACGGAGGCTCCTGGGTGTTCAGTGCGATGTAGCGGTTACCGCCGCTCGGGGTGACGGTCAACTGACCCGGCTCCCCTGACGTCGCCGCCTGCTTGATCACGCCCGGCGGAGCCGAGAAGTCACCGTTGACCTCGGCGTTCCCGGCAAGGACCTTCTTGCCGGCCGAGACGGTGTCGGCAAAGCCCTCCTGGAACGTGATGTTGTCCAGGTAGGCGGGCCGGTAGTCCGCGTCGGAGGCCTTCCAGTTCGGGTTGCGAACCAGGGCGATCTCCTTGTTGGGCGTGTAGCTGTTGACCATGTACGGACCGGTGGAGACCTGGTTTTCGCCGTACGTCGACGGGTTCTCCGCGTCGTACTGCTCCGCGTAGTCCGCCGGAACCGGGGCGGAGACCGGCAATGACAGGGCGCCCTCGACGCCGAGCGCACTCGTGTTGGTGAGCTTGATCACGAGGGTGGTGTCGTTCGGAGCGGTGATCCCGCTGATGTCGGGAGCGCCGCCGGTCGGGTCGGCCTGAGCCGCCTTGACCGCCGCATCGATCCCGTCGACGCCGGACAGGTACGTCTGGACGTAGCCGTTCGGCACGCCGGGCAGCAACGAGCGCTCGATCGCGTACTTGACGTCGGCAGCCGTCGCCGCGCGCGGCTTCCAGCTCTGATCGCCGTCGGGCGGCGCGGGCGAGTACATGACGTCGTCGCGCAGCGTGTAGGTGATCGTCTTGCCGTCACTGGACACGGTCGGCAACTCGGCCGCCAGCAGCGGCTGAGCGTCGATGTCACCAGGCGCGTAGCCGACCAGGGTCGACTGCGTAGCCGAACTGACCATGTACGAGAACTGGTAGTACTGGGCGCCCGGGTCGATGTAATCGACGTCGGAGGCCGCGATCACGGTCAGATCGCCCCCCTGTTTGGCGTCGGCCGGAGCCTCGGTGGAGGGAGCGAACTGCTCTCCCGCCGAGCTCGTGCCGCCGGAGCTCGAGCTGGAGCTGTTGTCGCTACCGCACGCTGAGACCGCCAGCGCAAGGGCGACGAAAGCACCCAGCGCAAGCAGCCATCGCAGCTTGGTTGGCATCGTCTGTCCTTTCTGTTTGTGGATTTCGTAAGTCGTCAAGTCAGGTTCTCTTCGTCCGCGGGTTGAGCGCGTCCTGCATCGCGTCGCCGATGAAGTTGAAGGCGAGCACGGTGAACAGCAGCGCCAGGCCGGGGAAGAGCATGTACCACCAGGCGTCCGAGAACACCGGGGTCGCGTCGGAGATCATCTGCCCCCAGCTCGGCTGGTCGGTGACCCCGACCCCGAGGAAGGAGAGCGCCGCCTCGTAGAGGATCACCTGCGGGATCAGGATCGAGGCGTAGACGATGATCGGCGCCGTCAGGTTGGGCAGCAGCTCGCGGAAGATGATCCGCGCGTTGGTGGCGCCCATCGAGCGCGAGGCCTCGATGAACTCCTTCTCGCGCAGCGACAGCACCTGGCCGCGGATGATCCGCGCCATGTAGGTCCAGCTGGTGATCGTGATCACGAAGATCACCACGCCGAGCCCCGGTTTCAGCAGGCCCCCGAGGCAGCCGGCGCCACCGCCGCCCTTCGTCTGGCTCAGGGTGCAGGCGGCTGCGATCCCGGTCGCCAGCAGCAGGTATGGGATCGCCAGCAGCACGTCGACCGTGCGCGAGACGATCGTGTCGGTCCAGCCGCGGAAGTAGCCGGCGAGCAGCCCGGCGATCATCCCCAGCAGGGTGGCGAAGAAGGTGGCGAGGAAGGCGACCGTGAGCGAGACCCGGGCGCCGTAGACGGTGCGGGAGAAGACGTCGCGACCGAGCTGGTCGATGCCGAAGAGGTGCTCCGAGCTGGGCCCGGTCGGCGTTGCGAACACCGGGTCCAGCGCCGCCGTGTCGCGAGCGTCGGGACCGGGGGCGCCGGCCAGGTCGCAGACGACCGGGGCGAAGATCGCGGCCAGGATCAGCAGGACGATGAAGATCAGCGAGCCGAGCGCGAACCGGTCCTCGAGGAAGCGCTTCCAGAACAGCTGCCACGGGGTGCGCGGCAGGACCGCGATCGGATCGATCCCGGTCAGCTCGGCCCCAGCCCCGACGGGGGTGGGGTGGTCCTCGCGAAACTCGCCGGCCTCCAAGCGTTGCCCCCCGCCCTACTCCAGCATCTCTCTCATGCGTCGAAAAACACTAGCTCAGGTAGGTAAGGGTTTGGCGAGAGAGCGGTAAGCCGCCTACTCGCCCTCCTTCAGCTGCCAGCTCGAGTAGTCGTTGCCGTAGACCGGCTGGACGACGGCGCTGTCCGGGTCCATGCGCTCGGAGAGGAAGGTGGCGACGGTCGGATGGCCGAGCGGCGCCACGTAGCTCTGCGGGGGCGAGACGACGTAGCTGTCGAGCTTTCCCCAGTCGTCGGCCGAAGGGTTGGGGTCCGTGGAGGAACCCAGCCGGTCGAGCTCGCCGCTCAGGAACGGGTCGTCGACGAAGCCGAAGCCGAAGAAGGCGGCCGGGCGCGGGAAGTCGGGGCTCCGGACGCCGAACGCGGTCTGCGCGCAGGAGGCGCAGCGCTCGATTCGGGGCCGCAGGCCGATCGCGGACAGGCCGGCCGCGTAGGCCGCCGTCACGGCGCGCGCCTCCGGATCGGCGCCGGCGCTGACGATCACCCGCGCCCCGCGGGCCCCGGCCTGCTCGACCAGGACGCGGGCAGCGGTCAGGTCCGGCGGCTTGGCCGGATCGCCGTAGGGGCAGTCGGTCGTGTCGAGGTCGCGGTCGTAGCCGGGGACGCCGGGCGCGAGCAGCGCGCAGCCGGGCTGCATCCGCCCCTCGTAGGCGCCGGTCAGCGCCGCTCGGTCGAGGCCGCGGTTGACCGCCTCGCGGACCAGCGGGTCGTCGAACGGCGCTTGGTCGAGGTCGAGGGAGAAGGCGGCGGTCGCCGCAGCGGCCGTCGTCCGGTAGCGGTCGCCGGCCGCCGCGGCGATCGCCG
>JAWVFH010000041.1:0-108746 GCA_033856255.1 Solirubrobacterales bacterium | reverse complement strand
CGACCGGGATCATCGTCCACGTCCACACGATGTCGGACGCGATCAAGTACATGGTCCGAAACGGCTGGGAGGACAACCCGAAGATCCGCCCCGGCGACATCTTCGCCAACGACGACCCGGTGATCGGTGATGTCCACAACGCCGACGTGCAGACCTTCGTCCCGATCTTCTGGGAGGGAGAGCTGGTCGCCTGGGCGGGGGGTGTCACCCACGTGCTCGACATCGGCGCCTCGACCCCCGGTGGGGTCCCGGTCGGGCCGACGAACCGGCTCGACGACGGCATCGACATCCCCTGCATGAAGATCGGCGAGGAGGACGAGCTCGCCGCCTGGCACCTGATCCGCTGCCAAAAGCAGACCAGGGCGCCGATGTACTACCTGCTCGACGAGCGCACCCGGCTGGCCGGCTGCCACATGGTCCGCGACGCGGTCGAGCGGGTGATCCTGGAGGAGGGGCTGGACCGGTTCAAGCAGTTCAGCCGCGAGGTGATCGAGGAGGGCCGGCGCTCGTTCAAGTCGCGGATCCGCGAGATGACCGTCCCCGGGCGCTACCGCGCGGCCTCGTTTCAGGACATCACCTACGCCGACAAGGTCCAGCTGCCCGCGCGGGCGCGCCGCGACTTCGTCATGCACGCTCCGTTCGAGGTCAGGATCGGCGGCGACGGCGACTACGCGCTCGACCTCGACGGCTCCTCCGCCTGGGGCTGGCACTCGATGAACTGCACCCCGTCGGGGATGCAGGGCGCGATCTGGGTGATGTTCACCCAGACGCTGATCTGCAACGACAAGGTCAACGACGGCGCCTATTTCGCGATCGAGACCAACTTTCCGGAGGGCTCGGTCGCCAATCTCGGCGAGGCCGAGGGCTCGACCGGGATCGCCTGGGCGTTCCTGCAGCCGGCCTTCACCGGCTATCCGCGGACGCTCTCGCGGGCGCTGCAGTCGCGGGGCTTCATCGAAGAAATTATCGGTGCGTACTCCGTGTCCGGCAACGTGATCCAGGGTGGTGGCGTCGACCAGTACGGCAACTCCTCGGCGATCATGAACTTCGAGATCGCCGCCCAGGGCATGGGGGCCAAGTACGTGCTCGACGGCACCGACACCTGCGCGGCGATGTTCAACCCCGAGGGCGACGCCGGCGACATCGAGATGTGGGAGCTGATCTGCCCGATGATCTACCTCTCGCGGCGGTTGAAGCCGAACACCGGCGGGCCCGGTCGCCACCGCGGGGGCTCTTCGTTCGAGTCGCTGCACATGATCTGGAACACGCCCTTCTGGGAGCTCCAAAACCTCGGCACGACGCGGCTGTTCACCTCGCAGGGGATCTTCGGCGGCTATCCCGGCTCGGTCGCCTACCTGCACAACATCCGCGACAACAACCTCGCCGAGCTGGCCGCCGCCGGTGAGGCCTATCCGGTCGCCGACGGGCCGTTCTCCGATCCGGCGCTGCTTGCGATCGAGGGCGAGCGCGAGCTGCGCACCGACAACTTCACGATGCTGGCGCCGTTCAAGTCCGGCGACCTCTATCACTCGGTGATGAAGGGAGCGGCGGGGCTGGGGGACCCGCTGGAGCGACCGCCCGGGGCGGTCGCAGACGACGTCGCCGAGGGTCACATCGAGGCCGCGTTCGCCGAGTCTGTGTATGCGGTCGCCGATCGCGATCGGGCACGGGCGCGGCGGCTGGAGCGAGCGCGCCCGACGAGCGAGTGGTGGGCGTCCGAGCGCGAGCGGGTGCTGGCCGGCGAGCTGATCGACCCGGTCAAGGTCGGCTACGCCGAATCGATGAAGCTGTCGCCGCGCTGGGCGGCGGAGTTCCGCGGCTTCTGGGACCTGCCCGAGGACTTCGTCTTCGAGATCGAGACGCCGACCCTGCCCGCGGATCTTGCCACCGAGCCCGGCAGGGTCAGCCCGGAGGAATCCGCGACTGGGTTCCTCGCCGCCTCGGAGGTGAAGGAGGTCGAGCAGCCGAAGGCCGTCGGCCGGACGCTCGAGCGCGAGACGCTCGAGGCGTTACTCGACGAGAAGCTCTCCCGGCGGGAGGTGAAGGAGATCCAGTCGGGCTACAAGGACCCCGACCGCTTCGACAAGTGGATCGCGATCCTTCAGGACCGGGTTGAGTGGGACGACCCGATCGTGCTCCCGCTGGGCGAGGCGCTCTACGTCGTCCGCCGCCGCTCAGATGGCGAGTTGATCGTTCGCAGCGAGGCCGGCCACGACTTCTGCCGGTTCGACCAGAACTGGAAGATGCACGCGGTCGTCTTCGTCCGCGACAGCGACGAGCTGCTCGGTGAGATCTATCCGAAGCTCGCCCACTGCGACCCCGAGTGGATGGAGCTGCGCGAGTTCTACTGCCCGGCGTCGGGCCGGCTGCTCGAGGTCGAGGCGGTCACCCGCGGCTACCCGGTCGTCCACGACTTCCTCCCCGACGTCGAGGGCTTCTATCGCGGCTGGCTCGGACGCGACCTTCCCTAAGCTCCCCGCGATGAGCGCGACCGTCGAGAGCTCCACCGGCGAGCGGATCGCACCCTCCAATGGGATCGAGCTCTGCTACGAGGAGTTCGGCGACCCCGGCGGCACCCCGCTGGTCCTGATCATGGGGCTCGCCACCCAGATGATCCACTGGGACGACGCGTTCTGTGGGCTGCTCGCCGAGCGCGGCTATCGCGTCGTCCGCTTCGACAACCGCGACATCGGCCACTCGACCAAGATCGACTCGGCCGGGACCCCCGGCACGGGCGCGATGACGTTTGGCTACGGCAGGCCCGCCTACCTGCTCGCCGACATGGCGGCCGACACGGTCGGGCTCCTCGACCACCTCGGGATCGAGCGCGCCCACATCGTCGGCGCCTCGATGGGCGGGATGATCGCCCAGCAGGTCGCGATCGACCATCCCGAGCGGGCGCTCTCGCTGTGCTCGATCATGTCGACGACCGGCAACCGGCGCTTTCGCTTCCCGCGCTGGCGCGCCTTCTCGCTGCTGATGGCCAAGCCGCCCTCGAGCCGCGAGGGCTACATCGAGCAGGCTGTGAAGACGTTCAAGGTGATCGGCTCACCCGCTTATCCGATGAACGAGCCGCGCTTTCGCGAGCTCGTCGGCCGCGCCTACGACCGCTGCTTCCATCCGCCCGGCGTCGCCCGCCAGCTGCACGCGATCAATTGCTCGGGCAACCGCACCAAGCGCCTGCGCCGCCTCGCCCTGCCCGCGGTCGTGATCCACGGCACCGCTGACCCGCTGGTGCGTCCGATCGGCGGCCGCGAAACCGCGCGGGCGATCCGCGGAGCGCGGATGGTGACGATCGACGGCATGGGCCACGACCTGCCGCCGGAGCTGCACGAGCGATTCGTCGACGAGATCGACTCGAACGCGCTCCGCTCGGGTTGACGGAGCTCGTCGCCGAGCCGGCCGCCGGTCGGGTCTTCGAGCGCACCCTGATGCCCGGGATCGCCGACGGGGTCGGCGACGGGCGAATCCGCCTCGACGCGATCGCGCGCTGGCTTCAGGACGTTGCCTACGCCGACCTGCTCGACGCCGGCTTCGAGCAGCGCGGGATCTGGATCGTGCGCCGCGTCCGCCTGCGGGTAGAGGCGTTTCCCCGTTTCGGCGAGGCGGTCACGTTGCGCACCTTCTGCAGCGGGATCGGCCGCTTCTCGGCCGAGCGGCGGACGACCGTACGCGGGCAGACCGGGGCCGTCGACGCGGTCGCGCTGTGGATCTGGATCGACGAGAACGGCCGGCCGGCCCGGTTCCCGGAACGCTTCCTGGAGGTCTATGGCGAGAGCGCCGCGGGTCGAGGCGCTCCGGTGCGCTTGCGACATCCCGACCCCCCGGCGGGCTGCGAGCGGCGCCCGTGGGCCTTTCGCGCCAGCGACGTCGATGTCGCCGGTCACGTCAACAACTCGCACTTCTGGGAGCCGCTCGAGGAACGCTTCAAGGCGTCTGACCCGCCGACGCCGGTCGACGTCGAGATCGAGCACCGGGACGCGGCGTTGCCCGGACCGGCGTTCGTGCTCAGCGACGCGGACCGATCCTGGATCGTGGGCGGCGAGGGATCCGTATACGCCTCGCTCCTGCTCGGCGGCTGAGCGGCCCTGGCCCCTGGCTCGCGCGATCGGGCGCGAATGCCGATGGCAGGAGCGGTGGGGACACATTAACCGCGCGTCCGCCGCGCGACATCCGAAGTTGCTTCTCTGGGTGCCCTTTGGGCTCGCCGGCCTCGGCCTGCTGCTGCATGTCGCCTGGGTGAGCGGCCTCGGCGCCGGTCAGATCGACGGCTTCGTCAATCACTGGGCCTACAACGGCACCCTCGCGCTCGCCGCCGCCGTTTGCGTCGTGCGCGCCGTTCAAAGCCCGGCGCAGCGGTGGATCTGGCTCTCGTTCGGGCTCGGCCTCGGCGCCTGGACCGCCGGCGACATCTACTGGACGGAGGCGCTCGCCGGTGTCAACCACGCGCCCTACCCGTCGTTCGCCGATCTCGGCTACGTGCTCGCCTATCCGTTCCTGTACATCGGCCTCGTGCTCATGGTCCGGCGCCAGGTGCGGTTCTCCGCCGGCGCCTGGCTCGACGGGGCGATCGGCGGGCTTGCCGGCGCGGCGCTCGCGACCGCCATCTTGGCCCCGGCCCTGATCGGTCTGACGAAGGGCGACCCCGCGGTCGTGGCGACGAACCTGGCCTATCCGATCGGTGACGTCTTGCTGCTTTCGGTCCTGATCGCCGGCGTCACGGTGGCCGGGTTGAGGGTCGGTCGCAGCTGGCTGCTGATCGGCATCGGGATCGCCGCCTGGGCCGTCGCCGATCCGATCTACCTCTACCAGACCGCGACCGGGACCTACGCGGGCGGCTACCTGGACTCGCTGTGGCTGATCGGCGGCGTTGCGATCGCGGCCGCCGCGGTGGGCGCGAAGACGATCGCCCCCGAGCGGCGCGAGTCGCACTCGATCGTCTTCCCGGCGCTGTTCACCGTGGTCGCCGTCGGCGTCCTGACCTGGGATCACTACTCGCGTCTCAGCGAGATCTCGATCTGGCTCGCGGTGGCGACGCTGGCGGCCGTCGTGCTGCGGCTCCTGCTCACCTTCCGCGAGAACCGCGTGCTGCTCGGCGTCGTCCGCCACGAGTCGGTCACCGACGCGCTCACCGGGCTCGATAACCGGCGCTCGCTGATGATCGACCTCGCCCGCGTCACCGAGGGCTCGCGGGAGACGATCCTCGTGATGCTGGACCTCGACGGCTTCAAGACCTACAACGACGGGTTCGGGCACCCGGCCGGCGATCTGCTGCTGCAGCGCCTCGGCGGAGAGCTGTCTCGTGCGGTTGCCCCCGACGGGACGGCCTATCGCCTCGGCGGCGACGAGTTCTGCGTTCTGACGGGAGGGGGGTCCGAGCACGTCGACGGCGTGCTCGCGGTCGCCGGCGCGGCCCTCAGCGAGCGCGGCGAGGGGTTCTCGATCACGGCCTCCTCCGGCGCGGTGCTGATGCCGGTCGAGGCGAACAACCCGACCGACGCGCTGCGCACGGCCGATACGCGCATGTACGCGGACAAGGGCCTGCGCGCGAGCTCGGCCCAGCGGCAGACCCACGACGTGCTCCTCCGCGTGCTGCGCGAGCGCGAGCCGTCGCTCAGCGACCACCTGCGCGGCGTCGCGCGCCTGGCGGCGGCGATCGGTCGGGCGGCGAGTCTCGACGCCGAGCAGCTCGACGCCCTGGCCCGTGCCGCGGAGCTGCACGACATCGGCAAGATCGCCATCCCGGACAGGATCCTCCACAAGCCCGGGCCGCTCGACGCGGCCGAGTGGGAGCTGATGCACGGGCACACGACGATCGGCGAGCGGATCCTGGCCGGGGCCCCGGCGATGGCGCCGGTCGCCGAGCTCGTCCGCTCGAGTCACGAGCGCTGGGACGGCGGTGGCTATCCGGACGGACTCGAGGGCGACGAGATCCCGCTCGGCTCACGAATCATCTTCGTCTGCGACGCCTTCGAGGCGATGACCGAGCAGCGCTCCTACCGCCGGGCGATCAGCCCGGAGGCGGCGCTGGCCGAGCTGCGCCGCTGCGCCGGCACCCAGTTCGACGGGCGCCTGGTCGAGCTCTTCGCGGCCGAGGTGTATCCGCACCTCGACGTGCTCGGCGACCAGGTCGCGCCGGCGCCGGCGCCGCCTACGCCGAATCGGGCGCCCGCCGGTCGCTGAGCGCGCGGATCTCGGCCAGGTCGGGCCAGCCGGCGGGGTCGCCCGGCGGGCGGCGGATCCGTCGCTCGTCGCCCCGGGGTAGCTCGGCGAGCAGGTCGGCGTGCTCGGAGGCGGCGAGCTGCGCGGCGACCGTGCGCCGCGCGGTCGCGATCACGCCGTTGCGATTACGGGTGCTCATCAGGTTGCGGCTGATCACCTTCAGGTCCTCGCCGGTCGGCTGGACCAGGATCACCTTCGTGCCGGCGGCCCGAAGCTTCTTCGCCTCGCTGCCGAGCCGCCGCCCGGAGGCGCGCCTGAAGGCCAGGTTCGGCCACTCGCGCGGGTCGAGCGCCCGCAGCGGGTGCAGGGTCGAGGTGGGGTTGAGGCAGATCACGAGGTCGAGGTCGTGGTCGCGGACCAGGTCGAGGTTGGACGTCGAGTAGATGCCACCGTCGACGTAGCGGCGGCCGCCGATCTCGACCGGGTAGTAGAAGGCCGGGATCGCGCAGGACGCGGCGACGGCGTCGGCGAGGTCGGCCGGCGGCGCGTCGTCGCGGCCGAACGCGACCCGGCGCCCGCTGGCGTAGTCGCAGGTCACCACCCAGTGGTTGGGGTGGTCGGTCCAGCCGCTCGGCACGACGCTGCGGATGATGCTCTTCAGCGGCTCCGTGGAGATGAACCCCCGCGGCGCCCAGCCGGCGACGGCCGCGGCGGGCGAGTAGCGGTGCGGGGCCCGCAGGGTTGCGACCGCCAGGCTCCAGGATCCGGGGCCGATCGGCGGCAGCGCCCGTTCGAGCTGGAACCGGGCGCCCCCGGAGCGGTCCGCGTCGGCCGCCGGGCGCCCCTGCGCGTCGACCACGCCCTCGAAGGTCTCGCCGGCGGAGTGGGCGACCATGAACCAGGGCGGGATCCCGGCGACGCAGAGCGAGGCGACCATCGAGCCGGCCGAGGTGCCGACGACGACATCGGCGGCCGCGGGGTCCCAGCAGGTCTGTTCGGCGAGCGCGTCGAGGCCGCCGGTGAGCCATGCCCCACCCTGGACGCCTCCCGCACCGAGGACGAGGCCGACCCGCATCCACTTGAGGCTACTGAGCGGTTCGGCGTCGGTGCGAGAGGTCGTAGACCGGGGGCCGGTAGCGCAGGACCGGGTCGCCCGAGGGCTCGATCCCGTCAACGAGCCGCATCGGATCCATCACGATCGAGTCGTCGGCGTCGCGGTCGATCGCCACGATCTCGAGCCTCCCGACGACGACCCGGTCGCGCTCGTCCGGCCAGCGGGAGGAGGGGTTGTCGACGTCGTCGGTCGGCGCCGCGATCTGGACCTCGAGGTCCATCCGCATCGGCTCGCGGCCGAGGCGCTGCTCGAGATCGTCGAACAGGTAGTCGGCGCCGCGCCGCTTCGCCTCCGCCCTGCCGATGTCGGGCTCGTCGATCGTCGGCAGCCACGTGTAGCGGACGAAGCGCTCGCTGCCGTCGGCGGCGGTCCACCTGTAGGCGTGGAAGGGGTAGTAGTTGCGGGCCGCGAAGCTGGCGCACCGGTTGAGGATCCTGTTGACCTTCGGCAGGGCGGCGACCGCCCGCGGGTTGCGCGCAGCGAAGCCGGGGAACTTGAGCAGGGCCGAAGCCGAGGGCTTGGAGATCGCGAGCGTGTCGATGAAACCCCGCTCGTCCGGGAAGTAGTAGTGGGGGAGGGTCTGGGCGAGGATGTCCGTCCGGGTGCCGTCGGGCAGGTGGAAGGCCACCGCGAGCCCGCGAACGTCGGCGGAGTGATCGGGGTCGGTCGGGTCGCCGCTGCCGTTGGAGAGCCGGGTCGTGGTCGGAATCGGCTCGCCGGACATTTGGCCGGCGCGGGTCAGCGACGCCGCTTCGGGGGTGGCGGTGAAGGTCGAGGTACAGATCACTCCCTTGGCGTGCAGCGCCCGGTGGCGGGCGTGGACGCCGAAGCGCGCCGTGATCGCCGCCAGCCCCTCTTCCGCAGTGGTCACGGGCTCAGCCTATGCGCTGCGCTCGCGCTCGCGCAGCTCGATCCGGCGGATCTTCCCGGTCAGCGTCTTCGGCAGCTCTTCGGTGAACTCGACCTTGCGCGGGTAGGCGTAGGCGGAGAGGCGATCACGGACGAACGCCTTGATCTCGGCCGCGAGCTCGTCGGAGGGCTCGTGCCCTTCGGCGAGCACGATGAACGCCTTGACGACGTTGCCCTTCACCTCGTCGGGCGAGGCGACCGCCGCCGCCTCGCGGACCGCCGGGTGCTCGATGCACGCCGACTCGACCTCGAAGGGGCCGATCCGGTAGCCGGCCGCGATGATCACGTCGTCGGCGCGGCCCGCGTACCAGACGTAGCCGTCGTCGTCCATCGTCGCCGCGTCCTTGCTGTGGAACCACTCGCCGCCGAAGGTCTCGGCGGACGCCTCCGGGAGGTTCCAGTACCCGAGCGGATAGTGGGGGTTGGAGCGGGCGCGAAGGCAGATCTCGCCCCGCTCGCCGCGGGCGACGGGCCGCTCGTCCTCGTCGAGGATCTCCACGTCCCAGCCCGGCATCGGCCGGCCCATCGAGCCCTCGCGCACCTCCATGAAGGGGAAGTTCGCGCACAGCGGATAGGACTCGGTGAGCCCGTAGTAGTCGAGGACGGTGACCCCGTACTGGTCGCGAAACCAGCGGATCGCCTCCGGGTTGAGCGGCTCGCCGGCGCTGCAGACGATCCGGAACGACTGCGGGAAGCGCTCGCCGGCATCGTCGATCGCCATCATCGCCCGCATCGCGGTCGGGGTCGTGAATACGTTCGAGACCTGGTGGCGCGAGAGGAAGTCGAGCTGGTCGATCGGGACGAAGCCGGCCTCGCGCTGGAGCACGTACTGGACCGCGCCGAGGCGCCAGGGCCCGAGCAGCGGCGAGATCCCGGCGGCCCATGCCCACTCGCCCATGCCGTGGAAGCTCTCGCCGTCGCGGACGTCGTGGCAGTAGACGAACTCCTCGTGGGCGAGGATGTAGCGGTGGGCGTGGACGATGCCCTTCGCCATCCCGGTCGTCCCTGACGTGTAGTAGAGCTGCGCCGGGTCGTCGGCGGAGGTGTCCACGCACAGGTTGTCGGCTGGCAGGCCGGCGAGCAGGCCCTCGTCGCGGTCGAGGACGAGGAGCTCGTCGACGAGCGAGGCGTCGAAGCGCCCGGCGTTGGCCTCGTCGGTGATCAGCAGCTTCGGGGTCGCGTCGGTGAGCCGGTGGCGGATCCCGTCGTCGCCGTAGAGGACGGACATGGAGAGCAGGATCGCGCCGAGCTTCCAGGTGCCGAAGAAGATCGCCGCGGTTTCGGGAGTGGGAGGGAGGACGACCGCGACCCGGTCGCCCTTGCCGACCCCGTGCTCGCGGAGCAGGTGCGCGGCCTGGTTGGAGAGGTCCTGCAGCTCGCCCCAGTCGAGCTCGCGGGTCGCCCCGTCGAACCGCTCCCAGACCATCGCCGGCTTCTCTCGCGGGTGCCTGTCGCAGACGTCGGCGGCGATGTTGTACCGCTCCGGCACGCTCCACTCGTGCTCGGCACAGGCCTGCTCGTACGACTCGACCACGCGCGCACCCTAGCTCCTACGCGCTCGCAACAAACTCGACACATTCTGCGCGCCACTCATGCGTCGGATTCCCGCAACGTGCGGGAATGCACCTACCCGCGCTGAAGCAGGCCGCCCTCGCCCTGATCGCCGCCGGCCACAACGACTGCGAGGTCTCGCGTCGGCTCGGCATCCCGCGTCGGACGATCATGGACTGGCGCCGGCCGACGTATGTCTCGAGGCGGGAGGGTCCGGTGGAGGCCTGCCCGCGATGCTGGCGGACGACCAAGCCGGTCCGATTCGAGAATGGCGATTACGCCGAGCTGCTGGCGATGTATCTCGGCGACGGGTTCATTTCGATCGGAGCACGCACTCAGCGGCTGCGGATCACGCTCGATCTGAAGTATCCGAGGATCATCGATTCCACCGCCGCGCTCGTCGGTCGATGCTTCCCGGAGAACCGGGTCGACACGGTCGTGTCCGGGGTGGGCAATTGGGTCAACGTTTCCGTCTACAGCACCCATCTGTGTTGCCTGCTCCCTCAGCACGGACCCGGGAAGAAGCACGAGCGGGAGATCTCGCTCGAGCCGTGGCAAGAGCTCGTCTACGGCGCTCCATGGGCGTTCCTGCGGGGGCTTGTATTGACCGACGGCTGCTCGTTCATCAACCGGACGGGTCGGTACGAGTACCTGAGCTATGACTTCTCGAACCGCTCGGAGGACATCGCGCGCATGTTCACTGCCGCGTGTGACCGCGTCGGCGTTCGGTACCGGCTCACCAACCAGCGAGACAGAAGGATTTGGGATATCCGGATCAACCGCCGGGAGAGCGTGGCGCTGATGAAGCGCCACGTCGGCCTAAAGACCTGAGCTCACGCTAGATTTTGAAGGCGCCACGCGGCTGTGGTGAAATTGGCAAACACGCGGCGTTCAGGTCGCCGTGGGCGCAAGCCCTTGGAGGTTCGAGTCCTCTCAGCCGCATCGATTGCGACCCTCACCGGCGGCTATCGTGCCGCCGGTGCACGACCCGGGGCCACCCAGCCAGCGGTCGCTGAGCGGCCTCGGCATTGCCGCCTTCCTGCTCTTCCTCCTCGCCGGCCTCGCCGCCGGTGTCGCGCTGCGCCACGGGCCGGCCGAGCAGCCCGTCGCGCGCACCGCCCCGGAGGAGGCGGCGGCGAAGCCGAACGTCGTCGTCGTGATGACCGACGACCAGACGCTCCAGCAGATGAGCGCCCTGCCGCGGACGCGCAAGCTGATCGGCACCCGCGGGGTCAAGTTCAAGCGCTTCTACGTCACCGATCCGCTCTGCTGTCCGTCGCGGGCCACCTTCCTCACCGGCCAGTACGCGCACAACACGGGGGTGATCTCCAACGGCGGCCCGAACGCGCTCGCGGCCCTCGACGAGCAGGACACGCTCGGCGTCTGGCTGCAGCAGGCCGGCTACCGGACCGCGTTCGTCGGCAAGTACCTCAACGACTACGGCCTCGACGACCCCGAGCACGTGCCGCCGGGATGGAGCGAGTGGCGGGCGCTGCTCGAGCCGACGACCCAGAACTACTTCGACTACGACGTCAACGAGAACGGCGTCGTCACCCACTACGGCACCGCGCCCGAGGACTACAAGACCCGGGTGATCGGCCACCAGGCCGTCGACGCGGTCCGCCACGCCGCCCGCGGCAACCGGCCCCTGTTCCTCTACGTCGGCTTCAACGCGCCGCACGCCCCGAGCACGCCGGCGCCGCGCGATGCGGGCTCGCTCGCCGGCGTCAGCGCTCCCCGCACTCCCGCCTTCAACGAGGACGACGTCTCCGACAAGCCCAGCTTCCTCCGCGACCGCCCGCCGCTCGACGCCGCGGCGCGGGCGCGGATCGACGCCCGCAACGAGCGGGCGCTCGAGTCGCTCGCCGAGGTCGACCGCCAGGTCGCCAAGATCGTCGCCGCGCTCAAGGACAAGCAGGAGCTCGGCAACACCTACATCGTCTTCACCTCCGACAACGGCTACCTCGACGGCGAGCACCGAATCGAGTTCGGCAAGCTGCTCCCGTACGAGCCCGCGAGCCAGGTGCCGCTGCTGATTCGCGGCCCCGGGATCCCGGCCGGCGAGACCTCCGACGCGCTGGTCGGCAACATCGACCTGGCGCCGACGATCGCCCAGGTGGCGGCCGCCAAACCGACCCTGACCGTCGACGGGCACTCGCTGCTCGCGCTGGCGCGCAACTCGGATCGAAGCACCGACCGGGCGCTGCTCGGCGAGTCACTGGTGCGCGACCGCTCGACCTACTACGGCTACCCCTACGCCGCGATCCGCAGCGGTCACTTCCTGTACGTCGACTACGCGACCGGCGACGAGGAGCTCTACAACCTGATCCGCGACCCCTACGAGCTCGAGTCGCTCGCCGACGACCCGGCCTACGCCGACAAGAAGCGCGCCCTCGCCGCCGCCCTCGACCAGCTCCGCGACTGCCGCGGCCAGGAGTGCGAGGTCAGGGTGCAGCCGGCCGGAGGGTGAAGACGGCGCCCCCGCCGGGGGCGTTGGCGGCGCTGACCGAGCCGCCCTGAGCCTCGGCGACCTGCTTCACGATCGCCAGCCCGAGACCCGAGCCGGGGACGTCGCGAACCGCGGCGCCGCGGTGGAAGCGGTCGAAGACCATCGCCAGCTCGCCGGCGGGTATCCCGGGCCCGTGGTCGCGGACGACCAGCTCGCCGTCGCGCACGGCGACCTCGACCGGCCGCTCGGCGGGGGAGTACTTGACCGCGTTGTCGAGCAGGTTGTTGACGGCGCGCGCCAGCCGCTCGGGCCGCGCCTCGACCACGGTCGGCGTCAGCGAGAGCTCGAAGCGCCGTCCGGGCGCGTGACCGCGGATCCGCTGTACCGCTTCGGCGGCGAGCAGATCGAGGCGGACGTCGGCGAGCTGGCCCTCGACCTCGTCGCCGCGGGCGAGCTCGATCACATCGGTGATCAGCGCCCCGAGCTCCGCCAGCCGGGCGTCGATCCCGGTCAGCATCCGCCGCCGCTCGTCGTCGGGGAGCGCGGGGTTCTCGCGCATGACCTCGATGTCGGTGCGCAGGCTGGCGACCGGGGTGCGCAGCTCGTGAGAGGCATCGGCGACGAGCTGGCGTTGCGAGGTGACCGAGTCGGCGAGCTCCGAGCGGGAGGCCTCGAGCGTGGCCAGCATCGAGTTGAACCGGGCCGCCAGCCGCCCGACCTCGTCGCCGCCCGCGGTCTCGATCCGCCGGCTCAGGTCCTCCGTCTCGGAGATGTGCTCGGCGGCCTCCGTGAGGCCGGTGATCGGGGCGATCATCCGATCGGCGATCCGTCGCGCGAGCAGCGCCGCAAGTGCGATCCCGCCGCCGATCACGAGGAAGAGCACCACGCGCAGGTTCGCCAGCACCTCGTCGGTGCTCTCGAGCGAGCTCGCCACCTGGATCGCACCGCCCTCGCCGATCCCCTGGGTGAGGATCCGCAGGTGCTCTCCGCCGACCTCGGCGTCGGCGAGCTCGGCCCCCGAGCCGGAGCCGGCGATCGCCACTGCCGAGCTGTCGACCGGAAGCGCCGCGCCCACGAGTCGCGGCTGGGACGCCGTCCCGTCGGGTGCGATCCGCTGCACGAACGTGTCCGAGAGCCCCGGCGGCCCTCCGGCGGCCCCCGGCGGCCCCGGGAAGATCACCGTGTCGGGCAGCGGGCCGCGGTCGGGCGGCAGCTGGGCGAGCTCCCCGGCCTGCTTGCGCAGGCCGTCGTCGACCTGGCCGCGCAGCTCCCCGCGCACGGCGACGTAGACGATCACCGCCGCGACCACGATCGCGACCGCGACCGCGCCTGCCGCGAGCAGGGTGAGCCGGCGGCGCAGGGTCACCGCTACTCCCGCAGCACGTAGCCGACCCCGCGCACCGTCTGGATCAAGCGCGGCTCCCGATCGAGCTCCATCTTGCGGCGCAGGTAGCCGATGTAGACGTTGAGCGAGTTCGAGCTCTCACCGAAGTCGTAGCCCCAGACGGCCTCGTAGATCTGCGAGCGGCTCAGCACCTGGCGCGGGTGGCCGAGAAACAGCTCGAGCAGCGAGAACTCGGTCCGGGTCAGATCCAGCTCTCGCCCGCCGCGACGGACCTCCCGCGTCGCCCGGTCGAGCGAGAGATCGGCGAACCGCATCAGCGGCGCCCCGCCCGGCTCCTGGCGGCGCAGGAGCGCCCGCAGCCGCGCCTTCAGCTCGGCGAGCGCGAACGGCTTCACCAGATAGTCGTCGGCGCCGGCGTCGAGGCCGTCGACGCGATCGGAGACCGCGTCGCGCGCGGTCAGCATCAGCACGGGCGAGCGATCCCCGGCGCCGCGCATGCGCCGGCAGACCTCGACCCCGTCGATCCCCGGCATCGCGATGTCGAGCACGGTTGCGTCGACGGCCGACTCCGCGAGCCGGGTCAGCGCCGACTCCCCGTCAACGGCGAGCGCGACCGCGTAGCCCTCGAGCGCCAGGGCGCGCTCGAGGGATTCGCGGATCGCGGGCTCGTCGTCGACGACGAGGACTGTGGCCATTCACTAATCCTGGCGATCGGGCGGCTCCAGCAGCTTTTCCCTGCAGGCCTCGAAGGCCTGGCGCTCGGCCGAGCTCGGGCGCAGCAGCGCGGCTCCCTTCGGCCGCTTCCAGTCGCCGGGCGCCGCGCCGGGCGGTGGCGGAGGCGCGATCCCGCCCCTGGGCGGCTTCGGGACGTCGGCGCCGTGGTCCGACATGCAGGTGCGGAATTCGTTGAACGCCTTCGGGTCCGGGGGCCCGGGAAAGGCGGCGACGCTCGGCGGCGGGGGCAGCAGGCTGGAGCAGGCCTCGAACGCCTTCCGGGTCTCGGCGTCCCGCGGCGCCGGCGGCGGGCCCGGCGGCCGGGCGTTCAACTGCGGCCGGCCCGCGCCCGGAGCGCGGAAGGCAACGCCGAACGGCTCGGGGACGTCGGCCCCGTGCTCGGACATGCAATCGCGGAACTTGTCGAACGCCGCGGGGTCGGGAGCGACGGCGACCTCCCCCTGGGTCTCGGGGTCCGAACCGCTGGCGCTGGTCACGGTCAGGGCGATCGCGGTGACGGCGACGGCAAGGGCGCCGATGATCCAGCGGCTCATCGATGCGATCTGGCGGAGGTGGGACATCGGGGTCCTTTCGGGCGTTGGAAACGGGCCCGACGATCGAATCGCGGCGTCGTAAGAGCGCTCGAAGCGGCAGCTAAGAAACGCCGAAGAAGGGCCGGCGAACGGTCGCTGCGACCCCAAACCGGGTCGCTAGACTGGCCCCCTCGCGCCGCTATCGTCTAGGGGACTAGGACGCCGCCCTCTCACGGCGGAAACCCGGGTTCGAATCCCGGTAGCGGTGCCTTTCGCGTAGCTCGCCCCGCGCCGGGTAGCGGGACCGTGATGAGCGACGCGCTCGACCTCTACCTCAACGACCACCTCGCCGGAGCGACGCTCGGGAGCGACCTGGCGAAGCAGATCCGCGACCGGGCCGAGGGCACGCCGCTCGGCGAGACGATGGCCGAGATCGCTGCGGAGATCGAGCGGGACCGCGAGACGCTGCTCGAGCTGATGGAAGCGACCGGAACCTCGCGGAACCCGGTCAAGCAGGTGACCGGCTGGGTGGCCGAGAAGGCGAGCCGCGTGAAGTTCAGCGGCGCTGCCTCGGGCGAGCCGGAGCAGAGCCTGTTCATGGCGGTGGAGACCCTGCGCCTGGGGGTGGCCGGGAAGAAATGCCTGTGGCTGGCGCTGCAGCAGGTGCGCTCCGAGCATCAGGAGCTGGCGGCGATCGACCTCGAGGGCTTGATCGCGCGGGCCGCGGCCCAGGAGGGGACGCTGGAGCGTGAACGCCTGGCCGCCGGGGCGAGGGCCCTGGGCGCCGCGGACTAACTCGCCGACCGGGGCGTCGAAACCGCTCCAGCGGGTACTGGTCGAGCATGGAAGGCGTCGAACGACGACACGATCGCCCCGCCGTTGGCGGCTCGGAGCAGACGACCGCGCTCCAGATCGAGCTCGAGCCGGTTCCGCGAGCCTCCGCCCAGGCGCGCAGCGCCCTGGCGGCGTTCGCCGAGCGCCTGCCCGCGTCCTCCTACTCCGACCTGCGGGTCATCATCACCGAGCTGATCACGAACGGCGTCAAGTACGGGCCCGGGCGCTCGATCCGGGTCGACGTCGCGCTCGATACAGCGGGTTTCCTGCACGGCTGCGTCGACGACGGCGGCAGCGGGGGCCTGAGGATGAAGCCGAGCCTCGATCCGCCCCGCGCCGGCGGCCTCGGGCTGCGCATCGTCGACTCGCTGACCAGCGCCTGGGGTGTGCATCCGGGATCGAGCCAGGTCTGGTTCGAGCTCGACGCGAGCACTCCTTGACATTTATCAACCGGTTGGATAATAATTCCCGCTGACGACGCGGAAGGCCAACCGAGGAGGCGCGCAGATGGCGGTCACGAGCGGTAACGGCGGACCGGCGACCGGGGACGAGCTCAGCGCTCTCGACGTCCTCCTCGACGGCGACATCGACAAGGTGATGGCCCAGCTCGACAAGGTCGTCGAGGCGGCGCCGTCCTACCGCAAGCTGATCTCCCGCTGGGAGCACCAGGGCTGGAGCTCTGAGAGCTTCGACTTCACGGCCGACGCCGAGGAGTGGAAGTCGGACCTGTGGACCGACGAGGAGCGCCTGTACTTCAACTGGATCCTCTCCTCGTTCTTCATCGGCGAGGAGCGGGTGACGACCGAGCTACTGCCGTTCGCCATCGCCGCGCCGACCGACGACCAGCGCATCTTCCTCGCCTCTCAGATCGCCGACGAGGCCCGCCACTGCGTCTTCTTCGACCGCTTCTATCGCGAGGTGCTGGGCTCGGGCACGACGACGATCGCCGAGAACCTGGCCGCCGAGCGCCCGAAGATGCACAACGAGTACCTGGAGCTCTTCGACGGCATCCTCCACGAGGCCGCCGAGACCCTGCGCAAGGACCCCTCCGATATGGAGGCGCTGGTCCGCGGGATCACCGTCTACATGATCGTGATCGAGGGAACGCTGGCGCTGACCGGCGCGCGTTTCATCCTCCGCTACCTGAAGCAGTCCGACCGGATGCCCGGCTTCCGCGACGGCTTCACCCATGTCAACCGCGACGAGTCGCGCCACGTCGGCTTCGGGGTCAAGTTCCTCTGCGACGCGATCAAGGAGGACGAGCGCTACCGGAAGGCGATCCAGGACACGCTCTCGGAGACGCTGCCGGTCGCCGTGCTGGCCTTCTCGCCCGGCTGGGTCGAGGACCGCTACGACTTCGACACCCCGTTCGGCTACCACTCCTCGGAGATGTTCGAGTACGCGATGCGTTCGCTGTCCAAGAAGCTCGGGGCGATGGGAATGTCGGCGGACGCACTCTCTCCGGCTTGAGCGACACGGCGAAGGAGAGCGCGCAGCGCGGGCCCGGCCGGCCGCCGACCGGGGCGCCGGAGCGCATCCTCGCGGCCGCCTACGAGGTCCTCAAGCGCGACGGCTACGCCGGGATGACGACGGCCAAGGTCGCGGCCGCCTCGGGCCAGAACAAAGCCCTGATCCCCTATTACTTCGGCTCCAAGCAGGGGCTGGTGGCGGCGGTCGCGCGCCTCGTCTCGGAGACGCTCACCGACGAGGTGCTCGGGCAGGTCGGCGATCCCGGCTCGGCCCGCGAGCTGGTGGAGGCGATCGTCGAGGGCCTGTGGCGGGCGATGGACCGCGACGCCGGCCTCCAGCGCGTCTACTTCGACCTCTCCTCGCAGGCGGTCGTCGAGCCCGAGGTCGGCGGGATCATGATCGAGATGAAACAGGGCCACCGGGCGATCGTGCGCGAGCTCCTGCGTGGGCTCGGGCTCGGGTTGCGGCCGGCCGAGCTGGACGGGATCGCGATCTTCATCATCGCCGGCCTCGAGGGCCTCTCGCTCGAGCGCCTCGAGCACGGCGACAGCCGGGCGCTGAAGCGCGCGAGCCAGATCTTCATCGACTCCGCCGTCGCCGCGATCGAGCGCGCCTGAGCCTGGATGTAGCTTTCCGGCCGTGATCGCGCTCCTGCGCAAGGCGTTCGCGCTGCACCCGCCGCCCGCCCTGCGGCTGCGGCTGTTGCGCTGGATGGCCGGAGCCGCGGTGCGCGAGTTCGCCTGGGCGTTTCTCGCCGCGACGCTGCTCATGGCCGCCGGCGCGATCGCGCTGGGGGCGCTCGACGGCTGGCTCGGGATCGTGATCGTCGTCGCCCTCGGGCTCTGGGCGCTGCGGCTCGCCGCGCTCGCCTGGCAGAGCCTGACCAGCGCCCGCGCGATTCGCGAGGTGCTGGCGGAGCTCGAGCCCCCCACCGACGAGCGACGCTCCGATTTCCCGCTCAGCAACCTGCTGATCCCGCCGCTGATGCTGTGGCCGCGCGGCGTCGCGCACCGGCGCGGGGTCGAGTTCGCGCGCTACGGCGAGCGGGCGCTGCGCCTCGACGTCTACGAGCCCAGCGAGCCCGCCTCCGGGCTGCGCCCCGCGATCATCCAGGTCCATGGCGGCGGCTGGATCGTCGGGACCCGCTCCGAGCAGGGCATCCCCCTGCTCAACCACCTCGCCGTGCACGGCTGGGTCGGCTTCAACATCGACTACCGGCTGAGCCCCGAGGGGACCTTCCCCGACCACGTCGTCGACGTCAAGCGGGCGATCGCCTGGGTGCGAGAGCACGCCGCGGACTACGGCGTCGACCCGGACTTCGTGTGCATCACGGGAGGCTCCGCGGGCGGGCACTTGTGCGCGCTCGCGGCGCTGACCGCCGGCGATCCGGCCTTCCAGCCGGGGTTCGAGGACGCCGACACGTCGGTCGCGGCCGCCGTGCCCTTCTACGGCGTCTACGACCTCACCAACGCCGAGGGCGAGTACTACGACGAGATCCAGTGGGTGCTCGAGGAGCTGGTCTTCAAGGCCCGGGTCGCCGAGGAGCCGGAGCTCTACCGCAGCGCCTCGCCGACCTATCGCGTGCACTCCGGGGCGCCGCCGTTCTGCGTCCTGCACGGCGACCACGACACCCTCGTCCCAGTGGCCGACGCGCGCCGCTTCGTCGAACGCCTGCGCGCCGTCTCCGAGCAGCCGGTCGTCTACGCCGAGCTCGCGGGCGCCGAGCACGCCTTCGACATCCTGCCCAGCGTCCGCACGGCCAGGGTGGTGGAGACCATCGAGCGCTTCCTGGCGACGATCCGCGCCGGCGAACGCGGCGTCGCCTCCGATCCCCCGCGTGCCGCACCCCTGAGTGCGATCGGTTAGGTTCTCCGGCGACCAATTCAGCGGAGGAGACCTGTGGACGTAAGCGCGCTCAAGAACACGCCCCTGTTCGCCGATGTGCCGGACGAGGCGCTGACCAAGGTGGCGACCTTCGCGAGCCTGGAATCGGTTGCCGAGGGCAAGACGATCATCCGCGAGGGCGGGTACTCGAACGACTTCTACATCATCGAGGACGGCACGGTGAAGGTCGAGCGCGAGGGCGAGCACCTCGCCGACCTCGGCCCCGGCGACGTCTTCGGCGAGCAGGGCCTGCTGGAAAAGCAGGATCGCTCGGCGAGCGTGATCGCGACCTCCCCGGTGCGCCTGATCAAGATCGAGCACTGGGAGCTCTCGCGGATGAAGCAGGCGATGCCCGAGGTGGTCGACCAGCTGCGCAAGAAGGTCGAAGACCGCACCAGCTGAGGCTCTCGCGCCGGGGTAGTATCCCCGGCGACATACGGTCGGTGGTGATGGGAAGTCCGGTATGAAACCGGCGCGGTCCAGCCACTGTGGACGGGCATCCAAACGACGTCGCATGACGCGAGTCAGCCACTGAGACGCCAGGCGTCTCGGGAAGGCGCGACGGTCGGCCCGCAAGCCAGGAGACCAGCCCTCCGGCCAGCCAACACCAATCCCTCTAGGAAGGGGTGGCTGATGACCACACGTATTCGCCTCGCGACCGGCGCCTTGACGGCGCTGTGCGCGATCGCATTGTTCGTCCAGGCGGCCGGCTCGGCGACCGTGACGGCGCACCTGCGGGTTCTGACCCCGGACAGGGTGCTCGACCCGGGCACCACCTACATCGTCGACGAGGGGGTGACGGTCCCGACCCGCCCCGACGCCGACTGCTTCGGGCCGCCCGGTGGCTCGGGAACGGAGTTCACCTACGACAAGCCCAACGCCCTCAGCCTCCTGGCCACGGCCGGGCGGACGACGAAGGCCGTCTCCCCGCTCTCGCTCACCGACCAGTTCGGGTTCGGGCTCGGCATCTGCGGGATCGGCGGGATCGCGGCGAAGTCCGGCGAGTCGTTCTGGTACTTCAAGGCCAATCACGAGGAGGCCAGCGTCGGTGCGGATCAGCTCGAGATCCACAACGGCGACGAGGTGCTCTTCTACCTGGCGCCGGACGACTTCCCGAACCCGAACCCGGCCGAGCTCGAGCTCAAGGCTCCGCCGCGGGCGAAGGCCGGCCAGCCGTTCACCGTCTCGGTGATCGAGCACAAGTGCGTCACCGACCAGAACACGGGTGAGACGACCTGCACCAGCGGCCCGGCCGCCGGAGCGAGCGTGTCGGGCGGCGGGCTGCCGGTGCAGACGGGCGCCGACGGCACCGCGCAGGTCTCGGTCGCCGACGTCAGCGCGGCGACCCTGGCCGCCACGCGGGGAACCGACATCCCCTCCGAGGCGCTGGCGACGTGCGTCGGCCCGGAGGCCGACTCGTGCCCGGCCGAGCGCGGGATCACTCTCGTCGGCAGCCCTCAGGGCGATTCGATCAAGGGCACCGCGGGCGACGACTCGATCCGCTCGCGCGGCGGTGACGACAACGTCGACCTGCGCAAGGGCGGGGCCGACCAGGTCAACTGCGGCAAGGGCGACGACACCGTGCGGATCAAGCGCAAATTCGCCAACGACGGGCTCGTGATCAAGGGGAGTTGCGAGCGGGTCCGGCGGACGTGAGGTTGGGCCGCAGCGCGGCGGCCGTGGCGGCGGTCTCGATCGCCGTCGCGGCCGGCGGCTGCGGCTTCGGTCCCGGCCAGTCGAGCTCCGGTGAGGCGACCCTGACCGTGACCCGCGACTACGGCGCCGACCCGGTGCTCGGGGCGAGCGAGGCGGACCCGCCCGAGTCCGAGACCGTGATTCGCTTCCTCGACCGCGAGGCCGAGATCACGACCCGTTACGGGGGCGGCTTCGTCGAATCGATCGAGGGCACCTCGGGCGAGCTCAACGACGGCCGCTCGAGTGACTGGTTCTTCTTCGTCAACGGGATCGAGTCCCCGCGCGGCGGCGCCGAGGTCGGCGTCCGCGGAGGCGACCGGATCTGGTGGGACTACCGCGACTGGACCGACGCGATGCGCACCCCGGCCGTGGTCGGCTCCTGGCCCGAGCCGTTCCTGCAGGCATCCACCCCCGCCGACGAGCGCGCGCCGGTCACCGTCGACTGCCGGGCGCCCGCGCGATCGTGCAACGAGGTCGAGGAGCGGCTGGGCGATGTCGGCGTCCGAACGGCAGGGGACGATGGCGACGGTCCCCGGGTGCTCGTCGGCCGCTGGAGCTCGATCGCCGACGACCCCGTCGCCGCCGATCTCGGCCGAGGCCCGGCGACCAGCGGCGTCTTCGCACGCTTCCAGCGCGGCGCCGGCGGCTGGGAACTGGTCGAGCTCGACTCCTCCGCCGATCCCGCCGTTCGCGATCAGGCCGGCGCGGGCCTGGTCGCGGCGCTGCGGCCCGGCGACGGCCCGCCCACCTGGCTGGTCACGGGCACCGACGTCGCCGGCGTCCAGCGTGCCGCGGCGGCGCTGCGCGCGGATCGGCTGGCCGATCACTACGCGGTCGCCGCGATCGGGGACCGGACGAGCCCGCTTCCCGCCGAGGCCGCAGGATGAGGTCGCCGATCGCCTACGCGCCGCGGCCCGGTCCGCTGAGCGCGGCGAGCGCGGCGGCCGCGACCGCGTACCTCGGTGCGATCGCCCTGGTCGGCTTCATCTACTCGAGCCCGATCGTGCTCGCCGGCGCCGGCGCCGCGGCGGCGATCGCCGGCCTGCTCGCCGGGGCGCGACCCGCGGTGGCGGCGGCGGCGCGCTGGGGCCTGACCCTGGGAATCTTCATCGTCGCCGTCAACGCGGTCGCCTCCCAGCGGGGGGACACGATCCTCTTCCGCGGCGGCCACGTGCCCGTGCTGGGCCGGATCGACGTCAGCGCCGAGGCCCTGGCCGAGGGCGGCGTGCTCGCCCTGAGGATCGCCGTGGTGCTGTGCGCCTTCGCCGTCCACTCCGCCTGCGTCGACCCCGACCGGTTGCTGCGGCTGGTGCGCCCGATCGCCCGCCACTCGGCGCTCACCGCGACGCTGATCACGCGGCTCGTCCCGCTGGCCGCCGCCGACCACGTCCGGCTTCGCGAGGCGCAGTCGCTGCGCGGCCCGGCGGCCGCGCCGGTCGGCCGCGCCGCCCTCATCCGAAGGCTCGTCGCCGGCTCGCTGGACCGGGCGGTCGACGTCGCCGCGGCGCTCGAGCTGCGCGGCTACGCGCGCGGCGTGCCCCGGCGCGCCGGCGCCCGGCGCAGCTCGCGCCACGGTTGGCGCTTCGCCGCCGCCGGGGCCGCGATCGCCCTGCTCGGGATCGCCGGCAGGGTGGCCGGGGTCGGCGGCTTCGAGGCCTACCCGACGATCGCCCTGGATACCGACCCGGCGACGCTCGTCCTCGCCTGTTCCCTCCCGCTGCTCGCCGCCGCCCCCTACCTCGGCCTCGACCGCCGCCACCTGCGCCGTGGCTGACCCCCTCGTCCGCGTGGGCAGGTTCTCCTACGCCTATCCGGGTGCCGCCGAGCCCGCCCTGCGCGAGCTCGAGATCGAGCTGGCCGAGGGCGAGTTCACCGTCCTCGCGGGTCGCTCGGGTTGCGGCAAGTCGACCCTGCTGCGGGCCTGCTGCGGGCTGGTGCCCCACTACCACGGCGGCGACGCGTCCGGGGCGCTCGAGGTCTGCGGCCTCGACGTCCGCGACCACGGCCCGGCCGAGCTCGGCGGGCTCGTCGGCCTCGTCGCCCAGGAGCCGGAGTCCCAGGTGGTCTCGGCGACCGTCCGCGGCGAGCTCGAGCTGCCGCTGGAGTTGCGCGGCGAACCCGAGGCCGCGCGGGCCCGATCGATCGAGGAGGTGGCGTTGGCGCTGGCGATCCCCCACCTGCTCGAGCGGCCCACCGACGCGCTCTCCGGCGGCGAGCTGCAGCGGGTCGCCCTCGCCGCGGCGCTCGTCCTGCGCCCGCGGCTGATCCTGCTGGACGAGCCAACCTCGCAGCTCGACCCCGTGGCCGGCGACGAGTTGATCGGCCTCCTGCGCCGCCTCAACGAGGAGTGGGGGATGGGGGTGCTGCTGGCCGAACACCGGCTCGAGCGCTGCCTCGCCGCGGCCGACCGCGTGGTCGCGCTCGACGCCGGCCGGATCGGCTTCGACGGCTCGCCGTCCGCCTACCTCGAGTGGGCGCTGCGGGCCGACCCGTACCTGGCGACGCCCGGCGCCCGGCTGTTCTCGCTCGCCGGGCTGGCGCCGCCGCCGGTCTCGGTCAAGGAGGCGCGCAGGACGCTGGCCCGGGCCGGGATCGCGCCGGCGCCGGAGGCTGTTGCGGCAGCGCCCCGCCCGCCCCGCCGCCCCCGCCGTGCCGCCGCCGGCGCCCTCGAGGTCCGCGACCTCTGGGTCGAGCTCGACGGCGGCGAGCGCCCGCGCGAGGTCCTGCGCGGGCTCGAGCTCGCCGTCGAGCCCGGCGAGAGGGTGGCGCTGATGGGGCGCAACGGGGCCGGCAAGAGCACGCTGTTGCGGGCGATCGCGGGGCTCGTCGAACCGGCCCGTGGGTCGATCGTCGCCGGGCGGGGGAGCGCCCTGCTGCCGCAGAGCCCGGCAGACCTGCTGGTTCGCGAGCGGGTCGCCGACGAGCTCCCCGGAGAGCCCGGGCGGCGGGCGCTGGAGGCCGTCGACCTCGGGTGGGCGGGCGAGAGCGACCCGCGCGACCTCTCCGGCGGCGAGCGCCAGCGGCTGGCGTTGGCGATCGTGATGGCGGGACGCGGCGCGGGCGAGATCCCAGGGCTCGTCTGCCTCGACGAGCCCACCCGGGGGATGGATCCCGCCCGCAAGCTCGAGCTCTGCAGCTGGCTCGCCGACCTCGCCGAGCGCGGCGCGGCGGCGCTCGTCGCCACCCACGACGTCGAGTTCGCGGCCCGGCTCGCCTCGCGGGTCGTGCTGCTCGGCGACGGCGAGCTGATCGCCGACGGTCCCGCCGACGAGATCCTCTCCGGCGGCTGGTACTTCGCCACCGAGGTCGCCCGCATCCTCGGGGCGGGTGGGGCGGTAACGCCGGAGGACGGGGCCTCGCTGTTACACGCGACGCCGAGCCCGCTCAACGGCCGTCCCGCAGCTGCGCCCCCGCACGCCCGCAGCCGAAGGCGAGGACGTGGCGGGAGTTATTCATGACCTGGCAGGCGGCGACATTCGCCGGGCTCGCCCTCGTTCTGATCGGGGGCTTCTGGTGGTATGAGCGCACGCGGCCGAGCGCGCGGCTCGTCGCTCTGGTCGCGGCGCTGGCGGCGCTGGCGATCGCCGGTCGCCTCGTGCTCGCGCCGATCCCGAACGTGGTTGCGACCACGGACGTCGCCCTGATCACCGGCTACGCGCTGGGAGCCGGGCCCGGCTTCGCCGTCGGCGCCCTGGCGGCCCCGATCTCCAACATCTGGCTCGGCCAGGGGCCGTGGACGGCCTGGGAGATGGCGGGGTGGGGGCTGGTCGGCCTCGCCGGCGCCTGGCTCGCCGTGATCACGCGGCGGCGGCTCGGCAGGCTCGGGCTCGCGGTCGCCTGCGCGGTCGCCGGCCTCGCCTACGGCGCCCTGCTCGACCTCTCGGTGATGGTGACCTACGGCGGCGAGCAGTCGCTCGACCGCTACCTGGCCCTCTCGGCGCGCGGCATCCCCTTCAACGTCGCCCACGCGACCGGCAACTTCGTCATCGCGCTCGCCGCGGGCCCGGCGCTGGTGCGGATGATCTCCCGCTTCCGGACCCGGATGGCCTTCACCTGGCGCCCCGCCGGGGCGCTGCCGCTCGCCTTGCTGGCGCTGCTCGCCGCCTCCGCGCTGACCGGGCCCTCGCCGAGCGCCGAGGCCAAGCCGTCCGCCCTCGCCTGGCTGGCCGCGGCGCAGAACTCCGACGGCGGCTACGCCGCCACCCGGGGCCAGCCGTCGAGCCCGGCGATGACGGGATGGGCGATGCTCGGCCTCGAGGCGGCGGGCCGCAACCCGCTCGACCTCCGCTCGGGGGGTCAGACCCCGGTCACATACCTGCGCTCGCAGGCCGACCGGTTGCGCTCGGTGGGCGACCTCGAGCGCACGATCCTCGCCCTGGCGGGCGCCGGCGTCGACCCGCACGGCTTCGCCGGCGACGACCTGGTCGCCGAGCTGCGGGGCCGTCGCGACGGCGACGGCTCGGTCGACGGCCAGGTCAACCTGACCGCCTTCTACGCGCTGGCGATCCGCGCGGCCGGCGGCGATCCGGCGTCGCTGCGGCGCAGCGGGCGCTGGCTGCGCCGAGCCCAGAACTCCGACGGGGGCTGGGGCATCCAGCCAAGCGCCCCGAGCGAGGCCGACTCGACCGGGGCGGCTTTGCAGGCGCTGGTGGCCGCCGGCTCGCCCCGCGCGGCGGTTGACGACGGGGCGACCTGGCTGCGACGGGCCCAGCGCCCGGGCGGCGCCTACGCGCTCGGCGGCAGCGGCGTCCTCAACTCGCAGTCGACCGCCTGGGCGCTGCAGGGCCTCGCAGGCTCCGGGGTTGGACGGGCGACGATCGAGCAGGGATTGGGCTACCTCGCCCGGGTCCAGGCCGCCGACGGCCACTACCGCTACTCGGCCTCCAGCGACCAGACGCCGATCTGGGTTACGGCCCAGGCCCTGCTCGCGGTCGAGCGCCAGCCGTTTCCGGTCCCCGCCGTCTCGCGAGCCGCCGCGGGGCGGCAGAGCACCGGGGCGGGCTCGAGCGCCGGTTCGGGCTCCGGCCAGGGATCGTCCAGCCCGCCGGCCACCGGCGGCGACGAGGCCGGCGGGCCGGCCGGGTCGGCGAGCACCGGCGGCGGGGGCGGGGGAGGGGCCGGCGACACCGGGAGCGGTGGCGGCGCGAGCGGGTCCGGCTCGGGATCCGGCAGTGGCGCCTCCGCGGCCGCGACCACGGGCGGCTCGGCGACGAGCGCGGGCGGCGAGCCGGCGGGCGCTGCGACGAGCACCGGCGGCGACTCCGCCACCGTGCCGGTCAGCGTCTCCTATCCTGGCGGCGGTCACGAGGATCGCACGACCACCTACCTGCTGGCCGGGCTTGCGGTGCTCGCGATCATCGGCCTGGCCGGGTTCATCCGCTACCGGCGCGGCGGGCGTTAGGGCGCAACTTTTCGCGAACGGGGGGTTTCGTGCGGCAAGGGACGGTGTTAGGGGGCCACCGTGAGGATCGGGTTACTCAGACCTACCGATTGGGAGTGAACATGCTTGGTGCGTTGGTTTCGGGACGGGCGCTGCGGCGCGGCGGGATCGCGATCGTGCTCGGCGCCGGCGCCCTGGCCGTCGGGGCCGCGGGTGCGACGGCGGCCCCGGTCTCGTCCGGCCACTCGGGCTGGTTCTGGAGCAACCCACAGCCCCAGGGCAACACGCTCTCCGGGCTCGACTTCGCGGGCACCCGCGGCTACGCGGCCGGGACCTTCGGCACCCTGCTTCGCACCGACGACGCCGGGGCGACGTGGAGCGGCGTCAACACCGGACTCACCGACCCGCTCGTCCGCGTCCAGGTGATCGACCCGAACACGGTCGTCGTCGGTGGCGCCTGCGCCCTGCGGCGCTCGAACGACGGCGGCGCCAGCTTCTCGCGGCTCCCCTGGACGGCGTCCGACGAGGACTGCCCGAGCGCGATCGCCTCCTTCAACTTCGCCTCCGGCTCGGTCGGCTACCTGCTGACCAGGGACGGGAGCGTCTTCCGGACCGCCGACGGCGGGCAGACGTTCTCGCGCCAGACCTCGGTCCCCGGGACCAGCAGCGCCGGCGGCTCGCGCGAACCCACCGACATCTACTTCACCTCCGACACGACGGGTGTGGCGGTGACGCGCAACGGCGGCAGCGGCAAGATCTTCCGGACCACGGACTCGGGGAACTCCTGGGTCGACGTCGCCAGCCCGGCGACGGGGCTCAACGGGGTCACCTTCGCGACCGCCAACGACGGCTTCGCCGTCGGGATCGGCAAGACCCTGCTGACCACGGGCGACGGGGGCGCGACCTGGAACCCGAAGCCGCTCACCGGCGCCCCGTTCCAGGACTACTCCGCGGTCGACTGCGCGAGCGCGACGACCTGCCTGATCACGGTCGGCAACGGCCACCTGGTGCGGACCACCGACGCGGGCGCGACCGGCGCCGAGATCACACCCGCGACGGGGAAGATCAACGCGGCCGCCTTCTCCTCGGCGTCGCGCGTGGTCGCCGTCGGCGACCGCGGGACGACGGTCGTCTCCGATGACGGAGGCGTGACCTACTCGCCGGTCGGCAGCGCTGTCGCGGTGGCGGATCTGCGGCTGCTGCGGGCCACGTCGACGCAGATCGCCAACGTCGGCGGCGCCAACGGAACCCTGGTGCGGACGACCGACGCCGGGCTGAGCTGGTTCACGGTCGGCGTGCCGACGACCTCGACCGTGGTCGACGCGTCCTTCCCCAACGCCGGGGTCGGCTACGCGATCGACAACCTCGGCGGCGCCTTCAAGACCGTCAACGGAGGCAACAGCTGGCAGATCCTCAACACGGGCGGCTCGGGGACGCCGTTTGCGCTTCTCGCGACCGGTCCGAACGACGTCCTGCTCGCCGGGCCGACCGGCATCCGGCGCTCGACCGACGGCGGCACCTCGTTCGCGGTCGTCGGCGACCCGGATCTGCAGCACGCCCGGCTGACCAACATCGCGCCCGCCGGCGCCGGATCGATCCTCGCCTGGAGTCGCAGCGTCCTGCGCGTCTCGACCGACGGCGGCGCGAGCTGGAAGCCGATCGCGCTGCCCAAGCACACCGGTGTGCTGGACGCGAGCTTCGTCAGCGACCGGATCGGGTTCATCCTCACGAAGAGTCAGCTCCTGCGGACGAAGAACGGTGGGCGGACCTGGAAGGACCTGCCGGCGATCGCCAACGGCGGCGGCTACGGGATCAGCTTCGCCAGCGCCACCGAGGGCTACCTGACGTCGCGTGACTTCGGCAGCGGCAACTTCGGCGCCCAGGGCGTCGTCCTGCACACCACCGACGGCGGCGCCAGCTGGCAGCCGCAGCTGCTCACCGCCGACGCTCCCTCGGACCTCTGGGACGCCGGCTCGACCGCGTTCTCGATCACCGCGACGGGATCGTTCCTGGCGACGACGAGCGGCGGGCAGGCCGGAACGCCGAGCGCCCTGACCCTGAAGCAGGTGGGCGGCCCGAAGGGCAGGGTGGCCAAGGCCGGCAAGGTCAAGCTCACCGGGACGCTGAGCCCGGCCGAGGGCGGCGAGAAGATCGCGGTCATGTACCGCGACCTCGGCCACTGGCGCGCGCGGATCGAGACGGCGGCGACCAACGGCCAGTTCACGAGCTCCTTCAAGGTGAGGCGCAACACGGTGGCCGTCGCCCAGTGGCTCGGCGACGACACCCGCGCCGGGGCCGGGACGGCGGCGGTGTTCGTGCAGCCGGCGAAGTAGCGAATCTGCGCGGCGACCGCGTAGCGTGTCGGCGATGGACGTCGAGACGGCGATTCGCGGCCGCCGCACGCACAAGGCCTACGGCTCGGAGCCGATCGACCGCTCGACGCTCGACCAGCTGCTCGAGCTCGCGCGCTGGGCGCCCAACCATCACCTCACCAACCCCTGGCGATTTCGCGTCGTCGGCCCGCGGGCGCTGGAGCGGCTCAAGGCCGCCGCGGGCCCGGAGGCGGCGGCGAAGCTCGAGCGCGCCCCGACCCTGGTCGTCTGCTCGTGCCTGCTGAGCGGCGACGAGATCCAGGACGAGGAGGACCTGCACGCGACCGCGATCGCCGCCTACATCGTCCTGCTCGCGGCGCACGCCCGCGGGCTCGTCGGCTACTGGCGAACCCCCGGCGTCCTGCGGACCCCGGAGGGCCGCGCGGCCGTCGGGCTCGGCGACCGGGAGCGGTTCGTCGCCCTGATCCACCTCGGCCACCCGGTGCAGGAGAAGCCGGCCCCGGAGCGCGAGCCCGCGGAATCTGTGACGGAGTATCTGCAGTAATGCTCTCCCGCGACGCGGCCCTGAGGGCGGTGACCGGCGAGCGCTTCGACGTCGTCGTGATCGGCGGCGGGATCACGGGCGCCGGCGTCGCCCTCGACGCCGCCTCGCGCGGCTACAGCGTCGCGCTGGTCGAGCGCGACGACTACGCGGTCGGCACCTCGAGCCGCTCCTCGAAGATGGTCCACGGTGGCCTTCGCTACCTGCAGAACTTCGACCTCGGGCTGGTCCGCGAGGCCCTGCTCGAGCGCCAGCTGATGGTCCAACTGGCCCCGCACCTCGTCTACCCGACGCCGTTCCTGGTCCCGACGGTCGGCGAGGGCAAGCGCAGCCGCACGCTCGGGATCGGGCTCAACATGTACGACGCGATGGCGACGACCCGGGTCGGGATGTCGCGCCGCGAGCGCGCCGAGCGGGTCGGCGGCGACTCCTACTGGGCGCCCGACCGCCACCGGACGATCGACGCCGCCGAGGTCACCGAGCTGGTTCCGGCGCTGGCCGAGCGCGAGCCGCGCGAGGCCTACATGTTCTACGACTGCCAGACCGACGACGTCCGCCTGGTGCTGACGATCCTCGGCGAGGCCGAGCGCTACGGCGCGGTCTTCGTCAACGGCGCCGAGGTCACCGGCCTGCTCGACCGCGAGGGGACGGCCGCCGGGGTCGCCTGCGTCGATGCCTCCAGCGGCGAGCGGTTCGAGGTCGAGGCCGACAACGTCGTCAACGCGACCGGCGTCTGGGCCGACCGGATCCGGCCCGAGGAGATCCACGACGAGGCCGAGGTGCCGAAGATCGCCCCCAGCCGGGGGACCCACGTAACCGTCTCCCTCGACAAGCTCGCGGTCACCCGTGCCGCCTGCGTCGTCCCGGCCGGCGAGGGCCGGACGATCTTCGCCCTGCCCTGGTACGGCCGCGCGCTGATCGGGACCACCGACAACGACTACGACGGCGACATCGCGCACGTGCACCCGGGAGCGGACGACATCGAGTATCTGCTCGACGCCGTGAACTCGTTCTTCGGGGTCGAGCTCGGGCTCGCCGATCTCACTGGGGCCTACGCGGGGGTTCGCCCGCTGATCTCGACCGGCGACCCGCGCAAGTCGGTCGACATCTCGCGCAAGGCGGAGCTCTATGAGACGTCGTCGGGGATGCTGACGATCACCGGCGGCAAGCTGACCACCTGGCGGCGGATGGCGAAGCAGGTGGTCGACCGGATGGTCGAGCGCGAGGGCCGCGTCGCACCCTGCCGCACCGATGACACCCCGCTGGGGATGGCCGCCTCCGAGCACGAGCTCGATCCCCCGGAGGGCCTCGCCGAGGACGACCTGCCGGAGGGTTACCGGAAGCTGCTCGGATTTCGTTACGGCCACGCAGCGCGCAACGTCCTGCGACTGGCCGGCGAGCGGCCCGAGCTGGCGGCGCCGATCGTCGAGGGCCAGCCCGACATGCTCGCCGAGGCGGTCGTCGCCGCCCGGCTCGAGCAGGCCCGTTCGGTCGCCGACGTCCTCCTGCGCCGCACGCGGCTGGGCCTGCTGGCCGCGCCGCAGCTGCGCACGGCCGAGGCCGTGGCGCCGGTCGCCGAGGCACTCGGCGGCGAGCTCGGCTGGGACGCCGCCCGGGTGCGGAAAGAGGCCGCAGCCTGGGTCGAGGACGCGGCCGCCGAGGGAATCGATCCTGCCCACCGGGTGGGTTGAGCCTGGCTTCCGGACCCGACCGCTAGTCTGCGCGGCCGATGGCCGCCGAGCTCAACGACCTCCATCTAGCCGACCTTCACGAGCGCGCCGCCGCCGCGGGCGTAGCCGGTTACCGCCTGATGCGCCGCGAGGAGCTGGTCGCGGCGCTCGGCGAGACACCGGCCGACGAGCCCGACGCCGAGCCCGAGGCCACGGAGGACGAGCCCGAGGCCGAGGCAAGACCGCGCCGCGGCCGCCGCCGGGGCCGGCGCGCGAAGCCGGAGCCCGAGCCGGAGCCGGATACCGACGAGCTGGTCGTGGTCGAGGCGACGGTGCTCGACGACAGCGAGGACAAACCGGTCGAGGGCGGCGACCCGCAGCCGACCGAGGACGTGACCGGGGTCCTCGAGCTGACCCGCCAGCGCTACGGCTTCCTGCGCCTCAACGGCCTTGCCCCGTCGGACGGCGACGTCTACATCTCCGCCGCCCAGGTGCGCCGCTGCGAGCTGCGACCCGGCGACGAGGTCGCGGGGCCGGCGCGCGAGCCGCGCCGCGGCGAGCGCCACCGGGCCCTCGTCCACGTCGACACCGTCAACGGCGAGGAGCCGCAGACGGAGGTACGGCCCGAGTTCGATTCCCTGCCGGCGGTCCTGCCGGAGCGGCGGATCTCGCTCGACGCGTTCGCCGACGACGTGCTCGCAAGGGCCGTCGACCTGCTCGCGCCGCTCGCCTACGGCCAGCGGATCCTGATTCGCGCCGCGGCCCGCTCGGGGCGGACGACCCTGCTGCGCTCGCTGGCGCGAGCCGCCGCCGCGGCGGACACGGCCAAGGTCATCGTCCTGCTCGTCGACGAGCGCCCCGAGGAGGCGACCGCCTGGCGGGAGGCCGTGCCGGTGGCCGAGTTCGCGATCGCGACCGCCGACCTGGCCTCGATCGAGCAGGTCCGCACCGCCGAGCTGGCGCTCGAGCGCGCCCGCCGCCTCGCCGAGACCGGCACCGACGCGATCCTCGTCTGCGACTCGCTCTCGCGGCTCGCCTTCGCCGCCGGGGACGTCGCCGAGGTGAAGCGGCTGTTCGGCTCCGGGCGGAACCTCGTCGGGGGCGGCTCGCTGACCGTGATCGCGACCGTCCTCGAGGACGCCAGCGACGAGGGGGGCGAGGCCGAGCGCGCCGTGATCACGACCGAGAGCTCGCTGGTCGTCCTCGACCCCGAGCTGGCGGCGGCCGGAGTCACGCCGGCGCTGCGGCCCGGTGAGTGCCGGGTCTCGAACGAGGACCAGATCCGCGAGCCCGCCGAGCTGACCGCGATCCGTACCCTGCGGTCGCTGCTCGCCGACCTGCGGCCCTCCGACGCCGCCGCCCTGTTGCGCGAGCGGATCGAGGGCACGAGCTCGAACTCCGAGCTCCTGAAGAGCCTCTGACGAGGCTCCGCCTAACGGCGGTAGGCGAGCGAGGACCAGGACGGCTCGCGCGAGAGCTCGATCGGCTCCGCGTCGCGATCCGGCTGCACGTAGCCGAAGGTGTGGCTGTCGCCGTCGAAGACGACGTCGAGCTCGCCCTCCTTGACCCGCTGGTCGAGCCAGGCGCCGCGGAAGACGAGCCGGCGGATCCAGTGCACGAGGCTGCGATTGGCGGGGCCGACGAGCTCCGTCCAGTGCTCGTTTATGTGCTCGCCCAGGGGCGAACTGGGCTCGCGGATCTCGCCGTTGACCGCGAGCTCGAGCAGGTCGTGGAGCTCCTCGCCCTCGAGCCCGCCGTCGACGAAGTCCAGCTTCACCGCGGCCTGCTCGACGCGCTGGCCGAAGTCCCCTTCGTTGAAGGAGAATCGGAGCTCCCCGTACTCGAGCACGTAGTCGGACCCCGACTCGTAATTCCCTCTTCGAGTTGCCTTCTCCACCAGTTCTCCGTGCTCCGGGCCCCGGTCCGTTTACCAGTCTTCCCAGCGGGGCCTTCCCAGGTGCGTGCATCTTTGCCGATGAGCGCGGGCCGCGCAGGAGAGACCCCCTGCCTGAAAGAGGGTTTGCACCGCCGGGGTCGAAGCGGGACCGGTTTGCGAGCTCAGATCTCCAGCCGCGAGTCCTCGAGGTCGAGCTCGCGCTCGAGCCGCCGCAGGACGTCGTCGTTGATCGCGCCCCGGTCGCGGAGGTCGAGAACGGCTGAGCGCTGGGCCTCGAGCAGCTCGCGAACGAGCCGCTGGTAGGCGAGCGACCGGGTCTCGTAGTCGATCCCGTCGCCGTCGAGGCCGCCGTCGAAGTCGCCCTCGGCAGACAGCGCCGTGAAGCGCCGCTGGCGGAAGCGATAGGAGGCGCGCATCCGCTCGGCGGTGTCCTCGAGCACCCATTCCTCCTCGGCGAGCTCGTCGATCCTCCCCATCGCCGCCTCGATCGCCGCCAGGCGGGCCGAGATCTCCTCGTTCTCCAGATCCTCGTCGTAGTCGTCGACCCCGAGCCACTTGATCAGCGGCGGCAGGCTGAGCCCCTGGATCAGCAGCGTCGCGAGGATGACCGAGAAGGCGCAGAAGATGATCAGGTCGCGGTCTGGGAATGCACCGCCGGCGTCGACGGTCAGCGGCAGCGCGAGCGCCGCCGCAAGCGAGACTGCGCCGCGCATCCCCGTCCAGGAGACGAGCAGCGTGTGACGCCAGGGCGGGTAGGCCTCGGCGCGCACCCGGCGGAAGACCCGCCGCGGCAGATAGGTCAACGGGAACACGAACACGATCCGGGTCAGGATCACGGTCGCCGCGACCAACGCGCCGTCGCGGATCAGCTCGCCCGTGTCGAGGGCCGAGATCCCGTCGATCACGGTCGGCAGCTGCAGGCCGACGAGCACGAAGAGCGCCGAGTTGAGGAGAAAGGCGACGATCTGGAAGACGGCGACACCCTGGATCCGGGTGGTCGGCGAGGTCAAGCGCGAGGTCTGCCGGCCCATGTAGATGCCGACCGTGACCGCGGCGAGCACGCCCGAGACGCCGATCGCGTCGGCGGGCAGGTAGGCGAAGTAGCCCGAGAGCAGCGCGATCGTGACCTCGACCGGCGGGTTGTCGAGCCGCCGGCGGATCGCGGCGATCAGGGCGCCGACCGCGATCCCGACCGCGATCCCGCCGATCACGGTGAGCACGAACTCGCCGCTGGCATCGATCAGGCTGAAGCTGCCGGTGACCACCGCGGCGACCGCGAACTTGTAGGCGACCAGGGCGGTGGCGTCGTTGACCAGGCTCTCGCCCTCGACGATCGTCACGATCCGCCCCGGCACGCCGAGGCGGCGGGCGATCGCGGTCGCCGCGACCGGATCGGTGGGGGAGACGATCGCGCCGAGCACGAACGCCTCGGCCCAGCCGAAGTCGAGCGCCGCGTGGGCGACCACCGCGACGGCGGCCATCGTCGCGAGCACGAGGCCCACGGCCAGCATCGAGATCTTCCGCACGTTGCGCCGCAGCTCGCGCAGCGGGGTGAAGAAAGCGGCCGAGTAGAGCAGCGGCGGGAGGATGACCAGCAGGACCACGTCCGGGTCGAGCTCGACGTCGGGGATTCCCGGGATCACGGCGAGCCCGAGGCCGCCGACGACGAGCAGGATCGGATAGGGGATCCGCGTCCACTGCGCGGCGATCAGCAGGAGGGTGACCGCGGCGAGGATGCAGAGCAGGGCGATCTCGGTGGACATGGCGCTATTTGTAGCGCCCGCCGTACGATCAAGCCGGTGGAGCTGCTGGTAGCCGACAACCCGGACGAGGCCCGTTACGAGGTCTTCGCCGACGGCGAGCCGGCGGGCTTCGTCACCTACCGCCTGGGCTCCGGCAGGATCTCCTTCCTGCACACGGAGGTCGACCCCGCGTTCGAGGGCCACGGCGTCGGCGGGAGGCTGGCCTCGGAGGCGCTCGACGACGCCCGCGCCCGGGGGCTCGACGTCCTGCCGTTCTGCCCCTTCGTCAAGGCCTACATCACCAAGCACCCCGAGTACCTGGATCTGGTCCCGGTCGACGAGCGGGACAACTTCGGGCTCTGAGCCGAGCCCGGCGGGGGGCGCGCGACCGGGGGTCCGGGGTAGTAGACGCCGTGACCGCCTCCGCCCACCCGCTCCGCTTCCGCCGGCTCCCCACCGCGGAGGTCGCTTCCCGGCGGGTGCCGGTGGCAGTCACCCTCCTCTCCCGCCTGCTCGGCCTCTCCTTGTTGAGGCCCGGGCGGGCGGGAGAGGGCCTGCTGATCCCGCGCTGTCGCAGCGTCCACACGTTCGGCATGCGCTTCGCGATCGACGTCGTCTTCCTCGATCGCGGCCGGGCGCCGCTCGCCGTCTGTCCCGCGGTGCCGGCGAACCGGGTGCTGCGGGATCGGCGCGCCGCCGCGGTGCTCGAGCTGCCGGCCGCCCCCGCGGAGGGGATGAGCTGATGCTGCCGGCGGTCGAGTGCGACGCGACCCTGGTCGTCTGCGAGGACGACGAGCCGACCCTGGAGCTGCTTTGCGACCACCTCGGCGCCGAGCGCTTCCAGGCGCTGGCGGCGCCCAGCGCCTCCGACGCGCTGCGCCTCTGCCATTACAAGCAGCCGGACCTGCTGCTGCTCGACCTCAACCTCCCCGACGCGCCCGGGCTCGACGTCCTGCGCGAGATCCGCGCCAGCGAGGGAGCCACTGGCAGCTACGACCCCGAGCTCGCGGTGATCGTGCTCAGCGGCCGCGGCTCCGACGCCGATCGCCTGCGCGGGCTCGAGTGCGGGGCCGACGACTACGTCGTCAAGCCGTTCGCGGTCCAGGAGGTCGTGGCCAGGGTCCGCGCGGTGCTCCGCCGCCGCGACGGCCGCCGGGCCGGACCCCTGCGCGTCGGCGCGATCGTCGTCGACCCGTCGCGACGCGAGGTCCGCGTGGCCGGCCGCCAGGTCCAGCTCGCCAACAAGGAGTTCAGCCTCCTGCGGATGCTCGCAACCGAGCCGACGCGGGTGTTCACGAAGGCCGAGCTGCTGCGCGACGTCTGGGGCTTTCGCTCGCTCGGGCGCACCCGGACGCTCGACTCGCACGCGAGCCGCCTGCGTCGCAAGCTCGACCCCGAGTCGGGGCGCTACGTCGTCAACTGCTGGGGCGTCGGATACCGCCTCGTCGACGCCCCCGAGGTGGACGATGATCGACTCGATCGCTGAGGGCCTGGTCCTCGCCTGTCCGCCCGCGCTCACCTGCGCGACCGTGGTCGTCGCCGACCGCGCCCGCAGCCGGCGCCGGCGCGAGCTCCTGAATCGCGCCCTGCACGAGCTGCGCCGGCCCTTGCAGGCGCTGGTCCTCGAGGCGTCGGCCGGGCCGCCGGCGCCGGATCGTCGACGCGATCAGCTCGCCCAGGCGCTCGAGGCGGTGGCCGGGATCGACCGCGAGGTAAACGGCGGGCAGCCGCCCCCGCTCACGATCGCCGACGGCCGGGCGCTCGCCGCCGACGCCGTGCGGCGCTGGCGCGGCCCGGCGGCGCTCGAGGGGCGCTCGATCGAGTTCGCCTGGCACGCCAACGGCACCCGGCTTCGCTGCGACGAGGCCGCCGTCGCCCGGGCGCTCGACAACCTGATCGCGAACTCGCTCGAGCACGGTCGCGGCCCGATCCGGATCGCCGGGTCGGAGCGCGGCGGGCGGTTGCGATTGACCGTCGCCGACGGAACCGCCGCCGGCGGTCAGCCGGAGACAGAACCCCCGCCGCCGCCTCGGATCGCTCACCGCCACCAGGCCGGCGCCCGTCGTGGGCACGGCCTGCGGATCGTCGCCGAGATCGCCGCCGAGCATGGCGGGCGCTTCGCGACCTGCGCGCACGCCAACGGCGCCAGCGCCGTGCTCGAGCTGCCGCTGACGCCGGCGCCGCCATGGCGCGACGTCGCCTGAGCGCGTGAGCCGTCGCGGCCGGGCGATCGGCTTCGCCTCCGCCGCCGCGATCTGCGCCGGTTTCGCGGCGGGGGCGAGTGGCGGGGTCTCGGGCGACGCGGCGGCCGGCTACGGAGAGCTGCGCGACGTGGTCGTCGCCACCGCCGCCCTGCCCGCCGCGCGGCCGCTCGGACGGACGGCGGTCGACGAGGCGCTGGAGGTCCGCCGGATCCCGGAGCGCTTCCTGCCGCCCGACGCGCTGACCACGCCGGCGCAGGCGCTGGGGCGCAGGCCGGCGGCGACGATCCCGGCCGGCGGCTACCTGCTCGCCTCCCAGTTCCGGGCCCCGGCCGCCGACCGCTCGAGCGCTTCCCCGCAGCTCGGCGGCAACCGCCATCCGGTCGAGATCACGGTTCAGGCCGCCGGCCCGCTCGCCGCCGGGGCGTCCCCCAGGCCGCGCCGGGTCGACGTCGTCGTCACCAGCGAGGCGGGCCCCGCGGGCGGGGCGGGGAGGACGTTCGTCGCCGCCGCCGCGGTGGAGCTGTTGGACCTGAGGCCGACGGGCGGCGATCCAGCCGACGCGGCGCTGCCCGGCTCGCCGGGCGAGCCGTGGATCGCCACCCTGGCGCTCACCCGCGCCCAGGCCCTGCGCCTGATCCACGCCCAGAGCTTCGCCCGCGAGCTGCGGTTGATCGAACGCTGAGTATCCGGCTCGGCGGCCTGATCAGCCCGAGCTGAGCGCCGCCTCGAAGGCCTCGCGGGCCTCGGCGCCGTGGACGCTGAAGACGATGCGCTCGAGTCCGCTCCCGGCCTCGAGGTGACGGCGCACCTCCTCGACCTCGATCCGGGCGGCCTCGGTGAGCGGGAACCCGCCGACGCCGGTGCCGAAGGCGACGAGCGCGAAGGAGCCGGCGCCGAGCTCGTCGGCGACCCGCAGGGCGCTCGCGGTCGCCTCACGGATGATCTCGGCCGAGGTCGGCCCCCCGAGCTCCATGGTCGCGGCGTGGACGACCCAGCGGCAGGGCAGCTCGCCGGCACCGGTCGCGACCGCGGCGCCGAGCTCGATCGGCGAAAGCTCGTCGCTCTCGGCCTGGATCGCCGGTCCGCCGGCGCGCGAGATCGCTCCGGCGACGCCGCCGCCGTGCAGCAGGCGCGTGTTGGCGGCGTTGGCGATCGCGTCCACCTCGAGCCCGGTGATGTCGGCGTCGAGGACCTCGATCGCGGTCATGCGCGCATCTAACCAACCAGCGCCGCGCCGATGCTGAGCAGCCCGGCGAGCGCCGCCGCGCCGAGCGCGACGCGATGATGAGCCTCGTCGTCGAGGCGGCGAAAGACGGCGGCGCCGGCGCGGTGGCCGACCAGCAGCGCCGGGACGCAGGCGAGCACCACCCAGCCGTCGGGCAGCGCGCGGTCGGCGCCCGAGGCGATCAGGACCACCGGCGCAGCCAGGAGGCTGAGCCCGAGCAGCGCCGCGGCGAGCGAGTCGCGCAGGCGCCCGCCGCGCAGGCCGAGCCGGGTGAGCACGAGCACGACCGCCGGCCCGTTGACGCTCACCGAGGTGGTCAGCGCGCCGGCCGCGAGGCCGCCGCCGATCTCGAGCGCCGAGGCCCGGCCTGTGGCCGCCGGCCGCGGTCCGAGCGCCTGCACGCCCGCACCGGCGAGCACCACCACGCCGACGAGGAGCTGGAGCAGCTCGCGGTTCGCCTCGGTCACCACCCATGCCCCGATCACCATCCCGGGGACCGCGGCGGCGACCAGGACGGCGACGGTGCCGTTGGCGACATCGACTCGGCGGCCCTCGCCGAACAGGACCAGGCAGTTGATCGCGATCGCCAGCAGCAGGACCAGGGTGACCGCCTGCTCCGGGTGGAAGGCGGCGAAGGCGGCGGGGGCGACGAAGAAGGCGAACCCGAAGCCGATCGCGGCCTGGACCGAGATCCCGACCACGACCGCGGCGACGAGCAGCAGATCGAGGGCGCTCACCGCGGGGAGGATAGTCGTGGTACGATCAATACCCCAGGGGGGTATCTAACAGGAGACGATGGAAGCGACGACCGCCGGCCCGGCCGAGCACGACCACCACGAGATGCCGACCGCGGGCCCGGCGCTGACGGCCATGGCGATCGACGCCACCCTGCACTGCCTGACCGGCTGCGCGATCGGCGAGATCGCCGGGATGGTGATCGGAACGGCCGCCGGCCTCTCCAACGGCACCACCGTCGTGCTCTCGATCGTGCTCGCCTTCGCCTTCGGCTACGGGCTCACCAGCCTGCCGCTGCTGCGCGCCGGGCTGCCGGTCCGCCGCGTCGCCGGGGTCGCGCTCGCCTCCGACACGCTCAGCATCACGAGCATGGAGATCGTCGACAACCTGATCATCGTCGCAGTCCCTGGCGCCCTCGCCGCCGGGCTCGGCACGCTGCTGTTCTGGGGCAGCCTCTCGTTCTCGCTCGCGATCGCCGGCGTGCTGACCGTCCCGGTCAACCGCTGGCTGCTCGCCCGCGGCAAGGGACACTGCGCGGTCCACGAGACCGGGATCCACGGCGGCCCGCCGGTCCGGGTGGTCAAGATCATCGCCGTGATCGCCTTCGTCTTCGGCGCCGCGGTCTTGATCGGCGAGCTGATCAGCGGCTGACCGTCCCCGACGGGGGCGAACTCGGGCCCATGGGGCCCTGATCCGGGTATCGCCACCGCCGACGACCACGCCCGCGTCCTCGCCGCCGAGCTGCGCCTGCGGCTGGTCGACCGGCGCCGCGCCGAGGCCGCGGCCGGTGGGCCGGCGCCGGAGCTGGCGCTCAGCGTTCGCGAGCTCGTCGACGAGGCGGCCGCGGTGCTCTCCGACGCGCGCCGCGAGCAGATCGCCGAGCTGATCCTCCGCGACACGGTCGGACTCGGCCCGTTGGAGGAGCTGCTCGCCGACGACGAGGTCGAGGAGGTGATGGTCAACGGCCACGAGTCGGTCTTCGTCGAGCGCCACGGGACGATTGAGCCCACCGAGGTCCGGTTCGAGTCCGAGCAGGCCCTGCGCGACGCGATCGAGCGGATCCTGGCGCCGGTCGGGCGGCGCGTCGACGAGCTCAGCCCGATGGCCGACGCGCGGCTCGCCGACGGCTCGCGCGTCAACGTCGTCATCCCACCGCTCGCCGTCGATGGCCCGGCGCTCTCGGTGCGGCGATTCACGGCGGTGCGCCCAGGGCCCGACGACCTGGTCCGGTCCGGGACGTTGACCGCGGAGCTGCGCGATCTGCTTGCCGAGGCGGTCGCCGGGCGCCGCAGCGTGCTCGTCTCCGGCGGCACCGGGTCGGGCAAGACGACGCTGCTGAACGCGCTCTCGGCCTGGATCGCGCCGGCCGAGCGGGTGGTGACGATCGAGGACGCGGCCGAGCTTCGCCTTCGCCAGCCGCACGTGGTCAGGCTCGAGAGCCGCCCGGCATCGGTCGAGGGTCGCGGCGGGGTCTCGATCCGCGACCTGCTGCGCAACGCGCTGCGCATGCGCCCGGACCGGATCGTGATCGGCGAGGTCCGCGGCCCCGAGGCCCTCGACCTGCTCACCGCGCTCAACACCGGACACGACGGGGTGCTCTCGACCGTGCATGCGAACTCACCCGAGGACGCCCTGCGCCGGGTCGAGACGCTGGCGCTGATGGCGGGCGTCGGCCTTCCCCACGAGGCGATCCGCGAGCAGCTCGCCCGCGGCGTCGACCTGGTCGTGCACATGGCTCGCGCGCCCGGCGGCTCGCGCCTGGTCACCGAGGTCGCCGAGGTCCTGCGCGCCGCCGCCGGGGTCGGGGTGCGCGAGATCTGGCGGCGCGCGTGAGCGGGGCCGAGTCCGCCCGGGTGCTCGCCGCCGCGCTCGCCGGCGGGCTGGCCGCCGTCGCCGTCCGCGAGGCCGCGCTCGCCGCGCCCGGCGCCTGGCGCTGGCTGGCCGAGGCGGTCGAACCGCTGCGCCGCGCCGGTCGCGAGGGGCGCCTGCCGACCGACTCCGAGCGCCACCGGCTCGCGGCCCTGGGGACGGGGGCGATCTTCGTCGCCGCGCTCCTCGTGCTCGGGCCGGGACCGGCGCCCTTCCTCGCCGCCGCCGGCCCGGCGGCGGCGGCCTGGACCGTCTCGCGCCGCCGCGCCGCCTACCGCAGGGCCGTCGACCGCGGCCTCGCCGAGGTCGCCGTCGCGGTCGCCGACGCGCTTGCGGTCGGCCGCTCGCCCCGTGCCGCGCTCGCCGCCGCCGCGACCTCGCTCCAGGGCCCGCCGGCGCGGGAGATGGAGCGGGTCCGCGCCGAGCTGGCGCTCGGGGCCTCGACCCGGGAGGTGCTCGAGGCGCTGCGGCGCCGGGTCGGCTCGCCTCGGGTCGACTCGTTCGCCGCCGCGCTGCTCTCCCAGCAGCTCGCCGGCGGGGATCTGGCGACCCTGCTGCGTCGCTTCGCGGCGGCCGCCGCCGACCGCGACCGGACGGCGGCCGACGCCCGCTCGGCGACCGCTCAGGCGCGCTTCACCGGCCTGCTCGTGGTCGCGATGCCGGCCGGCGCCGGCCTGCTCGCCGAGCTGCTCGCTCCGGGCTTCCTCGGCGGGCTGATCTCCAACCCGGCCTCGGCGACGATGCTCGCCGGAGCCGCGGCGCTGCAGCTGGCCGGGTTCGCCGCGATCCGCCGGATCAGCAGGGTGCCGGACCAATGAGCGCGCCGCTCGCCGGCGCGGCCGTGCTCCTCGCCTTCGCCGCCGCCTGGGAGCTCGTCGGCGCCGCCGGGGAGCGGGTCGGCGCCGGCGCCCGGGCGGCCCTCGCGGCCGCGTCCGGGGGCCGGGCATCGTCGCTCGGCGAGCTGGCCGACCGGCTCGGGTTGGCCCAGCGGCTCGAGCGCGCCGGGCTCACGGGCCGGGTCGAGCCGCGGGCCGTGGTGGCGGGGAAGCTGGCGGGCTGCGCCGCCGGCGCCGCGGTCGCGGTCGTCGCGGCGCCCGCCGTCAACCCGCGGCTCGCGCTCGTGGTCGCAGGCGGGCTCCTGGTCGCCGGCTTCCTGGCGCCGGACGCGGCACTGGAGCGCCGCGCCCGCCGCCGCCGGGCGCGCTTCGTCGCGGCGCTCCCGGACGCTCTCGACATGCTGGCCGTCGGCGCCGCCTCCGGGCGCGACCCGGCGACCGGCCTCGGCGAGATCGCCGCCGGCACCGGCGGGCCGCTGGCGACGGAGCTCGCCCGCGCGGTGGGCGAGGTCGAGTGCGGTAAGCCGCTGCGCGAGGCGGTGCAGGAGCTGCGCGACCGGCTCGGAGGCGCCGAGGTGGGCGCCCTGGCCGCCGCGCTCGAGCGCTCCCGCACCTACGGCTCGCCCCTGGCTGAGCAGCTGTACCTGCAGGCGACGGCGCTGCGTCGCGAGGCACGGCGGCGGATCTCCGACCACGCCGCCCGTTCGGCGCCGAAGATCCAGCTCGTCGTCGCGCTCGTCCTCGTCCCGTCGGTGTTGCTGACGATCCTGGCGGCGATCGTCGCCCACTCCGGCGCCCTGCTGGCCGGCCTCTGATTCACATATGTTCTGCGCATGCTGATCGTGATCGGAAGGGCCGCCTGCGCGCCCGAGAACCGCGACGAGCTGATCGAGGTGATGCGCTGGATGCAGACCGAGTCGCGCCAGGAGCCGGGCTGCATGGGCTACGGCTTCCATGAGTCGGTCGAGCAGCCGAACGAGTTCGTCGCGGTCGAGCTGTGGGAGTCGAAGGAGGCCCTGCAAACGCACTTCGGCGCCCCCAGCGTCGCCGGGTTCGGCGCCAAGGTCGGGCCGCTGCTCGGCCGCCCGCCCGAGGTCGACATCCATCACGTCGAGCGCACGACCGCCTTCCCCGACCTCGACTAGCCCGCGCAAATAGACTCGCGCCGATGCCCGCGGCACTAAAGAAGCAGGCGCTGCGAGGCGGGATCGACCTCGGCGGGACCAAGATCCAGGCCGCGATCATCACCCCCGCCGGCGAGGTCAAGGGCGAAGCAAGGCGCCCGACGCCGACCGAGGGCGGCCCCCAGGACGTCGCCGACCAGATGGCCGCGGCCCTGGTCGAGGCCGCCGACGCCGCGGGCGTCCAGACCGACTCCCTGGCCGGGGTCGGCGTCGGCTCGCCGGGGGACTCCGACGAGAAGACCGGCGACGTCTCCGAGGCCCGCAACCTGCCCGGCTGGACGGGCACGTTCCCGCTCGGCAGGTCCCTGTCGGAGGCGCTGGGGACGGAGGTGCGGGTCGCCAACGACGTCGACGTCGCCACCAACGCCGAGTTCAAGCTCGGCGCCGGCAAGCCGTATGACTCACTGCTCGGCGTCTTCTGGGGGACCGGCGTCGGCGGCGGCTTGATCCTCGACGGCAAGCGCTGGCTCGGCCGCGGCGCCGCGGGCGAGATCGGCCACATGGTGATCAAGCGCGGCGGCGCCGAGTGCCCGTGCGGGCGGCGCGGCTGCATGGAGGCCTACGCGGGGCGCGGGGCGATGGAGGCGGAGGCACGGCGCGAGCACGACCACGGCGCGAAGACGAAGCTGTTCGAGATCATGAAGGAGCGCGACCGCGACCGGCTGACGAGCGGGATCTGGGAGCGGGCGATGAAGCACTCCGACCCGCTGGCCGAGAAGCTGATCGCGCGGGCGGTCGAGGCGCTCGGCGCCGGGGTCGCCTCGGCGGTCAACCTGCTCGACGTCGAGGCGGTGATCATCGGCGGCGGGCTCGGGGTCCGCTTCGGGCAGCCCTACGTCGACAAGATCGCCAAGGCGATGCACCCGCACCTGTTCGTCGACGACCGTCCACCAGCGATACACGTCGCCGCCCTCGGCGACCTGGGCGGCGCGATCGGGGCGTCTCTGCTCTTCGACGAGCCCTGAGTAGCGCCCCCGCACGCCCGGAGCCGAAGGCGCGGACGTGGCGGGATTTATTCAGGCAGCCACGGCGTGCGCCAGCCGCCGTGGCCGTGCAGGAGGTTGCTGGCCGACTCGGGGCCCCAGCTGCCGGGCTCGTAGTCCTCGACCGGGGGCGGATCGTCGAGCAGCGGCTGCACGATGCGCCAGGTCTGGTCGATCGAGTCGAAGTTGGGAAACAGCTCCGAGTTGCCGCGCAGCGCGTCGCGCAGCAGGCGCTCGTAGGGCTCGGGCTGATCGGAGTCCTGCTGGTCGAAGAGCAGGTCGAGGTGGACGCGGTGCAGGGCGTCGGCGCCGGACTTCTTCGCCATCAGGCAGATCTCGGCGCCGGGCTCGGGCTTGACCCGGATGATCATCTCGTCGGGGTCGGGGATCATCCGGCCGCCGATCCCGAGCCGGGGCGGGCGCTTGAACACGACCCGGATCTCGGTCGCTTCGACCGGCATCGCCTTGCCGGCCCGGACGAAGAAGGGGACGCCCGACCAGCGCCAGTTGTCGACCTCGAGCCGCAGGGCGGCGAAGGTCTCGGTCTCCGAGTAGGGCGCCACACCGTCGACCTCGCGATAGCCGTTGTACTGGCCGCGGAAGTAGCGGCTCGGGTCGGCCTCCGGCATCGCCCGGAAGAGGTCGGTCTTGCGGTCGCGGATCACGTCGGCATCGGCCGTGCCGGCCGAGGGTGGCTCCATCGTGACCAGGGCGAGCACCTGCAGCAGGTGGTTCTGGACCACGTCGCGGAGCGTCCCCACCGCGTCGTAGAAGCTGCCGCGGTCCTCGACCCCGAAGTCCTCGACCATCGTGATCCGGACCGAGTCGACGAACTGGCGGTTCCAGACCGGCTCCAGGATCGTGTTCGCGAAGCGCAGGTAGAGCAGGTCCATGACCGGCTCCTTGCCGAGGAAGTGGTCGATCCGGTAGATCTGCGACTCGTCGAGGTACTCGGAGAGCTCATCGTTGAGCGCCCGGGCCGACTCGCGGTCGTGGCCGAAGGGCTTTTCGAGCACGATCCGGGCGCGCTCGGTCAGCCCGGCGGCGTGGAGGTTCTTGACCACCATCCCGAACAACGACGGCGGGATCTCGAGATAGAACACGGCCTGCTCGTACTCGCCCATCTCCTTCGCCAGCCGCTCGTACAGCGCGTCCTCGTCGAACTCCCCCTGGACATAGTGAAGGCGCTCATCGAGGCGCTGGACGGCCTCCTCGTCGGGCTTGGGGACCTTCGCCTCGATCGAGATGCGGGCGTGGCCGTCGAGCTCGTCCTCGCTCCATCTGTTGCGCGCGATCCCGATCACCCGCCGGCAGTTGAGCTCGTGGCGGGACTCGAGCCTGTACAGGGCCTCGAAGGTCATCTTCTTCGCCAGGTCTCCGGTGATTCCGAAGATCACCAGGATGTCGGCCTCGGTCGCCACCTGGCGCAGACTATTGCCCGAGGCGATCCCGCTTAGTATCCGCGGCATGCAGCTGGGCATGGTCGGACTCGGGCGGATGGGGGCGAACCTCGTTCGCCGGCTGATGCGCGACGGGCACGAATGCGTCGTCTACGACGTCAACCCCGACGCGGTCTCGGCGCTCGCCGGCGAGGGCGCGACCGGCGCCGACTCGCTCGACGACTTCGTCGCCAAGCTGGCCAAGCCACGCGCGGCCTGGGTGATGGTGCCCGCCGGGGAGATCACCGAGAGCACGGTCAACGAGCTCGCCGGCAAGCTCGAGTCCGGCGACGCGATCATCGACGGCGGCAACTCCTACTACCGCGACGACATCCGCCGCTCGGCCAAGTTCGCCGAGCGCGGGATCGACTACATCGACTGCGGCACCTCGGGCGGCGTCTTCGGGCTCGAGCGCGGCTTCTGCCTGATGATCGGCGGCCCCGACGGGGCGGTCCAGCGGCTCGACCCGATCTTCGCCACGATCGCTCCCGGCGTCGATTCCGCCGAGCGCACGCCCGGGCGCAGCGGCGACCCCTCGACGGCCGAGAACGGGTATCTGCATTGCGGCCCCAGCGGCGCCGGCCACTTCGTGAAGATGGTCCACAACGGGATCGAGTACGGGGTCATGGCCGCCTACGCCGAGGGCCTCAACATCCTCAAGAACGCCGACGCGGGGACGCACGCCCGCGAGGCGGACGCCGAGACCGCGCCGCTGACCGATCCCGAGTACTACCAGTACGAGCTGGATATCCCCGAGGTCGCCGAGGTCTGGCGCCGGGGGAGCGTGATCGGCTCCTGGCTGCTCGACCTGACCGCCGCGGCGCTGCAGCAGTCGCCCGACCTTGCCGGCTTCGAGGGCCGCGTCTCGGACTCCGGCGAGGGCCGCTGGACCTCGATTGCCGCGATCGAGGAGGGCGTCCCGGCGCCCGTGCTGACCGAGGCCCTGTACTCGCGCTTCGCCTCCCGCGATCTCGACGACTTCGCCGACAAGGTGCTCTCGGCGATGCGCAAGCAGTTCGGCGGCCACGACGAGAAGAAGTAGAACGGGCGGGTTGCGCGAGCAGGTCGTCGCCGACGTCGAGGCCGCGGCGCTTCGCGGCTCGGAGCTGATCGCCGAGGCGGCGACGCGGTCGATCGCCGATCACGGCTCGTTCTCGCTCGCGGTCAGCGGCGGACACGCGCCGTGGCGGATGTTCGAGCTGCTCGGCGCCGAGGCGATCGACTGGGACGCGGTGGAGATCTTCCAGGTCGACGAGCGGATCGCCCCGGCGGGCGACCCCGATCGCAACCTCACCCACCTGCGCGAGAGCCTGCCGTCGGACGCCGCGGCGAGGCTGCGACCGATGCCGGTCGACGACGAAGACCTCGAAGCCGCCGCGGCGCGCTACGCCGACCAGCTGCCGGCCTCGCTCGACCTCGTCCACCTCGGCCTCGGTCCCGACGGCCACACCGCCTCGCTGATCCCCGGCGACCCCGTGCTCGAGGTCACCGACCGCTCCGTCGCGCTGACCGGCGAATACCAGGGCCGCCGCCGGATGACGCTCACCTACCCGGCGATCGACGCCGCGGCTCAGGTCCTGTGGCTGGTCACCGGCGCGGACAAGCCGGGGGCGCTGGCGAAGCTCCGCGCGGGTGACGACTCGATTCCCGCCGGGCGCGTCCGCGCGCGCGATCCGATCTTGATCTGCAGCGCGGAGGCGAACGCCGCCTAGAGCGAGCGGTGCTCGACCTCGTCGCCGCGGGCGACGATCAGGTCGGCGACCAGGGCGGGGGGGAAGAGGCCGTGGTCGACGACGCCGGGGCTGGCCGAGAGGCGAGCCGCGAGCAGGATCGGGTCGCCGACCTCGCCGAACCAGTCGGCGATCACGCCGTTGTCGGGGGAGGGGCCGACCCCCTCGCGGAGCACCGCGTCGCGCAGCTCGACCAGGGTGGCGGCGAGCCCGAAGCGATGCAGCTCGAGCGGGATCGGGGCCTCGATGGCCTGGACCGGCTTCGAGGAGTCGGCGACGACGACGAAGCGCTCCGCGGCCGCGGCGACGATCTTCTCGCGGGTGTGGGCGCCGCCGCCGCCCTTCACCAGCCAGCCGTCGGGGGCGATCTGGTCGGCGCCGTCGATCGCGATGTCGAGCCGCTCGATCGAGTCGAAGGGCTCGATCGGCAGGCCGAGGGCGCGGCCCTGCTCCTCGGTCGCGACCGAGGTCGCGACGCAGCGGATGGTCTCCAGCCGGCGCGCCGCAAGCGCCGGCAGCAGGTGGGCGACGGTGGAGCCGGTGCCGAGGCCGACGAGCATTCCGTCTTCCACCAACTCGGCCGCCGCCTCGGCGGCGAGTCGCTTCTCGTCGTCGGCGGCCACCGCGGTATCTAACCCGATTAGGCTGACGACCATGGCCGCCGACGACCAGCCCAGCGATTCGTTCGACGAGGTCGACGAGCTCGCGGTCAACACGATCCGGACGCTGGCGATCGACGCGATCCAGAAGGCGAACTCGGGCCACCCGGGAACGCCGATGGCGCTGGCGCCGGTGGCCTACGTCCTCTGGCAGAGATTCCTGCGCTTCGACCCGATGCAGCCGATCTGGCCCAACCGCGACCGCTTCGTGCTCTCGGCCGGGCACGCCTCGATGCTGCTCTACGCGCTCCTGCACCTGGCGGGGGTGCGGACGGTCGATTCCGAGTACGAGATCGAGGGCCGCCAGTCGGTCACCCTCGACGACATCAAGAAGTTCCGCCAGCTCGACTCCAGGGCGCCCGGCCATCCCGAGTACCGCTGGACCTCCGGGGTCGAGTGCACGACGGGCCCGCTCGGACAGGGGGTGGCGACGTCGGTCGGGATGGCGGTCGCCGGGAAGTGGCAGGCGGCCCACTTCAACCGGTCCGGGTTTCAGCTGTTCGACTACGACACGTACGTGATCGCGGGCGACGGCTGCCTGATGGAGGGCGTCTCGCACGAGGCCGGCTCCTTCGCCGGCCACCAGCGCCTCGACAACCTCTGCTGGATCTACGACAACAACCACATCACGATCGACGGGCGGACGGAGATCACCTACGACGACGACGTCCGGAAGCGCTTCGAGGCCTACGGCTGGAACGTGACCGAGGTTTCGGACGCCAACGACTTCGCGGAGATCTCGGGCGCCTTCGAGCTCTTCAAGGCGACGGGCGACCGCCCGACCCTGATCGTCGTCCACAGCCACATCGGCTACGGCTCGCCGCACAAGCAGGACACCGCCGCGGCCCACGGTGAGCCGCTCGGCGAGGAGGAGGTGCGGGAGACCAAGCGCGCCTACGGCTGGCCCGAGGACGCGCAGTTCCTGGTTCCCGACGAGGTTCGCGAGCGCTTCGCCGCCGGCGTCGCGGCCCGCGGCGAGGAGCTGAGGACGGACTGGTCGAGGCGGCGGGTCAACTGGGAGCGCGAGCACCAGACGCTGGAGCGCGAGCTGGAGGCGATGCAGCGGCGCGATCTCCCGGACGGCTGGGACCGCGACATCCCCTCCTTCGACGCCGACGAGAAGGGGATCGCGACCCGCAAGGCTTCGAACCAGGTCCAGAACGCGATCGCCGAGCAGGTTCCCTGGCTGCTCTCGGGCTCGGCCGACCTCACCGACTCGACCACGGTTCGCCTCGAGGAGGAGATCGGCCGCGGCGACTTCGAGCCCGACAATCGCGAGGGCCGCCAGCTGCACTACGGGATCCGCGAGCACGAGTCGGCGGCGACCTCGAACGGGCTCTCGCTCTCGAAGCTGCGCCCGTCGTGGTCGACGTACCTGACCTTCTCCGACTACGCGCGTCCGGCGATCCGGCTCTCCGCGCTGATGGAGCTGCCGGTGATCCACATCTTTACCCACGACTCGATCGGGCTCGGCGAGGACGGCCCGACCCACCAGCCGGTGGAGCAGCTCGCCTCGCTGCGGGCGATCCCGGGGCTGAACGTGATCCGCCCCTGCGACGCGAACGAGGTCGCGGAGGCCTGGCGGGTGACCATGGAGGCCGACCACCAGCCGACCGCGCTCGTGCTCACGCGCCAGAACGTGCCCGTGCTCGATCGCGCCAGGTACGCCGCGGCCGACGGCCTGCGCCGCGGCGGCTACGTGCTCGCCGACTCGAACGACGATGGCGGCGACCCCGAGCTGATCCTGATCGCGACCGGCAGCGAGGTGGCCCTGGCGGTCGCCGCGCACGAGGAGCTCGACGCCCAGGGCGTGCGCTCGCGGGTCGTCAGCCTGCCGTCGTTCCACCTCTTCGACCAGCAGGATCAGGCCTACCGCGACCAGGTGCTGCCGCCGGCGGTCACCGCGCGGATCTCGATCGAGGAGGCCTCGACCCTGGGCTGGGACCGCTACGTCGGCCCGCAGGGGAAGACGATCGGCATGAACACGTTCGGCTCCTCGGCGCCGCTCAAGGACCTGCTCAGCAAGTTCGGGTTCACGCCGGAGAAGATCGTCGAAGCGGCCCGCGAGCTACTCAACAGGCAAGGAGAACCGAGATGAAGCCAACCCAGCAACTGCACGACCACGGCCAGAGCCTCTGGGTCGACAACATCACCCGGACGATGCTCGACGACGGCACGCTCGCCGGCTACATCGACGAGCTCTCGGTCACCGGCCTGACCTCGAACCCGACGATCTTCGACAAGGCGATCGGCGGCGGCACGGCCTACGACGACCAGATCGCCGAGCTCAGCGACCAGGGCCTCGAGGGCGAGGCGCTGTTCTTCGAGCTTGCGCTCACCGACCTGCGGCGGGCGGCGGAGCTGTTTCGGCCGGTGCACGAGCGGACCACGATCGACGGGCGCGTCTCGCTCGAGGTGTCGCCGCTGCTCGCCGACGATGCGGCGGCGACGATCAAGCAGGCCGCGGAGCTGTACGGGCGCGCCGAGGAGAACTTCTTTATCAAGATCCCCGGCACCGGGGCCGGGTGCAAGGCGATCGAGGAGACGATCTTCGCCGGCATCCCCGTCAACGTCACCCTGCTGTTCTCGAGGGAGCACTACCTGGCGGCCGCCGACGCCTACATGCGGGGACTCGAGCGCCGTGTCGAGGCGGGCCTGAACCCCGACGTGGCCTCGGTCGCCTCGGTCTTCGTCAGCCGCTGGGACGCCGCGGTCAGCGATGAGGTCCCGGACGAGCTGCGCAACCGGCTCGGGATCGCGATCGGCAAGCGCACCTACGCCGCCTACCGCGAGCTGCTCGACTCCGACCGCGCGATGCGGCTGCGAAACGAGGGGGCGAAGGCGCAGCGCCTGCTCTGGGCGAGCACCGGGACCAAGGACCCCGACGCCTCCGACGTGCTGTACATCGAGGGCCTCGCCTCGCCGTTCACCGTCAACACGATGCCCGAGAAGACCCTGCTCGCGTTCGCCGACCACGGCACCGTGGGCGAGCCGCTGCCGCCCGACGGCGGTGACGCGGAGCAGACGCTGAAGGCCTTCAACGACGCAGGGATCGACACCGACGCGCTCGCCGTGCGCCTCCAAGAGGAGGGCAAGGACTCGTTCAACGCATCCTGGGGCGAGATGCTCGACACGGTCGCGAAGCAGCTCGCCTGAGATGAGCTGACAATGGAGGGCAAGCCCGCGATCGATCCGCGCCAGGTCGGGCGCAACGTCGTCATGACGGCGGCGATCGCGGGTCTCGGCGGCCTGCTGTTCGGCTACGACACCGGCGTGATCGCCGGGGCGCTGCTGTTCATCAAGCCGGACTTCGACCTGACAAGCCTCCAGTCCGGCCTCGTCGTCGGCGCCGTGCCGATCGGCGCCGTGGTCGGCGCCGCCTTCGCCGGCCGGCTCTCGGACGCCTACGGGCGGCGGATCCTGATCATCGCCTCATCGGTCGTCTTCTTCGTCGGCTCGCTGATCTGCGCGGCCGCGCCCGACACCGCGATCCTGGTGATCGCGCGCGTGTTCCTGGGCGTCGCGATCGGGCTCGCCTCGGCGACAGCGCCCGTCTACATCTCCGAGGTCGCGCCCCCCGACATCCGCGGCCGGCTGGTCACCTTCTTCCAGCTCGCGGTCACGGTCGGGATCGTCCTCGCCTACGTGGTCGGCCTCGCCTTCGACGCCAGCGAGGGGTGGCGCTGGATGCTCGGCCTCGGCGCGCTGCCGGCGCTGGCGCTCGGGATCGGGATGCTCAACATGCCCCAGAGCCCGCGCTGGCTGGTGATGGCGGGCCGCGACTACGAGGCGCGGGCGGTGCTGGCGCGGATGCGCTCGGGCGACCCGGACACGATCGAACAGGAGATCGTCGAGATCAAGGGCGAGGTGGCGGCAAAGCCGGGGACCTGGAGCGACCTGATGCACCCGACGATCAAGGCGGCGCTCGTGGTCGGCGTCGGGCTGGCGATCCTGCAGCAGGTCTCGGGGATCAACACGGTGATCTACTACGCGCCGACGATCGTCCAGTTCACCGGCGTCCAATCGTCGTCGGCCGCGATCCTCGCGTCGGTCGCGGTCGGGATCGTCAACGTCGGGATGACCCTGGTCGCGATCCGGCTGCTCGACCGCGCCGGGCGGCGCCCGCTGCTGCTGATCGGTAGCGCGGTGATGGCGATGGCGCTGAGCTCGCTGGCGCTCGTCTTCGCCGCCGGCGCCGGCAGCACCGTGGGCTCGGTGGTCGCGATCGGCGCCCTGATGCTGTACGTTGCGGCCTTCGCCGTCAGCCTCGGGCCGATCTTCTGGCTCCTCAACGCCGAGATCTACCCGCTCGAGGTCCGCAGCAAGGCGGCGGCGGTGGGGACGATGGCCAACTGGCTGTTCAACTTCATCGTCTCGCTCACCTTCCTGCTGCTGATCGACGCCCTCGGGCGCAGCGGCGCTTTCTTCTTCTACGCAGCGATCTGCGTGGTGACCTTCTTCTTCTGCAGGGCGCTGGTCCCGGAGACGAAGGGCAAGCGCCTGGAGGAGATCCAGGCGGTGTTCGCGGCCCGGGTCGCCAAGCACGAGGCGGGGAAACCATGAGCGAGCTTCGCGACCGGCCCGGGTGGAAGGCGCTGGAGGCCCACCACGCCGAGCTCGCGCCGCGGCACCTGCGCGAGCTGTTCGCCGCCGACCCCGAGCGCGGCACCCGGCTGACGGCGGAGGCGGCCGGGCTCTACCTCGACTACTCGAAGAACCGGGTCACCGACGAGACGCTGGAGCTGCTGGTCGCGCTCGCCGGCGAATGCGGCCTCGCGGAGCGTCGCGAGGCGATGTTCCGCGGCGACCGCATCAACGTCAGCGAGGACCGCGCGGTGCTGCACGTGGCGCTGCGGATGCCGCGCGAGCGTTCGCTGATCGTCGACGGCGTCGATGTCGTCGCGCAGGTGCACGAGGTCCTCGACCGGATGGGCGCCTTCGCCGAGCGGATCCGCTCCGGCGAGTGGAAGGGCCACACGGGCAAGCCGATCCGCAACGTGATCAACAACGGCATCGGCGGCTCCGACCTGGGCCCGGTGATGGCCTACGAGGCGCTGCGCCACTACTCGCGGCGGGAGATGACCTTCCGGTTCGTCTCCAACGTCGACGGCACCGACTTCGCCGAGGCGACGCGCGACCTGGAGCCCGACGAGACCCTGTTCATCGTCTCCTCGAAGACGTTCACGACCCTGGAGACGATGACCAACGCGCAGACGGCGCGCGAGTGGTCGCTGGCCGGCCTCGGCGGCGACGAATCGGCGGTCGCCAAGCACTTCGTCGCCGTCTCCACCAACGCCGAGGGCGTCTCGGAGTTCGGCATCGACACCGACAGCATGTTCGGCTTCTGGGAGTGGGTGGGAGGGCGCTACTCGATGGATTCGGCGATCGGGCTCTCGACCATGGTCGCGATCGGACCCGAGGGGTTCGCGGAGATGCTGGCCGGCTTCCACGCCGTCGACGAGCACTTCCTCGAGGCGCCGACGGCGGAGAACCTGCCGGCGCTGATGGGCCTGCTCGCGGTCTGGTACGGCGACTTCTTCGGCGCCCAGACGGTCGGCGTGCTCCCCTACGAGCAGTACCTGAAGCGCTTCCCGGCCTATCTGCAGCAGCTGACGATGGAGTCGAACGGCAAGCACGTCACCGTCGGGGGGATCCCGGTCGACTACGAGACCGGCGCCGTCTACTGGGGCGAGCCGGGGACCAACGGCCAGCACTCCTTCTACCAGCTGATCCACCAGGGGACGAAGCTGATCCCCTGCGACCTGATCGGCTTCTACGAGCCGCTCAACCCGCTCGGGCAACATCACGACCTGCTCCTCTCCAACGTCTTCGCCCAGGCCGAGGCGCTGGCCTTCGGCAAGGACGCCGACGAGCCCTACCGGGTGTTCGAGGGCAACCGGCCGACGAACGTGATCCTGGCCTCGAAGCTGAGCCCGCGCACGCTCGGCAGCCTCGTCGCCCTCTACGAGCACTCCGTCTTCACCCAGGGGACGATCTGGGGGATCGACTCCTTCGACCAGTGGGGGGTCGAGCTCGGCAAGGTGCTCGCCAAGGCGATCATCCCCGAGCTCCAGGGCGATGCGGAGCTCAACCACGACAGCTCGACCAACGAGCTGATCAGGCGCTATCGGGAGCACCGCACGGGTGGCTGACGCCGCGCTGTTGTTCGATATCGACGGCACCCTGATCTCCACGGGTGGCGCTTCCGACCGCGCCTGGCATCGAGCGTTCCTCGAGCTCCAGACCGTCGAAGTCAATGTCCCCGACTACACCGGCAAGGGGATCCCCGACCCGCAGGTCGGCCTCGAATGCTTCCGGGGCGCCGTCGGCCGGGAGCCGCAACCGGAGGAGATGGACGCGCTGATGGCGCTGCGCGAGAGGTACCTGGCCGAGGAGGTCGAGAGCTCGCCCGGCTACCGGGTGATGCCGGGCGCCGTCGAGACGCTCGAGCGGCTGACCGCCGAGGGCCGCCTGGTCGGCCTGATCACCGGGAACACGAAGGCGGCGGCGGAGATCAAGCTCGGCCGCGCCGGCCTCAACCGCTTCTTCGGCTTCGGCGGTTACGGCTCGGACGCCAACGAGCGCGTCGACGTCTGCCGCAAGGCGCTCGATCGCGCTGAGGCCGCGGCCGGGGGAGACCTCGATCGGAGTGGGTCGATCGCGACGGGCGACACACCGAGGGACGTCGACGCCGGACACGGGGCCGGGATCCGGGTCGTGGGAGTCGCCACCGGCGAGTACTCGGTCGAACAGCTCACGGACTCCGGCGCCGACTGGGTCGTCGCCAGCCTCGCCGATGGCCCGCTTCCTTTCTGAGGTCGCGCCAGTTACTGGCGCCCTGTCGTTCGTCGCGGCGGTGCTGGCCCTGGCCGGCTGCGGCGGAGTCGACATCAACATCCCGGACTTCCACGCGCCCCACGACCGGGCGACGTTCATCGTCGACGGCGAGCGGACGACGGTCGCGCAGTCGGGCTCGGTCTCGGTGCAGATCGGCGGCGTTCCGGAGCTCAGCTACAGCGGCCCGCTCGGCTGCCGGGGCCGCTACTTCACCGACGACGAGTCGGACCTCTACTTCCGCTACAGCGCCCGCGACGCCTACCTGCTGCGCTACGACACCCTCTACAGGTTCGCGGGCCCGCCGCATCACGCCGCGGGCCAGCTGGTCTGGTCGAACGACTTCGGCGACCACAAGATCAGCGTGCTGACCAACTGCCCGCCGCCGCCGAAGGGCTCGGGGCCGATCGGCTAGCGCTTGCGGGTGAAGACGAACTTCACCTCGGCCTCGACGGCAGCGGTGGCGTTGTAGGTGACGCCCTCCGGGCAACCCTGGACGATGTTCTGGCAGGTCTCGGTTTCGGCGATCTTGGCCGTTCCCGTCGAGGTCACCTTCTTCTTGCCCGCCAGCAGCGCCGCGCGGTTGACCTTCGCGGTCACGTCGATCCATTGCGAGCCCGGCAGCTCGTGGCCGTCCTGCGCCTCGTTGGAGCCCTCGAAGTTGGGGCAGGGCTCGAAGTCCGGGACCGACGCGGTCGAGTCCCACTCGTAGCTGAGCTGGTTGCCCTTCAGCTTCACGGTCGGGAAGCTGACCTTGGTCCGCTTCGGACCGCAGCCCGAGTTGTCCTCGGCGTAGGTGACCGTCCCGGCGCCCTCGGAGACCAGCGACCAGGTCGAGGGGAAGACGGCTGAGGCGGCGCACTCAGCGCCGCTGACCGTGTGGGTGCGCGAGCCGACCCGCGTGTGGGTGCCCTGGACGCCGAAGCCGGCGACGCCGCCGCCCGGCAGCCAGCCGAACAGGGCCTTCGAGTCGAAGCTCGCGTCCTCGGAGCCGTTGCCGTCCTCGGTGCGCGTGCAGTCCGGCGAGGTCTGCGAGTGGTAGTAGGTCCAGGTCCGGTGCTGGGTGAAGCTCATCTTCACCGAGTAGCCCGGCTTCGGCTTCGGCTTCGCGCCGGCGTCGGTCGCCGATCCCAGACACGCCACCACGAGCGCCACCAGCGTGAGCCATCTTGCCGCCATCGAGCGAGCATACGGCCGCTGCTCGCGGCGGGCTAGTTAGCGAACTCGGCGCGAGGCCGGCGGGCGGCCCATCGGCTTGCCGCCGTAGATCACCCGGCCGTGCCTGTTCTGGTAGGTGAGCCAGGGGATCGCGCCCCGCTGCGCGACGCCCGCACGGTCGTAGTCGCAGACGCCGCCTGGGAACGCCTGCTCGAGGCGGCTCCACTGATCGTCGGTGAAGGTCACGGGGTAGTCCTCGCGCTGGAGCGGCTTGAGCCGGCACTTCATCACGTCCTCGGCCAGCGGCCCGTCGGCGCCCTGGCGCGGCGTGCCGTAGGACGCCACCGTCTCGTCGCACGCGGTCGACGGCAGCTCCTTGCCCGCGCCGTCGGTACAGCGTGGAGCGACGGTGTCGGGTTTGTCCTGGATGATCTTGCGCGCGAGCGGGATCCTGCGGCGGTCGGCGTGGACGTGGGCGAGCCAGCGGTCCACGGCGAACACCGCGTCGTCGGCGAAGGACGGGTCGCCGACCAGCGCCGCCTGCCCACGCCACAGCACCTGGTTGGCGGCGGTGCCGAAGTTGCGCATCAGGCGGGCTCGCATCGCGTAGGTGCGGTACACGTCGTGGAAGGCGCCCGGGTCCGGGCCCCGGAGGTCGATGATCGCGACCTGGTCGAGGTTGTTGGCCTCGTCGATCGCTCCCGTTCGGTACAGCCGCCGCAGCGCGATCGGGTCCGCCGCGGTGCGCTCGGGGGTGATGTTGAGGTCCATGTCGGCGCCGCCGATGTGCGAGTTGAAGTCGACGAACTGGGCCGGTGAGATCAGGCCCTGGCGCAGCCCCTTGAGCCCGTACTGGATGCCGACGTTGTCGAACCCCCGGCGCGCGAAGCCGTTCTCGTCGCGCCCGAACGCGTTGACCATGTAGTCCTGGAGCGTGCAGCGCACCCCCGTCGGGTTCGTCTGCGCATCGTAGACCTGGTCGGCCGGCACGCCGGGGCAGGACCGCGACGGATTGCCCGAGTTCGGGATCACGCTGGTGAACGTGACCGGGTTCGCGATGTTCGGATGGTCGAAGAAGGCCGTGATCGCGGCCGGGTCGTAGAGGACGCCCGGGTCCCACCGCGCGGGATTCTGCAGGTACTGGAGGCCGAAGTAGTACTCCTCGTACTGCATCGCCGAGGACCATGCGTCCGGGAACGAGCACTGCGGCGTGATCCCCTGGTAGACGCCCGGATAGGCGTTGGCGACCTGCTGCTGGGTCAGCGAGCCACCCGAGCAGCCGCTGCCGATCGTCCACCGCACGGTGCCGTAGTGGTCGATCGCGTACTCCTTGGTCATCACGAGCGACTCGGCCTGGGTCAGCAGGTTGCAGTTGTGGCCCGCGTGGTCCAGGGCGTGCGCCATCACGATGAACCCGCCGCCGAGGAGCTTCGGCTCGAGCACGCTCGGCGCGGCGCCGGTCTTGTACTCCGTGTCGCAGGAGAAGCCGTGGGTGACGACCATGCGGTGGTTGTACTGCGGCTGGGCCGCGGTCGCCGTCCACGGCTGATCCGGGTCGAACAGCGCCGCGATCGCGTACTGATCGCGGTCGATGTAGCCGGTCTCGAGCCGCACGATGAACGGGACCGTCACGCCGTCGGTCGTCGTCGTGGTCTCGATCTGGTCGTCGGACGGCGGGCTGTCGGGGTCATACGGCTGGAACGAGCCGCCGGAGTCGTTCGAGTTCGTGCCGGGGAGCGCGGCGCCCGCCTGGGGCGAGCCCTTGGGCAGATAGAAGTACTTGAAGGCCGGCGGCTCGTCGCACTGCGCGTCGGTCGCCTCCGGCTGGCAGTCCCATGGCTGGATCTGCGGGCCGGCGAAGATCGGGCCTCCGAGTGGGTGGTTCGTCACCGTCAGCCGGGCGGCAGCACCGCCGCGCATCCGCGCGGTCAGCTTCGTGCGCCCGTCACGCAGGCCGTCGACCAGGCCCTCGAGCCGCCGCGGCCCGGTCCGCGTGAGGGCGCCCGTGACGTTCCTTCTGCCCGCGCGCAGCCGGAGCCGGGATGTCTTCGCGCCGCGGGGCAGCTTGACCCGCACCAGCGCATCTCCGCCGGAGACGAGGTCGGCCCGTGTGGACAGCACCTTGATCTTCGGCACCGCCGCCCCGGCGTTCGCGGGCGCCGAGCACAGCAGCGCGACGCCGCACACGGCCACGGCAATGCCCCGCATTCGCTTGTTCGCCCCAGACCCCATCGTCCCGAGCGGGGAGTGTTAACAGAGGCTGAGCGCCGGTGAGCCGGTTCAGCCGCGGACGAGCTTCTTGTATGTGATCCGGTGCGGGCGGTCCGCGGCCGGGCCGAGGCGCTCGCGGCGGTTCTCCTCGTAGGACTCGAAGTTGCCCTCGAACCAGACCACGTCCGAGTCGCCCTCGAAGGCGAGCACGTGAGTGGCGATCCGGTCCAGGAACCAGCGGTCGTGCGAGATCACGACGGCGCACCCGGCGAAGGCGAGCAACGCCTCTTCGAGCGCCCGCAGGGTGTCCACGTCGAGGTCGTTGGTGGGCTCGTCCAACAGCAGCAGGTTGCCGCCCGAGCGCAGGAGCTTCGCCAGGTGGACGCGGTTGCGCTCGCCGCCGGAGAGGGTCCCGACCGAGCGCTGCTGGTCGGAGCCCTTGAAGTTGAAGCCGGAGGTGTAGGCGCGCGAGCTGACCTGGCGATCGCCGACCTTGATCTGCTCGTAGCCGTCGGAGATCTCCTCCCACACGGTCTTGGAAGGGTCGAGCGCGTCGCGCGACTGGTCGACGTACGCGAGCTCGACCGACTCGCCGAGCTCGAGCGTGCCGGCGTCGGTCTGCTCGTCGCCGACGATCATCCGGAACAGGGTCGTCTTGCCGGCTCCGTTGGGCCCGATCACGCCGACGATTCCGGCCGGCGGGAGCGAGAACGAGAGGTCCTCGATCAGCAGGCGGTCGCCGAACCCCTTGCGCACGCCCTCGGCCTCGATCACCTTGTCTCCCAGCCGAGGCCCCGCCGGGATGTGGATCTGGACGTCGTCGAGCTTCACGTTGCGGTCCTCGGCCAGCAGCGCCTCGTAGCGCGCGAGTCGGGCCTTCGACTTCTTGCGCCGGCCCTTCGGGTTCTCGCGCACCCACTCGAGCTCGGCAGCGAGCGTCTTCGCGCGGGCCTTGTCGCCGCGCTGCTCCTGTTGGAGGCGCGCCGTCTTCTGCTCCAGCCAGGACGAGTAGTTGCCCTGGAACGGGATCCCGCGGCCGCGGTCGAGCTCGAGAATCCAGCCGGCGACGTTGTCGAGGAAGTAGCGGTCGTGGGTGACGGCGACGACGGCGCCCTTGTATTCCTCGAGGTGGCGCTCGAGCCAGGCGACCGATTCGGCGTCGAGGTGGTTGGTCGGCTCGTCGAGCAGCAGCAGGTCCGGGGCGCTGAGCAGCAGCCGGCAGAGCGCGACCCGCCGCCGCTCGCCGCCGGAGAGCTTGCTGACGTCGGCGTCGCCCGGCGGCAGGCGCAGCGCGTCCATCGCCGTGTCGAGCATGGTGTCGAGGTTCCAGAGGTCCTGGGCGTCGATCTGCTCCTGCAATCGCGCGAACTCGTCGGCGGTCTCGTCGGAGTAGTTGGCGGCGACCTCGTTGTAGCGGTCGACGAGATCGCGAAGCTCGCGAACGCCGTCCTCGACGTTGCCCCTGACGTCCTTCGTTTCGTCCAGCTGCGGTTCCTGCTCGAGCAGGCCGACGCTCCCACCGGGCTTGAGCTGCGCCTCGCCGCGGTAGTCCTCGTCGACGCCGGCCATGATCCGCAGCAGCGTCGATTTGCCCGAGCCGTTGAGCCCCAGGACGCCGATCTTCGCCCCGTGGAAGAAGCTCAGCGAGATGTCGGCGAGCACCGTCTTGTCCGGCGGATGGGTCCGCGAGACCCGGTGCATGCTGAAGATGTACTCGGAGGACATCGGACGGGCAGCTTAGGGGTCGCGCGCGCGGGTTAAAGCGCGCTCGCCGGCGCGTCGATGGGCTGGTGATGTCCTTTTTGGACCGCCAACTGAGGCGGCAGCGCGTGGTGCTCGGCCTCGCGCTGGCGCTGTTTGTCGGCATTCTGGCCCTCCGCCTCGTCCTTTCCGCCAGCGACGAGCCGATCCTTACGCTCGCCCTGATCCCCGTTGCGCTGGTCGCCTGGGCGTTTGGGTTCCGCGTCGGCCTCGGCGCCGGCGCCATCGTCCTCAGCGTCGGCCTGCTGGTCACAGAGCTGTGGACCAACCAGGTGATCGATCTCGCCAGCGTCGCAATTCGCGTCCCCGCCTTCCTCCTGCCCGCGGCGATGATCGGCTGGCTTGCCGATCAGGATCGAAGCGCCCGGTCGGCGCTCGAGGAGCAGGCGAGGAACTTCCGCTTCATCGCCGAGCAGTCGAGCGACACGATCTCGACCCACTCGCCCGACGGTGACTACACGTTCGTCTCCGGCATGTGTCGGGACATGCTCGGCTACGAGCCCCAGGAGCTGCTCGGGACCTCCCCGTATGAGTACTTCCATCCCGACGATCTCGAGCTGGTCCAGCGCACGCACGCCGACACGCTGCATACCCCGGAGAAGATCACCACGATGAGGTATCGCAGCCGGCGCAAGGACGGGCGCTACGCCTGGTTCGAGTCGAGGATGAGGACGCTCCGAAGCCCGGTGACCGGCGAGATCGAGGAGATCCACTCTGCGACCCACGCCCTCTCCGAGACCGAGCAGGAGCTCGAGATCACGGCGGAAAGCCAGCGCCAGGCGCGCGCGCGGATCGAGCGGGTCCTCTCGGGCGAGGGTCTGACGATCGTCTATCAGCCGATCGTCGACCTCGAGAGCGGGCGCACGATCGGCGTCGAGGCGTTGTCGAGGTTCGCGGCGATCTCGGACCGTGCACCGAACCTCTGGTTCGACGAGGCCTGGGCGGTCGGACTCGGTCTGGAGCTCGAGCTCGAGGCGATCGAGCTCGCGCTCAAGGGCGCCAGCGCCCTGCCGAAGGAGTGGACGATCGCGGTCAACGCCTCTCCGGAGACCGTGCGCGCCGCGCAGCTGTTGCCTTGCCTGGGTACACAGGCCGGCCGGGTGATCGTCGAGGTCACCGAACGTGCCGAGATGGCCGACCCGATCCGGTTCAAGCGGGCGGCCGACTTCCTGGGCGAGCATGGCGTTCGGCTCGCGATCGACGATGTCGGCAGCGGGTTCTCGGGCCTGCGGCGACTGCTCGACCTGGACCCGGACATGATCAAGCTTGACCTCTCGCTCGCCCGGGGCATCGACCGGGATCCCCGCCGCAGGGCTCTGGCCAGCGCTTTGATCGCGTTCGGCAAGAGCGCCGATGTCGACGTCGTCGCCGAGGGGATCGAGACGAAGGAGGAGCTGGCCACGCTTCGTGATCTCGGGGTCGGCTTCGGTCAGGGCTATCACCTCGGCCGGCCCGCGCCGGCTGAGACACTCGAGCTGGCCGCGCGATCGCCGCTCGCGGTCGGCCCGCTCTAGGTCGGCGGAATCACCTCGGCCGCCTCCTCGCTGAGGCGGCGGGCCACGGCGGCGCTTGCCTGGCAGAGGTCGTCGAGCTCGGCTGAGCTCTTCTTGTGGCCCTTGACGTTGCAGACGAGCGAGCCGGCGCAGAGCTCGAACGCATATGCCTCCGGCGAGTGGGCGTCGAGCCAGACGAGGAAGGAGGGGGAGAGGACCTGGCGGGCCTTGTTCATGTCGTCTTTGGCGCCGATGAAGATCTCGTAGGCCTTGTCGACCGCCTCGGACTCCTGCTCGACGCGCTGGCGGTGGCGGAAGACGTCCTCGGCCGAGTCCATGAAGCGGAAGCCGACGCGCCGCTGGCAGAAGAGCTCCTGCAGGTAGGCGGCGGTCTGCGGTAGCTGGGTCATCGCGATCGTGTAGTGGACGTAGGTCGTCTCGCGGTTGCCGTCGGAGTCGTGGCTGATCTCCTCGTAGGTGTAGAGGCAGAGGCTGCCGTCCATGCCGCCGGGGAGGACGCCGTTGAAGCGCTGCTCGGCGTAGCGGTTGTCGCCCTTCTGCAGCAGCGGCGTCACCGGCGGCAGGCTCGACCGGCCCGGAACCCGGGCGAGGCCGCGACCGCCGGCATAGGCGTTGAAGAAGTCCTCGCGGGCCTGGTTGTTGGCGATCACCCAGACGACGATCAGGACGATCAGGACGACGACGGCCGCGCCGCCGCCGCCGAGGGCCCAGCCGGCCTGCGTCCCGACCGCGATCAGCGTCGCCGCCGCGAGCACGCCGGCGATGATCAGCGTCGCGGGGTGAGCGATCAGGTGCCGCAGGTGGGCGCCGCGGGTGTCGCCGGTGTCGTCGGGCACCGGAGCCAGGTTCTCCTCGGGCGCCGGCTTGTACTCCTCGCTCATGGCGCGCACCCTAATGCAAGCGCGCTTGCAGTCGGAAGCGCCGCGGCGGGGCCTGCCGGCGAGGCGCTGCAGGGGGCGAAATCCGCATGGCGATTGGGAAAACCGGGTCCGCCGGGGCCCGGTAGCAAGTCCGTCCGACGGATCGGTTCAAATTCCGAGCGGTGATCGTGTTGCAAAGTGGGACGTTGTGGGTTAGCGTGGCCCAACCAGTTGACCCAGGGACCGGGGTGGTGAGGCTCCTCCCACCTCGCCACTCCGGTCCAGATCTTCTTCGCGACTCGCTCACCTCATGTCTCAAGCCTTCCGCGGGCAATACGAACACAGCCTCGACGCCAAGGACCGCCTCACGGTTCCGTCGCGGTGGCGCGGCCCGCTCTCGGACGGTGTCGTTCTCGTTGCGGGGCTCGACCCCTGCGTCGAGGTGTTCTCACCGCAGGGTTATGACGACTGGAGCGCGCGCTTTCTCGCCGACCTCAACCGGCTCGGCCGCAAGGGCCGGATGATGTACCGGCGCTTCAACGCCTCGGCCTCCGACGAGGCGCTCGACTCGGCCGGCCGTGTGCGCCTCGCCAAGCACCTGATCGATCACGCGGGCCTCGAGGGCCCGTGCATGGTGGTCGGCGTGGGCGACCACATCGAGCTCTGGAACCCGGAGCGCTGGACCGAGCACTACGCCGACCTCGACGCGCAGGCCGAGCAGCTCGCTGAGGAGCTCTCGGACTAGCGGGATGGCCACACTCACCTACATGCCAACCGAGCACGTCCCAGTCCTGGCCCCCGAGCTGATCGCCCTGGTCGACCCGGGGCCTGGAGAGCTGGTCGTCGACTGCACCTTCGGCGGCGGCGGGCACGCGCGCCTCGCCGCCGACCGGATCGGGCCGACCGGCACCCTGATCGCGATCGACCGCGATCCGGCCGCGGCGGAACGGTTCGCCGAGCTCGAGCCGGAGCTCGGCTGCGAGGCGCGCTTCGAGCGCGGCAACTTCGCCGACGTGCTCGACCGCCTGCGTGCCGAGGGCGTGCGCCCGGACGTGATCGTCATGGACCTGGGGATCTCCTCGCTGCAGCTCGACAACTGGGACCGTGGCTTCTCCTACTCCTACGACGCGCCACTCGACATGCGCATGGACCCGGACCAGGCGCTGAGCGCGCTCGAGGTCGTCAACCAATGGCCGGCGGCACGCCTCGGACAGCTGATCCGGGAGTTCGGCGAGGAGCGTTACGCCCGCCCGATCGCCGCCGAGATCGCCCGCCGGCGGCCGCTCGAGACCACCTGCGACCTGGTCGAGGCAATCCGCGCCGCGGTCCCGCCCGCCTACCGCTTCGGCCGCGGCCATCCCGCCAAGCGCACCTTCCAGGCGATCCGGATCGCGGTCAACGGCGAGCTCGAGTCGCTCGACCGCGGCCTCGACAGCGCCTGGGCGATGCTCGCCGAGGACGGGCGCCTGGGGGCGATCGCCTTCCACTCGCTCGAGGACCGCCGCGTCAAGCGCCTGTTCGCCGAGCTCGCCCGTGGCTGCGTCTGCCCGCCCGAGCTCCCGGTCTGCGTCTGTGGCCACGAGCCCGAGGCGGAGCTGCTCGCGAGGCGCGCGGTGAAGCCCTCCGAGGCCGAGATCGAGCGCAATCCCCGCGCCCGGTCGGCCCGTCTGCGGGCGGCGAAGAAGCTGAGCGACGCAGGAAGTTCCCGTCCGGCCGACGAAACCCGCTCAGGGCACTGAGAAATGGCGGCGACGGTGACAGCAAGGACGTCCGCACCGGCGAAACGCGCGCCGGCGCGCCGCGCCGCTCCTCGCAAGCCGGCCCCGCGTCGTAACACCGCGACCGGCTTCGTCCCGGTGGCGGCGGTCGGCGGCGCGGTCGGCGGGATCGCCGACTCGGGCCTGTTCGTCTGGCTCACCCGCGGGCGCCTGTGGATCGGCCTCCTCGGGGCGCTGCTGGTCGGGATCGTCGGCGTCAACGTGATGGCCCTCAGCTTCAGCGCCTCTTCGAGCAACGCCGGTCAGGCCGCGGACGTGCTGAAGCGCCAGAACTCGGCCCTGCGGGCGCAGATCGCGGGCAAGCTCTCGAACTCCGAGATCCAGGGCGTCGCCGCAAAGCTCGGGCTCGTGATGCCGCCCGCGGGCTCGATCGGCTACCTGCACACCCGCCCGGGCGACGCGAAGACGGCCGCTGAGCGGCTTCGCAACGGCGAGCTGGCCGTTGCCGCCGACGTGCCGGTGGTGCAGGTCGACTCGACCGTGACCGCGACGCCGCCGGACACCGCCACCCTGGCCACCGACCCGGCGACGGCCACCGCCCCGGCGGCCACGGATCCGGCGACGGCGGCGACCGACCCCGCGGCTACGGCCCCGGTCGAGACCGCGGCTCCGCCCGCCGCCGGGACGACCACGGGCGGGGCGGTCGGGGCTCCTTGAACCTGATCGACCGTCGCGTCGGTCTGCTGTTCGCGGCGTTCGTCCTCCTCCTCAGCCTCGTCCTCGTGCGCGCGATCTGGGTCCAGGGGGTCACCGGCGGGCGGCTCAGCGCCGAGGCCCAGAGCCAGCAGGTCGAGACGGTCGAGGTGCCCGGATCCCGGGGGACGATCTACGACCGCACCGGCCGCGAGCTCGCTGTCTCCGAGGACGCGGCGACCGTGTTCGCGACGCCCTACCAGGTCGAGGACCCAGCGGCGACCGCGCACAAGGTGGCCAAGATCCTCGGCAACCCCGATCAGGAGGAGATCCTCAAGAGCATCGCCGACCGCAGCTCGGGCTTTGCCTACATCGCCCGCAAGGTCGACCTCGCCGACGCCGACCGGATCAGCAAGCTCGACCTGCCGGGGATCGGGATGCTGCCCGACAGCCGCCGCATCTACCCGCAGGGCCAGCTCGCCGGTCAGGTGATCGGCACGGTCGGGATCGACAACCAGGGCCTGACCGGGATCGAGGCCTCCGAGGATCAGCTGCTGCACGGCACCGACGGCGAGCGCGAGGTGACCCGCGACGCGCTCGGCGACGAGCTCGAGCGCAACACTGTCGCCGCGGCGGCGACCGGCGCGGACCTGAAGCTGAGCCTCGACGCCAGCTTGCAGGCGGAGACGGAGCGGGTGCTCGACGGCGTCGGCCAGACCTACAGCCCCGACGGCGCCACCGCGATCGTCATGGACCCGCGCACGTCCGAGGTCCTGGCGATGGCCAACTGGCCCGGCGTCGACCCCTCCGACCCCGGCGGCGCGACGCCAGAGGCGCTCGGCAACATGGCGACCGGGTTCACCTACGAGCCCGGCTCCACCTTCAAGGCCTTCACCGTCGCCGGCGCCCTCGAGGAGGGGCTGGTGACGCCGTCGACGATGTTCGAGCTGCCGGCGTCGATCCAGGTCGCCGACCGAGTGATCGAGGAGTCGCACGGGGTTGGGTACGGCAGCCTGTCGGTCGCCGACATCCTCAAGTACTCGTCGAACGTCGGCGCGGTCAAGATCGGGCTCGAGCTCGGCGCCCACGACTTCGACCACTGGATCCACCGCTTCGGGTTCGGCAAGCCGACCGGCGTGCAGTTCCCGGGTGAGGAGCAGGGGATCGTGATCCCGCTCGACGACTACTCCGGCTCGACGATGGGCAACCTGCCGATCGGCCAGGGACTCTCGGTGACCCCGATGCAGATGGCCGCCGCCTACTCGGCGATCGCCGACGGCGGCGTCCTGCACGCGCCGCGGCTGGTGCTGTCCGAGGATGGCCAGCCGCTCCCGGAGGACCCGGGGAAGCGGGTGATCAGCCGCAAGGACTCCCGTGAGATCCGCCAGATGCTCGAGGGCGTCCTGGCGCCGGGCGGCACCGCCCAGGAGGTCAGCGTGCCCGGGTACACGCTCGCCGGCAAGACCGGCACGGCGCAGAAGGTCGACCCGGAGACGGGGACCTACTCGGAAACGGAGTTCGTCGCCTCCTTCGTCGGCTTCGCGCCCGCCCAGGATCCGCGCCTGCTGGTCGCCGTCGTGGTCGACAACCCGAAGGGCGGCAACTACTACGGCGGCACCGTCGCCGCACCCGCCTTCGGCGAGATCGCCAAGTTCGCGCTGCCCTACTTGCGCATCCCCCAGCAATAATCCCTCGGCGATGGAGCTTCGTGAGCTGCTCGCCGGGGCCGACGTGGTCGAGATCAAGGGCGATGCCGGGACCGAGATCTCGGGCCTCGCCTACGACAGCCGCGGCGCTCGCCCCGGCACGCTGTTCTTCGCGATCTCCGGCTTCACCGCCGATGGGCACGAGTTCGCCCCGCTCGCGGTGCAGGCGGGGGCGACCGCCGTCGTCGTCGAGCGGGAGCTGGAGCTCGAGCCGTTCGTGGTCCAGGCGGTGGTCGGCGACGCGCGCGCGGCGATGGCCCACGCCGCCGTCCGCTTCTACGGCGACCCGACCGCCGAGCTGCGGGTGATCGGGATCACCGGCACCAACGGGAAGACGACCACCGCCTTCCTGATCCGCCACATCCTGGAGAAAAGCGGGATTCGGACCGGGCTGCTGGGGACGGTGAAGCGCGTCGTCGGCGGGCTCGACGAGCAGGTCGAGCGCACGACCCCGGAGGCGATCGACCTGCAGCAGACCTTCCGGCGCATGGTCGACGGCGGCGACCGGGCCTGCGCGATGGAGGTCTCCTCGCACGCGCTCAGCCTCAACCGCGCCGACGGGATCCGCTTCGCGGTCGGCGCCTTCACCAACCTGACCCAGGACCACCTCGATTTCCACGCTGACATGGAGGACTACTTCCGCGCCAAGCGGCGCCTGTTCGCCGGCGAGCGCGCCGAGCGCCTGGTCGTCAACGCCGACGATCCGTACGGGGACCGGCTGGCGGCCGAGTTCGACGTCACCACCTTCTCCGCCTCGGGCGCGGAGCGGGCCGACCTGCGCGCCACCGATCTGAGCTTCGACGCCTCCGGCTCGCGCTTTCGCCTCGCCACCGCCGACGGGGAGGTCGAGGTGGCCCTGCCGCTGCCCGGAAGGTTCAACGTCGAGAACGCGCTGTGCGCGATCGCCAGCGTGGTCGCCACCGGGATCGGCCTGGGCGACGCGGTCGCGGCGCTTGCCGACGCCGAGCGCGTCCCGGGCCGGTTCGAGCCGATCGACGAGGGACAGCCGTTCGCCGTCCTGATCGACTACGCGCACACCCCGGACTCGCTCGAGAACGTGCTCGCCTCGGCGCGCCAGATCACCGCCGCGGACGGGCGCCTGATCTGCGTCTTCGGCTGCGGCGGCGACCGCGACCGCGAAAAGCGGCCGCTGATGGGGGCGATCGCAGACCGGCTCGCCGACCTCGCCGTGGTCACCTCCGACAACCCTCGCTCCGAGGACCCGGAGGCGATCATCGCCGAGATCCGCGAGGGGATGGGCGAAGGTGGTGCGTCGATCGAGGTCGAGCCCGACCGGCGAGCGGCGATCGCGCTGGCGCTCGCCGCCGCCGGCCCCCGCGACACGGTGTTGATCGCGGGCAAGGGCCACGAGCAGGGGCAGGAGTTCGAGCACGGCCGCAAGATCCCCTTCGACGACCGCGACGTGACCCGCGACGAGCTGCACGCTCTGGCGGCCGTCAATCAGTGATCGAGCTCGCGCCGGAGCGGATCGCGGCCGCGATCGAGGGCGAGATCGTCCGCGAGGGAGCGGGCGGGCGTCCGGAGCGGGCGGCGATCGACTCGCGCCAGGTGGCGCCGGGTGACCTCTTCTTCGGCCTGCGGGGGGCGCGCTCCGACGGCGGCGAGCACGCCGGTGCGACGCTTGCCGCCGGGGCCTGGGGCGTGGTTGTCGACCCCGACCGCGCGCCCGCCCTGGCCGCGGGGGCCGACGCGGGGTGGGTATTCGCGGCGGCGGACCCGCTGGCGGCCCTGCAGCGCCTGGCGCGCGCGTGGCGGCGGGAGCTCGGCGTGCCGGTGGTCGGGATCACCGGTTCGACCGGGAAGACGACGGTCAAGGACATCGCCCGCGCCCTGCTCGGCGGCCGGGTCCACGCCAGCCCGGAGAACTACAACACCGAGGTCGGTTTGCCGCTGGCGATCCTCTCGGCCCCACCGGAGGTCGAGCTCCTCGTCCTCGAGATGGCGATGCGGGGGCTCGGCCAGATCGCTGAGCTCTGCGCGATCGCCGAGCCTGACGTCGCCGCGATCACGAACGTCGGTCCGGTCCACCTGGAGCTGCTCGGCACCTTCGAGGCGATCGTCGAGGCGAAGGCCGAGATCCTCGCCGGCCTCACCTCGGGTGGGCATGCCGTCGTCCCCGCCGACGACGAGGCGCTGGAGCCGCATCTTGCCGACGAGCTCCAGACGGTCACCTTCGGCTCCGGCGGTGACGTCTTCGTGCGCCACTACGAGGCCGCCGGTGAAGGGACCCGGGCGACCATCGTCACCCCGGCCGGCGTCGTCGACCTCGAGCTCCCGTTCACTGGTGCCCACAACCTGACGAACACAGCCTGCGCGGTCGCGATCGGAGTCGCGCTTGGCCAGCCGGTCGAGCCGATGGCCCGTCGGGCGCCGGACATATCCTTCTCCCGGCTGCGGGGCGAGCTGGTCCATCTGCCCGCAGGCGCCGTGCTGGTCAACGACTGCTACAACGCCAACCCGATCTCGATGCAGGCGGCGCTCGACCACCTGGCCTCGCTCAACGCCGACGGCAGGCGGATCGCCGTCCTCGGGGGGATGGCCGAGCTCGGCCCGGACGCCCCGGCCTACCACCGCGAGGCGGCGGCACACGCCCGCGAGCTCGGGATCGAGACGATCGTCGGCGTCGGCGAGCTCGCCCGCGACTACGCCGCGGACGAGTGGGTGCCCGACCCCGAGGCCGCTGTGGGGATCGTCGCCGGCCTGCTCGGGCCAGGGGATGCCGTGCTGGTCAAGGGCTCGCGCTCGGTCGGGCTGGAGGCGTTCACGGAGGCCCTCCTGGCGCGCTTGGACAAAGAGTGATCGCCGCGGGAGTCCAGATCGGTGAGATCGCCTCGACGGCGATCGACCGCGGCCAGGTGCTGATCGCCGGGATGGCGGCGATGCTGATCACGATCTTCCTCGGCCCGAAGTTCATCGGCTTCCTGCGGGTGCGCGAGTTCGGCCAGCAGATCCGCGAGGACGGCCCCCAGGAGCACCACGCGAAGGCCGGGACGCCGACGATGGGCGGGCTGATCCTGTTCCTCGCGATCGCCGTTCCCTACCTGGTGCTCTCCGATCGCGACACCGCCAGCCTCGCCGTCTTCGGGGTCGCGATCGGCTGCGCGGTGCTCGGCTTCGCCGACGACTTCACGAAGATCTCGAAGCGCCGCTCGCTTGGCCTCTCGGCCCGTTACAAGCTGCTCGGCCAGATCGCGATCGCGCTGGCGCTGTGGTGGGTCGCGTACGACCAGCTCAACATCGAGCCGACGCTCGAGTCTCACATCCTCGACACCAGCATCTACCTCGGGCCGGTGCTCTACCTGGTGTTCGTGTTCCTGGTGGTCGCCGGCGCTTCCAACGCCGTCAACCTCACCGACGGGCTCGACGGGCTGGCGGCCGGGTCGTGTGGGATCGTCCTGCTCGCCTACATGGCGATCACGATCACCAACGGCCAGGCCGACCTGGCGGTGCTCGCGGGCTGCTTCGTCGGCGCCTCGATCGGCTTCCTCTGGTTCAACGCCTTCCCGGCCTCGATCTTCATGGGGGATACGGGCTCGCTCGGGCTGGGGGGAGCGATCGGCGCGTTCGCCGTGATGACGAAGACGGAGCTGCTGCTGATCATCGTCGGCGGGATCTTCGTGATCGAGGCGCTCAGCGTCGCGATCCAGGTGATCAGCTTCAAGATGTTCCGCCGCCGCGTGCTGCTGATGGCGCCGGTGCACCACCACTTCGAGCTGATGGCCTGGTCGGAGACCAAGATCATGCTCCGCTTCTGGATCGTCGCCGCCGTCTGCAGCGGGATCGGCTACGTGCTGTACCAGAACTCGATCGGCTAGCCGACGTCGGTGAAGCCGGCGGCGGTCTGGCGCAGGCGCCCCCGGCCGAGCATCATCGCCCAGGCGGCGCCGAGCGGGCCGTCGACGTAGAGGCGGTGGGTGACCTCCGATCCGGGGCCGCGCCGCTCGACGATCCGCTCGTGCCCGACGCGCGCGCCGGGCAGCTGGTACTCGGTGACCAGGCGCCGGCCGGGCTCGAGCGCGGTGACGACGTGGCGCGTCGTTCCGCCCTTGCGCAGCTTCACCCGTACGACGGCGCCCTCGGCGAGCTCGCCGTCGTCGTCGGCCTCGGCCCGAGCGATCCGCGAGTCCCAGTCGGGCCACCGCGACGGCCGCGCCCAGCGGGCCCAGACCGCGCTCGCGGGAGCGCTGGTCCGCTCGGAGTGGCTGGTTTCGAACAACGCCGGCTAGGTCGGCAGCGGGCTGCCGGCGAAGGCGAAGAACCAGATCATCATCCCGACCGAGGCGACGATCGCAGTGCCGACGAAGACAGCCTCGACCGGGCTCAGCTTTCCGCTCCCGGGCTTATACGGCGAGTCCCGCATGCTGCGGTTCCAGGGGTAGCGGACCCGGGCGCTCTCCTCGTCGGCGTCGCTGCGAGCCTGGATCGCCCCGGCGATCATCAGCACGATCACGTAGGTGCCGAGGATGCCGACGAAGATGATCGCCGCGGTCGAGCCCTCGACGTTCTGGGCGCCCCGCGAGGACTGGATCAGCGAGCCGATCCAGATCCACAGCAGGGGCACCCCGGCGCCGATCAGCGCCGCGGCGACGATCTCGAGCACGAACCGGCCCGTCGTACCCGACGCCCGCTTGAGTTTCGACTGGTCGCTCTCGGCCATTGCAGGGAAGGTAGCGGGGACGGACCCCGCGAAACTACTCCCGATGCCGGATTCCGCCCCCCGCCCAGCGCTGCCCGAGGGCCCGTTCCTGGTCGTCGGGCTGGCGCGCTCGGGCCAGGCGGCGGCCCTGGCGCTGGCCGAGCGCGGCGAGCGGGTGGTGGGCGTCGACTCGGGATCGCCCGACGGCGCGGCACGGCTGCGGGGGTCAGGCGTCGAAATCATCCTGGATGGGGACGGGGTCGAAGAAGTCGAGCGGGCCCGCTGCGTGGTCAAAAGCCCCGGCGTGCCGGCCGAGGCGCAGGTGATCGCCGCGGCGCGCGAACGCGGCCTGCCGGTGATCGGCGAGCTCGAGCTCGCCTGGCGCATGCTCCCCAACCGCTTCTGCGCGGTCACCGGCACGAACGGCAAGACCACGGTCGCCGAGCTGCTCGGGCACCTCTGGCGGACGGCCGGAGAGCCCGTGGCCGTGGCCGGCAACGTGGGCCGGCCACTGGCCTCCCTGGCCGGCCGGGTCGAGCCCGCCACCACCGTGATCTGCGAGGCGTCGAGCTTTCAGCTCGAGGACGCCGCGGCGTTCAGGCCCGAGTGCGGGGTGCTGCTCAACGTCGCCGCCGACCATCTCGACCGCCATCCCTCGTTCGAGGACTATCGCGCCGCCAAGCTGAGGCTGTTCGCGAATCAGACCGAGGCGGATGTGGCGATCTACAACGGCGCCGATCCGGGGCTCGCCGGAGTCGAGATCGGCGGTCGCGGAAGGAAGGTCGACTTCTCCTCGCGGGTCGGTGAGCTCGAGTTCTCGCTGCCGGGTCCCCACAACGCCGCCAACGCCGCCGCGGCGGCCGCCGCCGCCGCGGCAATGGGGATCGACCCGGAGCCGATCGCCGAGGGCCTGCGCAGCTTCCCGGGCGTCGCCCACCGGCTCGAGCGCGTCGCCGAGATCGATGGCGTCCTCTACGTCAACGACTCGAAGGCCACCAACGTCGCGGCCGCGGTCGCGGCGCTGCGCTCGTTCGACGGCGGCGTGCGCGCAATCCTCGGCGGCTCGCTGAAGGGCGCCGGGTTCGCCGAGCTCGCGGAGCCGGTCGCCGAGCGCTGTGTCGCCTGCTATCTGATCGGCGAGGCCGCGGACCGGATCGAGCGCGAGCTCGAGCCCGCCTGGGAGGCGGGGGTCGCCCGGTGGCGCAGCGATGGCCTTGCCGAGGCGGTGCGCGCCGCGGCGGCGGAGGCCGAGCCCGGCGAGGTCGTGCTGCTGTCGCCCGCATGCGCCAGCTTCGACGCCTACACCGACTTCGAGCAGCGAGGCGAGCACTTCCGCACGCTGGTCGCCGAATTGACGACGAGGGAGAACGACTGATGGCCGACGTCCCGTTCGCCAGCATCTTGGCCTGATCAGCGGGCATGATTTCGTGCCTCGGGCGCGAAACAGGTTCTGATGAGCCCGAAGGCAGCGCGTGCGTCCGCGAAGCACCAGCCGATCGAGTACTCGCTGTTGCTGACCGCGACGCTGTGCCTGCTCGCCTTCGGCGTGGTGATGGTGTTCAGCGCCAGCTCGACCACCCAGCTTCTGGGGCAGTCCGGCGACAGCGCCTATTACCTGAAGCGGACCCTGATCTTCGGCGCCCTCGGGCTCGTGGTCATGCACCTGCTGGCCGGCCGCGGGGTGAAGCTGCTGCGCCCGCTGACCCCGCTCCTGCTCGGGGTCTCGCTCTTCCTCTGCCTCGTCGTCATGCTGCCCGGGGTCGGCGTCGAGGTGAACGGCTCGCGGGCGTGGCTCGCCGCCGGGCCGTTGCAGATCCAGCCCTCGGAGCTGATGAAGATCGCGCTGATCCTCTTCTCGGCCCAGTTGCTGGCGACCCGCCCCGAGGTCGTCCGCGGAGGGATCCAGCCGATGATGCCGGTGCTCGGCGTGGTCGGGGTCGGGGTGCTGATCGTCGGCGTCGGCGACCTCGGCACGGCGCTCGTCACCTGCCTGGTGATCACCGCGCTGCTGGTCGGCGCGGGCGCCCGCCTGCGCGACATCGCCCTGCTCGCCGTCGCCGCCGGGGGCATCGTCCTGCTCGCCGTCCTGATCGAGCCCTACCGCGTCGCCCGGATCACCTCCTTCCTCCATCCCGGCGGCGATCCCGGCGGCGCCGGCTTCCAGCTGATCCAGGCCAAGATCGCGCTCGGCTCGGGTGGCCTGTTCGGCGTCGGGCTGGGGGAGAGCCTGCAAAAGGCCTTCTATCTGCCCGAGGCCCACACCGACATGATCGCCGCCGTGATCGGCGAGGAGCTCGGGATGGTCGGGATCGGCGGCCTCGTCGGCCTGTACGGGCTGTTCGGCTACGCCGGCTTCCGGATCGCCCAGAGCGCCCGCGACCGCTACGGCAAGCTGCTCGCGGCCGGGCTCACCTCGCTGGTCCTGGTGCAGGCGCTGGTCAACCTGCTCGCCGTCTTCGGGCTCGCGCCGCTGACCGGCGTGCCGCTGCCGTTCGTCTCCTACGGGAACGCGAGCATGCTGGTGATGCTGGCGGCCGTCGGCCTCTTGCTCAACGTCTCTCGCGGCGGCAGTGCGCGGTCGGCCGCCAAGCCGTCGAGCGCCGGTGGAAGACTGCGGGTCGTCGACGGTGACTCCCAGCGCCCAAGAACCCGAGCGGCCCGAAAGCCGGCCGCGAGTCGTGATCGCCGCGGGCGGGACGGCCGGGCACGTCGTTCCGGCGCTGGCCGTAGCCGACGCGCTTAGCGCCGCGGGCGCCACGGTCACGTTCCTGGGCGCCGACGATCGCGCCGAGGCCGAGGTCGTGCCGGCCGCCGGATACGAGATCGACCTGCTTCGCCTTCGCGGACTCGACCGCCGCAACCCGCTGCGCGCCGCGGGTGCGCTCGGCCTGGCCGCGGCGGCGGTCCCGGCCGCGAGGCGGGCCCTGAGGGCGCGCAGCGCCGACGCCGTGCTCGGCGGCGGCGGCTACGTCGCCGGTCCCGCCGGCCTCGCGGCGGCGTCCCTGCGAGTCCCGCTCGTCCTCACCGAGGCCGACCGCCACCTCGGGCTCACCAACCGGATGCTCGCCCGCCGTGCCCGCCGCGTCTGCCTCGCGTTCCCGATCGAGGGCCGCACCGGCGCCCGCTACCTGGTCACCGGCCGCCCGGTCCCGGCGGCGATCCTCACCGCCGACCGAGGGGCCGCCCGCCGGCGCTTCGGGATCGCCGCCTCAGACCGTTGCCTGCTCGTCTTCGGGGGCAGCCAGGGCGCGCGCTCGATCAACCTCGCCGCGCTCGAGGCGTTCAGCGGCGCGGCGGGGGCGGGGCGCGACTTCCACGTCCTCCACATCAGCGGGCGGCGCGATCATCCCGAGGTCGCCGCGGCGCTCGCCAGGGCTCCGCACGGCGACCGCTACACCTTGCTCGAGTACGAGCCCGGGCTCGCCGACGCGCTCGCCGCCTGCGACCTCGTCCTCGCCCGCGCCGGCGGCTCGATCTTCGAGATCGCCGCCGCCAAACGGCCGGCGATCCTCGTTCCCTACCCGCACGCGACCGGCGACCACCAGCACGCGAACGCCCGCTGGATGGCCGACGGCGAGGCGGCGGTCGTGGTCGAGGACTCCGAGCTCGACCCTGAACACCTGCGAAAGCTGGTCGGCGACCTGCTCGGGGACGGGCCGGGGCTCCAGCGGATGGCGGCCGCGGCGGCGGCGCTGGCCCGTCCCGACGCTGCCGCGCGGATCGCGGCCGAGCTGCTGAGCGCGATCGGCGAACCTGTGCGGCGATGACCTCCGCCACGAGCACGGGTGATTGGAGCGGGCGCGAGCTGCACTTCATCGCCATCGGGGGCGCCGGGATGAGTGGCCTGGCGCTGGTCTGCGCGGGCCTTGGCGCCCGCGTGACCGGCTCCGACCGCGCCGAGAGCTCCTACCTCCAGCGCCTTCGCGCCGCCGGGCTCGAGCCCCGGATCGGCCACGATGCCGAGCTCGTCCCGGAGGGCGCCGAGGTCGTGGTCTCGACCGCCATCCCCGAGGACAACCCGGAGCTTGCGCGCGCCCGCCAGCGCGGCCAGCGGGTGATCCATCGCGGCGAGCTGCTCGCCGAGCTCTGCTCGCTGCGACGGCTGATCGCGGTCTCCGGCACGCACGGCAAGACGACGACCGCAGGAATGCTGGTTCATGCGCTTCGCCAGATCGGCGCCGACCCGGCCTTCTTCCTCGGCGGCGAGCTGCCGGGCTCCGGCCCCGGGGGCGAGCCCGCGAACGCCGGCTGGGGGGCGGGGGAGTGGGTGGTGGCCGAGGCCGACGAGTCGGACGCAAGCTTCCTCGAGCTGCGGCCCGAGATCGCCGTGATCACCAACGTCGAGCTCGACCATCACTCGCGCTGGAGCTCGCGAGCGGAGCTCGCGACGGCGTTTGCCGGCTTCGCGGCAGCGGCGCCGGCGGCGGCCGTGCTCGCGGCCGCGGAGCTCGATCCGATCGCCGCCGCGGGGACCGGCGAGCAGCGGCTGGTGCGTTTCGACTCCGACCGGCCCGGTCCGGTGCAGCTTCAGCTTCGCGTCCCCGGCCGCCACAACATCTACAACGCGCGTGCCGCGCTCGCCGCGCTCGAGCTTGCCGGCTTCGAGCTCGAGCCCGCGGCGGCGACGCTGGCGGGGTTCCCGGGCATGGTGCGCCGCCAGCAGCGCAAGGGCGTGCGGGCCGGCGCCGAGATCTACGACGACTACGCCCACCATCCGACCGAGGTGGCGGCGACGCTGGAGGCGATGCGCGAGCTCGAGCCGCGGCGCCTGATCGCCGTCTTCCAGCCCCATCTGTACTCGCGCACGAAGGCGCTCGCGCCGCGCTTCGGCGCCGCCCTGGCGGCGGCCGACCTGGTCGGCGTGCTCGACGTCTACGCGGCCCGCGAGCAGCCGGTCGGCGACCTCGCCGGGGTCAGCGGGCTCGACGTCGCCCGCGCCGCCGCCGAGCACGCCGGCGGGCGCCCGGTCCTGTGGCTGCGCGACCTCGCTACGGCCGAGCGCGAGCTCGCGCCGCGGCTTCGCGATGGCGACCTGCTGGTCACGATCGGAGCAGGCGACGTGGTGCAGCTGGCCGACGCCTTGGTGGAGGAGGCGTGAGCGCTCCGGACGGCGTCGAGCGCGACTACCCGCTGGCGCGGCTGACGACGGTGCGCACGGGTGGAACGGCGGAGCTGTTCGCGCGCCCGGGGAGCGAGGACGATCTGGTCGAGCTGCTCGCCTGGGCGCGGGAGCACGGCCTCGCGGTCGAGGTCGTCGGCTCGGGCTCCAACCTCCTGGTCGCCGACGCCGGGGTGGAGGGCCTGGTGATCAAGCTCGCCGGAGGGCTCGCCGAGCTCGAGCGAGACGGCACCCGCGTCCTCTGCGGCGGCGGCGTGCGGCTGCCGTCGGCCGCGGCCAAGATCGCCGCCTGGGGGCTGACCGGGCTCGAGTTCGGGATCAACATCCCCGGGACGGTCGGCGGCGCCGTGCGGATGAACGCGAACGCCTACGGCGGCGAGCTGGCGCGAGCCCTGGAATGGGTCGAGATCTGCACAGCCGACGGCCCCGAGCGGCGTGAGCCGGGGGCGCTCGGGTTCGAGTACCGGCGCTCGAACCTGCGCCCGGGCGAGATCGTCTCGCGGGCGGCCTTCGGTCTCGCCCCCGCCGATCCCGCCACGGTCAAGGCGACCCTGGCGGAGATGCGCGAGATGCGCCGCGAGGCCCAGCCGTCGGGGATCAAGACCTTCGGCTCGACCTTCAAGAATCCCGATCCCGAGCTCTCCGGCGGCCGCACCGCGGGCCAGCTGCTCGAGGCCGCCGGCTGCCAGGGCCTCGCGGTCGGCGGGGCGAGGCTGTCACCCAAACACGCCAACTTCGTCGAGAACAGCGGCGAGGCGTCGACGGCGGACGTGCTCGCGGTGATGGCGGCCGGGCGACGCCGTGTCCACGAGGCGTTCGGGATCGAGCTCGAGCCCGAGGTACAGATCCTCGGCGAGGTCGATTGGCCCGCCGATTGGGACTTGCCCGAGCACAAATAAGGCAGGAGCCGCCCTCCGAGAGGGGAATCCCTCCGTATGAGCCGATCGCGGGCCGCGACCCCTGCCGCAAGGCGCCGTGCGAGCAGTCGAGGAGCAGCGTCGAAGGGGTCCGCGAAGGCGCGCCCCCGAACCGCGGCGAAGCCGGTGCGCGCGAAGCCCAAGCGCGCCGCGCCGGCGCGCCCGGCCGCGCGCCGCGCGAACGCCCGTCCGACGGCGCGCCGCCCCCGAGCCCGCCGCGCTCCGGCTCGGGCGCGCCGCCGCCGCACCTCGTCGCGCCCGCGCCCGCTCCGCGCCCTCCGCGGCGCGTTCACCGCGGTCTCCTGGCGCTACCGGCTCGGCGTTCTCGTGATCCTCGCGGCGATGGTCGCCGCCGGCTACTTCCTCTGGCTGCGCGACTCGTCTCTGGTCGCGGTGACCCACGTCGAGGTAGCGGGCGTGCGCAGCGGCGATCGCGAGCAGATCGTCTCCGAGCTGACCAGGGTCGCCGAGCGCCAGACGACCCTCCACGCCGACCCGGCGGCGATCGAGAAGGCGGCGGCGGCGTTCCCGACCGTCGAGTCGGTCAGCGTCGACCCCAACTTCCCGAACGGGATGACGATCCAGATCACCGAGCGCCCGCCGGCGCTGCTCGTGCAGTCGGACGGACGCCAGGTCCCCGCGGCCGCCGACGGGACGATGCTCGCCGGCGTCGCCGTGGAAGGGTCGAAGAACCTCCCGGTGCTCGAGGCCGGGCATATCCCGGCCGGCGCGCTCGACGGAGACGCGCTTCAGCAGGGGCTGGTGCTGGGCGCCGCGCCGCCACCGCTGCGGCCGCTGATCGAGAAGATCGACTACGGCAAGGACTACGGGGTTGAGGTGACGCTACGGGGCGGGATCCCGGTCCGCTTCGGCAGCGGCTCGCGCGCGGCCGAGAAATGGGCGTCGGCGGCTGCGGTGCTCGCCGATCCGAAGCTCGACTCGCTCACGTACCTGGACGTCCGCGTCCCCGAGCGGCCGGCGGCCGGCGGCGCCGCCTGACCGCCGCGCTGGGCCGACTCTCGATGGTAGGTTGAGACTTTAGGAAATATGTGAACCCTCGAGTTCAAATCGAGAGTTTGGGCGGTGCACGATTCCATGCTCGGGCGCGGGACCTGGATTGACACCGAAGCCACAATGCCCTAGCGTCACCCTCACGTATAGGCTGCATAGAGCGGAAAACGTTCAAGTCTGCCTTCAGCCTCGGACGGAACCAAGGGTCAACTGAGGAACGGGAGAAATGGTCGAGTCGTCCTATCTCGCGGTGATCAAGGTCGTCGGAGCCGGCGGCGGAGGGACTAACGCGGTCAGCCGCATGGTCGACGCCGGGCTCAAGGGCGTCGAGTTCATCGCCATCAACACCGACGTGCAGGCGCTGCAGTCCTGCGAGGCCGACATCAAGCTTGCCGCCGGCCACAACCTCACCCATGGCCTCGGCGCGGGTGCGAACCCCGACGTCGGTGCCGGAGCGGCGGCCGAGTCGCGCGATGACATCAAGGAGGCGCTGAAGGGCGCCGACATGGTCTTCGTCACCGCCGGCGAGGGCGGCGGCACCGGCACCGGTGCGGCCCCTGTGATCGCCGAGATCGCCAAGGAGGAGATCGGCGCGCTCACCGTCGGCGTGGTCACGAAGCCGTTCGAGTTCGAGGGCAACCGCCGCATGCAGCAGGCCCTCGACGGGATCGACAAGCTGCGGGCGAAGGTCGACACCCTGATCATCGTCCCGAACCAGAAGCTGCTCGAGGTCGTCGAGCGCCGCACCTCCGTCCAGGAGGCGTTCCGGATGGCCGACGACATCCTCCGCCAGGGCGTGCAGGGGATCACCGACCTGATCACGACGCCGGGGCAGATCAATCTCGACTTCGCCGACGTACGAACGGTGATGTCCGACGCCGGCTCGGCGATGATGGGCATCGGCGCCGCCTCGGGCGAGAACCGAGCCCAGGAGGCCGCGAAGATGGCCGTCAACTCGCCCCTGATGGAGGAGTCGATCGAGGGCGCGACCGGGATGCTGCTCAACTTCACCGGCTCCGAGGACCTGAACCTGTTCGAGGTCAACGAGGCCGCGGACATCGTCGTCTCCACGGCCGACAAGGGCGCCAACATCATCTTCGGCACCGTGATCGACCCGAGCATGGGCGACGAGGTCAGGGTGACGACGATCGCGACCGGGTTCGAGGGCCGCGAGACGCTCGCCCGCAAGCCCATGCAGGTCCGGGAGCGCAGCCGCGCCCGCCGGGTCGGCGGGCTCGCCGATCGCGAGCGCCGCGAGCTCCAGGTGTCGGACGACGACATCGACGTGCCGCCGTTCCTGCGCGGCAGCTGAGGCCTCTACGACTAGCCTGAGCGCCGTGGAGACGACCGCGGCCCTGCGCCGGACCCCGCTCTTCGAGGCCCATCGCGCCGCCGGCGCGAAGCTGGTCGGCTTCGCGGGCTGGGAGATGCCCGTCTCGTACGAGGGGTTGCGCGCCGAGCACGTCGCCGTGCGCACATCGTGCGGAGTCTTCGACGTCTCTCACATGGGCGAGATCGAGACCAGCGGCCCGGCGGCGCTATCCCTGCTCCAGCGGCTGCTCTCGAACGACGTCGCCAAGCTCGAGGTCGGCGGCGCCCAGTACTCGGTCCTCTGCCGGTCCGACGGAGGCGTGCTCGACGACCTGTTCACCTACCGGCTCGCCGCGGACCGCTACCTGACCGTCACCAACGCCGCCAACCACGCACACGACCTGGCCTGGTTTCGCGAGCACGCGGACGGGCTCCAGGTCGAGGTGGCCGACCGCCTCGACGACTACGCGATGCTGGCGGTCCAGGGCCCGGATGCGCGGGCGATCGTCGCCGGGCTGGTCGACGGCGAGCTGCCGCCGCGTTTCCACACCGCCGAGCTGCCGCTGACACCCCGCACGCCCGCGAGCGAAGCCGAGGACGTGGCGGGAGAGATTCTGGTTTGTGGCACGGGTTACACCGGCGAGGACGGCGTCGAGATCCTGATCGAGCCGAGCGCGGCCACGGCGCTCTGGGACGCGCTGCTCGCCCGGGGCGCGGTGCCCGCCGGGCTCGGCGCCCGCGACACCCTGCGGCTCGAGGTCTGCTTTCACCTCTACGGCAACGACCTCTCCACCGACCGCAACCCGATCGAGGCCGGGCTCGGCTGGTGCTGCAAGGAGGAGACCGGGTTCATCGGCGCCGAGGCCGTGGCCGCGGCGCGCGCCTCCGGCACGGCGCAGAAGCTGGCGCCGTTCGCGCTCACGGAGAAGGGGATCCCGCGACCGGGCAACCCGGTCCTGGCCGGCGGCGGTGAGGCCGGGGTGGTCACCAGCGGCACGCTCTCGCCCTGCCTCGAGCGCGGGATCGGGATGGCCTACGTGCGCGCCGACCTTGCCGAGGTCGGGACCGAGGTCGAGATCGACGTGCGCGGAACGCACCGCGCGGCCCGCATAGAGTCCAAGCCCCTCTACGACCCCAAACAAAAGGAGCGATGACCTTGGCCGAGGAGAGCTATCCGGACGAGCTCAAGTACCACGCCGAGCACGACTGGGCCAGGATCGAGGGCGACGAGGCGACGTTCGGGATCACCTGGTACGCGCAGGACGCGCTCGGGGAGGTCGTCTTCTACGAGCCGCCCGAGGTCGGCGCGACGATCGCCAAGGACGCGGCGTACGCGGAGGTCGAGTCGGTGAAGGCGGTCTCCGACGTGATCGCGCCGCTCTCCGGGGAGATCACGGCCGTCAACGCCGAGCTCGCCGACTCGCCCGAGCGGATCAACGACGACCCGTACGGCGACGGCTGGCTCGTCAAGGTCAAGCTCGCCGACGCAGCCGAGGTCGAGCAGCTGCTCGAGGCGGCCGCCTATCGGGACCTGCTCGCCGGCTGAACGCACGGCTTAATGGGCCGCGGGGGTCGCTAGCCTCACGCGGGTGAGCCGCTACACGTCCGCAACCGACGCCGACCGGGCGGCGATGCTGGAGGCGATCGGGGCCGACTCGATCGACGAGCTGTTCGCCGACATCCCGGCCGACCTGCGTCTCGCGCGGGCGCTCGACCTGCCCGACGGCCTCTCGGAGACCGAGGTCTTCGACGCCTTTGCCGCGCTCGCGGCGCGCAACGCGGACGCCGACGCGGAGACGTGCTTCCTCGGCGCCGGCATGTACGACCACTACGTCCCGGCGCTGGTCGAGGCGATCATCTCGCGCTCGGAGTTCCTCACCCCCTATACGCCCTACCAGCCGGAGGTCTCCCAGGGCGGCCTGCAGGTGATGTTCGAGTTCCAGACCGCGATCTCCGAGCTCACCGGGCTGCCGGTCGCCAACGCCTCGCTCTACGAGGGCCCGTCGTCGGTCGCCTCCGCCGCCTACCTGGCGCTCGGGGCGAAGCAGGGGCGACGCAAGCTGGTGGTCTCGCGGGGCGTTCATCCCCACGCCCGGGCCACGCTGGAGACGTACGCCCGCGGCTTCGGCGCCGAGGTGGTCGAGGTCGGGCTCGACGGTGGACTGACCGACGCCGGCGAGCTCGCAGCGGCGCTCGACGACCAGACCGCTGCGCTGTTCGTCCAGAACCCCAACTTCCTCGGCGCCGTCGAGGACCTCGAGGCCCTGGCCACGGCCGCGCACGACGCCGGCGCGCTCTGCGTCGCCTCGGTCGACGCGATCACGCTCGGGGTCCTTCGCCCGCCCGGAGAGTGCGGCGTCGACGTCGCCGTCGGCGAGGGCCAGCCGCTCGGCAACCGGCTCGACTTCGGCGGCCCGTCGTTCGGCTTCTTCGCGGCCACCACGGAGCATCTGCGGCGCATGCCGGGCCGGATCGCCGGCGAGACCACCGACGCCGACGGGCGCCGCGGCTTCGTGCTCGCCCTGCAGACCCGCGAGCAGCACATCCGCCGCGAGAAGGCGACCCACAACATCTGCACCTCCCAAGCTCTCAACGCGCTCGCCGGGACGATCTACCTCGCCTGGCTCGGGCGCCGCGGGATCGTCGAGCTGGGCGAGCTGCTCGCCCGCCGGACCGCGTACGCGCGCGAGGCGCTGGCGGCGGTGGAAGGGGTCTCGCTCGTGCATGACGCGCCGGTGGCGCGGGAGTTCGCCGTCGAGCTCGACGCGCCCGTGGCAGCGGTGCTGGACCGGGTCAGCGAGGAGGGGATCGCGGCGGGCTATCCGCTCGGCCGCGACTACCCCGAATACGAGAACGGCCTGCTGGTGGCGATCACGGAGCGGCGCTCGCGCGAGGACATCGACCGGCTCGCCGACGCGCTGGGGCGGGCAATAAAGGGTGGCAGTGGCGAGTTTCTCTCGGATAGCGAGAGAAAGTCGCCAATCGCTGAGGAGGCGCCGGCGTGACGGACTCCGCCACCTCCACCCAGCCCGTTCCCACAAGCGCCGATACCCCCACGGCGCAACAGCGAGAGCCCGCGACGACCATCTACGAGCGCTCGGTCTCCGGCCGGCGCGCCGCGGTTTTGCCGCCCACCGACGTCCCCGAGACGCCGCTCGACGAGCTGATTCCGGCCAAGTTCCTCCGCAACCAAGGCCCGGCCCTCCCCGAGGTCTCCGAGCCCGAGATCGTCCGCCACTACAACCGGCTCTCGCGGCGCAACTTCGACCTCGACACAGGTCCCTACCCGCTCGGCTCCTGCACGATGAAGCACAACCCGCGCCTGAACGAGAAGGTCGCAGCGCTGCCCGGGCACGCCCGCCTGCACCCGGCTCAGGACCCGAAGCGCGCGCAGGGGGCCCTGGAGCTGATGTGGCGGCTGGAGCGCGCCCTGAGCGAGATCTGCGGCCTCCCGCACGTCAGCCTGCAGCCGTCGGCCGGCTCCCACGGTGAGCTCGCCGGGCTCCTGCTCACCCGCGCCTACCACGAGGACCGCGGCGAGCAGCGGACCAAGGTGCTGACCCCCGACACCTCGCACGGGACGAACCCGGCGACGGTGACGATGGCCGGCTACGAGGCGGTCAAGGTGGCGACCGACGAGCGTGGCGGGGTCGATGTCGACGACCTGCGCGCGAAGGCGACCGACGACGTCGCCTGCCTGATGCTCACCAACCCGAACACGCTCGGCGTCTTCGACCAGAACATCGCCGAGATCGCAGCGATCGTCCACGACCTCGGCGGCACGCTCTACTACGACGGCGCGAACATGAACGCGATCATGGGGCACACGCGCCCCGGCGACATGGGCTTCGACATCGTCCACCTGAACCTGCACAAGTCGTTCAGCCAGCCGCACGGGGGAGGGGGGCCCGGCGCCGGCCCGATCGCCGTCTCCGACCGGATCGCTCCCTTCCTGCCCGTACCGCGGATCGTCCGCGACGAGTCAGGCAACGGCGCCGGCCCGTCGTTCGACCTCGACCACGAGGCGCCGAAGTCGATCGGCCGCCTGCGCGGCTTCCAGGGCAACTTCGGCGTCTTCGTCCGTTCCTACGCCTACATCTCCAGCCTCGGCGGCGATGGCCTCACCGAGGCCTCGGAGACCGCCGTGCTGAACGCCAACTACCTGCTGGCGAAGCTCCGCGCGGGGCGGGCCGGCAGGTACCTGCCGCTGGCCTTCGACCGCACGCCGATGCACGAGTTCGTCCTCACCGGCGATCCGGCCAAGCGCGAGCTGCGGGTGAAGACGCTCGACATCGCCAAGCGGCTGCTCGACTACGGCTTCCACCCGCCGACGATCTACTTCCCGCTGCTCGTCGACGAGGCGCTGATGGTCGAGCCGACGGAGACCGAGACGCGCGAGTCCCTCGACGCTCTGGCCGCGGCGATCGAGGCGATCCTCGCCGAGGCCGAGACCGACCCCGAGATCCTCCACAACGCGCCCTACACGACGCCGGTCCGGCGTCTCGACGAGGCAGCGGCGAGCCGCAAGCCCGTCATCCGCCAGCCGCTCTAAGCCGGCTTCGTTCCCTGGGTGACGAGATACTCGGCATCGAAGGCGATGCCGTCGTCATCGGGCACGGTGAGCTCCGCATAGAGCGCCCTCAGGTCGTCGCGGAGCGCCTCCCAGCGGCCCTCTGCCTCCAGCGCGGCGCGCAGGACGACGATCGGGCCGAACTTGGTCGCGTACTCCTCGAGCATCTGGTCGACCGAGTCGAAGCGGAAGTGTGCGACGGCGTCCTCGAACGAGAGCTCGACTCCCGTGCCGGCGAAGAGCTCGCCGACGTGGTCGCGAACACCCCAGAGCGGCGGCGGCTGAAATCCCTCCGGCGGCGGGGAAGCGTGCTTGGCGATCGTCATGAAGAACCTGCCGATCGAGCCCTCGGGCCGCCATGCCGCGACGCCGAACCTGCCGCCGGGCTTGGTCACGCGCGCGATCTCGGTCGCGGCCGCGCGCTGGTCCGGCGCGAACATGCAGCCGAAGGTGGAGAGCACGACGTCGAAGCTGTGGTCGTCGAACGGCAGCGCCTCGGCATCGCCCTCGACCCACTCGATCTCGACGCCGGCCTCGGCGGCGTTTCGCCGCGCGTCCTCGAGCAGCTCGGGGGTGATGTCGAGGCCGACGGCATCGCCGCCCGCCCGGGCGGCGGGGATCGTCGCGTTGCCGGTCCCGCAGGCGACGTCGAGCACCCGGTCCCCCGACCCGACCCCGACCCGCTCGACGAGGTCGCCGCCGACCGCCCAGATCCGCTTCGCGATCTCGTCGAAATCGCCGGCCGACCAGGTGGCCCGGGCGCGCTGCTGGGCTTCCGCCTCGGTCACGGCTCGATCCTAAGCCTTCGGCAGCTTCTGCTTCAGCTCGAGCACGGGGGCGAACAGGTCGCCGACCTTGGCGATCCGCTCGAGTGCCTGCGGGGCCTCGAAGCGCACCGACTCGGGATCGCCGTCGTCGGCGAGGGTCTCGACCTCGTCCCAGGTCAGCGGCATCGAAACCCACGGGCGCGGCCGGCAGCGCAGCGAGTAGACCGCGACCGTCGTCTTCGAATAGTCGTTCTGGCTCCAGTCGACGAGCACCTTGCCCTTGCGCAGCTTGCGGTCCTGCTTCGAGACCACCCGCTCGGGCTCGGAGCGCTCCAGCGCCTGGGCGACGGCACGGGCGTAGGACTTCGTCCGCTCGTAGGTGACCGCCGTGTTCAGCGGCACGTAGACCTGGATCCCCTTCGAGCCCGAGTGCTTGGCGAAGCACTCGAGGCCGAGCTCGGCGAACAGGTCGCGCAGCGTCAGCGCCACCTGCGCGCACTCGACCGCGGTCGCCGGCTCGCCGGGGTCGAGGTCGAAGGCGAGCACGGTCGGTCGCTCGGGCCGCTTCGCCAGGCTGAGCGAGGGGTGCAGCTCGAGCCCTGCGAGCTGGGCGAGCCAGACCAGCGTCGGGCGGTCGTCGCAGACGATGAAGTCGAGCACCCCGACGGAGCCCATCTCGATCGGCGCCGTGCGCACCCAGTCGGGCGTGTGCTTCGGCGCCCGCTTCTCGAAGAAGCGCTGGCCCTCGACCCCGTCGGGGAACCGCACCCGGGTCAGCGGCCGGCCGCGCAGGTGGGGGAGGATGGTCTCCGCGACGCGCGCGTAGTAGTCGATCGCCTCGCCCTTCGCGAAGGCTGGACGGCTGCCGCCACGCCCGCCGCGGCGGGCCGGCCACAGGACCTTGTCGAGGTTCGTGAGCGCGAGCTCGCGCCCGTCGACCTCTACTTGCTTGCCTTGGCCTTGCTTCGCGATCGGCTCGAGGGCTTCTTGGCCGGTGACTTGGCGCGCGGCTTCGAGGATGGCTTCGACTCCTCGGCCTTGACCGCTGCGAGGCTCTCCTCCAGCGCGGCCATCAGGTCCGGCGCCTTGGTCGGCTGCGGCGCCTCGGTCTCGGAGCTGACGATGCTCTCGCCCTTCGCCTTGCGCTCGATCAGCGCCAGCAGCTCGTCGCGGTACTCGTCCTTGTACTGCCCGGCGTCGAACTCGGAGGTCAGCGAGTCGATCAGCGCCTTGGCCATGTCGAGCTCCTTCTTCTTCGGCTTCTCAACCTCCTCGCCGAGCACCTCGGAGATCTCGTCCGGCGAGACGACCTCGTCGGCGAAGCGCATCGTCGCCATCGTCATCACGCCGTCCATCGGCCGCAGGGCGGCGAGGCTCTCGCGGTTGCGGAGCACGAAGCGGGCGATCGCGACCTTGTGCGACTCGTCCATCGCCTTGACCAGCAGGGCGTAGGCGCGCTCGGCGCCCTTGTCGGGGCCGAGGTAGTACGGGTGGTCGAAGTAGATCGGGTCGATGTCGTCGAGGTCGACGAAGTCGAGGACCTCGATCGCCCGGGTCTTCTTCGGATCGAGCTCCTCGAGCTCGTCGCGGGTGATCACGACGTACTGCTCGGGGGCGATCTCGTAGCCCTTGACGATGTCGTTGTACTCGACCTCCTCGCCGTCGGCCTCGGCGACCCGCTTGTGGCGGACCCGCGAGCCGTCGGATTCGCGCAGCTCGCGGAAGCTGACCGACTTCTTGGAGACGGCCGAATAGAGCTTCACGGGGACGTTGAGAAGCCCGAAGGAGATTGAGCCTGACCAGATCGCGCGTGCCATAGGTATCTACTTACCTCAGACTACCCGCGAGGTCCTTTCTAATCGGTAACGCGAAAGAAACCTCTCAGGACTCCCTGACCACGTCCCGCGGGTCCTTGTCGTCGCGCAATCCCTTGAACGCCGACTGGCGCAGCGTGCCCTCGTGCGTCCACTCGGTGAACTCGACCTCGCAGACCAGCTCCGGCTCGACCCAGACCGGCCCGGCGCCGCGGTCCCGCGCCCGCTGGCGGTACTTGAGCACCGGGTCCTCGCCGAGCTCGAACGGCGAATCGGACCTGGTCAGCGGCTCGAGCAGCGCGGTGAGCCGGTCGAGCATCTCCTGCGTGAACCCGGTGCCGACGCCGCCGGCGTAGACGAGCTTGCCCTGATCGAAGTAGCCGACCAGCAGCGACCCTACCCGGCCGCCGCGGGTCCCCTCGCCGGGCATCCAGCCGCCGATCACCAGCTCCTGTCCGCGCCGGTAGCGGACCTTGAGCCACTCGCCGCTGCGCTGGCCGGGCCGGTACGGGCTCTCGACCCGCTTCGCGACGACCCCCTCGAGGCCCTGCCGGCGAATCGCCTCCCAAAGCCGCTGCCCGTCGCCGAGGTGGTGGGCGGGGGCCTGCCAGTTGGGCCCGTCGAGGCCCAGCTCGGCGAGGGCCTCGCGCCGCTCCAGGTACGGCTCGGCGAGCAGCGAGCGGCCGTCGAGCCAGAGCAGGTCGAAGGCGATGTAGGTGGCGGGCGTCTCGGCCGCGCGGAGGCGGATCGTCGTCTCGTTGGAGAGACCCATGCGCCGCTGCAGGAGCTGGAAGCTCGGCCGGCCGCTCTCGTCGAACGCGACGATCTCGCCGTCGAGGATCGCGTCGTGGCCCTCGAGCGCCTCGGCGATCGCCGCCAGCTCGGGATAGCGGGGGGTGTGGTCGGTGCCGCGGCGGGCCGCGATCCGCACCTCGCCGCCCTCGACGTAGGTGCGGGCCCGGATCCCGTCCCACTTGATCTCGTAGGCCCAGCCGTCCCCCTCCGGCAGCGTCTTTGCGGGTCGCGCCAGCATCGGCTCGAGGTCGCGGGGCATACGCTCTGTGGCGGCCATGGCTCGATAATCGCAAGGTGCCCGCCGAACAGCCCGCCTTCGAGCTCGACCGGGTCAGCCTCTCGCGGGGGGGCAAGCGGGTGCTGCGCGAGCTGAGCGCCCGGATCCCGGCCGGAGCCACCTGCCTCGCCGGCCCCTCGGGCTCCGGCAAGTCGACGCTGCTGCGGCTGCTGAACCGGCTCTCCGACGCCGAGTCCGGCGTGGTCCGCTACCGCGGCGAGGACGTCCGCGACGGCGACCCGCTCGAGCTGCGCCGCGAGGTGATGCTGGTCCCGCAGCTTCCGGCCCTGCTCGAGGGCACGGTCGCCGACAACCTGCGCTTCGCCGCCGAGCTCGCCGGACGCGAGCCGGACTTCGAGCGGCTGCTCGACCTCGCCGGGCTGGACGCGAGCTTCGCCGAGCGCGAGGGCTCGAAGCTCTCGGTCGGTGAGCAACAGCGGGCGATGCTGGCCAGGGCGCTGGCATTGGAGCCGCGCGTGCTCCTGCTCGACGAGCCGACCTCGGCGCTCGACCCGGACACGACGGGGGCGATCGAGGAGACCCTCGCCGAGCTGCGCGAGCGGCTCGAGATCGACGTCGTCTGGGTCACCCACGACCTCGGCCAGGCGCGCCGGGTCTCGGACTGGCTGGTGCGGATCGAGGCCGGCCGCGCCGTCCGCGAGGGCCCGACCCACGAGGTGCTGGAGGAGGTAGTGCGGTGATCGTCGGAGCGGTCGGCATCGACGTCACCCTGACCGAGGTCGCGGCCAGCCTCGTCCTCGTCGTCCTGGCGATCGGGGTCTCCTATTGGCGCGGGACCGGGATCGAGAACGAGATCGCGGTCGCGGTCCTGCGCTCCTTCATCCAGCTGACCGCGATCGGTTACGTGATCCAGGCGATCTTCGACCAGGACACGATCTGGCTCGTGATCGCCCTGCTGGCGGTCATGGTCACCTTCGGGGCGTTCACGGCGAGGCGGCGGGCGAAGCGCGTCCCCGACGCTTTCTGGCCCCTGTTCGCCGCGCTCGCCGCGGCGGGTGGGCTGACCCTGGCGCTCGTCGTCGCGCTCGGGGTGTTCCCGGCCACGCCGCGCTACCTGGTCCCGGTCGGCGGGATGGTGATCGGCAACGCGATGACCTCGGCCGCCGTCGCCCTCAACCGGCTCGGCGACGAGATGACCGATCGCGCGCGCGAGATCGAGGCCACGCTCGCGCTTGGCGCCACCGCCACCGTCGCCGCGGGCCCGAGCCTGCGCCGCAGCCTGCGCTCGGGGACGATCTCGGTCGTCGACCAGACCAAGACGACCGGGCTGATCTTCTTCCCGGGGACGATGGTCGGCATGCTGCTCGCGGGCGCCGACCCCACCGACGCCGTCCGCCTGCAGATGATCCTGCTCTGGGTCCTGCTCGGCGCGGTCACGCTCTCGGCCCTGATCGCGACCACGCTCGCCTACCGCAACTTCTTCACCCCGGCTCACCAGCTGCGCGATCCGCCTGAGCCGTAGAGGGACGGCTGGGGCTCTACCCGGCTCCTGTACGGGTAAAGCCGCGTTCGTCGTTCTTACCGCTCCGGCAGGATCCAGCCGGAGACGCTCGGGAACGGGGCCGGGCCGCCGCCGCCGGGGTCGAACTGTTCCGAGATCCGGTCGAAGGCGACCACGTGGCTGGGGCGGTTGGCGTCGATGAACAGCCACTGGTCCGCGGCGGGCCAGCCGACCAGCAGCCAGCGCCCATCGGGCGACCAGGTCGGGCCGGTGAGCCCGCCGCGGGCGCGCAACAGGATCTCTGTGCGTCCGTCGGTGTGCAGCGACAGCTCTTCGCCGCCCTTGGTCGTTCGGATCGCGGCCAGCGACAGTGCGTCGGGCGAAAGGGCCGGGCCGTGTGACTGACCGGTGCTCGGTGCCATAACCCGCTCGCGGTCGAGGCGCGTCGTGCGCACGGTCGCGCCGGACTCGGCATCCACGGTGTGAATGGTTCCCTTGGCGTCGACGTAGCTCAGTACGAACGGCGAGCCGGCGAGCTTCGCGTAGGCGATCGGCCGCCAAACGGGCGGAACCGGGGCGACGTGGCGGGCGATGAGATGGTCGCTCTCCGGGCTCCCGTCGCCGGCGATCACCCGCAGGTCGTCCCCGCTTCGGTATGCGATCCGCGTGTCGACCCCGTCGCCGCCCCACCGCGGGTCGCGCACGACGCCCGGCGCCGGGTAGGTCCAGCGGACGGTGCCCGACGTGTCGACCGCGGCGAGCTCGCTCCCGTCGGCGACCGCGACGTAGAGGCCGTGCGGCGACCAGCTCGCCCCGTCGTAGTCGCCGAGCAGCCGCTTGGAGCCGTCCTCGCGCACGATCCAGGGGCCCTGCTCGGACTCGACGAGCAGCTCGCCCGCCGCGGGCAGGGAGCGCAGGGTGGGCTTCGCATCCTCGGCGCCGATCCCGATCGCGTCGCCGATCACGTCGGCGACCTTGGCCCCCGCGGGGCTGAGGCCGATCGCCAGCAGGGCCAGGCCGCCGGCGACCGCGATCGCGACCCGGCGCCCGGTTGCCGGTGGCCGCAGCGGCGCTCGCTCGGCATGGGCCATCCGCACGAGCTCCCAGGCGCGTTCCTCGGCCTCGGCCTCCTCGGGGATGGGGACACCACGCAGGGCTCGGCCCAGGTCGCGGTCGGCGCTACTCATCGCTCAACCTCCCCCAGAGCGGGGCGCAGCCGGTCCAGGCCGCGCCGCAGCCGTGAGTTGACGGTTCCGCGCGGCAGGCCGAGGATCTCGCCGATCTCGCCGGGCGAGTACTCGAGCACGTAGCGGAGCACGACGACGGCGCGGTGCTCTGGGCCGAGCTCGCGCAGCGCCGCCAGCAGCTGATCGGAGATCGCGTCGGGCGCCGGCGCCGGGCGGTCCTCGCCGCCCTTCAGCGCGCTCTCGGCCCGCAGCGCCCGGGCGCGGGCGAAGTCGATCGCCCTGTTGACCGTGATCCGGTGCAGCCAGGGACCGAACGGACGGCGGCGGTCGAAGCGGTCGAGCGCCCGCACGGCGGCCAGGAACGATTCCTGGGCGATGTCCTCGGCGGCGGCCGCGTCGCCGATCACCAGGTACGCCGCCCGGTGGGCGCGCCGCCAGTGGCGGCGGAAGAGCTCCTCCAGCGCGTCGCTGGAGCCGCGCTGCGCCTCGCGGACGAGAGCCGCCTCGCGCCGTCCCCGCAGCGGCCCCGAGCGGGGCAGCGCGAGACGCTCGGAAGCCGGCTCGGCGCTCATCGACAGCGGCGATTCTCCCGCCTCCCGCGCCGGCCATGTCAACGCGAGCGCCGCGCACGCCGCCGTCATCGCGGAGCCCCGCTCAGTGCACCGGCTCCCGCTCGGAGGCATCCATCCTGACCAGCCGCTCGAGCACCTCCTCGTCGACGTCCGCCGGGGCCCGGCGACGAAGCCGGAGCAGCAGCGCCAGCCCGGCGATCAGCGCCAGACCGCCGCCGAGCGCGGCCCAGCCGATCCAGCCCAGGCCGCCGGAATCGGAGGTCCCGTCGGCGACCGAGTCGGCGATCTCGGGCGCCGCCGGCTCGCTGACCGTGAAGGTCTGTGAATCGACGAGCGCGACCGGGCTGCCCTGGTCGAGCACCGTGATCTGCCCGGAGCCCGGATCGACGTTGAGCCGCAGCATGTACATGTCCGCCCGGTTGATCCCGTCGAGGTCGACGCAGACAGCCGTCGCTCCCTCCGTGTCGAGCGCGTGGATGAACGTCTCGTCGCCGCCGCTGTAGAGCGTGTACGACCAGCGGCCGTCTGGGCTCATCCGTCTCGCGATCGGCTGGCCGCTCATCTGCTCGCCGGGCTTGGAGGGATCGACGATCTTCCCGGGCTGGAACTCGCCGGCGGCCCAGTCGTAGGCGCGCACCCTGTAGTCGAGCGGGTCGCGGGGATCGGCGTACTGGACGAGGTACAGCAGGCTGCCGTCCGGGGAGATCGCGTCGAAGCTGGCGCGGGTGTCGAGGTTGATCCGCTGGATCGACCGCAGGGTGACCGGGTCGACGATCCGCATCGTCGTTTCCTGCGCCCGCAGGCGGTACTCGGGCCTGATCAGGACGAGGGTCCGCCCGTCGGCCGAGAGCCCGCTCGCGCTGCCGAGGATCGTGACCGCCGGGAGCGCCCAGGCGCCGTCGAGGTACTTCGTGCGCGTGACGATCCCGGTGTCGGTGCTGATCCGCTCGACGATCGTCCGGTCTCCGACGTTGAACGTCACGTACCGGTAGTCGGAGCTCGGGAGGCCGGCCGGCCCGGTGACGCCGTGGCCGCCGAAGGCGCCGCCCGGGATCGCCGGGCCGCCGGAGGCGGCGGCGGGGGTAGCAAGCGCGAGCGCGGTGATGATCACTGCCTGGAACGAGAGAAGTCGTCGCATGACCTCAATACGGCCGCGGCGCCGCCGGAGGTCCCTCGACCTGCCGTGCGAGACTCAGAAAACGGTGACCCGCAAGCAGAAGCTGACTCTTCTCGCGACGATCCTCGGCTCGACGATCGTCTTCCTCGACTCGACCGTCGTCAACGTCGCCCTTCCGTCGATCCAGGAGGATCTGAACACGGGGCTGGCGGGCCAGCAGTGGATCGTCGAGGCCTACATGCTGACCCTGGTCTCGCTGCTCCTGGTCGGCGGCTCACTGGGCGATCTCTACGGGCGCAAGCGGATGTTCGTGATCGGGCTGATCGGCTTCGCGGCGACATCGATCCTGTGCGCCGTCTCGCCGACCGACGAGGCCCTCGTCGGCGCCCGGGCGCTGCAGGGGATCGCCGGGGCGCTGCTGGTCCCCGGCTCGCTGGCGATCTTGGCGGCGACCTTCGAGGGCGAGGCACGCGGGCGGGCGGTCGGCCTGTGGACGGCGTGGGCGGGGATCTCGACCCTGGTGGGCCCGGCCGGCGGCGGGCTGCTGGTCGAGATCGACTGGCGCCTGATCTTCTGGGTCAACATTCCCCTGATCGTCTTCACCGTCTGGCTGGCGCTGCGGGCGATCGACGAGAGCACCGACCCCGACGCCGTCCACGGGATCGACGTGATCGGGATCCTGCTCTCGGCGCTCGGGCTGGCCGGGCCCGTGTTCGCCCTGATCGAGCAGCCGACCTACGGCTTCGCCGACCCGATCGTCTTCGTCCCGCTGATCGCCGGGATCGCGCTCCTGGCGACCTTCGTCTGGTGGGAGCGGCGGGCCCGCGCGCCGATCCTGCCGCTCGAGCTCTTTCGCTCGCACAACTTCAGCGCCGTCAACCTCGCCACGCTGTGCGTCTACGCGGGCCTGATCTCATCGTTCTTCTTCATCACCCTGTTCCTGCAGCAGGTCGCCGGCTACACGGCCTTCCAGGCCGGGGCGGCCACCACCCCGGTCACCGTGCTGATGTTCCTGCTCTCGGGCCGCTTCGGGGCTCTCGCCGGGCGGATCGGCCCGCGACTGGTGATGGGCATCGGCCCGCTGATCGCCGCCGTCGGGCTCGCCCTGCTCCTGCGCCTCGACTCGGATCCCACCTACGTCACCGACATCCTCCCGTCGTTGCTCCTGTTCGGGTTCGGCCTCTCGATGACGGTGGCGCCGCTGACCACGACCGTGCTCGACTCGGTCGAGGAACGCCACGTCGGCGTCGCCTCGGGCATCAACAACGCCGTCGCCAGGGTCGCCGGGGTGCTCGCGATAGCGGCGCTCGGCGCGGTCGTCTCGGCTCAGTTCGCGTCCTCGCTCGATGACCGCACCGCCGGCGTGCCGATCGGAGCGGAGGCCCGGGCGGCTGTCAAGGACGCCAAGGAGCAGCCGCTCTCGGGCGGGGACGTCGGCGACGTTCCCGCCGCCGAAGCGACCGAGCTCAAGGCGGACATCGTCTCCTCCTCGGAGTCGGCCTTCCACCTCGGGATGCTGCTGGCGGCGGCGCTGATGGCGATCGGCGGCTCGATCGCGCTGCTCAGCGTGCGCAACCCCGGGCACGCCTCGGCGCGCGAGCCCTCGCGCGGGCCCGGCGCGGCGGCGACCGCTGGCGAGTGCGGCCGCTCCGCGGAGCGCGAGGGCGCCGAAGCCGAGCCCGAGCCCAGCCTCCCGTAGGCTCGAACCGAGCCTCCCGTAGGCTCCCCGCGCGTGAGGATCTTCAGCGGCATCCAGCCCACCGGGCGCAAGCACCTCGGCAACTACATCGGCGCGATCCGCCAGTACGTCGAAGGCCAGGACCGCGCCCAGCTGGCGGGGGGCGAGGCGATCTACTGCATCGTCGATCTGCACGCGCTCTCGGTCGCCTACGACCCGGCGGAGCTGCGCGAGCGGCTCTACGACACGACGGCGATCCTGATCGCGGCCGGGCTCGACCCCGAGCGCTGCATCCTCTTCCGCCAGTCCGACGTCCACGAGCACACCGAGCTCTGCTGGCTGCTCTCCGCCGTCACCGCGCACGGCGACCTCAACCGGATGACCCAGTTCAAGGACAAGTCGGCCAAGCAGCGCGAGCTGGTCTCGGCGGCCCTGTTCCTCTATCCGGTCCTGCAGGCGGCCGACGTGCTCGCCTACAAGGCCGGTGAGGTCCCGGTCGGCGACGACCAGCGCCAGCACGTCGAGTTGATGCGCGAGATCGCGCGGCGCTTCAACGAGCGCTTCGCCGCGGCCGACCCGATCCTGGTCGAGCCCGAGCCCCGGATTCCCGAGGTCGGGGGGCGGATCATGGACCTGCAGGAGCCGGGCTCGAAGATGGCGACCACGGGCGGAACCGAGCCGGGGACGATCTACGTCCTCGAGGAGCCCGACGCCGTACGCAAGAAGGTGATGAGCGCGGTCACCGACTCGGGCTCGGGCGTCGTCCGCGGCGAGGGCAAGCAGGGGATCGCGAACCTGATCGAGGTCCTCGCGGTGATCAGGAGCGTCGATCCGGCCGAGGTCGAGCGCGAGTTCGACGGCTCGGGCTACGGCGACTTCAAGCGCGCGGTGGCCGACGCCGTGGTCGACTACCTGGCCCCGGTGCGCGAGCGCTACACCGAGCTGCGGGGTGACGAGGCCGCGCTCGAAGGCATCCTCGCCGCGGGCGCCGAGAAGGCGCGCTCGATCGCCTCCGTGACCGTCGCCGAGGTCCGTGCGGCGATGGGCGTGGGAACCCCGCAGTAACGCCGACCCGGTCTTTACCCTGCGCAGGATGAGAGCCGCCGAGCTCGACCTGGATCTGGACGTCTTCGCGGGCCCGTTCGACCTGCTGATGACGGTCGTCCTGCGCGAGGAGATCGCGCTGGCCGAGGTGGAGCTGGGCGAGATCGTGATCGCCTATCTGCAGCGCGTGGAGGAGCAGGGCGAGCTCGACCTGGAGGCCGCGACCGAGTTCCTGGTCCTGATCGCCTCGCTGCTGGAGCTGAAGTCGCGGCTGCTGCTGCCGGCGCCCGAGGAGGAGCTGCTCGAGCTGGCGCCGGAGGAGGCGGCCGAGGAGCTGCTGGCGCGGATGCTCGAGTACCGCCGCTACCGCGACGCCGCCGCGCATCTGGCGGAGCTGTTCGCCGACGGGCGTCGCTACCTGTACCGCTCGGCGCCGCTGCCGGCGGAGCTGCGCCGGGTGGCGCTCGACGCGGCCCGCCCGTCGTATGAGCCCGAGCTGCTGGCGGTCTCGATCGGCGACCTCCTGCGGGTGCCGCCACAGCCCGACCTCTCGCACATCCGCCCGACCGTCTCCCTCGACAAGCGCCTGCGCCTGCTGCGCGAGCTGCTCGCCGGCCGCGACTCGCTCGACTTCGACGAGAGCTTCGGTGACGAGGACAAGCTCACCCAGGCGGTGACCCTGTTCGCCCTGCTCGAGCTGCACAAGCAGGGCGAGGCGACGTGGAGGCAGAAGGGCGTCTTCGGGCCGATCACGGTGGAGGCAGCATGAGTTCGCTGGAGCAGGTCGTCGAGTCCCTGCTCTTCCTCTCGCCCGAGCCGGTGAGCACCGCCGAGCTGGCCGAGGCGTGCGAGGTGACCGAGGCCGAGATCGACCGGGCGATCGACCTGCTCGGCGCGTCGCTGGCCGGGCGCGGCGTCGTCCTGCGCGAGGTCGCGGGCGGCCACACGCTCGCCGCTCACCCCGAGGCCGGCGACGCGGCACGGCGCCTTCTCGCCAAGCCGCGGACCCCGCCGCTCACCCAAGCGCAGGCGGAGACGCTGGCGATCATCGCCTATCTGCAGCCGGTCTCGCGCCCGGAGATCGCCCGGATCCGCGGCGTCGCCTCGGAGTCGGCGCTGCACACGCTCACCGAGCGCGGCCTGATCGAGGAGTCCGGCCGCTCGCGCTTCGGCGCCGTCATCCACCGGACGACGCCGCTGTTCGAGCGTCTCTTCGGCCTCTCCGGTCTCGACGCGCTGCCGGATCCGGCGCGCTTCGATCCGACGCCAGAGGATGAGGCGGAGCTGCGCGAACGGCTACTGAAGGCCGGCGAGCAGCGGGCCGGCTGAGTACCCGAGCACGCTAGCTTCGGCGCATGCGTCTCGCCAAGTACCTGGCCCATTCGGGCGTCGCCTCGCGCCGCAAGTCCGAGGAGCTGATCGTCGCCGGCCGGGTCCGGGTCGGCGGCGAGGTCGTCCGTGACCCGGCCCGCGACGTCGAGTTCGAGAGCGGGGTGGAGGTGGACGGGCGCCAGGTCGGGCCCGAGGCACGCGAGGTCTGGATGCTGAACAAGCCCACCGGGGTGACCTCGACCGCGAGCGAGCCAGGACGCAGGCGCGCGGTCACCCAGCTGATCGACTCGAAGCGCCGCCTCTACCCGGTCGGGCGCCTCGACGTGGACTCGACCGGGCTGATCCTCGTCACCAATGATGGCGAGCTGGCGAACCGGCTCATGCACCCCCGTTACGAGGTGCCGAAGACCTACAGGGCGCGGCTGCGCCGGCCGCCGAGCGAGACCGAGATCGGCCGCCTGCGCGACGGCGTCGAGCTCGAGGACGGGCCGACGGCGCCGGCCCGGGTTCGGCGGGTGTCTGCCCGGGTGCTCGAGATCACGATCCGCGAGGGCCGCAACCGCCAGCTGCGCCGGATGGCCGAGGCGATCGGCAACGAGGTCGTCGAGCTGGAGCGGGTCGCCTTCGGGCCGCTGCGCCTGGGCGAGCTGGCCCGCGGCGAGGCGCGCAAGCTGCGCGCCGCCGAGCTGCGCCGGCTCTGGAAGGATCCGCAGCGATGACGAACGACCCTCAGCCACGCCTCTGGGCCGTGCGCGGCGCCGTCCAGGCGGAGCGCAACGACGAGCGCGCGATCCTCGACGCGACCGAGGAGCTGATGCGGGCGCTGATCGAGCGCAACTCGCTCGAGCCGGCTGACTTCGTCTCCGTGATCCTCACCTGCACCGACGACCTCAACGCGCAGTTCCCGGCCGTAGGGGCGCGCGCCGTCGGCCTCGACCAGGTGCCGCTGCTATGCAATCGCGAGCTCGACGTCCCGGGAGCGATGGAGCGGGTGATCCGGGTGCTCGCGCACTACTACGCGCCGGCCGACCGCCGCCCCGAGCACGTCTACATCGGCGAGACCCGTCGCCTGCGCGCCGACCTGCACTCGGCGCAGTAGGAGGGTCCGTGAGCGTCCAGTTCGCCCACAAGCTCGCCCAGATCCCGGGCTACGTTGCCGGCGCTCCCGCCGGCAAGGCGCCGGAGTCGATCTCCGACGAGGGGATCGCCCAGCTGGCGTCGAACGAGTCGCCCTTCGGGCCGCATCCCGCCGTCATCGAGGCGATCGCCCGCTCGGCCGCCCACACGAACCGCTACCCGGATCCGAGCGCCGGCCTGCTGCGGACGCGGATCGCCGAGCGCTACGAGGTCGAGCCGGCCGGGGTCGCGCTCGCCAACGGCTCCTGCGAGATCCTCCTGGCGGCGGCGCTGGCGCTCTGCGAGCCGGGAGCCGAGCTCGTCTACGCCTGGCCCTCGTTCTCGATCTATCCCTACCTGGCGCCGCTCTCCGGGGCCCGCGAGATCCGCGTGCCGCTGGCCGAGGGCGACGTCCACGACCTCGAGGCGATCGCGACCGAGGTCACCGCCGCCACGCAGCTGGTCGTCATCTGCAACCCCAACAACCCGACGTCGACCCACATCCCCGCCGCCCGGATCGCCGAGTTCTGCGAGCGGGTCCCGGACCACGTCACCGTGCTCGTCGACGAGGCCTACGTCGAGTTCCAGCTCGACGACGATCCCGACGACAGCGTCGACCTGCGCAAGGAGTTCCCCAACCTCGTCCTGCTGCGGACGTTCAGCAAGGTCTACGGGCTCGCCGGCCTGCGGGTCGGCTACGCGCTGTGCTCGCCGAAGTTCCGCGCCGCGATCGACGCGGTGCGCCAGCCGTTCAGCGTCAACGCCCTCGCCCAGGCGGCGGCCGCGGAGGCGATCCGCCACTCCGACGACGTCGCGGCGCGCGTCGAGCGCAACCTGATCGAGCGCGTGACGGTCGAGGAGGGGGTGCGCGAGCTCGGGTTGTCGACCCCGGACTCGCAGGCCAACTTCTCCTGGATCGACCTCGGCGATCGCGACGACGAGGCGGTGGCGGCCGTCCTCGCCGAGGCCGGGATCCTGGTCCGGCGGGGCACGCCGCTGGGCGGGCCCGGGCACATCCGGGTCAGCTACGGGACGCCGGACGAGAACCGCAGGTTCCTGACCGCCCTGGGTGAGAGCCTGTAGCGATGAAGAGACTCGCCCTGATCAGCTGCTGCCTGCTGCTCGCGACCGCCTCGGCCGCGATCGCCAAGACCGTGATCTACTCGGGCGCCCACCACGGGAGCTTCCCGAGCAAGCCGTCGAAGCTCAAGTACTCCGCGGGGGAGACCGGGACGACGCAGTCGGTGAAGGCGAAGGACCTGGACTGGAAGAACTGGGGCGATTCGAAGGCGACCTCGACCGCCACCGTCACGCTCTGTTCGGACAGCGCCGGGTGCTTCACGACCTCCGACGCGTCGGTGAAGGCGAAGAAGCGCGAGGTCATCGACACGATCGGCTACTACCGCAAGCTGGTCGTCTACTTCGGCCAGAACGCGATCAAGTTCTCGCTTCCCACTCCGTAGCGAGTAGCGAGTGCATGAGGAGGTCGCGGTACTCCTCACCGAAGCGCTCGGCGTCGCGGAGCAGACCCTCCTCGCGGAACCCGAGGCGCGCCGCGAGCGCGCGGCTGCGTTCGTTGTCGGGCGCGATCTGCAACTCGACTCGGTGCAGCTGCAAAGCACCGAACGCGTGCCGGATGAGCTCGGTGACGGCAGCGCTCATCACGCCCTGCCCCTCGAACTCCGCTCCTATCCAGTAGCCGATGGAGGTGCTCCGGTTGTCGCGGTCGATGCGGTGAAAGCCGATGGTTCCAGCGATCGCGGCGCCAACGACCACGGCGCGTTGGAACCCATCCTCTACCTGCTCCTGCTGCAACGCCCGGCTAATGAAGGCCTTCGTCTGGTCAAGGGTCTGCTCGGCCGCCCATGGCATCCAGTGCGCGAGACGGGCCCGGTTGCAGTCGACGAGCGCATACAGCTCGGCTGCGTCCTCCTCGACGAGCGGTCTGATTGGCGAACCGGCGCTCACGTCCCGTCCGCCGAGAAGTGCTGGTAGTCGCGGTAGGGCTGCGGACCGTCGCCGAGCCACTCCCAGCCGGCGCGGCGGGCGAACGCCTTCACGACCTGATCGCCGTCGTGGATCATCCCGGCCGCGTGGCGGGAGCGGTCGGCGTAGGGCTCGCCGGCCGGCGGTGAGACGTGCGAGCCCGAGACGTAGGGGTTCTCGACCGGGTTGATGTCGACCGCGAGGCCGTAGGCGTGCATCGACCAGCGGCTCGTGCCGGCGACGAAGCGGCAGTTGAAGCCCGAGGTGTTGTCGGCCGCCATCGAGCGGTGGTCGTCGGCGCCGAAGCGGTCGATCAGCTCCATGCGGCGGATCGGGTAGCCGATCGCGTAGAGGCGCTTGAAGACGGCGATGATCCGGTCGTCGAAGCGGCGGTTGACGACCAGGCGGCCGTGATGCGAGTCGCCGTCGAAGCCGCGGTAGGTGAGCTCCAGCAGGCGCAGCTTGCCGAGCGCGACCGGGCAGCCCCGGTGCCAGGAACTGCCGACGATCCGCTCGCGCACCTTGCCCTGGATCGGAGTCGAGCTGGCCTCGAACCCGGGCTGGGGGGAAGCGGCGAGGACGACGGCGGCCAGGGCGGCGGCGATCACGAAGCCAACGTTAGAGCCGCTTCTCGAACCACAGGTCAGCGCCGGGCTTGGCGTTGTAGTCGCGGATCTCCTGGTAGCCGGAGGAGCGGTAGAGGCCGATCGCCGCCTGCTGGCGAGATCCGGTGTCGAGCCGGACGCGCTCGTAGTCGAGCTCGCGGGCAGCGCCCTCGAGCGCCACGAGCAGCTCGCGGCCGATGCCGCGGCCACGTAGGTCAGCGACCACGAACATGCGCTTGATCTCGGCCGTACGAGGGCCGAGCGTCCGGAGTGCTCCGCAGCCGATCGGCCGCCCGCCGAGGCGGGCGAGGAGGATCCGGCCGCGTGCGTCGACCAGCTCGGCGAGAGACGGGGCAGGCCCGAGTCCGAGGTCCGCGTACACACGCTCGCCCTCCTCGGTCGCAGCACGGGCGAGCGCGACGGCATCCGGGTGCGTCGGTTCTACCTGCTCAAACTCGATCGAGCCCTTGGGCACCTGTCGAGTTGTAGTCGGTATGCGACTAGAGCTCGACATCGCCACCCCCGCGGGCGAAAGATGGCGCACGGGCCACGTTACTTGCCCTTTCCGCACCCAGCTGGTACAAAACGCCGCAATGAACCGCGCCCTCATGACGGCTCTCGAGATCGCCCGCCCGGGCGTCGAGTCGTGCGCGTGGTTTTCCTATTGGCGATTTAGCTAGGCGTCCGGCCCGGCCGACAGGCCCCTTGGAAGCGCAGGATCTTCACCCCGGACGCCGTAGCAGCAGCTAGTCGTTCCAAGACACACCGCACGGAGAACAATCAGATGATGATCGTGATGAAAGAGGGGGCGACGGAGGAGCAGATCTCCCACGTCGTCGAGCGAATCGAGGAGGTGGGCTGTTCGGCTCACCTCTCGCAGGGCGAGCTGCTGACGGTGATCGGCGCGATCGGCGATCGCGACCGGGTCGCCGCGCTCGGGCTCGAGGGCTACGACGGGGTCGACCACCTGGTCCCGATCCTGAAGCCGTACAAGCTCGCCTCGGCGCAGTTCAAGAAGGGCGAGCGGACCGTGATCGAGATCGACGGCCGGCGGATCGGCGGCGACCACTTCGGCCTGATCGCCGGCCCCTGCACGGTTGAGAGCCGCGAGCAGACGCTGGAGACGGCGCGGGTCGTCAGCGAGCACGGCGCGACGATGCTGCGGGGCGGCGCCTACAAGCCGCGCACCTCGCCGTACAGCTTCCAGGGCCTCGGGGTCGAGGGCCTGCGCCTGCTGCAGGAGGCCAAGGAGGAGACCGGGCTGCCGATCGTCACCGAGCTGATGGACGTCCGCGACGTCGCCGACGTGGTCGAGGTCGCCGACGTGATCCAGATCGGGGCGCGCAACATGCAGAACTACACGCTGCTGACCGAGGTCGGTCGGACCGGCAAGGCCGTCCTGCTGAAGCGCGGCCTCTCATCGACCCTCGACGACCTGCTGATGGCGTCCGAGTACGTGCTCAAGGAGGGCAATCCGAACGTGATGCTGTGCGAGCGCGGCATCCGCACCTTCGAGACCGCCTACCGGTTCACCCTCGACCTCCTGGCGATCCCCGCCCTGCGCGAGCTCACCCACCTGCCGGTCGTCGTCGACCCGAGCCACGCCCCGGGCCGGCGCGACTGGGTCCCGGCGATGTCGATGGCCGCGGCGGCCGCCGGCGCCGACGGGATCATCGTCGAGGTGCACAACGACCCCGAGCACGCGATCTGCGACGGGCCGCAGGCGCTGGCGACGGCGGACTTCGCCGACTACGCCGACCAGCTCCGGCGGGTTGCCGAGGTCGCGGGCAAGCTAGTCACGGTTTGAAGATCGCTGTCCTAGGGGTCGGTCTGATCGGCGGCTCGATCGGGCTGGCGGCGAAGCGGCGCCTCGACGCCGAGGTCGCCGGCTTCGACACCGAGCCGTCCAACCTCGAGCGCGGGCTCGAGCTCGGGGCGCTCGACCGCGCGGCGCCGTCGGTGGCGGAGGCGGTCGATGGCGCCGTGGTCGTCTTCTGCGCCGCCCCCGTCACCGCCCTGCCCGGGCTCATCGCCGACGCGCTCGCGGAGACCGGCGACGGGACCGTCGTCACCGATGTCGGCTCGACCAAGCGCGAGCTGATCGAGGGCCTGGCCGCGCGCGGCGACGACGCGCGCTTCATCGGCGGCCATCCGCTCGCCGGCGCCGAGACGGCCGGGGTCGCCAACGCCCGCGCCGAGCTGCTCGAGGGCGCGCGCTGGTATCTGACCCCGACGTCGCGCTCCAGCGGCGTCCACTACGACCGCCTGCAGAGCACGCTCACCGACCTCGGCGCCCGGCCGCAGGCGATCGATGCCGCGACGCACGACCGGGTGATGGCGACCGTCAGCCATCTGCCGCACGTGCTCGCGAACGCCCTCGTCTCCGAGGCCGCCGCGGCCCTCTCGGAGGAATCGGAGCGGCTGCCCGAGGTGGGGACCAGTTTCCGCGACACGACCAGGGTCGCGGGCGCCAACCCGGCGATCTGGGGCGACATCTTCGCCACCAACCGCGAGGCGGTCGCCCAGGGCATCGACGCGATCGGGGAACGTTTGCGTGACGCTGCCGCGCTGATTCGTTCCGGCGACGCCGACGCGGTCGGCGCCTGGCACGCGGCCGCGGGCGAGGACCGGCGCCGGCTGCTCGAGGCCGACCTCGCGGGCGGCGAGCTCCGCGAGCTGCGGATCGGGGTCGAGAACCGCCCGGGAACCGTCGCCGAGGTCGCGCTCGCGCTCGGTCACGCCCAGGTCAACATCGTCGACATGGCGCTCTACCCGGCCCCCGACATGCGGACCGGCGCGATCTCGGTCTGGGTCGCCGGCGCCGACGAGGCGGCGCGCGCGGCGGAGGTCGTCCGCGGGCTCGACCACGTCGTCTCGGTCGTCGCCGGCGGCGAGGGATGACGCGCTTCGAGCCCGCGGCGCTGCGCGGCGCGCTCACCCCGCCCCCCGACAAGTCGATCTCCCACCGGGCGGCGATCGTCGCGGCGATGGGGGAGGGCGAGACGCGGATTGAGAATTACCTGGTCGCCGAGGACACGATCTCGACCCTGGCGGCCGCGGGGGCGGTCGGCGCCGAGGTCGAGCGCGACGAGATGGAGGTGCGGGTGCGAGGGGCGGGGCTCCGCGGCGCCCGCGCGGCGGCGATCGACGTCGGCAACGCCGGCACGCTGCTGCGGCTGCTCCCCGGCTGGCTCGCCGGACAGCCGGGCGGCGAGTGGACCCTCGACGGCGACGAGTCGATTCGCCGGCGGCCCGTCGACCGGGTCGCCGAGCCCCTGGCCCTGATGGGCGCCGAGGTCGAGGCGCGCGACGGGCGCCTGCCGCCGCTGATCGTCCGCGGCGCGGCGCTGCGCGGGATCGAGTACCGCCTGCCGGTGGCCTCAGCGCAGGTGAAGTCGTGCCTGCTGCTGGCCGGCCTGCTCGCCGAGGGATCGACGAGCGTGATCGAGCGGCGCCCGACCCGCGACCACACGGAGCGCATGCTGCGCGCCGCCGGGGGCTCGGTGCGGACCGAGAACGCGAGCACCCCGGTGACGATCCACGGCGAGCTGCCCGCGAAGCGGGTCACGGTCGAGCCGGCGGAGCGGCTGGAGCCGGGCGTGATCGTGGTCCCGGGCGACTTCTCCTCGGCCGCCTTCTTCCTCGTCGGGGCGCTGCTCGTTCGCGGCAGCGAGGTCCGCCTCGAGGGGGTCGGGATCAACCCGGGGCGGATCGGGCTGCTCGGGATCCTGACCAGGATGGGAGCCGCGATCGAGGTGATCGAGACCGCGGCCGCGGGCCCGGAGCCGGTGGCGACGATCGTCGCGCGCTCGGGACCGCTGCAGGCGACCCGGGTCGGCGGCGGCGAGGTGCCGCTGGCGATCGACGAGCTGCCGCTGGTGGCGCTCGCGGCCTGCTTCGCCGACGGCGAGACGGTGGTCTCGGGCGCCGAGGAACTGCGCCACAAGGAGTCGGATCGGATCGCGACCGTGGTCGACGGGCTCGCGGGCCTCGGCGCCTCGATCGAGGCGACCGAGGACGGCTTCGCGGTCGCCGGCACCGGCGGACTGCGCGGCGGCACGATCGACGCCGCCGGCGACCATCGCCTGGCGATGCTCGGCGCGATCGCCGGGATCGGCTCCGAGGAAGGGGTGGAGGTCGGCGGGTTCGACGCCGCCGGCGTCAGCTACCCGGGCTTCGGGTCGGACCTGGCTCAGCTGGCCGGCTGAGACGGGTGGCCGTCGCCGGGCCACGGCGAGAGCACCAGCAGCAGGCGGGCATCGGCGGTGGCCGCGACCTCGTGGCGCTCGTTCGGGTCGAAGGCCGCGAGCAGCCCGGCGCCGCCGGCGATCGGCTCGCCGCCCGGCTCGGAGATCTCGATCGCGCCGGAGACGACCAGTAGCCATGCCCGCTCGTGCACCTGGTGCTCGCCGAGCTTCTCCCCGGCCGGCAGCTCGAGCACGATCGCCCGCCCCTCGTCGTCGGAGGACAGCACCCGCGGATGGTGTCTGTCGACCTCCAGCTCGGCGAGATCCCAACTCTCCATCCCCTGCAGCCTATCCTCACCGCCGCCATGGTGATCGCGATCGATGGGCCCGCCGGGGCCGGCAAGTCAACCGTCGCCCGAGGCGTCGCGGCGGCGCTCGGGTTCACCTACCTGGACTCCGGGGCGATGTACCGCAGCGTCGCCCTGGCGGCGCTGCGCGCCGGGCTCGACGTCGATGACGCGGGCGCTGTCGGCAGGCTCGCCCGGGGGCTGGAGATCGAGCTCGAGGGGCCGGCCGTGCTGCTCGGCGGCGAGGACGTCAGCGAGGCGATCCGCGAGCCGGCCGTGACCGAGGCCGCGTCGCGGGTCTCCGTCCACCCGGGGGTGCGGACGGCGATGGTGGAGCGCCAGCGGGAGCTGATCGCGGGCGGTCGCTACGTCGCCGAGGGACGCGACATCGCCACCGTGGTCAGCCCCGCCGCGCCGCTCAAGGTCTTCCTCACCGCCAGCGGCGCCGCGCGCGCCCGGCGCCGCGCCGCGGAGCGCGGCGAGCCCGTGGCCGAGGTGCTCGCGGCCCAGGCCAAGCGGGACCGCCGTGACCGGGAGCGCGAGTTCGGCGCCCTGCACGCCGCCGATGACGCGGTCGAGCTCGACACCACCGGGGTCGGGATCGAAGAGGTGATCGGCCGGGTGGTGTCGATCGCCCGCGAGCGCGGGCTGGGCTGAGTGATGAGCGTGGAAAGCAGGCTGCCGCGGATCGCCGTTGTCGGCTTCCCCAACGTCGGCAAGTCGACGCTCGTCAACCGGCTGGTCGGCGGGCGCGAGGCGGTGGTCCACAAGCAGGCGGGGGTGACCCGGGACCGCAAGGCGCTGGAGTGCGAGTGGAACGGGGTCCGCTTCGAGCTGATCGACACCGGCGGCGTCGACCTCGAGGCGTCGGACTCGCTCTCGCGCGCGGTCCAGGGCCAGGCCCGGGAGGCGATCACCGACGCCGACGGGGTCGCGATCGTGCTCGACGCCCGCGCCGGCCTGCGCCAGGGCGACGCCGAGGTGGCCGAGATCCTGCGCCGCGCCGACCTGCCGGTCGTCGTCGTCGCCAACAAGGTGGACTCCGACCGCGAGGAGCCGCTCGCGGCCGAGCTCCACGCCCTCGGCCTCGGGACCCCGATCCCGGTGTCGGCGACGCATGGGCGCGGCACGGGAGATCTGCTCGACCGGCTCGCGGACCTCGCCCGGGCAGCGGCGGTCGAGCTGCCGGAGGAGGGGCAGGAGCCGGTCGCGCTGGCCGTGATCGGGCGGCCGAACGTCGGCAAGTCATCGCTCGTCAACGCCTTCCTCGGCTCGCAGCGGGTGATCGTCTCGGAGATGGCGGGGACGACCCGGGACTCGATCGACACGCGGCTCGAGGTCGACGGCCGGCCGGTGGTGCTGATCGACACGGCCGGGATCCGGCGCCGGACGAAGGTCGCCGGCACGGTCGACTACTACGCCCAGCTGCGCTCCGAGCGCGCCGCCGAGCGCGCCGACGTGGCGCTGGTCGTCTGCGACGCCGCCGAGGGGGTGACCGCGGAGGACCTGCGGGTCGCCGAGCTGGCCATGAAGACCGGGTGCGCGACGCTGATCGCCCTGAACAAGTGGGACGTAGTCTCAGAAAACCCGAACACGCCCGGAGGCGAAGCCGAGGACGTGGGAGGCCTTGTTCTGAAGGACACCAAGGCAAGGCTCGCTCGCCGGATCCGCCAGCGCCCGCCGGTGATCGCCTGCTCCGCGGTCAGCGGGCGCGGGGTGCCGAAGCTGCTCGAGCAGGCGATCGCGCTCGCCGACCGCCGCGCCGAGCGGGTGCCGACCCCGCAGCTGAACGGCTTCGTCGGCGAGGTCGTCGCCAACCATCCGCCGCCCCAGAAGCGGGGCAAGCGCCTGCGGCTCTACTACTCGGCCCAGGTCGGGACGCGGCCGCCGCGGATCGCGATCCAGGTCAACGACCGGCGGCTGATCACCCGCGACTGGGCCTACCACCTGGAGAACCGGATGCGCGAGCACTACCGGCTCGAGGGCGTCCCGCTGGTGATCGATTTCATACCGAAGAAGAAGAGGTCTGGCCGGGGCGAGCGCGCGGCGGTATAAACAGCGCCCGTGCGCAAGCCGTCAGCGGGAGGGATCCCGGCCGCCATCGCCAAACGTCTGCGCAGCATCCGCTACGCGGCCGGCGACATCGTCTTCGTGACCGGACGCTTCCTGGCCAGGCTGGGCAGCCTGCTGGTCCGGGTGCCGATCGCGGCCGGCCGCGGGATCAAGCGTTTCTGGGCCTCGCTCTCGGTGATCGCGCGGCGCCGCCTGGTGCTCGCGCTCGGCGCCGCGATCGTCGTGCTCGCCTTCCTCTCGCTCGCGGTCCCGAACCTGCCCTGCGACTTCCCGGGCGGCGACACCTGCCCGCCGGCCGACGACGCCGCGGACCTGGTGCCGGCCGACGCGCTCGCCTACCTGCACGTCAACCTCGATCCCGAGACCGACCAGGCGGCGAGCGCCGGCGACGTGCTCGCCCGCCTGCCCGTGATCGGCGGCCAGATCTCCAAGCGCGCCCTGGCATTGATCCCGAGTCCCGCGACCGGGTCGCTCGACTTCGAGCGCGACGTGCGGCCGTGGTTCGGCGGCGAGGCGGCGATGGCGATCGTCCCCGGCGCGGCGACCGTCCCCGAGCGGGTCGATCTGCTCGAGGCCAAGGACTCCAAGGGCGCCGGCCAGTACGCCGACGCGCTCGCGGTCGGCCAGACGCAGACCTCCGAGTACGAGGGGGTCGAGGTCAGCGTCGACCAGCAGCACGTCGCCACCGCCCAGGTGCAGGGGTTCCTGGTGATCGGCACCGAGGACGGCGTGCGGGCGCTGATCGCGACGGCGACCGGCGCCGACGGCACGGAGTCGCTGGCCGACGACCCGACCGCGACCGAGGTCCGCGATCGGCTCCCGGAGCACCGGGTCGCCGAGGCATGGGTTTCGCCCGACGGGGTCTCCGAGCTCATCGCAGGAGCCACGGGCGGCCTGGCGACGCTGACCCCGTTGACCGCACCGGGCGCCACCCGCGGGGTGGCGGCGTCGCTGAGCGCAGACGACGACGGCTTCGAGCTCGCGGTGCGCAGCGCCCTCGACCCCGAGCGCGAGAAGGCGTCGCCGAACTTCTTCGCCGCCTTCCCGCCGTTCGAGCCCGGGCTGGCGGAGAAGCTCCGGCCGCAGACGCTCGCCTATCTCGGCATCGGTCCGCCGAAGCAGACGGTCAGCGCCCTGCTCGCCCAGGCCAGCGCCCAGGCACCGGGCATCGCCAGCGGCTTCCAGGATCTGGTCGACGCGCTGCGCCGCAGCGACAACGTCGACATCGAGGGCCAGCTGCTCGACGCGCTCGGCGACCAGGCGGCCTTCGCGCTCGAGCCCGGACCCGACCAGGCGGGAGCGACGGCGGCCACGGTGCCTCCGTATCTGCTCTTCGTCGCCGACGGCGTCGACGAGGAGGAGGCGCGCAAGGGACTGGCAGCGCTGGAGGCGCCGCTGGCGGATGCGGTCGACACCGGCAGCGACCTGCAGGCGCCCGTCTTCGGCCAGCAGGAGGTCTCTGGGGTGGAGACGAACAGCCTCCGGGTCTCGCCCGCCGTCGAGCTGACGTACGCGGTCTTCGACGGGCTCGCCGCGATCGCCACCGACCCGGCCGGGGTGGCCGGTCTGATCGACGACGACGGCGGCCTCGACGAGCACCAGCTCTACCAGCGGGCCACCGACGGCTTCCCCGACCAGGTCTCGGTGCTCGCCTATCTCGATCTCGCCGACCTGGTGACGATCGGCGAGCAGGCGGGCCTGGCCGAGGATCCGCTCTACGCGACCTTTGCCGGCGACATTCGCCGTCTCGAGGCGCTCGGGCTCGCGGTCAGCACCGACGACGACGTGCTGGCGACCGACCTGCGCCTGCTCGTCAGCCAGGCCGAGCCGGCCGGCGACTAGTCGGCGTCAGATGCGGCGACTAGTCGACGCGAGATCTCTAGTCTCTCCCCGCATATGACTTCCAACCTTGGCGAAAACGAGTACCTGTTCACCTCCGAGTCGGTCACCGAGGGCCACCCGGACAAGGTCGCCGACCAGATCTCCGACGGCGTCCTCGACGCCGTGCTCGCTGACGATCCCTACGGCCGCGTCGCCTGCGAGACGCTCGTCAACACGGGCCTCGTGGTCGTCTCCGGCGAGATCTCGACCGACACCTACGTCGACATCCAGGAGATCGCCCGGGAGACGATCCGCAAGATCGGATACACCGACGCCGACCTCGGCTTCTCGGCCGACTCCTGCGCGGTGATCAACGCGATCGACAAGCAGTCGCCCGACATCGCCCAGGGCGTCGACAACGCGCTCGAGAAGCGCACCGACCCAGCGGACGACGACGAGCTCGACGTCGCCGGAGCCGGCGACCAGGGGATGATGTTCGGCTACGCAACCCGCGAGACGCCGGAGCTGATGCCGATGCCGATCTCGCTCGCCCACAAGCTCGCCCAGCGTCTTGCCGAGGTCCGCAAGGGCGACGTGGTGCCATACCTGCGCCCCGACGGCAAGACCCAGGTCACGGTCCGCTACGAGAACGGCGTCCCGATCCAGATCGAGAAGGTGCTGATCTCGACCCAGCACAAGGACGGGATCGACTGCGACGCGCTGATCCGCCCCGACCTCTGGGAGCACGTGCTGCATCCGATCCTGCCGGCCGAGCTCTATGACGAGCGCGAGCTGAACACGAAGCAGAACTTCCTCGTCAACCCGACCGGGCGCTTCGTGATCGGCGGCCCGGTGGGCGACGCCGGCCTGACCGGGCGCAAGATCATCGTCGACACCTATGGCGGCATGGCCCGCCACGGCGGCGGCGCCTTCTCGGGCAAGGACCCGTCCAAGGTCGACCGCTCGGCCGCCTACGCGGCGCGCTGGGTGGCCAAGAACGTGGTGGCGGCCGGCCTGGCCGACCGCTGCGAGGTCCAGGTGGCCTACGCGATCGGCGTCGCCCATCCGGTGTCGGTCATGGTCGAGACCTTCGGGACCGAGAAGGTCGCCCGGTCGCAGATCGCCCAGCTGGTCGACGAGCACTTCGACCTGCGTCCGGGCGCCTTCCGCGAGACCCTGAAGCTCCACCGCCCGATCTACCAGAAGACCGCCGCCTACGGGCACTTCGGCCGCGACGACCACGACTTCACGTGGGAGCGCACCGACAAGGCCGACGCGCTGCGCGCAGCGGCCGGCCTCGGCACCGCCGGGGCCGCCATCTAAGCGGGCTCCGGCGTCCTCCGCCCGTGTCTCGGGCCGGTCGTCCTGGCGGGTGAGGCGGTGGTGTCGGCCGGGGGCACCGTGGGCGTGCGCTAGGTCCGCGGGCGCCGCCTCCCGGT